>JAGVAP010000012.1 GCA_020060215.1 Deltaproteobacteria bacterium | reverse complement strand
CTGTTTTTGCTTTCATGAGCCACACGGGCCAACCCGTTGCCAAGAATCGCCAGACGCCGCAAATCGTAGAGCTCCTCCCTTTTCACCTCCACGTGGGATCCTTTGACTCTCTTGTGCAGGGGTTTGGGGTCAGAGGGAGTTCTTCCGATTTCCATTAGGGCTTGCCTCAAAACCGTGCCACGACTCTCATCGTGAACGACAACCGGTTCGCGCGAAGGTTTTCTCTGCTTCAGGGTCATAGCTCGATCCTTCCATGGGTGAACAATCCACGCTACTCGAGTCCCACACAGAAGCTCCCCGATTTTCTCACGTTTCCAACCGGCCCAGGACCCTCACGATCTTCAATCGCCTCGTGCCGGCCGGAACTTTCCACTCAACCACGTCTCCGGTCCGGTATCCCAGGACCGCGGAACCGATAGGGGCCAGCACGGAGATCTTGCCCTGTGAAAAATCGGCGGCCTCCGGAAAGACCAGGGTGAAGGTCATCTCCTCCCCTGAATCCATATCCATGACGCGCACTTTGGAATTCATGGTGACCACGTCGCGAGGAACCTCTTCGGCGCCGATTACGCTCGCCCTGTCCAGATCTTCGCTCAGTCTTCGGACGTTTTCCTTTTCCTGGCCGCTTTTTTGATGCGCAGAGGCAAGGATCGGTTCGAGACGCTCCATGTCCTGCTCGGTCACATACAACCTTTTTTCCAACGTCTTATCCTGCATGACTCACCTCTTTCAAATCTGCACGTCCAGGTAAACGGTTTTTGGTGTTCTCGACGGCTCGTCCGGAGTGGCCTCTTTCCTTTTCTCCTATCACGAGCATCGGGACTAGGCTGCCCAAGGCAGAGCCGATGGAATAGCAGAGGGCGATCACCCAGTCATTGCACTCTACAAATCTCTTGAACACGAGGAGGGCCACAAAGGTCTCCATAAAGACCGTCAAAGGCACAAGGATTTTGTTACCCCTGATCGTAAAGATTGTTCGTGAAAGGGCCAACGACCATTCGAAAAGCCCGACAAACCCGTACAGGGCGTACAGAAGCGGAAGGCCTTGGGCCGTCATAGAAACCACCTTTGCAAAGAGTTCTTTACCGCCGAAGAGCGCTATTCCGGGATCGCTTCCTGCGGAGACTTTGACACCGAGACCTTCGCCGCCCTGATCAGGCGGCCGTGCAGGAGGAAGCCTTTGAGGAATTCCTCCACTACCCGGTTCGCCTCCACCTGATCCGTTTCGGCAACTGCCACGGCCTCGTGAACAGCGGGGTCGAACGGAAGACCGAGAGATTCGACGGGCGAGAGGCCGAACTCTTTCAAGGTTCGGAGAATCTGATCGCGGGTCAACCTTATCCCTTCTGCCAGGCTGCGAAGATCCACAGTGTTCTCCGAATGGCCCAGTGCCTTGTCCAGATTGTCCAGGAATGGCAAGATCGCCTTGATTAGTTCCTCGTTGGCCGATCTGAACCACTCCTCCTTTTCTCTCGCCACCCTCTTTCTGTAATTGTCAAAATCGGCAGCCGTTCTCAGGAGACGATCATAGGTTTCCTTCGCCTCTCTCTCCTTGTCCTCCACCTTCTTTCTCAAGGCTTCAATTTCTCGGCAGACTTCCTCGTCCTCTCTCATCCCGTTAAGATCTTTAACCTTGAAGCATTCTTCCATTACGTTCTTCTCAAACATTCTCTACTACCAGCCGGTTTGAAGGTGATAAACGAGTCCTGGTCTATTCGGCCTTTATCCTGATCTCCTTTGGTCCGGCTCTGTCGGACTTCGGCAGAGTGACGCTCAGGACGCCGTCTTTGCACCTGGCGGCAATCTTGTCTCCCTGCACCTCATGGGGCACCCGAACGGACCTGGAAAATGTGCCGTAGCTTCTCTCGAGCATGTGGTAGCTTTCATCTTTCTGCTCCTTTTCCATTCTCTTCTCGCCCTTGAACGTCAGCACCTCACCGGAAAAGGAAATATCGATGTCCTTGGCTTCCATGCCGAGCAACTCTGCCTTTACCAGGATCGCATCCTTGGTTTCAGAGATGTCGATGGCCGGGAGCCATCCGATCTCCTCTCCGTCCTCTCTCCTCTCAAAGAACGAGTCCCAGAGACGATCCATCTCCTCTCGCATCCTTTCCAATTCCCGAAACGGGGTGAAAGATCTCCAGGGAGTAAGTCCGAGCGACATGCCATCACCTCCTCCTTGGATTTTCTCTTCTAGATTTATCAGGGGAACCCGCTGCCTTACGACAGGTCCGTGGTCGACCTGCGGTATTCGAACCGGCCGACTGCGGCCTCCAAGGCCGAGTTCAGCTTGAAACAGCGCCTGCAGAGATATCTCCCGACCACCTTCTTTCCGCATCTCAGACATCGCCTTTCTTTCTCGTCTGTATTCGCTTTGTAAGTTCGCGCTTCTTCCATGAGTATTCCCCCATGATTTTATTCCGAGCGGGAGGAGCCGCCCGTCTCATACGAAACCAGGGTCTCGTTGTCCACAAGGGACACACCCCGGGCCGACCAGGCAACCCGGCCGGCCTCCACTCGCTCGGCCCAGGAATTGACCCTGCCACGCAGGACCACCTTCCCATTGACCACTTCCACCGTGATCCGAGCGGAGCCGATCCTTCCATTTCTCCTGAAGGCTCTCTCTATCGCCTCTTTGGGGTCATCGCGTCTGAAATTCCGCGGCTTGATGGCGATGAGATTGCTCACGCCCCTCACTCCGATCATGCGACACACGATGCTTTCCGCCTCTTTTCTGTTGAACTCCCAATCCACTTCACCCGTGAGCGTCACCCACCCCCTGTGCACCGTCGCCTTGACGTCATCCGGCACCCAGACGCTCCATTTCAGCGCATTCGAGATGGCGTTCACGATGTCTTCGTCTTTTCGATGGTCGGTATAGGAAAGCTTCACTTCGATGTCGTCGACCACCGTCAGAACCCCCTTCACCCGCATGGCCGCTTCTTTGGCCGCCAACTTCTCGGCATAGTGAGAAACATGTCCTTGAAGGACCACCATATCATCCTTACCGGAAACCCTTATGTTCGCATCATTGACCATCGGGTCCCATCTCAACTCTTCGCAGACTTCAAGCTGCAATTGCTCGTCGGTCTTCAAGGCATCCCCCGTTTTCCCCAAGAGGCTGTTACCCTCTCTTATCGCAACTTGGGTGCCACCTTCCGAAGGAGTGCTCAAGCGGTTGATTTATTATGAATTGGCGGAGGGTTTGCCGAAATGGGGAGTCGCGAGAAGCCGAAAAACTTAACGTAATGGTGCATCCGATCTACGTTTTGGTGTAGTCAGTGTAGTGCGTATAACAGTTCCTTACATTCTTTTGACGTCGTTCCCGCGGAACCTGTCCCTGCAGGCTGTAGCCGAGGAGCGGAAATCCATGCGAGACGCCACGGACTGGGTTCCCGCCAAAAGACTGCGGGAACGACGGGGCTGGGTTGTTGCGGGAAAGGGCTGGTTCGGTTCGGTATCCTCTATCGGTCATTCCCGCAATACCTGGGCCTGTCCTCGTAGGCAGCAGGCGGTGAGCGAGATCCATGCGCCTCTTGGGCCGTCATTCCCGCAATCCCTTGGCGGGAATCCATGCGGGTCTTTGAGGACTGGATCCCCGCCCCACACCCCCGGCCCTCGCCGGGGCAGGCTTCATTCAGCGGGGGCAGGCCCTGCGCGGGCATGACAGGACATGGCACAGGATGCAAACCAGAGAGTGTGAGCGCCCGCGAAGTGACTCTGTCGCGCTACACTACTGCTCCTGACCTTTACTGGTTGAGTTTGTATTTGTCGAGCCGGTACTGGAGGGTTCGATAGGTGAGCCCAAGCAGACGGGCGGCCCTGGCAATTACCCCTCCGCTCTTTTCCATGGCCCTCCTCAGAAGGTGTTTCTCCAGCTCCTCCAGATCCAGACCGCTGTCGGGCAGATCGATCCCCGCATAGGGGTTGGCGCCGGCAAAGGGATGGAGGACCTCCTGAGGGAGATCTCGCTCCTCGATCGTGTCGCCCTCGGCCAGGATGATGGCCCTCTCGATGACCGACTCGAGCTGCCTCACACTCCCCGGCCAATGATAGGAGAGGAGACGGTCCATCGCGGCCGGACAGACCCGCTTGGCCGGACCTTCCGTGAGGCTCCGCAGCTTCTTAAGGAAATGATCCACCAGGAGCGGGATGTCCGTCACTCTCTCCCTCAAGGGGGGGATTACGATGGGGAAGGTGTTCAGTCGATAGTATAGATCCTCCCGAAACAGGCCCTCGGCCATCATCTTCTTGAGGTCGCGATGGGTCGCCGAAACTACGCGGACATCCACCTGGGTGGTGTGATTCGCCCCCAACCGCTGGATCTCGCGCTCTTGCAGCAGGCGAAGGATCTTGGCCTGGAGCGGCAAGCTCAAATCCCCTATCTCGTCCAGGAACAGCGTGGAGCCGTCTGCCTGCTCCACCATTCCCTTCTTCCTGGCATAGGCGCCGGTGAATGCGCCCTTCTCATATCCGAAAAGCTCGGACTCAAGCAGGGTCTCGGGGATGGCGGCGCAGTTGATGGCCTGCATCGGCAGGGAACTCCGTGGGCTGAGCTGGTGGATCGCCCTGGCCACCAATTCCTTTCCTGTGCCGCTCTCCCCATAGATGAGCACGGTCGTGCTGCTCGGAGCCACCTTCTGGATCAACCTGAATACCTCCTGCATGCTTCCATGTTTCCCGATCATGTTGTCGATGGAGTAGTGATCCTTGAGCTGGGATTGAAGGAGCCTGTTTTCCCGGACCAGCCGGGCCTGCTCCACGGCGCGCTCGGCCACGGCGAGGAGCGGTTCTTCCTGGAGGGGCTTGGTCAGGTAATTGAACGCCCCCTTCTTCATGGCCTCCACCGCCGAGGCGATCGTGCCGTGGGCGGTGATGACCACGACCACCTGCTGGTGCGAGAGACGCTTGACCCTTTCCAGGAACTCTATGCCGTCCATCTCCGGCATCTTGAGATCGGTCAGCACCAGGTCGAAATCGGTCGTCCTGACCGCCTCCAGTGCATCCTTGGGACTGCCGGTTGCCGTCACCTCATACCCTGCGTCTTCGAGGATGAGGGAGAGGATCTCCTGCTGAGGCTTTTCGTCATCCAGGACCAGAACGGATGGTTTGTTCGCCGCCTTTTTCATGTTGCTCCTGTGTTGCATCTGTAACCTAACGTAGCATACTTGGACGCGGTCGCGATTAGAACCCTTCAACATCAAGGATCACAGCACGACCGCAATCGTTGTCCGGTTTGCTCCCGCTGATGTATCCTGTCATGCACGCGCAGGGCCTGCCCCGCGGAGGCGTGGGACGGGCATCCGGTCCTCGGAGACCCGCATGGATTCCCGCCAAGGGATTGCGGGAATGACACAACAAGGACACCCTAAAAACCCCGTCGTTCCCGCGTGCTCCTGGCGGGAACCCAGTCGTTGGGGAGTCAATAGGGTTCATCCCTGAGACGTTTCCGGGACTGCGGCCGGAAACGAGATCTCGAACCGGGCTCCGCCTCCAGGTACGTTGTCGACATGGATCTTTCCCCCCATTTCCGTCACCCATTTCCGTACCAGCGGCAGGCCCAACCCTGCGCCGGATTTCTTGGTGGTGAAATAGGGGGTGAATATCTTCCCGAGGTGTTGTTCCGGGATTCCAGGCCCGGAGTCCTGGATCCAGAGCATAACCTCTTTCTCATCCTGAGGATTATAGCCGATGCCGGCACGTATTTCACCGAGGGGTCCGGCGGCCTCCAACCCGTTTTCGAACAGGTTTACCAAGGCCCTGACCAGAAGATCGGGCTCCACCCGGATCGGAAACTCCTTTTCCGTATGCTCCAGGAGGATAGGGATCTTTTCCGAGGCATGCTGCCGGGAGATCTCCTCGCGACTCTTCACCAGGAGTTCGGAGCCGTTTTTCACCTCCAGGGTTTGTGTCTGCGCCCTTCCGTAGTCGAGGAGGTCCTGGACCATTGCGCTGACGCGCATCAGCTCGGAACGGGCGCCTTCAAACAGCCTCCGGGTTTTCGGGTCTTGATCCTGTCCGCCCTCCCTTCCCCGGGCAAGGTGATCGAGGGCCAGCGAGACATAGTTGATCGGATTTCGGATGTCATGCGCGATGCCTGCGGCCATCCTTCCGATGACCGCCCATGTCTCGCTTTCCTTCAAACGCGCCTCCATCTCCTTTCTCCGGATCTCCAGCATGTCCGCCTCCATCTTCAGTCGCTCTTCTTCCGCCCTCCTACGTTCCAAACCGTTCAGGAAAACTTCTCCAACCACGTTGAGGAGTTTTATATCTTCGTCTCTCCACTTGACCTCCTTTCGCGCACTGTTGAGCGCGAAATAGCCGACGAGCGATTTCCCAAGAAGGATTGGAATGGCGGCCATCGCCTGGATGGATTGGGATTCCAACAATTCTCTTTCAGCCGCCGCTTCGGCCGGAAGTTGCGTGATATCGACGATAGAGACGGTCTCCGCTCGCTTCAATTTGCCGTAAACCCATGGCAGTGAATCAAGAGACAGGGTCCCAAAGTTTTCGGCCTGCCGCCCGGCGCCTTCTGAACAGGATTCATGAACACGCCGAATCGTCTTCTCGTCGTCTGAGAGCAGACAAAAGTAACTGCGGTCTGCGCCGACAAATTCCCTCACATTTACGAGCGCCCGGTCGATCTCTGCGTCCATTTCCTCGGCGGAAATGTTGATGAAGCTGTTGGATATCTTTGTGACGAGATCCTCCATTGCAAGCCGGTAGTTCAATGCCTCTTCAGCCTCCAGGTTCTCGGTAATGTCGCGGATCACGCTTGAAAAACCGCTAGGTCTTCTCTCTTCGTCCTTCAAGACGGTGATAACCACATCTGCCCAGTGCCTTGAACCGTCTTTTCGCATCCGCCAGCCCTCCTCTTTGAATTGGCCTTGTGTCGATGCCGCCTCGAGGGTCCGCAAGGGCTTCTTCGTCTCGACATCCTCCTTTGTGTAAAAAATGGAGAAGGGTCTCCCGATGATTTCTTCCGCAGGATATCCATAAATCCGCTCGGCGCCTGAGTTCCAGGTGGAGATATTTCCTCGGACATCCATGGAAAAGATCGCATAGTCCTTCACCTGTTCAACCAGCGAGCGGAAACGCTCTTCGTTTTCTCGGTGGTCTTCCCGGGCCGGCTTTCTTTTAGCCGCAGTTTTGCGTCTTTTTCGATCGATCAGGAGGCCGGCGATCAGGAGCGTTTCGAAAAGCAGGAAGAAAGCGAGAGCAATGATCGGCCAGCGGTAAAGAGACCAGTACGACTGCCCATTGTACTCTGCGGTGCTGACCGGCTCGAGGGTCTTCTCAGCGGTGTTCTTCGGTTGATCGCCTGAAACAACCTGAGGTCTCACAGCGTCGTTCCGGTCGTTCGAAAAAGCATCCAAGGCGGAAGGGCTCGCCAGCAGGAGCGCAACAAAAAAAACCTGAAAAAAGGCTGCCCAGATGCGGCTCCCGAAGCTCCCCGCGCTGCGCGCATAGAACGACACCACGAAAATGGGAGTGAACCAAGTTCTCATCCTATTCTCAGCCTTCATGTGATTTTACCATGAGAAAGGTCATCTAGAATCCCATTGTATCGTAGTTCCGACATGACGAAACATAAATAAATGCACAGCAAGGAGGAACCCAACCCAAGGCATATGCCAAGATTGGAGTACCGCTTTCTTCCCCAGCATTCGTGCGCGCTCGGGGCGAGGAGGTCTTTGAAAGGTACCTCAGGTAGGGGTGCTCGAAAGCCGGAAGGAATGAAGATAGACCGGAGGTTCGGAAATGGGTTCGACGAAAGCGAGGAAGATACCCTTTACCAGGGAAAACGCCAAGAAATGTATCTGCTGGAAGAGCCCAGTCCAGACCAAGAACAAGTGTATTGAGAAAAACGCCGAAAAGATGGGTGAGGTCATGACCACCAAGTTCTTCGATCCCGAGATCGTTCCGTGGCGCTACTGCTCGAGCGGGAAGGCAGCCTGTACCGATATCCAAACCGAACTTCCTTGCATCTGCGGCGCATGCGGGGTTTTCACCGAATTCGGATTGGCAGGAGGAGTGCCCGCCGATCACTACTGCAGGAACGGCCATTCGAAATGATGATATCCTGGCGGGAAAGGCCGTTCTATCGGTGAAGTTTAGCCCTCACATATTCCCCAATGACTATAGCGGCAGGATAAAGAACTTCCTCTTCCGTTTGCGCATGAAGAATCAGCTTCTCGGAAAAACGCCGGTGCCGCAGCTTATTTTCCCTTGTTGCCGCATCAGCCAGTTTTTCGAGGGCGGCGACGATCGCTTTGTGCTCGTCCAGCATCTGATGGAGCTCGGCTTTCAGTCTATCGGTCATCGTTAGAACAGAATTCATTTCCGCCACGATCTCGCCCTTGGCCAGGGAGGCCAAAAGCCCGAGCGGAGGCAGGGCAAACTCCTCCTCTTTAACAAAATGCGGATGCAGTATGGCGGCAACGGATCTGGCCGCCTCACCCGTGTCGCCGCCTTCCTTCGTCGCATTTACAAGATCCGCGTGAAGTTCCTCGTGTTCCACTTTCAGTGGTCTGGGAATATTGAATTTCATACCTCTTTCCCTCCTTCTCCAAACTCCAAGAAGTATCGATCAAATCTCCTTAAAAACCTGCCGTTCCGCATAAAAGATAAGGTACCACATCGGGCAGGAGAATGCGATCTTCGTCCGGATGACCTCTGTTTCAGGGCCGGGCAGCCTGCCTTTTCATACGGCGCTTGAGAAGCCCTTCCAGAACCCTCGCGTCGTTATGTTCGGTATCTCTTGCGCCGTATACGAGCGTGACATCCCCGTGGGATGCCTCCCGGGCGAGATCTTCGAGAAGGTCTTTCTTATCGGCTGAAGAAAGCTCTCTGAGGTAACGCTTTTTGAACTCAGCCCACTTCTCCAGATCGTGGCCGTACCACTTGCGAAGCTGCGAGCTGGGGGAGAGTTCCTTTATCCACTCGTCGATCCCCGCCTCCGCTTTGGTCAGGCCTCGCGGCCACAGCCTGTCGATCAGAATCCTTCTCCCGTCGGTTGACTCCTTTTTCTCATAAGCCCTCTTTATCTTCAGCATCCTTCTTCGCCTCCTCAGATTTCAAGCGGATTCTTCCATCCTCCATCTCATAAATGGTGTCGAAAACATCGAGCGCGCGATGGTCGTGGGTCACCACGATGACCGCCCCTTGTTGTTCATGGGCGACCTTGCGGAAAAGCTCCATGACCTGGCGGCCCCGCTGGCTGTCCAGGGCCGCGGTGGGCTCATCCGCGAGGATCAGGCTCGGATGATTCGCAAGCGCCCTCGCCACCGCGACTCTCTGCTGCTGCCCCACGGAGAGCATGGCCGGGTAATTCCCGGCCCTTTCAGCCATATCCAGATAGCGGAGGAGTTCGACCGCCCTCTTCTTCGCCTTTGAAACGAGCCATCCGTTCAGCTCCAGCGCAATTTGCACATTCTCCAGGGCCGAGAGGAAAGGGATGAGGTTGGACTTCTGGAATACATAGCCCATGTGGTTTCTTCGAAAGCTGGTGAGGTTCGTGAGGCGTCGAGACCCATCGATGACGGGGGTCCCATTGATGATGACTCTCCCCGAGGTGGGGAGATTGATCAGGCCGACGGCCGTCAGCAGGGTAGACTTCCCGGCGCCGCTCGGGCCGAGGAGCGCGACCACCTCCCCATGGCGGACCCGGAAGGTGACATCTTCCATGGCGATCACCTGGGTGTTCCCGCTCCCGTAGATCTTGGTGAGGCCCTGCGTCTCGACGGCACTTCCCCTTTCATTCATCTTTCTTCAGCCCGACAATGCCTCATTTGGGTCCACCTTTGCGGCCTTCCAAAGCCCCAGGACGCTTGAGAGCACGGAAATGACGAGAACGATGGCGGCGAGCAGAAAAAGGTCTTCATCGATCAGGATGACCCGCCGAGGAAACTTCGTGAATATCTTCGTGCCGAACAGATAGGCCAGACCGTACCCTGCCGCACCGAGAAGAAATGCCTGCTGGAGAATCATGGAGAGGATCACCCGGTTGGGTGCGCCGATCAGTTTGAGCAGTGCAATCTCGTGAAGCTTTTCCATCGTAAGAGTGTAGAGAATCAAAGCCATGATGATGGCGGAGATGACCGTAAGGAGAATCGTGAAAAGACCGATCTGCTTCCTCGCCATCTCCACGGTGCCCTTAAGCATAAACTCGCGCTGCTCCTCGCGGGTGTAGGCGGAGACATCGCTCCAGCCGGACAGGACGGACCTGACCAGCTCACGATCCGCCCCCGGATGAAGGGAGGCGATCGCCGCGCTGATCATGGGCGGCCCGAGTGCCGGGATCGCAGAGGAAGATCCGGAAGCCCTTTCCCGGACCGATGGTTGAGTCTGCCCCATCTCCGATCGGCCAGCCCTCTGTTCCCGCCCCGCCCGCTCCAGTCGAACGGCCTCGCCGGGTGTGTGGAATTGAACCGATTGCGCATCATCCACGGTAAAAAATGCCAGGCCATCCCCTCCCGATGCCACCATGCCCCGGGTGATTCCCACCACGGTGTAGGTGTCGTGTCCAAGGCGCAGGGTGTCGGACAGGAGGAGCCCCAGCTTCTCATCGGCGATCATTTCATAGTGGGATTGGGCGAGCGCTCTTCCGCTAACGAGGGGAAGCCATTCACCCTTGTCCGAGGGCCACTTTAACCCCAGAATGGCCATTCTGAGGGGCCTGCCGTCCTTCTCCCTCTGGACCGTGTGGAAAACGAACTCGCGCGCGTTTTTCACGCCGGGGATCACGGTCACCCTGTCCACCATGTTCCTCGGTATGCGGGAGACCTCTGCAAAGGGTCCCTTAGTGTGGAGTTGAACGATCCAGAGATCCGCGCCTATCGAATCGATCAGCAAGGTCGCATCCTGGATCAGCCCTCGATAGATCCCAACCATCCCCATGACGATCATCAGGAGCATCCCGATCCCGATGGAGGTCAAAAGGAAACGGCCCAGGTTGTGCCGGATGTCTTTGACGGCCAGGTTCATGGGGTTTTCACGCCGACCTTTCTCCCTTCACGCAGCCCGTTGACGCCTGCGCCTTCGATGACCACATCCCCCGGATTTACGCCCTCCAGGATTTCCACCTTTTCCCGGCCACGGAGGCCGATATGCAATTTCCTCCATTCGGCCTTGCCGTCGTTTGCAACAAAAGCCCCCGCTCCATGCCCGTCCTGCATGATCAGGCGGGAGGGGATGAGGACGGCATCCTTCTTGTACGCGGTCTCAAGGAAGACCTCCGCCCGCTGACCGATGGACCAGTATGTGGGCAGCCTCTCCACCAGCACGTCTACCAGGAATTGGCGGGTCTCCCGGTCGGTTTCGCGGGCCACGCGGACGAGCTTTCCTTCATACACCGCATCCGGATCAGACCGGAACACGATGCGCGCCCTCCGGCCGGGTGCGAGCTTGGACATCTCGCTTTCATCCACCCATGCGTTCACCCAAAGGGTCTCGGTGGAAATCAGAAGAAAGATCGGGGTCCCGGGAACGACCACATCGCCCGGTTCGCGATCCCGCCGTACGACGAGCCCCGAAAAAGGCGTCTTGATGACCGTATCCCGGAGCCGGGCCGCGTGGTAGTCGAGGGTGTTCTGGGAGACCACCAGGTTCTTTTTCGCCTCCATGACAGCGGCCCTCGATCTTGCGAGATTGGCCTCTGCAACCTCCAGCCCTCTTTGGAACCTGTCCATCTCGGTTTCGGAAATGGACCGGCTGGCGAAGAGCTTCTGATTCCGCCTGTGATCGGCCTTGCTCTGTTCCAGGAGGGCGCCGGCGCTGACGGCCTCGGCCTGCACCCTTTCGACTGATGCCGTGGCCGCCGCCACCGAAGAGCGGGCGATCTCGACCTGCTGAGAGAGCTCGCTGTCATCAAGCCGTAGCAGAACCTGACCCTCCTTTACCTCATCGCCTTCGTCCACGAGTATCTTGTAAATCCTGCCCGGGATTTTTGAGCTTACAATGGTTTGGACTCTCGCCTCCAGGGTGCCCGTGCCCAATACTTCACACCGGATCTCTCCCCGCGAGATACGAACCCCCTTAACCTCCAGCGGTGCAAATCGAAACCAATAGAACGCAGCTCCAATCCCTGCGAGCAGGATAAGATATTTGATAAGTCCGAAGGTCTTCCCTTTCAGTTTACTCAGAATGCCCATTTCCGGAACCCTTGCCGAGCCAAGAAGAAGTGCGATTCAGTCTCACGGCCGGTTCATACAAGAACATCTTTCACTCTATCAGATGGGTGGGGCAATGGTAACCAGAATGCGCATATCGGTCACAGCCCTTACCCCGTGGGGTTCGCTGATTTCGCAGATGAGAACATCGCCTGCCTTCGCCGGGAGAGTCGAGTCGCCTTCACCCAGAAAATTTCCTTCTCCTTCCAGGACGGCAATGCTTACCTGCCCCTCGATGTCGTGTGAATGAACGGGCAACTCCTGCCCGGCCTTGAAATTGAAGTTGATGATCTTGAAATAGGGCGAATCATGGACCAGAAAGGTCTTATGCGATTTTGCACTGAAATCATTCGACTCGTAAAGGTCTATCTTCCTCATGCTTTTATCCTCCCCATCATGTTTTGAGAGATGCTCTTTCGATTCCTAGTCGAGTTGCTCGAATTCGTCCTTGCCGACCCCGCAAATCGGGCACTGCCAATTTTCGGGCAAATCCTCAAAACCAGTATGGGGTGGAACACCGGCTTCGGGGTCTCCCTGTGCAGGATCATATACATAGTCACATACGGTGCAGCGCCATTTTTTCACAGTTCACTCCTTTCATGGTTTGTCTATTTTTCCGCCATCATGGCGGCAATATCTTCTTCCACTGTCCCGACGGGTTTGATGTTGAATTTCTCCACCAGGACATTGGCGACATTGGGGGAGAGAAAGGCCGGCAATGTAGGGCCTAACCGTATGCCCTTAACGCCGAGGAACAACAGTGCCAGCAACACGGCAGCCGCCTTTTGCTCGTACCAGGCGATGTCATAGGAGACGGGTAGCTGATTGATGTCGTCAAGCCCGAATGCCTCCTTGAGCTTCAGCGCGATCACCGCCAGGGAATAGGAATCGTTGCACTGACCCGCGTCCAGCACACGGGGGATACCGCCGATAGTGCCAAGGTCGAGTTTGTTGTAGCGGTATTTGGCGCATCCTGCTGTCAGGATCACCGTGTCCTTTGGCAGTTTTTCGGCCACTTCGGTGTAGTAGCTGCGTGATTTCTGCCGTCCGTCGCAACCGGCCATGACGACAAAGCGCTTGATGGCGCCGGATTTCACGGCATCGATTACCTTGTCAGCCAGGGCCAGGACCTGGTTGTGCGCGAACCCACCCACGATCTTGCCCGAGTCGATCGGTTCCGGCGATTTGCACGTTTTCGCCAGTGAGACGGCCGGAGAAAAATCCTTTGTACCGCCCTGCGCCCTGTCCGCAATGTGCTTTGCCCCGGGATAGTTGACCACGCCCGTGGTAAACAATCGTTCCAGATAGGTATTCTCTTTCTTGATTGGAACCAGGCAGTTGGTCGTCAAGACAATCGGTCCGTTAAAAGACTCGAATTCCTTGTTTTGGTGAGGCCATGACCCGCCGTAGTTACCTACGAAGTGGCCGTATTTCTTGAAGGCCGGATAGCAGTTGGCCGGGAGCATTTCCCCGTGGGTGTAGACATCCACGCCTGTTCCCTCGGTCTGCCTGAGCAGTTCTTCGAGATCCTTCAGGTCATGGCCGGAGATCAGGATGCCGGGGTTATTGCGAACGCCGAGGTTCACCTCGCTGATTTCGGGATTGCCATATGCAGTAGTGTTGGCTTTGTCTAAGAGTGCCATGGCGTTGACGGCCGTTTCCCCGGCCTTCATAACCAGGGCAATCATTTGGTCAGTAGACAGATCCCGGGTGGTGGACGCCAGGGCCTCCATGAGGAAGCCGTAGATATCATCGCTCTCATGCCCGAGGATTGCGGCATGGTCGGCATACGCCGCGATTCCCTTGCACCCGATGATCAACAGTTCCCTGAGCGAGCGCACGTCCTCGTTTTGGGCGGCCGTAATGCGAACCTCGTTGGACAAGGCCTTGGCCATGATCTCTTCCTTGTTCTTCGGAGTCCAGATGGCGCAATCCGGAAGCGCGCCGGAAACGGCCGCCCCGGCCCTTGCCCTGACTCCGTCCCGGATCTTGAGACCTTGATTGATCCGGTCGATGATCACGTCATTGTTCCAAGCCACGTTGGTAATTGTGGAGAAAAGGGCCTTGCACACGAAATGGGCGGCCTCCTTATCCACGGCGCCCTGCTGCTTCAGCTTTTCCCCGTATACCGAAACTCCCTTGGACACGTAGATGAGCAGATCCTGAAGGTCCGCTGTCTCCTCGGGCTTGCCGCACACGCCTTTCACGGTGCAACCCTGGTTCTTGGCAGTCTCCTGACATTGAAAACAAAACATGGCGTTTTCTCCTTTCCTCGTGAGGTTATGTGAAATCGAAATCCCTACTCGGGTCCTGGTCCATTCACGACATTTTCGGTCCGATGGCCTTCTCCAGATCGTTCAAGAAATGCTCCAATGATATGCCGTGTATTCGGGCGGCCTCCTCTATTGTGTGAAACTTTGAAGCCGGACAGCCAACGCACAACATTTTTCGCTTCATGAAAACGGCTATTGATGATGGAAATTGAGTTATCAATTCCGTGACCGTCATTTTTGATCCGAGGTTCATGGTGTAACAGAATACCTGTCGCTTTAATCTCCGTCTTTGCGCTGGCGCAAACAGAGGCCGAAAGGCCGTGGTCTGATTTCCTTATAGATACCTGGTCCTCAAGACGTGAGCCATCCAGTTCACGGCTGCAAAAGCGCGCTCCACAGGGAGTTCCTTATCCCGGTTTATCAGACAGCAGGTGGCGGGGGAAAGCATGGATCGGGTTATAAGCAGCCCGGTCTATACCCTTGGAGCGGAGGGCTTCCCAGGCGCTTTCCAGCCTTTGGACAAAGAGGGGATCCGCTCGTGAGCGAAGGCTTCCGCGGAGTTTCGTCTTTGCGGGGGCCGCAACGAAGATCCAGCGTTTCGAATGGACGTGCAAAGGCTTGGTCAGCCCATCTCCGTGAAGCGCATCAGCGCGTGAGGGTCGATCACCACAATCCGTTCACGGCCCGATGCAGTCCAGCCTTTTTTCTCCCAGTTGCTCAGGGTGCGGCTCACCGTGTAAAGAGTCGTTCCGGTGTAATCGGCCAAATCCTGGCGGCTGAGTGGAAAATCGATCAGGATACCCTCATCGGTTTTGTTCCCGGATTGGCTCATCAGGCGCATGAGTGCCCGCGCGATGCGCTGTTCCACCTTTTCAGCGTAGAGCTCCAAATAGCGGTTTTGAATATCATCCAAACGCTCGACCGCGGCCTGTAGCATATTAATCGCCAACTGAGGATGGGCCGTCATGAGCTCAAGCATGGTTTTTCGGTCCCATCCGACTACCTCAGACCGGCCTATGGCATACGCCGACACGGGATAGCTTTTTCCGCTGAAAACGGAGATCGCACCTGTAATCCCACCTGGGTTGATATAGCGGACGATCGCCTCCTTTCCTTCTTCATGCAGCTTGCTCAGCTTAAGACGACCGTTCAAGACCAGGTAGGATTTGAGGGCGGGGTCGCCCTCGTGAAACAGCATGACCCCCGATCCATAGGTTCGCCTTTGGCCGAAGCTGAAAAGTATAGAAAGCTGTCCCTTCTCAATACCGGCAAAGATACTTGACTCACTGAAAAAGTCTGAACTTATGTCCATTTCAAACAACTCAGGTGACATCGATGAGACGGGCTTTAATTCTCAGACAATTTGGCCGGGAATGCAAGGAATTCGGCATCAAGCCGTGCTTAGTTGATGCCTGACGTGCACTTTCGGTATACCTTAAGAGAGTTTTATCATCCGGATTTGGTTTTCAAGCCCAAGAGGCGGACGGATCAACCGTACTGCTGATTGCGAAACGACCCCGATCCATTGGACTTGTTTAATCCATGCGATATAGTTAGAAGAATGATTGAACGGACCGAATCCCCTTGCAGGAAGCGAGGAGGTAAGATCATGGCTCAACTGAAGCCGCAGGGGATTAACACTTGTAGAACTATGGGGACAGAAGGTCTCCGGCAAACATGGAAATAGGGGGGCGTCAGGGGCCTAGGGCACGAAATTGGCGTGCGTCTGAGTGGGAGCAGGGGAATGAGCGACAGGATGAGGGCGGAAGACAGCCAACAAATCGAACCCGACAGTGTCCCTCCAGGGTCGGACATGAAAGCAAAAGAGGCGCTGAAAAAAGTCACTTACGATCTCGGGGAAAGGGTCAAGGAGCTCAATTGTCTCTACGCCATATCCGAGTTTTTCGAAAAACCGAACGTCTCCCTCGATGAAATCCTGCAGTCCACCGTCGACATCATCCCGTCCGCGTGGCAGTACCCGGACTCGGCCTGCGCGCGCATCGTCCTGGGCGATCGGAAATACGAATGCCGCGATTTCCGGGAAACACCCTGGAAGCTTTGCACGGAGATCGCCGTTAGCCCTGAAGAGCGCGGCCTCCTGGAGATCTGCTACAAGGAAAATAGCGGGAAACCCGACCAAGACCCTTTTCTGAAGGAAGAGGTCCGGCTCGCCAAGGTGATTGCCGAGAAGCTCGGGAAGATCGTGTGGACCAAGCGCGCCGAGTCATCCCTCAGGGAGAGCGAGGAACGCTACCGTGCACTGGCCGAGCATGTGACCGATGGTGTGGCCCTTCAGCAGGATGGAAGGGTCCTGTATTTCAACGGTGCTTTTGCGAACCTCTTCGGGCTGAGCACCAAAGGGGAGCGCTTGGGCATGTCGCTGGGCGAGCTGGTCTCGATCGGTTCCGTCCATTGTGACGACACGGTCCCGGCGCCGGACGTGACCGAGCCTTCTCAGATAAACCATTTCAGGACGAGATGCATCGCCCCCGACGGCAGCGAGTCGTGGTTGGAGGGAGAGCACATCTTCGTCCAGCTCAAGGGCAAATCGGCCGTCCTCTCCACCTTCAGGGACTGCACGGAAAGGGTGCGCCGCGAGACGGAGATGAAGGAAGAGGCCGAATCGCTGAGGCAGGAAAACATCCACCTGCGATCCTCCATGAAGGAACGCTACAGGTTCAGAGACATCATCGGAAAGAGCCGCGTCATGCAGGAGGTGTACGAATTGATCCTGAAGGCCGCCAACTCCGACGCGAGCGTGGCCATATTCGGCGAGTCCGGCACGGGCAAGGAACTTGTGGCGAGGGCCGTTCACGACCTGAGCGGCAGGCATGACAAGGAATTCGTGACCGTGAACTGCGGCGCCATCCCCGAGAACCTTCTCGAGAGCGAATTCTTCGGCCACAGAAAAGGCGCTTTCACCGGGGCGTTTGCCAACAAACTCGGTTACCTGGATATCGCCGACCACGGAACGCTGTTCCTGGATGAGGTGGGGGAACTCACGCTGAGCATGCAGGTGAAGCTTCTGCGGGCGATCGACGGAGGGGATTACTACCCGGTAGGCATGAGCAGGCCGAAAAAATCCAATTTCAGGATCATTGCGGCGACCAACAGGAATCTCTCCCGGTTGGTCACGGAAGGGACCATGCGGGAAGATTTCTTTTATCGGATCCATGTAATTTCCATAACCTTACCCCCCCTGAGGGAAAGGAGGGAAGACATCCCTACACTGGTCGACCATTTCATGAACCTGTACCGGGGCGACGCAAAGGTCACGCGTCTACCGGCCAGGATCCTGGACGACATGTTCGGCTATGCCTGGCCCGGGAACGTTCGCGAGCTGCAGAACGTGATCCGCCGATACCTGAGCGTCGGTCGATGGGACCTTCTGAGCAAGGGTCGGGTCCCTCGGGAAGCAGGCACTCTGGAGGGCGGTTTGAAAGGGGAGCTCGAGGCCGTTGAGAAGAACGTTGTCCGGAGCGCGCTGGAACAGTCCAGCTGGAACAGAACGAAGGCGGCAAGGCTCCTCGGAATCTCCCGGCGGGCGCTTTCCAGGAAGATCGAAAAGCTGGAGCCGGTGTAGCCGCGCCCTGAGACACGCAGCAAAGTCCCGCCTGCAGCCTTTATATCCTTTCAGCCTCTTATTCCCGTCCGATCTGAAGTGCCCACGCTGATTGCGGGCAACATCGCCCACATGGGCACATTCGCCCTATCTTCTATTTCCCTGGAATACAAAGAACTTTTAGTCAACCCTCGCCCCCGATGGGCGATTTTGCCCGTATCCTTCTTGTCCCGCACCTCTCAATCCGAGGAATCATACGCCTTTACAGTGGCTTAGCTGGATAGGAAGTCGGGCACGAATGTTGCTTTTGAGAAGAAGCAAGGGCAGGGGAGCCGGTCTGCCTGAACCCCGGAAAGGAGCCACAGGGAACTCGTGAAAGTCCTTGTAGTGGAAAGCGATTCGGACCTGGCCGATACCATCCGGAAGATGCTCCAGAACTGGGGCCATAAGGCACATACGTGTGGAAGTGGGAAGAACGCCCTGAAGACCTTCATGAAAATACACTGTGACCTGGTGCTCACGGAGGCCCTCCTGCCCGACATGAAGGGAGAGGAACTCATCTCGCGGCTCAAAACTTTTTCGCCTGACATGCATGTTGTGGCTATGACATGGAACAACTCCCGCGAATTGGAGGCACGGATCCGAGCGCAGGGTGTCCTTTACTATATGGTGAAGCCTTTTGAGCCCGAGAGCCTCAGGTCGCTGCTGGACCATCTCTCAAAAAGAAGCCCCAAGGGGACGAGAATGGCGGAACGGCGGGAACCTCTTGCGGACGTAGGCCTTGAGGAGGCGAGAAAACAAACCGTCATGATACGGAGGCGCTTATCATGAACAGTGATTATACGTTGGGCGATGAGAACAGGGAGAAGGGGATCTGCTTCACGTGCGATGATTCGGCGAAATGCTGTTTCCACATGGAACGGGAAGCTCCCGTCTTCTTCTGCGAGGAATACCGCTGTGAATCGAATCGGCAGAGGGAGATCCCCGAGGATTTTCGACTCCCGAACCATCACAAGGCAAAGACACCCTCCGTCAGGCCAGAGAAAGCCGGAGACGCCTATTTTGGGCTTTGCAAGACCTGTGTCAAACTCCCGACCTGCGCGTTCCTGAAGCCGGGAGGGGGGACCTGGGATTGCGAGTCGCACGAATAGGAGCGACAGCATTATACTCTGAACGGGAAAGGCTTTGGTAAGGCTGAGCAGTGAGAGTGTTTGTGCGGGGGATCTGAGACGGAACAAGCAGCGGGTGCACGGGATGCAGGTACACACTCCTTTAGTGGCCGAACACAAGATCATTCGGCGGATGATGGAAGCAATCGGAAAATGGACGGAGCAGGTGCGCGGGTCCGGAAAGGGATTTAATGGGCATTCGGACACTGTGATCGATTTCCTGTGCATGTACGTCGATCGATGCCACCACGTGAAAGAAGAGGAAATCTTCTTTCATCATCTTGATAAGAAGAAGATTCTTGAAGGCGATCGGAAAACGATGGAGGAACTGATCCAAGAGCACGTGTTCATCATGAAAAGCACCGGTGAGATCATGTCCGCCCGATCTGAGGCGGGTTCGCGAGGGGATGGAGAGATCGTGGAACGAAGGCTGCGAATATTGAGTGGTTACTACCTGGAGCATATTCGAAAGGAAAATGAGACCTTCTTCCCCAGGGTACCTAAGTATTTTTCCTATTACGAGCAGAATTCAATCCTTCAGGAATTCTGGCGGTTCAACGAGAAGATCCCCTTGGAGAAGTACCATGCAGCCCTGCACAAAATGGAAACGCTCACCGGCATGGCGTCTTACCCCTCCATCGGGTTGATTCAATCCAGGTAGTCCGGAAAGGGGGCGTAGGATGGCCGCCAATTTCAAAATAATCGTCAACCGCGAACGCGATAATCTCCATCTGAGGCTCGCCGGGGATTTCGACGGCTCCTCGGCCTTGGATCTGATCAGGGTGCTATCGGAGGAGTGCGGGCCCGCCAATCGCGTGATCATCCATACCGACGGACTCACGGAGGTGCACCCTTTCGGAAAGGCGGTTTTTCAGCGGCAGTTACCCCCTGCCGGAAAGATAAACCCGTCCATCGTTTTCATTGGAAAACACGCCGAAGACATTGCACCGTATTCGGAAGGGACTGCGTCTCGACAGGTCTCGATAAACTGACTGGTTTAAACCAGAGGCGTGCGATACCGCGATCGGGGAGGATTGTGATGAGCTCCGATATGTTCGGGAACTTGATGGAATGGGGGAAGGTTCTCCAGAATTTGGAAGAGTTGAAGCAATCAGGGCGGCTTAGCGAGCACCAGCCGGGACTCGTGAGGATCCTGAGATACAGAAACAACTGGAGACTGCGAGAGGCGGTCCTCGGATGTTTGAACGAGGTTTTCGGCCCCAGCGAAGAACTCGTGAAAGAGGTGCTCAATCTCGCTAAGGATGAAGGAACCTACCACGAGGCGCGGATCCTCGCGATACAGGCCTTGGCGTGCCTGCTGGCCAACTTCAAGGGGTCCTGCGCTCGTGATGCGAGAGAGATGAGGGACTCGGCCGTTCAATGCATGGAGGCCATGCTGAATTCGGCTCAGCCGCCTCTGATTCATCAGGCGGCCAAGGCATCCCGTGATGCGATCACGCGGAAGCCTCAATCTCGACCGGTAGCGCATACGAGCCTCGCCGGCAGGTAATTGCATTCCATTTTGGCGGATTTGTTGCGCTCGTCTTTTTGCCGTGTCCTCCATACTTGTCCGCTCTTCTTCCAACGGTTCAGATCATAGCCACGCGCTCATTCACATGGGTCTTCATCTGCTCGGCCTGTGCGTTCACCTCTTCAGATGCACTGGCATTCTCCTCCGCATTGGCGGCGTTCTGTTGAGCCACCTTGTCCATTTCCGCCACGGCCTTGTTCACCTGCTCCGTCCCCCGGGACTGCTCCTTGGATGCCGCTGCAATCTCGGCCATAAGCCCCGCCACCTTACCAAATGCCTCCGAGAGGTCGGGCTTGACATCAATTCGGATCAGCTTGTTTTCAGCTCTGTGAGCGGCCGTAGATTGCGTAATTCGCCCCGACCGGCTCCGGGCACTCTACGAGAAGAGCGTACCTCCCGGAAAAATGGGAAAGCCACCGCAAGTCAACTCTTCTAGCTTTTCTAGGCGGACGGACCGCCTGTTTGGATGAGTAAAAGCCTTCTCTGTGGCTCGGCGGGGAAGATGAGGTCAAAGGCGATTGTCGAGAGAGGCGTCTACAGTGGGCAGAAAGACGATCCTAAGCACCAAATCTGCAGACCTCAGAACCAGGTGGCGGCAGCGATTCCCGCTTGACACACTGGAGCCAAGTCTTTTATGTTCCTGCGAAATGGAACTCCCTTTCTCTGTCACTAATGGTCGGGTGAAGAGTCCGGCCACGGGAGAGAACACCCATGAGGGTTGAATTCGAGATCGGTGGACGATCGGTCGACCCGGAAGACTTGGCGGACTACGTCATGGCGGAGATTCTTAAGGCTGTTGAAGCCGAGTTACGGGCCAAGATCGGTTCAATCCGGCGCCCGGAAACAGGTGAGTTCCCCGTGCTGGTTGTCCGGGGAAATACAATGGAAAACCTGTCTGTTGAAGTAACCGGCTCGCCCGAACTCATTGCTCTTGTTCATGAACGCCTAAACGGTAGAGAGGAAAAAGGGACGAACGGAGAAGTCGAAAAGCCCGGCGGTTCGCCGGTGGCTTTCCTCTGCCATGCCTCAGAAGATAAGAATCTGGTCCGCCGCCTGGCCGGTGATCTTGTGGGACGTGGGATAGATGTGTTTTTCGACGAATGGGAGATTCGCTCCGGTGACAGCATTCGCCGAAAGATAGAAACCGGCCTCGAGGGATGCACGCATTTTATTGCCATTATGACCCCTGACAGCATCTCCAAAGAGTGGGTAAACACGGAAATAGACGCCGGTTTTATTAGAAAGACCGAAGGAAGTTCAAAGTTTATTCCCCTCCGATTCGGCTTACCCGTGGATAAATTACCCCCCCTGCTTCGGTCGCTTTATTCACCGTCAATGGACGACTATGAAAGCGGTCTTGCTCAGCTTGTTTCAGATATTCACGGGATAAGTCGAAAGCCAGAGACGGGCCCTCCCCCATCCACAACCATGGAGAGGAAAGCCGGGGTAGGGGTTTCTGCGGGTGCCGAGACCATCCTTCGCCTGATGATAGAGGGCTCGGAGCATGGCGATTCAATGGATCCAGAGCTCAGCCCGCAAGAAATCCGGCAACTTACACGACTTACCGACGATGACATCGTGGATGCGGTATCCGAGCTGGAGGGTCAGGGTTTTGTCCAGCGACACATCGGACTAGGGTGCGGCGAGATCGGCTTTCACGTGCTGACACCGGAGGCGGAACTTTTTGTCAAATTTGACCGGCACTATAAGCCTTGGAACCCGGAGGCGGATGCCTGTAGAATTGCCGCTGATTTGGTGAACAGAATGAAGGAGGGTGCATCTGTGCCGGATTTGGCGGCATCTTACGAATGGCCGCCGCGGAGAATGAATCCAGCCGTAAATTATCTCCTCAACCGAAGATTGATCGAGGCCAGCGAAACGATGGGGTGTCATCCCTGGACCACCCACTGGATTGGGCGCACAGCCGCCACCCGACGTTTTCTCAGGGACCGCACCTGAAGCAGCCGCCGAAAAAGGGATCAGGAATGAAGAACATCCTGCTTGTCGAACCAGACTACGCTTCCCGCTTTCCACCGCTGGGGCTCCTCAAGATCGGTACCTACCACAAGGAGCGGGGGGACAACGTCCAATTTGTGAGAGGCAAAATAAAGGACGACACCTATTGGGACCGGGTGTATGTCACGTCCCTTTTCTCTTTTCAGCACCGGAAGACGATTGACACGATTCTTCACTATAAGAAAATGGTGGGGAATGACCTGGATCGCATGTTCGTGGGCGGCATATACGCTTCCCTCTACCCTGGAGTTATCTTTCGAGAAACAGGCCTCTTCCCTCATGTAGGCTTACTTGACAAGCCCGGGATTTTAGGCGACGACGATGTGATCGTTGATTCTCTTATCCCGGATTATTCCCTTCTGGAGAGTGTGGGCTATACCTACGGACTGAGTGATTGCTATTTCGGCTATGCCACCCGGGGGTGCCCCAACCGCTGTCGTTTTTGCGCGGTGCACCTCATCGAGCCGGACTTCGTTCACTACTCCGGGCTTTATTCCTATGTGGACGCAATTCGTCAAGAATACGGAGAAAAGCAGCATCTTGTCCTAATGGATAACAATGTACTTGCATCGAACGAGTTTGACCGGATCATTGGCGACATTGTACGGCTCGGATTCCATCGAGGGGCTAGACGCAACGGTCGCAAACGATTTGTGGATTTCAACCAGGGGGTTGACGCCTCACTCATCGACAGAGAGAAGGCGAAGGCCCTTGCCTCAATCTGTGTCGAGCCGCTACGCCTTGCGTATGACAGCGTGAAAGAGCGCCGGGTGTTCGACCGAGCTGTTCGATATCTCGGCGCCGAAGGGTTGCGCGACCTCTCCGCCTACGTTCTCTACAACTGGGAAGACGGACCCGCAGACCTATATAGCCGTCTGCGCCATTGTGTTGAACTGAACTCGGAGCTCGATCTTTACATGTACACCTTCCCAATGCGTTTCGCCCCCTTGGACCGGGTTGACAGACGGCATGTGGGTCCGCTTTGGACCGCCAGGGAAATCCGCGGGCTTCAGTGTATCCTTAACGTGACAAAGGGCCTCGTGAGCCATAGGATGGACTTTTTCCTTCGGGCCTTCGGTGAATCGCCCGAGGAATTTCTTGAGATCATCTGGATGCCGGACAGGTATATTGTCTACCGGAACACCTACGAGGAGAGCGCCCAGTCGTGGCGGTCGACTTTTCGAAAATTGTCTGAAAGTCAGTTGCGTGAATTCAGGGATATTGTTGGGCGAAATGACAAGAGTGCGATGCATAGGGCATATCCTAAGTTGCGATCCCGCCGTGTTCGCAGGTTGGTAGAGGCCCACCTTGAGGAGAGCGGGTGTGACGGCGATGAGTGAGCAGACCACCCTTTTCGGACTCCTGAAGCGGTACAACCCTGATACCTTCCCGGTAATCCCTTCAAATCCCGAAGAGTTCGATGAAATTCCCCAGGATGGCAATATACGGCCGGATGATGTGGCGAGGAGTGAGTTGGGGGAGTATGCGACACGACTGCGGGACGAGATTACCAACGTCCTAGACCGTGCCGGACCTCCCATAGCCCGTAGCTCCAGCCCTCTTATCTATTTTCTGGACGGCTGCCGACGAGCCTATTACTTGTGCGATATGGCTACACCTTCCGGATCAATGGTTCCCATCCTGGCAGGCCAAATATCTTCCGCTGTGTTGGAACGCTCAAGAGAAACGGGGCGCGTTTCCCTACGCCGCCATGAGAACCGGGGGTTGTTACTGTTGCCTGTGGGCGGCGCCGGGATAAATCAGGAAGATGCATCGGCCATCAAGGAGGTGGTGGATCGCTCTTTTCCCCGGCAAAAATTAAACGTGATGTTTATTAAACTGCGACACGAGGAGGAGCCCCGAAACGATGCCCTTGCGCGTCTTAACACGGAGATGCAGTCATTGGAGGTCTCATTCTTAGAGGAAATGGCCAATGAGGGCACCATCCAACAAAGAAGCATGATCGTGGTGGATGGGGCTCTCCAGTTCCAACGAGTCAGGGATGAGCGCAGGGCCTGCCTTAGATACGCCATAGGCATTTCGAAGCGGTTTAACCTGCACCTGAAGGGCATGGTTGGACGCACACATGAGATCGGGGCGCACCTCATCAAGCTTCGGCACGTTGGCGATAGGACGAGTGCCTTTCTCTTGAAAGAGCAGCACTCCGGCACCCGGTACGCTTTCTGGTACTTGCGGATTCAGCCGATGGAGAGGATGCCATTCCCGTTTGCCGGCATAGTCAAGGTTGAGAAGGTTTTGGTCGACCAGAGAGAGAGGGAGGACGGCCTGTCCAGGGACGTTGTCGACAACATTTCCCGCTTCGTATTGCTGGAGCGGACTGTGAGCCCTTACGGAGTGGACTTCCGATGGGCATCACATATCTATCCCATCTATCTTACGGAGCAGCTTCAGCGGCGGAAGTTTGTCAGCGACCATTTTTACCGAACCTTGTTGAAAAGAAAGGTCCAGCTATGACCATTATCGGAAAAGTCTCCGCCACTCAGAACATGCCGACATCGGCGGACGACTTCGCATTCTGGTTGCAGGACGATGTGATCGTTGCCCCCTTCGATCTTGTGTCGGTGCCGAACGCCGCTGGAAGTACCACGGTGGGAGTGATTCGTGAGATTTATCACACCGCCGACAGTCCCAGTCACATAGCAAATTATGTCTCCTCCGACTTCGGGATGGTGGATGTGGATGTCACGACACCCCGATTGGGCACCACTTACGCCGGAGTCGAGGTACTGAATAATGACCGCGAGATCTATATGCCGTTGTTGGACGGTGCACCTGTGCGATTCGCCTCAGAAGATGAGATCAGACAAGCTTTAGGGATTGATGCGATCCCCGGGGAGCGGCGCGTCCCCGCAGGCTTTCTCAGTCTTTCCAACTCCACAATCGTTCCGGTTTTTCTTGATTCGGCTTTCCTCATAGGCCCGGAAGGAGCGCACATCAATATCTCTGGGATATCCGGCCTTGCCACGAAGACTACTTACGCCATGTTCCTGCTTCAAGCAATCTGCCAGTCCGCGGAATCAAGAAGAACGGCCAATATCATCATGAATGTAAAGGGCGATGACCTGCTTTTCATCGACCAGATGCGCCCGGATCTGACCTCTGGAGTGGAAAAGGAGTGGGAAAACTGCGGCCTCAAGGCCAAGGCGTTTGATAATGTCCGGTATTTTTTCCCCTACGTCAAAGATGGAAGGCATTATGCGAACACGTGGTGCGATGAAGGCACGCTCACAAGACTGTTTAGAGAAGGGAAAGCGGGGAACTACATTTATACCTATCAGCATGACCGGGAGAAGCTCGATCTATTGATGAGCAATATCGATGATCCAAATTTTACCTTGGAGGCCATTCGGAACGAAATTCTCACATCACCGCGCTTTGACACGGTGTCCGATTGGAATGCTCTGAATACTGAACTTGCCCTTCGCTGCCAGGCAGGCAAGGGAGATACCATTCCAGTGGTCAGCTGGCGCCGGTTCAAGCGTTTGGTAAGCACCATAGTATCGAACGACACCTCTGGAATTTTCCAGGACGCTCGGTCCGGAATGCCGGAAAAGCATCATGTGCACCTGGCAGAGGAGATTTCCAAGATCAAGCCTGGGGACACTCTGGTCGTCGATATTGCGCAGATACCGGAGCAACAAAAGTGTCTCGTTTTTGGAGACGTCGTCCGCGCTGCCTATCGCCTGAAGACCGAGGGAGAGGAGGAGTGCCCTGAGCGCATCATCATTTTTGTCGATGAACTGAACAAGTATGCTCCGCAGGCAGTCAAGAGCTCACCTATAATCGGGGATCTTCTTGAAATCACGGAGCGCGGCCGCTCGCTGGGAATTGTCTTGTTCGCGGCCGAGCAATTCAGAAGCGAGGTCCATGGGCGGGTCAAAGGCAATTGCGCTACAAATGTCTATGGCAGGACCAACGCCGTTGAGATAGGCACTTCGGATTATCGGCCTTTGCCGAAGAGCTTCACCAATATGATGACTCGGCTTAAGCAGGGCCATCTCATCATCCAGCATCCCATCTTCCGGTCAATGCTGAAGGTTGTTTTCCCCAAACCGGCTTATTATCAAAAAGTCCATTAGGAGATTGAACAGTGGTTGAACGACATGCGTACAAGATCGGCCGATATCTGCTTGACACCTTGACAAGCGGAATGTATGACAACCCGCTTTGCATCTATCGAGAATATATTCAGAACTCTGCGGATGCGATTGACGCTGCCAGCCGAGCCTGTGCCATTCCGCGCTCAAGCTACGAAATCCGAATTACCATCGAGCCGAGGGAGCATAGGATAGAGATCTCAGACAACGGATTCGGACTTGCTGCAGAGGCTGCCGAACGTATCCTGGTCAGCGTGGGAGATTCAGACAAATTCGGGAACCGTGAACGAGGTTTTCGGGGAATAGGAAGACTCGGTGGTGTCGCATATTGCGAATCCCTTCGGTTTCGGGCAAAGGCTGCCGGAGAGAAGAAGGAAACTGTAAGTCGATGGGATTGCCAACGGATCAAGCAGCTTCTCTCTCCCTCAAATCGCCCAGCGCGAAGCCTTACATTACAGGATTTGATCGAGGAATGCGTCGATGTGGAGAGGCAGGATCCCAATTGCCGAGTAGATGAGAGCTACTTCAAGGTCGAGTTGGAGAATGTTCGATGCGTGAAAAACGTGCTCCTGGATGCGCGCGCGGTCAGTCACTACCTTTCACAAGTCGCCCCGGTCCCCTTCGACAACATGAGATTCAGCTATGGGGATGGACTCCACGACTGGCTCAACAAGGTTGTTCCCAATTATAGCGTCTACCGCGTCTACTTAAATGGTGAAGAGATACTCAAGCCTTACTCGCAGACTGTGACTGTTCGAAAGGGCCAAACCGACGAGATAACCGATGTGGTCAAATTCGATATTACAGACCAGGAAGGAAAGGCCATCGCTCACGGGTGGCGGGGCATTCGGAGAATGAACCTTGCCCAGCTCAGCGCCGAGGACGGGGTGGACGGGATCAGGATTCGGGTGGGCAACATCCTGCTTGGAGACAAGAGCCTGCTTGACGGCACCTTTCAAGAGGCCCGGTTTAACAAGTACAACGTGGGGGAAATCCATGTCGTTGACCCGGGCCTTGTACCGAATGCCAGGCGTGACAACTTCGAAGACGGAGACTTGAAATCCGCCTTCTTCACGAGCGTAGAGAGAGACCTCGCTGTTCCTCTTAGAAAGACGATCCGCGATGGTTCCAAGAAGAACGCCGCCCGGAGACCCATAAAACATGCAGATGAGGCGATTTTGCTTGTCAACAACCAAAGCAAGAAGGGGTTCGTCTCCGAGGGTCACAAAAAAGAGGCCATCAAGGATCTGAGGGGAGTCCGTTCTGAACTCGAGGGTTTGCAGAAGAAGCGCAATACAGACGAAGAGATCAAGGATGAAGCCGGCAAGCGTTTGGGAAAGATAGATGACCTTGTGAATACCCTTGAAGAATGCAAGCCGGATATAACCGCCATGCTGGCGGGGAATTTCTCACGGACAGAACGCGGCATAATTCAGATGGTACTTGAGAAGGTCTACGAGATTTATCCAAAGGTCACCGATCGAGTCAGGCTCATAGAAAAGGTACTGGCTGCAATCGGCAGAAAGAGGTGATTTCGAACCTGGAATTCAAGAGGACATGGGACGGGCGATACTACGGGATCCAGCAGGTCGCTCCGGTGCTCTTGATGGCGCAACCCCGGGGTCCTTGAAAGAGCTTTTTCACCTCTTCGCTCACGTTCCTCCCATGTATTCCTTCTGAAATACCTCCAGGGCCGGCTCGAGCTTCGGGAAGGGGGAATTGAAGCTCCCTGCAAAAAGCCGCAGGGAGTCTTCGACCTCACGAGGACTTTTGATCTCGTTTGACTCGCTCGCCACCCCCTCAGGAAAGCTGCGGGGCTTGCGCTCGCTGTATTCGGTTCATGAAGAACTCCAGAAAATCATGGCTCAGGGCGGCAAGCTGGTGACCGCTCTTCCGGCCCTTGAAGGCCGGGTAGCATGTCGGCCACGGTAAAAGGTCCCACCCGATCCTTCCACTTGGCCTCGAAGGCGAGGGAGTGGACCGTACTGACCCGGACATTCCCGGGGAACTTCTCTTCGGCCTCTTCCCTGGCCTTGCGGTTGAAGACCAGGTATAGGATCTTACGGTCCGGATGGGCAGAGGAGATCATCCGGAGCGTCGCGGTCTTCTCCGTCCCCGCCCTGACATTTACCAGGAGGACCCTCCCTGTCGCATCCAGGATGGCTTGTTGTTCTTCCGTGGTTTCATTGAATCCCTTGTTCACCCTCGCCTCCGATGGGTCTTGGAGGCTGTCCCTCCATTCACCCTCAGTCAACCCTCGATTTCCCTGTCACACCCTGCCACATCCTGCCCGCCTTCTTTGATTCCATGACGGTCTGAAGTTTATCCTTGGACCCGCATGCTTGAGAAACACTCAAAGGCGGGAACCTGATCGGAGCATGGTCATGAAAAAAAGGCGAATCATCAAGGACAAGTCGAGGATCCCGGGCATCTCCGTCGGTGAGGAGGTGGACACCAGCGTCGGGGAGAAGAAAAAGGTCTGCTTCAACATCAATGGGCGGTGGTTCTTCAGGATGGTCGACACGGAGTGGAGGGCGCCGGGGAGACCACTGAAGGGCAGAGGTCAGAAGACAGAGGTCAGAGAACAGAAGCAAAGCGAGCAGCCGACAAGGGCGGAAGGTGGAAGGGGGAAAACGGAAGGAGGACAAGGGAAGAAAGGCAGGAAGCCAAAGGAAGGAGACGGGGAATGAAGGCGAAATGGACGGTGATGATTTACATGGCAGGGGACAACAATCTCGACTCCGCGGCATTGGACGACATCGAGGAGCTGGCCCAGGTCGGAAGCTCCGCAAAAGTCAACGTCCTCGTGCAGCTCGACAGGGACGGCGATCTCCGGACCAGGAGATTTTGCATCACCAAGGGCGGAGGGTACCGCAAGG
>JAGVAP010000095.1 GCA_020060215.1 Deltaproteobacteria bacterium | reverse complement strand
TGAAGAAGGTGGCCGAGGCATTCCGCGTCTACGAAGAATGGAAGAGAAAGGAGGCGCTCCTCGACTATGACGATCTCCTCATCCGATGCTGGAAGCTTCTCAAGAATGATAAGCGGGTTCTCCGGCATTGCCAGGAGCGCTTCGGATACATCCTTGTGGACGAATTCCAGGATACGAACCTCGCCCAGTTCGAGATCATCCGGCTCATCACCCCCCCACAGGAAAACCTCTTCGTGGTGGGAGACGACTGGCAGTCCATCTACGGCTGGCGCGGGGCGGCGCCGGAGAACATTATCGAGTTTGACCGCATCTTCCCCGAAGCAGTCACCATCAAGCTCGAGCAGAATTATCGCTCCACGAAAGCCATCCTCCAGAGCGCCGGCAGGCTCATTGCCATGAACCAGCTGCGGACCGAGAAGACCATCTGGACTCGGAATCCGGAGGGCATGCCGGTGGAGCTGATCGACGCCGAGGATCCGGAGAGGGAGGCTGCCTCAATCGTCGATAGGCTCAAATCCCTTGTCCGCGGCAACGGCACCCGGTTCAGCAACGTCTCCATCCTCTACCGCACCAATGCCCAGTCCCGCGCGCTGGAGGATGAATGCATCCGGCAGAAGGTGCCCTATCACGTGGTCGGCTCCCTCGGATTCTATGACCGCAGGGAGATCAGGGACATGATCGCATACCTCCGACTCATCCACGACCTGGATGATGACGAGGCCATGCTCCGGATCGTCAACGTGCCTTCGCGCTATCTCGGGAAGTCCTTTATCAGGGAGCTTGAGGGAACGGCCCGCGCAAAAGGCAAATCGCTCTTCATCTCCCTGGGAGGCCGCTTCAGCCGTCCCTACATGGCAAGAAGCGCAGGACTCTTCCAGAAGCTCATCATGGGGCTTCGATACGATTACGAGAAGAAGCTGCCCGACCTGTTGGGGCGGATCAGGAGGCTCACCGAGTACGACCGCTACATCTGCAGGGACGAGGAGGTGACGCCCGACGATAGCCGGATCCAGAACCTGAACGAACTGGCTGTGGCTCTGGCGAGATTTGAACGGATCGAGGACTTCCTCTTCTACGTCGACCAGGTGAAGGCCCGCATGAGAGAGACAACTACCGATGACCGGGTAAATCTCATGACGCTACACAAGAGCAAGGGTCTCGAGTTCGCGGTGGTCTTTCTGGCCGGGTGCTGCCAGGGGCTCCTCCCTCACCAGCGATCGTTGGACGGAGGCGATCTGGAGGAGGAGCGGAGGCTCTGTTACGTGGGGATGACGAGAGCCATGGAAAGGCTCTATCTCTCCTATCCTAAAACCTACCAGGGGAAACCGATGCCGGTCTCGCAGTTTGTAGGCGAAGCTTTGCCTGAATCAGCTGAAGGACACGAGGGGAGAAAAACGGGCTGAACATGCAGAGGCTCGACGGACATTGGGTCGCCAAGCGGATTGGCATCCTTGAGCATTACAAAAGCATGACGGTCTCCGAGATCGTGCTTTTCGATGCCTACCTGCTCCTTGCCAACAAACAGACCTGGGAGTGCTGGAGGACAATCAGGCAGCTGGAGGCGATCCTGCCCATGAAAAGGCACACGATCATGAATGCAAAGAGGTCTCTCATTGAAAGGGGATGGATCACGAAGGTCAATCAGACCGGGGTGTTTATCCCGAAGCTTTATCGGTACTCGGATGAGACGGTGCAAGATGGACAACAAATGGTGCAAAAGGGACAACATTCATCTCATCTGGAAAACGAGCACCAGGTTCATTTGGGACAACAAAAGGTGCAAAATGGACAACGCCCGGTCCAAAATGGACAACAAAAAGTACCATTTGGGACAACTATTATAGAAGATGAGAGTATTATAGAAAATGATTCCCTCCTATTAGGGTGCACCCGGAGCGAGATCTCCGAGAAAGGCAACCCGCCCGAAGCCACCCCCTCCGACCTGCCTCCGACGGCACCGCCTGTAAGCGCGCAGGAGAGGCAGTACCTCAACTGTCTCAAATCCGTTCCCGGCTACCCCTTCAACTTCGAAAAGGATTTCCTCTTCATCAGGGATCTCCTGGTGGATTTCCCATCACTCGATCTGGAAAAAGAGATCAAGGGCTGGAAGACCTGGCTCCTCGACCGGAGGCTCAAGGGAAGGATCAACTACCGATCGAGGCTCAGAAGATGGCTCATGAACAGTGAGAGATACAAGGAGGAAAGACATGGAAGAGGCCGTGGAAGCCAACCGGAGGCTCATGGAGAAGCGAGAGGCCGCCGGGGAGGAAGGAAAGGGTTCGATCTCCCGAGCGAATACCCCGTCGATGTCACTAGCGGACCTGATGAAGAAGATCAGGGAAAAGGGGGAGACGAGGGAGCGTACGAGGCCGGCTGATCTCTCATGTAAGGGTTGCGGCCGGCGCTTCCAGCCTGAATGGGATCCGTTTGTCAGGGCCTGGCAATACCCGGAGTTTGACGAATCAACAGGGATCTGCCGCCGCTGCAAAAGGCTGGATTACGTGAAGGCCAACATCGAGGAGTGTCTGGGCAAGGCTGGTGTGCCGCCCAAGTATCTCGCATGCTCCTTCGAGAACTTCAAGCCAGGGAAGCCTCTCGAGCAACCCTTCAAACTCTGCAGGAACTATGCACGAGATCCCTCGTCAAGCCTTTTCATCTTTGGGAGTTACGGCACCGGCAAGACCTATATGGCCGTGGCCATCACGCGCGAGCTCCTGCTCCAGGGGAAAAGGGTGGTGTTCACCTCCGTCCCCAGGCTTCTTTTCGAGATCCGAAAGGCCTTCCAGGAGGACACCCGGGAAACGGAGGCGGTCTATATCGAGAGGTATTCCTCTTGTGAGTTCCTTGTCCTCGATGACTTCGGGCTGGAGAAGGCCACCGAGTGGGCGCGGCAGACCATGGATTACATCATCTACCAGAGGGACAACCTCCTCAAGCCCATGGTGGTCACCTCCAACCTCTCTCTCGATGAGATCTCCCAGAAGATCGACGGACGGATCGCGTCACGGCTTGCGGGCATGGGGCGGGTCGTTCATTTCAAAGGGCCTGATTACAGGCTGAACCGCCCCTCACTTCGCTCAAGATAGCGGAGAAAGATCCAGGTGGATCTGCACACATAACCCTAAACGAAAAGGAGGTGTCGTATGGAAAAGGAGATCATGTCGGAAGAGGAGCTCTTGAGGATCCTGGATATCTCCAAGGATACCCTGGACAGGCTCCGGAACAGG
>JAGVAP010000041.1 GCA_020060215.1 Deltaproteobacteria bacterium | reverse complement strand
GGAACGTGCGTTTGGAATCACACAGAGGTCCCTGCAAATGCTCAGGGACACCCTGGCAAGGAGCATAGATCACCATGTTGCAATGTTTGAAGTCTCTACAAATGACCTCTGCTGTGGGTACCTCATCCTCAACAGGGATACCGGCATGGTCACCTTTACGGGAGATGGATTCAGGACTGATGGCGGAGGAGAAGGGGGTGCGGGGTACCGATCGGCCTGTGCTCTCCTGGATTTGTTCGCAGTCAGGGCATTCCTCGCGGGGCCTGTGGACATTGAAGAGATCTACCAGGGCCACACCGAGCCGGTGAGGCGGAAACTCCTTTCCTTGGCCCAAGAGCTTGCCGGGACCCTTCGGCAGCAGGATTTCGTCATGATCTCGGACCGTGGGCCTGGCTATGTCAGGGGATAGAACGATGAATCTGGAGAAGCTCAACCAAAAACAGAGAGAGGCTGTTTTGGCAGAAGGGATCGTGAGGGTGATCGCCGGCGCGGGCTCGGGAAAGACCAGGGTGCTGACCCACCGGATCGGCTATCACGTTTTTTCGCGCGGCGTCGAACCGTCGAACATCCTGGCCGTCACCTTCACCAGGAAAGCCGCCTTCGAGATGAAGGAGAGGCTGAAAGGGCTCATAGGGGAATCAAGCGCCGCAACTCTTAACTGCGGCACCTTTCATTCCATCTGCCTTCGTATCCTGAGGGAGTCTCTGCCTGAGGGCCAGAACCTAGACATCCTGGATGACAAGAAACGAACCACGTTCCTGAAAAGGGTCCTCGGACCCGAAGGGGTGAACCAGAATCTCGAGGTAGGAAGGGTCGGCGCCATCATCAGCCTTTCCAAGAACAGGCTCATCGACGAGAGGGGTTTTTCCGCGGAGGCCGAAGGGCCTTTCATGAAGAAAGTCGCCGAGGCATTCCGCGTGTACGAGGAATGGAAAGGAAAGGAGGCGCTCCTCGATTATGACGACCTCCTCCTTCGATGCTGGAAGCTCCTGAAATCCGACAAGCGGGCTCTCCGGAGCTACCGGGAGCGCTTCGGATACATCCTGGTCGATGAATTCCAGGACACGAACCTCGCCCAGTTCGAGATCATCCGGCTCCTCACTCCCCCACAGGAGAACCTCTTCGTGGTGGGAGACGACTGGCAGTCCATTTACGGCTGGCGAGGGGCGGCGCCGGAAAACATCATCGAGTTCGACCGCACCTTCCCGAAGGCCGTCACCATCAAGCTCGAGCAGAATTACCGCTCAACGAAAGCGATCCTCCAGAGCGCCGGCAGACTCATTGCCATGAACCAGGTGCGGACCGAGAAGACCATCTGGACCCGGAATCCGGAGGGCATGCCGGTGGAGCTCATCGACGCAGAGGATCCGGAGAAGGAGGCCTTTTCCATCATCGAGAAACTCAAATCCCTTGTCCGCGGTAACGGCACCCGCTTCAGCAACGTCTCCATCCTCTACCGCACCAACGCCCAGTCCCGTGCGCTGGAGGACGAGTGCATCCGGCAGAAGGTTCCCTATCACGTGGTCGGCTCCCTCGGATTCTATGACCGCAGGGAGATCAAGGACATGATCGCGTATCTCAGGATCATCCACGATCTGGATGATGACGAGGCCATGCTCCGGATCGTCAACGTGCCTCCAAGATACCTCGGGAAATCCTTCATCAAGGAGCTTGAGGGAGCGGCCCGCTTAAAAGGCAAATCGCTCTTCATCTCCCTGGGAGGCCGCTTCAGCCGCCCCTACATGGCAAGAAGCGCAGGGCTCTTCCAGAAACTCATTCTCAGCTTGCGGTACGACTACCAAAAGAAGCATCTCCCCTTGCCCGACCTGTTGGAGCGGATCAGGCGGCTCACGGAATATGACCGCTACATCTGCAGGGACGAGGAGGTGACGCCGGATGATAGCCGCATCCAGAACCTGAACGAACTGGCGGTGGCCCTGGCCAGGTTCGAGAGGATCGAGGACTTCCTCTTCTACGTCGACCAGGTGAAAGCCCGCGAGAGGGAGACAACGAACGATGACCGGATAAACCTCATGACGCTACACAAGAGCAAGGGTCTCGAGTTCGCAGCGGTCTTCCTGGCCGGGTGCGCACAGGGGCTCCTCCCCCACCAGCGATCGTTGGACGGAGGCGATCTGGAGGAGGAGCGGAGGCTCTGTTACGTGGGCATGACGAGAGCCATGGAAAGGCTCTTTATCTCCTATCCCAGGATGTACCAGGGGAAAGCCATGGCGGTTTCTCAATTCGTAGGTGAGGCACTCCCCAAAAGCTCCGAAGGAACCGAGGGAAGAGAACAGGTCTGATCATGCGCAAGTTCGAAGGGCTCTGGGTGGTAAAGAGGGTGGGCATACTCGATCACTACAAGGATATGACCCTTGCCGAGATCGTGCTCTTCGACGCCTACCTGCTCCTTGCCAACAAACAGACCTGGGAGTGCTGGGCCACCATTCAGCAGTTGGAGGAGATGCTGCCCATGGCCAGACGGACAATCATCTATGCCAAGAAGAGGCTCGTGGAGCGGGGCTGGATAGAGGCGGTGGGGAAGTCCGGCATCTTCATCCCCAAGCTCTTCCGCTACGAGGACGAAGTGCAAAATGGACACCCTAAAGTGCAAAATGGACACTCTTCATATCCGGAGGAGCTTTCCGGCAAAGTGCAAAATAGCCACCGTAAAGTGCACCAGGTGCACCATGGGGTGCAAAATAGCCACCGTAAAGTGCAAAATGTGCCCCTCATCTATATAAATAGAGAAGAAAAAAATAATAACCTCCTATTAGGGTGCACCCGGAGCGAGATCTCCGAGAAAGGCAACCCGCCCGAAGCCACCCCTTTCGACCCGCCTCCGACGGCACCGCCTGTAAGCGCGCAAGAGAGGCAGTACCTCAACCTCCTCAAATCCGTTCCCGACTACCCCTTCAACTTCGAAAAGGATCTCCCCTTCATCAGGGATCTCCTGGTGGATTTCCCATCGCTCGATCTGGAAAAAGAGATCAAGGGCTGGAAGACCTGGCTCCTCGACCGGAGGCCCAAAGGAAGGATCAACTACCGCTCGAGGCTCAGAAGATGGCTCACGAACAGCGAGAGATACAAGGAGGAAAGACATGGAAGAGGCCGCGGAAGCCAACCGGAGGCTCATGGAGAAGAGAGAGGCCGCCAGGGAGGAAGGAAAGGGTTCGATCTCCCGAGCGAATACCCCGTCGATGTCACTAGCGGACCTTATGAAGAAGATCAGGGAAAAGGAGGAGACGAGGGAGCGCACGAGGCCGGGTGATCTATCATGTAAGGGTTGCGGCCAGCGCTTCCAGCCTGAATGGGATCCGTTCATCAAGTCCTGGCAATACCCGGATTTCGACGAATCGACCGGGATCTGCCGCCGCTGCAAGAGGCTGGATTACGTAAAGGCCAACATCGAGGAGTGTCTCAGCAAGGCGGGTGTGCCGCCCAAATACCTTGCATGCTCCTTCGAGAATTTCAGACCAGGAAAGCCTCTCGAGCAACCCTTCAAGCTCTGTAGAGACTACGCGCGGGATCCCTCGTCGAGCCTTTTCATCTTTGGGAGTTACGGCACCGGTAAGACCCACATGGCCGTGGCCATCACGCGCGAGCTCCTGCTCCAGGGGAAAAGGGTGGTGTTCACGTCCGTTCCCAGGCTCCTTTTCGAGATCCGGAAGGCGTTTCAGGAGGACACCCGGGAAACGGAGGCGTTCTACATCGAGAGGTATTCCTCCTGTGAGTTCCTGGTCCTCGATGACTTCGGGCTGGAGAAGCCCACCGAGTGGGCGCGGCAGACCATGGATTACATCATCTACCAGAGGGACAACCTCCTCAAGCCCATGGTGGTCACCTCCAATCTTTCCCTCGATGAGATCTCCCAGAAGATCGACGGCCGGATCGCGTCACGGCTTGCGGGCATGGGGCGGGTCGTTCATTTCAAAGGTCCTGACTACAGGCTGAACCGCCCGTCTCTTCGCTCAAGATAGCGGAGGAAGATCCATGTGGATCTGCGCACATAAAACCCTAAGCAAAAAGGAGGTGTCGTATGGAAAAGGAGATCATGTCGGAAGAGGAGCTCTTGAGGATCCTGGATATCTCCAAGGATACCCTGGACAGGCTCCGGAACAGG
>JAGVAP010000063.1 GCA_020060215.1 Deltaproteobacteria bacterium | reverse complement strand
TTCAGTTTTTCGCTCATTGTTGCAGGTCTCGGTGATGTGGAGGCTGTACCCTGAGCCTTTGTGACCGTAAGATGCATCCGGGTCGTAGGGGGATTGAAGGGTTGCCCCCTCAGTCCTTTTCTTGACCTGGATGCTGTTGCCCTTGGAGGAGTCTCCATCGGGTCCGGGTGTTTTCTTGATCTCGCATTGTTCGTGGAAAAGGCGGTCCAGCAATTGATACGGTTCATTGCTTTTGACCTGTTCATCATTTGCAAAGATAACGATGAGTCTATAGGTGTATTGGGCCAGCTGTTCCAGCTTTACCTTTTGCTCAGCCGGTCCCAGTCCAAACCATCCTTCGGATTCAGTTGTATGCCATTGCCTGATTTTCTTGGGGACTTTTGAAAATTGATCTCCATTCAGACTTTTTAAAAAAACAGTGAGCGTACTTGAAAACAGGGCCAGCCTGCCGCGTATGCGTATATTTGAAATGATATGTGTGGAATCGAGCCTTTGGTCGCGGGCGGATAGTCCGAGCTTTTTAATCGCTGTATCCCTGACATTGTCGAATACGTTTCGGACCAGTGTCATTTCCGGGTCTTTAGCGGCCAGTCGGCGGCGAAATTCAACCAGTGAACGCCTTGATAAATAATCTTGATCATCACTGACATCCAATGCGTATCGCCACCGAACATCGAAACTGAGCGCATCCAGAGCCTGTTGATCGCTCAAGGTGTTAAACTCTTGCAGGAGACACAGCCCGAGTACGCGCGCAACGCTGAAATTTGGTCGTCCTGTTTTTCCATAGAGCATGGCATACCGACTCTCGTTCCTGAACAGTATTGGAAGGACTTCAGGTTTGAACAGATGCGGCCAAGAAGCTTCTAAGCGGTCACGTAAATGGGGGGATAATTGAGTGTCTAAACCGAACAGCTTTTGTTGGGGAATTGTTTTCTTGTACATGAATTCTCCTATCGTAATATCATATTCAAGACAAGAGTTACTTCTCAGGAATCATTGTTTTATCAACGTCCTGTTCGGTCAATTTCCATGCAGATGTCAGCGCGTTTTCACTAACTATAATCCTGGGGTACTGTTCGTACAGTGGATCTTTTGAAGTGCTCACAAGGTACTCATAAATAGTACGCGCGATCTCTTCAGATTGCCTTTTTATCGATGGATCTTTAGAAGCGTCGTTCTTATCCATTGCCTTAAACTGATAATTCCTAATGACATTCATTCCCAATGTAAGACACCAATAATCGAGTGTCGCATGTGTAAGATGAATACCCGCGCTTCTGCCATATATAACGATGTTGACTGCGGGCCTTCCCCGAAGTGGCCCGGGAGAATATAAGTTCTGAAGAGGTAAGCATCTGTCCATGAAATTCTTCATTAACCCAGTGACCGTTCCGTAATATGATGGAGAAGCAAAAAGAATCAAATCCGATTCCAACATCTTTGGGAGGATTTCGAGCGGCATATCATCCTCGTTCCCCAAGCAGGTCCTTTTAGAGATGCATTTGAAACATGACCTGCAAAAGCCTACTTCTTTTTCCCTTAAACGGATCATTTCAAAATTGATATCAGCATAGCAGGTCAATTTACCTTGAATAAAAGTAAGGATACTTTCTGTATTGCCCTTCCGCGGAGACCCACATACGGCTAAGACACGTTTAGGTATGCTTCGAAATTCATCGTGCATTATCTCTGTATCCACTCATGTGCACAAAATAAAATAGGAGGCCTGCTTGTTTCGAATAGAAGTAACGGGCCTTTGGAAAACCAGCAAAGGCCCTCCTCAAGCCTACCCCCGCAAAATCTCATATGAAACTTGTTAACGTTTCTCCCACGATCAGACTGACCGCCCCGGCGCCCAAGAGGCGGTGCCGAAATCTGAATATCGGAATCCGGAATCCCAAGCCACGAAATATATATCTTGCCATTTTGAAGCGCAATTTCACAGGTAAGAACCAACAGGACTATACTGCTCAGCTAAATTGATGCATTATGTAAAGTTTACATATTAACCGTCTCATAATAGTCTTGACCTATGGGGCTTTATGCGGCATCCAGCAAGCTGGATTTCGGCCTTCGCCTGAATGACGGCAGTCCCAATAATTCTGAGACGGTTAAGCCCGGCAAAGCTTTTAGTATAGATCTTCTTCAATATTTCCTCAGAAATTTCCATCTTTTTTGTCCCCTTATCTATGACGATACTGGACTTCCCCTTAGGGGGTCTTAAAATAAATAAATCATGGTTTTTTTGACAGTGGCTTACGCCATCCCGTGAGTGGTACAAGACGTTTTTTGCTGATGTCCACTTTGAAAAGCCTTGCGGAATCGCTGCCGCATCTACTGTCAGGTCCATAACTCACAGGTGCCGCAACATCTCCGAAATTCACATCCTTCATGGATTCCAAAGCATTTATAAAGCTGTCTACAAACAAATTGGGGCCGACTCTTTTCATGGCTTCCACAGCCACCATGCCGATATGAATCCCGCCCACAAAATATCTGCTTTTGATGAAATCAGGATGCTTTTTTGCCACTTCTCGTAGCCCCGGCGGTAGTCCCGGGACATCGTCATACCAGGAAACATACGTGGCAGTCCCAATGTAGTTTTTGCTCGAATCACCGGCTATATCAATAAGATCTTCACGTGTCGAATCCATCGGGCCGATGAAAAGAGGTTCAAGACCATATTTAGCAGCGGTCTTTATTAAAACTGCGCTCGCTTCGGCAAGCTCAAATATGTAGACCACGTCCGGTTTTGCCTTTTTCAGTCGAAGCACCTGAGGAGTAAGATCAACAACCGGTTTAGGAATTATCACTGTTTCAACCAGCTCTATCCCGTAGAATTCTAGCCGAGCCTTAACTGCCCGCGCACCTGACCTTCCATATTCATTATCAGGGTGCGCAAGCGCAACACGGGGATTCTTTAGCCCGAGGTCATTTACCGCGTAGTCAAGCCCTATGAAAACCTCATTCTCCCTGGTGCCCCTGGTAACAAACACAAGCCTTTTTGGTGGAATGCAGATTTCTGTTGAAGACGTAAGCGTAATCATCGGCACGTTATATTCCTCTAACCGAGGAATAAGCGGGATGGCCGCATGAGTGCTCGCAATGCCAGTAACAGCAAAGATCTTTTCCTCTTCTACAAGCCTTTTAATATTGGCTAATGTTTGGTCGGTCTTGTATTGATCATCAAAATCGAAAAACGTTATCTTACGTCCATTAATTCCTCCCTGGTCATTGATGTATTCGTAATAAAGTCTTATGCCCTGGGCAATGGGTCGCGTAGTATCGGCAATCGGTCCCGTTAAATCCATACTATTTCCGAGACGAACTTCGGTGTCGGAAACGCCCCGTTCCGCATAAACAGGGGCTGTGAAGGCTAAGACCACCATCAGCCCTAAAAGGGTGACTATCATCCGCGCTTTTGCACTTGTCCTGTTAGTTTTCATTTTCTCGCCTCCTGAAGTTAAATGTGTTCTTGTTTCCTTAATTCCCCATGAATCCGCTCCGTTACCCGCGGCCCCGCTCGGCACGGGCGGGTAATCATGTAAATGGAGCACCAAGCAAGTTTGGAATGTAATAAGAGACCAAAGCGCCCGTTAGAGCGCCCTCGGCGGCAGAATTCTTAACCTTGTTCATTATTAAGCCGTTCCTCATTGGCTTCCGTGCCTATTTATGTGCAAATCCCCATGTACAATTGCTGGTTTAGAGATCCGATAAAAGGGTAATTATTTTGTATACGTGGCTTTTTCGTCAATAGGTGTAAGGCCATGTTTTAAAAAATGCCTTTGTCCTCTCCCATAAGCCGTGTAATCCCTTTGGTTCAACAATAAGACAAATCACGATGATTAAGCCAAAAAAGGCATTTTTGACCTGATAATATATGTCACCAGAAATTCCAAGAGCCCCACCTAACGCCTCGAGGATGGGTCTCATTATCAAGTCAGGGACGAGTGTTACGAACAATACGCCATAAATGGTTCCTGTGATGCTCCCGAGACCTCCAATAATAATCATCGCAATATACTGGATTGAAACTGTGATGGTAAAATGTTCCGGATTGATTTGACATAGGTAAAATGCATATATTCCACCTGAGATCCCTGCATAGAACGAACTGAGAGCAAAGGAAATAAGTTTGTATTTGGTCATATCAATGCCCATGACCCTGACGGCCAAATCTCGGTCCCTGATTGCCATAAAGGCACGGCCTATTCGACTTCGCATCAAATTTGCGGCAAAAACTGTTCCGAGAATCACAACAAAAAGGATCAAATAGTAGAACGATGCGTCAGATTTGAATTCAAAGCCCAGGACGTGAAGGTGGGGAATCGTCAAGCCTTGGTGCCCATTCGTCATGGATTTCCAATTTCCAAAAACGTGGTTCATTATGATCTGGAAGGCCATTGTAGACATAATCAGATATAGGCCCCTAAGTCTCAAAGATGGGAATCCCAGTAGAAGGCCATTTATAGCGGCTAAAATGCCTCCAGCGGGAATAGCAAGCCAGAAAGGGATTCCTAATCTGAGTGCCAGAATCCCTGCAGTATATGCTCCTATCCCGACAAAGGCCCCGTGGGCTATGGACAATTGACCCGTATATCCTGTAAGGATATTCAATCCTAAAGCCCCTATAATACCAATACCGCACAGATTAAGCGCGAATAGGATGTGAGAAGAAGTAATCCAAGGAATTACCAAAAGAAAAGAAATGAAGATCCCCATCCACAATTTCAACCAAACTGTACGAAACCACTGGATCTCCTGCCTGTAATTTGCAGAGAAATAACCACTTGTCATTTAAAGCCCCGGTCAATACTGTTATTGGAAATTACACCCTTTCAATCTCTTCACTGCCGAACAAGCCGTACGGTCTAAACATCAAGACAAGAAGGAGAATCACATAAGGGAACATTTCGTCTATACCGATCATATATTGGCCCAGATAAGCACTCGCAAGGTTTGTAATGACACCCACAATAATGCCGCCTACGATAGCACCCCCTATACTGTCGATGCCGCCTAGAATGACAACAGGCAAAACACCAATGCCGATCATGTGCAGATGAGGGTTCAAAACATTGGAGTACGCAAAGAATATTCCTGCGGCCGACGCAACTCCAACGGCAATAGCCCACGATAATGCGAATATCCAATCGACGTTAACGCCAAGCATGAGTGCTATTCCCTGCCTGTCGGCAGTACCTCGCATCTCAAGCCCAAGTCTCGTGAACTTAAAGAAAAGCAACAGAATAATGATCGTAATCCAGGCAAATACGATGATGATAAGGTTTAGGGGAGACAATACAATCCGGCCTATTTCTATGAGGTCTCCCGAAAAAAAGGCTGGATAGGACCGAGTCAGCGGACCCCATGCCAATTCAATGATGCTCTTAATAAATACTCCAATGCCCAGGGTCACCATGATAATCGAAATCACCGGCTCCCCGATTAGTCGTCTAAGACAAAGCCGCTCGATAAATAGAGCAACTAAAACGGAGATGATAAGAACTAATAAAAACGAAAGCCAGAAGGGCAGGTTAAACAATCCATTGAACGTATAAAAGAAATAGGCCCCAAGCATCATGATCTCGCCGGTCGCAAAATTTAGCACATCCGATGCCTTGTAGATGAGCACAAAGCCTAACGCAAGTATTGAATAAAGGGATCCGGTAACCACGCCCGATAACGCTATCTGGAGAATAAAAGTGATTTCGTCACTCAAAAGAACTCTCCTTATTCCGTATAGATGTCATCTATGAGATATTTAAACTTATTTTCTATTATTGCTCGTTTGACTTTTTGAGTTGCCGTTACCTCATTATCATCTTCATCCAGCTCTTTATCAAATATCCTGAATTTTCGGACGTTCTCAACCCTTGAGAATCTGCTGTTTACCTGTTTTACTTCGTTTTGGATCAGCTTGTACACCTCGGGGTTTACAGCCAGGCTTTTGTAATTCGTGAAAGATATGCGGTTTTCCATGGCCCATTTTGATACGTTATCGAAATTGATCTGAATAAGTGCGGACAGGAATTTTCTATTGTCTCCAATAATTACAGCTTCACTTATAAACAGACTGCGCTTGAGGTCATTTTCGATCTCAGAAGGTGCGATATTTTTTCCTCCAGACGTAATTATGAGATCCTTCTTTCGGTCAACAATGAACAGATCTCCTTCTTCGTCGACCTTGGCCACATCTCCCGTATGGGCCCAACCGCCCTGCAGCATTTTGGCTGTAGCATCAGGGTCCTTAAAGTATTTCAGGAATAGGCATTTCCCTTTCACTAAGAGTTCTCCATCATCAGCTATTTTACTCTTTTCTGTTGCGGGGAGTGCCTTCCCAACCGACCCTGGCTTGAAATCACTCTTTCTTTGGAGGAAATTGAAACCCCCTGTTTCGGTCATGCCATATCCTTGGCGTATAACGATGCCAATAGAGTGAAAGAACTTCAGTATCTCAGGAGAAATGGGAGCAGCAGCGCTTAAACAGGTGCGCGCCCTCAAAAGGCCCAACTTATCTCTAATGGCCCTGAGGCAGAGGATGTAAGCCAAACCGTAGAGTATCTTTGACCCAAGGCTGATCTCCTCTTGGTTTATGATTCTTTGGGTTAGCCTTTGTCCTATTTTTACGCTTAGTTCAAAGAAGTATCTCTTAAGAGCAACACTATCCTTCACCTTTGCATGTATTTGGGAATACATCTTCTCCCAAATCCGGGGCACAGCGAAGAAAAAGGTAGGGGAGATCTCCGCCAAGGCCTCCTGGATGGTTGTGATGCTTTCGCTGAAACTAACCGTATAACCGGCCATGATGGCAGCATACAGGGAAAAGTACCTTTCCGCCCCATGGGAGAGGGGGAGATACGATACAACCTCATCCCTTTCTGTCAGTGGGAGCATCGTGACTATGTCATCCATGACGGCCAATATTGACTTATGCGTCCACATCACTCCCTTAGGAGGTCCCGTAGTTCCAGAAGTATAGACCATAGTGGCCACATCGTTTTCTTGTATCTCAGCAATATGACCGATCAACAAACCCGGTGTTTTCTGGTCCATCTCTTTTCCAAGTTCCAATAGATCGTCAAATACCATCAACATCGGATCCTTGTAATTTCTCAGTCCTTTTGGATCAACTACAATGATCTTTTTGAGATCTCGGAGCTCATTTTTTATTTCAAGCACCTTGTCCGTCTGCTCCTGATCTTCAACGATACATAAGTTTGCTCCGGAATGCTCCAGGATATATTTGACCTGGAACGGTGGGTTTGTTGGATAAATCCCAACGGAGATGCCGCCAATGCTTTGCGCTGCAAGATCACTGTAAAGCCATTCCTGGCGATTTTCACTGAGTATGGCGACTCGATCACCTTTTTCCATACCCAGAGACAAACAGCCAAGGGCGAGATGGTTCACCTTCTGGTAATAGCCGCTCCATGAAATCTCATCCCAGATGCCGAAATTCTTTTCCCTTAATGCTACTCTCTTAGCATGCTTTTTTACCTGTGAAAGAAAGAGGGAAGGGATTGTATCTTTTCTTTTGTATTCAACATCCATGATCAATACCCACACCTTCCTCCGTATACATCGTTCACGCCGGAGGGAACAAGCCTCGATTATTGGCCCAAATAGGCCTCTACCACCTCGGAATTGATCCGGATGTTTTCAGGAGTATCCTCTGCAATTTTTCTCCCGTAGTTCAATACGCATATCCTGTGTGAGATTTCCATGACCACTTGCATGTCATGTTCCACGAGTACAATTGTTACGTCCAATTCCTCGTAAATATCTATTATGAATCTGGCGAAATCCTCGGTTTCTTCCGCGTTCATCCCACAGGTTGGCTCATCCATAAGGATAATTTTAGGATTCATGCAGAGGGCTCTCCCCAGTTCTACTCTCTTAAGCACGCCGAATGGCACCTTGCCGGCGACACTATTCCTCCAGTTTTCAATTTCTAAAAAATCGATAACCTCTTCAGCACGCCTTCTAAATAGGAGCTCCTGTTTTATGGCTTTTCCGAAAAAAATCCCGCCGGCGCAGACACCGTAATCAAACTCCATGTGACTGCCAAGTAAAAGATTATCAATGACGCGGAGATTCCGGAACAACTCAATTTTTTGAAAGGTCCGGCCTATCCCAAGGCTGGGGATCTCATGAGGACGCATGGAGACTAAATCCTTACCTCCAAACAAAATCTCACCCTTACTTGGGCGATAAAAGCCATTGATACAGTTAAGCAAACTGGTTTTGCCAGCGCCGTTTGGACCAATAATAGAATAGATGCAGCCTTTAGGCACTTCAAAGCTCACGCCATCAAGAGCCCTTTGTCCCCCAAAGCCCAGGGTAATGTTTGAGATCTTTAACATATTAATGTTCCTATAATTGGTGCCATGGAATGTTGCGGTTTCTCGCAGGATACTATGATCGACTTGTTTGCATTGCGCTGGCACCTATTATTATGAGACTTCTAATAATACGTGTAGTGCTCTTCACAATTTTTCATGAAAGCCATCGTTTACGTCTTTTGTAATGCTTTATGTTATGAAACCTGGTTTTTTCATCTCGCTCTTTCATGCCCAGATAAAAGTCCCGAACATCTTCATTTTCCATCAGTTGCGAGCACTTGCCGTCCATGACAATTTTGCCATTCTCCATGATGTATCCATATTGGCACATGTTCAGGGCGACATTTGCGTTCTGCTCCACGAGGAGAATCGCAACTCCTCTTTCTCTGTTGATTTTATCGATTATATTGAAAATTGATTTGACCAAGAGGGGTGCCAACCCGAGTGAGGGTTCATCCAGCAACATAAGCCTCGGAATTGACATGAGTGAACGGCCGATCGCGACCATCTGCTGTTCACCACCACTAAGCAGGCCTGCCAACTTCTTAGCATGGGGGATGAGTGCCGGAAAGTACTGAAAAGCTATTGCCATGTTCGCCCTTATATCTCTTCGCCGTCCACGCCTCATGCCGATCATCAGGTTTTCTTCTACGCTCAACTGCTCAAAGACACCACCCCCTTCAGGAACCGTTGAAATACCGAGATCGACGGTTTTACGCGGCTCCTCGTTGGTTACGTCGATGCCCAGGAAATCTATCATTCCGTCTGTAACTAACCCCCTTTCCGATTTCAGGAGGCCGGCAATCGCCTTCAAGACCGTCGACTTCCCAGCGCCATTTGACCCTAAGAAAGCCACCTTACCTTTTTCCGGCACTTCCAATGAAATACCCTTGAGAACAAGGTAAAATCTGTCAAACACAACTTCGATATTATTGACTTTGAGCATGACTATCTTCGATCTATTACTGATAGGTTGCTTATTGCGGAGGCATCAACATTGGTACAACGATTCAATCCAATTATTAGTAGTGTAATTTATTCTCCCAAATATGCCTTTACAACAATTGGATTGTTCATTATATCACCGGGTTGCCCTTCCGCTATCTTTCTCCCATAGTCCAGGACGCATACTCGATCAGATATGTCCATAACAACTCCCATATCGTGCTCGACCATTACAACCGTTATTCCCCACAACTCTCTGATATCCAAAATAAACCTGGCCATATCCTCTCTTTCCTCCAGATTCATGCCTGCCATCGGCTCGTCGAGCAATAACAACTCCGGTTTCATTGCAAGCGCTCTTCCCAATTCCACTCTTTTCTGTAATCCGTAGGGAAGGGTGCCCACTATCTTTTTTCGAAAGGCTTCTATCTCAAGAAGATCTACAATAGTTTCTTCGATTTCTCTCCTAAGTGCCAATTCTACCTGACGAGTTTTACCATAATAAAAACCATTTGAAAGAAAGCTGGTTTTTATAAAGCAATGCCTTCCCAGCTTAATATTGTCCAAAACGCTCATGCCTTCGAACAAGTTAAGACCCTGAAAAGTACGGGCTATTCCAAGCTTGCTGATATTGTGACGTCGGTAACGAGCGAGGTCATGTTCTTGATACCAAATCGTACCTTCCTGTGGGACGTAAAACCTGTTTATACAGTTCAGCATTGATGTTTTACCCGCCCCATTGGGGCCAATTATTGATAATATTTCACCACGTTTGACAGCAAATGAAATATTATGCAGCGCACTCACTTTACCAAAAGAAAGACTGATGCTTTCAACTCTCAGTATTTCTTGTCTATTAGCAGCCCTGTTCATTATCTTCTCTCAACTAATAACACCACAAGGTCTGTCAGCCCAACCATCTTTTCCTTCTTTTGTAATGCTTTGTTTCTCTAAAGTTTTTTCTTTTTCCGCCGGTAGTCAACCCAAGATAAAATTCTTTTACATCAGGGTTACCATTTAAGGCTTCTGCGGTATCTGCGAGCACGATCCGCCCATTTTCCATAACGTATCCGTAATTGCATATTCCCAACGCCAACTTAGCGTTTTGCTCCACGACAATCATCGAGATGTTCTCCTCTCTATTCAGCTTCTTTATAATGGTGAATATCTCTTTGACGAGCAGCGGGCTAAGCCCCATAGATGGCTCGTCAAGGAGCATAAGAATCGCCCCACTCATTAAGGCTCTGCCTATGCAAAGCATCTGTTGTTCACCGCCGCTCAAATACCCTCCCAAAGCCCCTCTTTTTGCCTGAAGCCTGGGAAAATATTCGAAGACCATATCCGACCTTGTCCTGAATTGGGTTTGGAGGGGGAGCGTTATAGATGCAATTCTAAGATTTTCTTCGACAGTAAAATCCTCAAAGACGCGTCTTCCTTCCATTACCTGGAAAATTCCTCTTTTTACAATCTCTTCCGGAGGCAATCTATCAATCCGCTTTTCAAGAAATTCGATTGAACCATCTGAGACCACACCATCTTCTGATTTGACGAGTCCTGAAATTGCCTTTAGCATCGTGGTCTTACCTGCACCATTATTACCCAAGACAGACACGATGTCACCATCCCTGACTTCCAGTGAGAGGCCTTTTATGACCAAAATAAAATCGCTGTATCTCACCTCTATGTTATTAACGTTCAATAATGACATTAAGTGTATCCAAGGATTAGGGTTTACCTACAAGGCACCAGCTAAACGTTAAAGATTGTAAACGTAGTTGAGCATAGCGAAATTCCGGTTACAGTCGTGTTGAACTGAGCCGCTTCGTTGCGGCTATGGGGATTCAATCGCTCCCCGGTTCGTGACAATTGCAACGAAGCAGTCTGCTCAACACCGCTTAAGCGATAGATCAAAACCCATTTACGGAAGGCCGCCTCTACAGCTTACAAAACTATTTCCCTAGGTATTTCTGATCATCGCTTACAGCAATATAATCCGTGATGGGCACCATTTTTCCAGCCTTAACCTCAAACATCCTTGCCCTTAAACTGCCTCTATGATCTTTCGGCGTAAAAGTCACTCCCGGATAAAGCCCTCCCAACTGCACGCCACGGAAGCTGTCCAATGCATTCTTAATCCCTTCTCGCGTCAACTCACCATTTTTTTTGGCCCGGTTGATAGATTCAATGATTGTCAGGCCATAGCAATAACCCTCTATATATGCGAAAGTGAGCTCCTTGTTCATGTACTTGCCCTCGCGGAATGTCATCGCAGCCTCCTTAACATCCTTTGCGCCGGGGACATCAATATCAAACGTTGCAAAGGGAGTAAGTCCCTTGTAGCCTTCCGCGGCTTCTCGAGCATAATAATGCATCTGCTCACTAATAGTTCTGATATCAGCTACAAACTGCGTTTTAAGCCCGTATCTCATAGCGTCCTTGAGTACAACCGCAGCATTCATGGCTGTGAGAGTAATGTAAACATAATCAGGTTCACTTTGTTTTAAGAGCAGTACCTGGGATGTTGTGTCTAACGCACCCCAATCAACGATAATGTCTTTCGGTTTCTCAATCCCAAGTTCTTCGGAATACATGTCAATAGCTTTCAGTGGACTCTCGCCATAACGTCCTTTTGGGCGAACGACGCATACTTTTGGTTTGCCGCCCCCTTCAAAACTGTCAACCATATATTTCAAAGCAATCCTCGCCTGGTCCGAATAGGTGGGGCCGAGGCAAAAATTGTAAGGATATTTCTCGCCTACTGTCATGTCAGCGTCCAGGTTGGTCCCTATTGCAACTATCTTGTCTGCATTGTTTTTAGGTAAAAGCGCATAAGCAATCCCGGTCCCCTGTATATAAAGGCCGAGAACATTCTTGTCCTCCACAAAGCGGTTGTAAGCGGCAATTCCTAACTGGGTGTTATACTTGTGATCCACCATTTCCAACTCAAGCTTCTTACCGTTGAGGCCACCACGTGCGTTCATTAGTTTTATACAGTCAATTAATCCCCATGCATGTTGAGCTGCCATGTCTGACGTGGGACCACTCAAATCTACAGCTGCACCCCATTTTAGTTTTGTCTCGGCTATACTGGTTTCAACCCTCACCAGATTCAAACAGAAAACACCTATCAGAATTAAAATCCAAAACGTCTTTGTTTTCATTCTTACCTCCTCCTTTCGCTGCTCCTGATTATGATAATTATGATTATTTATGTAGATCAGATAATTTGTAAGAGAACGGCCAGAGCTTCCAATAATCCCTTAATTTCCGCCACATTTCATTAAGGCCCTCCGGTTCGAACACAAGAAACCCAATAATGGCCAATCCAAACACGATGTTTTGTATCCCAAGTGTTTTATCTGCGAGTTGAGGAAGTACACAACTGAGCCTCGCCGTGTAAGCTGAAAGGATCTCATTGATGCCCAACATGAAAAAGACGCCAAAAAAGACTCCCTTAACGCTGCCAAAGCCGCCTATAATTATGATTGCTAAATATTGGATGGATATCGTAAGGGTAAATTGTTCTATGGCAACAGCATTTATATAATGTCCCCATAGAGCACCGGCAACTCCTACGTAGAAGGAGCTTATGGCGAAAGAAAGGAGGCGGTATTTGAATAGGTTTACCCCAATCAGTTCAGCAGAAAGATATCTGTCACGCACTGCGATGAACGCTCTGCCCGCCTTCGTCCGCAAAAGATAGACGTTGAAAAGAGTCGCCATAACCACTAGAACTGCGACCAAATAGAAGCAGGAAATTTCGCTATCGAACTTAAAACCAAATATACATGGCTTCGGAACGAAGATCCCCAACGCTCCTCCAGTGAGGCTTTTTAGATCAAGTATTGCTAACTCTATAATGAATTGACCCGCAAGAGTGGCGAGAGCCAAATACAGGCCTCTGACTCTTAATGATGGAATACCAAAAAGCAGACCTATTATTGCGGAACCGATGCCGGCGAATGGGAGACACAGGATAAACGGTAACTCCAACCTGGTCATCAGTATCCCTGAAGTGTATGCACCTACCGCCATAAAAGCGCCATGCCCAATTGAGATTTGACCCGTAAAGCCGGTGAGGATATTTAAGCCGTGAGCTCCTATTATGAATATGCCAGCTATGATGAAGAAGCTAATCGCTCGTTCGCTTGCAAAAATGGGAAAAAGAAACACCGATAGCATTAAGGCGGCCATCCAACACTTTAGCCACAGGGTCGGAAAGAGCCCCTCGTCTGAAGCGTAATCTACATGAAAAAGTCCGCAGGGCATTATTTCTCCTAGTCAATAAAAAAGGTGAAATTAATATCTCACGGATGGTTCAGCAAACCGGTTTTGTCGTTACTAAAGCCTTTCAATTTCTTTAACCCCGAATAACCCATATGGTCGCGCCATTAGGACAAGTACCAGAAAAATAAACGGTGCTACGTCCTTTATACCCTCAAGATACATATCTATATACCCTCCAGTCAGATTCTCAAGAACTCCTACTGTGATTCCACCAATCAGTGCACCCAGCAGGCTATCCAGGCCTCCAAAAATAACCACAGATAGTACCTTCAGACCGAAATGGCTGATGTCTTCTCTGACCCCGTTCATGTTTCCGATGATAATTCCTCCAAGCCCCGAAACAAAGGCTGCGATGCCCCAAGAAAGAGCAAACACCTTCCTCACACTCACTCCCATTGACTGAGCGGCCTGTTGGTCGCTTGCAACCGAACGCATTGACAACCCAACCATGGTTTTTTTAAAAAGCAATGAGATTGCCACTACCAAAAGAATAGAGATAAACGATGACCAAAATGGGGTTCTTGGAATAACAATATCGCCGCATGCATAAGGTGCAAAGCAGAAAACCTGAGGAAATACCTTGGTCGATCCTCCCCAAAAGATAAAAGCGATCCCCTTAATAAGGCTTGATATTCCAATAGTAATCATGATAACAGAGAGTATCGGTTCGCCGATAAGCGGCCTGATGAAAAGCCTTTCGATAACGAGTCCAACAAAAAAACAAAGAATCAGTGTTACTATGAAAGCCCAGAAATAAGGGAGGCGAACTTCCGAGATGAGCGTGATGCAAAGGTAGGGACCTATTAGGACAAGTTCTCCCTGGGCAAGGTTGAGAACTTTAGATGCCTTATAGATGACCACAAAGCCTATTGCAACAAGGGCATATACGCACCCTGTCATGACACCTGAAATCAGCAACTGATATAACATAGCTTAAATCTATCGAAACGACATAAAGCTAACAGTTAATTAGATTCAAGAAAATAGCTCACTGATCAATTTCTTTAGCCCTCTTTTCTCCAATTGTTCGTACTCCTCCATCTTTTTCATCCTCCGGATTCTTAGTTGTGCGCAAATTCCCTTTGTCGTTCCATCCTGGTACTGAATCACGGAATCAATCTGAACCGAGTCCTCTGAACCATAAAGTGCCTCTATCTCATTGCTGTATTTATCTACAACGATGTTCCTTCGCAGCTTTTTTGTCCTTGTAAGTTCCCCGTCGTCGGCATCAAGCTCCTTGTACAGGAGAATAAAGGCCTGGATTCGCATTTTGGCTGGAATTCGCTTATTTACTTCATAAACTTCCCACTCTATTAAATCGTAAACTTGTGACTTGGAAGCAAGATCAGTGTAAGTTGTATATCCTAACCCCTTATCTTCAGCCCATTTGCCAACATTTGAAAAATCGATGCAGATGATGGCAGTTATGAAAGGACGTTTGTCACCCAATATCACTGCATGTGTAATGTAAGGCGAAAAATTCAGTTTTGTCTCTATAAATAGGGGAGAAAATTTAGTTCCATCACTCATCCTCATGAGATGGGCCACTCTATCGATCAGTACCAAATGTTTATTATCAGTCATATATCCTGCGTCGCCGGTTCTGAACCATTTTCCGTCAGGCACCACCTCTTCGGTTTTTGCCCTGTCCTTGTAATAGCCCTGAAAAAGTCCGGGGCTGCTCACAAGGATCTCGCCTTCCTCCGTGAACCTAAATTCAACTTCGGGTGCAGCAGGACCGATTGTATCCGGACAAATGTCGTCGTCTCGGTGCATTGCGAGAAGAGCAGAGAGTTCCGTGATACCAAGCATCTGTTTTAGATTAACACCCAAGGCATGGAAAAAATTGAAGATCTCCGGGGCCATCTGGCCACCGCCAGTGAGGGCGCTCTTTACTTTGGAAAGACCCAATCGGTCCCTCAGAGGGCGGAAAATGAGAAGAAACGAAATGCCATAAAGGGCTTTCCAGTACCAGGGAGGGATCTTCTTGTCGAATTTAAATTTTGCCCAGCCGTAGCCTATAGGAAGGCATATCCGATAAACAAGTCCCTTTAGATATGTGGCGTCCAGATGCGCAACCTGAACATTACTGCAGAATTTCTCCCAAAATTTAGGCGGACCAAATATTAATGTGGGTCCTATTTCATAAAGGTCCGCAAGCGCTGTTTCAGGTTCTTCCGGGAAATTAACGGTAAACGCTGAATAGAGTGCTGCGAAGACGGCCATATACTGTTCACCAACCCAAGGGAGAGGAAGAAAAGAAAGAAACCTATCGTCAGGATGTTTTGGGAGTATTTCGTTAAAATTCCTCGTTGTTCGGATTATATTATTATAAGATATTAAGACTCCTTTGGGGGTTCCCGTCGTCCCTGAAGTGTAGGCCAGAAGGGCCGTGTCATCGCCATCTAGTCTAGACACATTACTTTCAAAAAGGTCAGGATCCTCTGTTTCAAGCTCCCTGCCGAGGGACACCACATCCTCAAAGTACATAAGGTGGGAATCATCATAGCTATGTAAACCCTTCGGTTCGGAATAGATAATAAATCTCACGTTGGGAAGTCTTGGCAGCAAGGAAAGGACTTTGTCAACCTGTTCTTGATCAATGGCAACAACGATCTCCGCATCGGAGTGATTGATGATGTATTCAACTTCTGCAATAAGAGAGTCCTCAAAGATCCCAACTGGAATTCCGAGCGCGGCTTGGCACCCCAATTCTGCGTACAACCATTCAGGCCTATTGTCTCCCATTATTGCAACCTTCTCCTCTTTGCCAAGTCCAAGCTTCATGAGACCTAATGAGAAATGTTTGACATTTTGGAGGTATTCCGACCATGAAATTTCGCGCCAGATTCCAAATTCCTTTTCTCTGAGTGCCGTCTTCTCTCCATACTTTCGGGCGTTTCTTATCAGCAGTGCCGATAAGGTCTCTTCCTTCAACATCTTTTACCTCGCTGCTTAATCCAGAACGCCTTCTTCTTTATTGCTTTCGGGGTCAAGTTATTTCCCTCTTCATAAACGAAACGTCCCCCAATTGGGCTTTCTTTTCTCCATCTTCGCCCTTTTAGCCTCCGCGGCCTCGTCAGATCCCCAGAAAAGCCTCACAGCACTCATTGCCATGTTTTCAAACCCATACATATGGTCCGTGTCGGCATTAAACGCTTGTTTCAGGAACTTGATGGCAGTCGGGGACATGTTGCAGATTTCCTGACACCATGATTCAGCTTCGTCCTGGAGCTTATCGAGCGGGACCACCTTATTAACAAGGCCCATCTCCAGGGCCTCCTGGGCGTTATACTGCCTGCAGAGAAACCATATTTCCCTGGCCTTTTTTTCTCCCACCAATCTTGACAAATATGCTGCCCCGAAGCCTGCATCAAAGCTGCCGACCTTTGGCCCTGCCTGCCCGAGAATGGCGTTTTCAGAGGCAATGGCCATGTCACAGATAGTCACCAGAATATTGCCCCCACCAATTGCATAACCGTTTACTGCGGCTATGACTGGTTTAGTCAATGTTCTGATGGCCTGATGGACGCGGGTGTGCCAGTAGTCCATGTCCTGCGCATAGCCCGCTCCACCCTCTATCTCCTTTGCGTCACCGCCCGTGCAAAACGCCTTCTCACCTGCACCGGTCAATATAACCGCCCGCACTGTATGTTCCAGATCGGCGGCTTCGAGGGCTGTAGCAAGTTCTTTGAGGGTCCCTGTTCGGAAAGCATTGTAGACCTGGGGACGGTTGAACATGATCTTGGCAACACCATCCTTTTTGCTGTATATGATATCTTCAAACTCCATTTTCCGTTTCCTTTCTCTCAGAAAGATTTCTACTTCCCTTTATATTCGGGCTTTCTTTTCTCCAGAAAGGATGAAACCCCCTCGACACGGTCCTCAGTGCCATAGCAATCAACCAAGCGTCTGGTTTCTAACTTGCATCCGTCTTCAAGGTTGACTTCCATCCCCCCGTTGACAGCCTCAAGAATTGCCCTGATGGCAAGGGGCGCTTTGGACATAATCTTTTCAGCCATATCTATGCAGGTTTTCCTCAAATCCTTCAGGGGAACGACCTTTTCCACAAGCCCAATGTTCAGGGCCTCGCCTGCTTTAACATTATCCCCTGTAAGCATCATCTCCAGCCCCTTACCTCGACCCACCAGACGAGGCAATCTCTGTGTCCCTCCAAAACCAGGGATAAGCCCCAATCCCGGCTCAGGCAAACCGAATAGGGCGCTTTCAGAGGCGATTCGAACGTGGCAGGACATGGCAAGTTCGCAGCCTCCGCCGAAAGCCATCCCGTTTACGGCGCAAATCACCGGTTTGCCCAGGTTTTCTATGTCAAAGAAAACTTTCTTTCCCTTCTCAGCAAACGCCTTCAGTTCCTCTTCGCTCATGGTTTTAAAGACGGCAATATCCGCTCCTGCCACAAAGGCCTTGGCGCCCGCGCCTGTAACAACCACTACCTTCACCTCATCATCGGACTTTATGTCGCCAATTAGGTGTTCCAGTTCATCAATCACTTCGCCATTCAAGGCATTCATGGCTTTTGGCCTGTTGATCGAAACAGTCGCTATTCCTCTTTCCTTTTCAAAAAGAATATTTTTCAAGTCCATTCTAAAAGCTCCCTTTCCAGATGTTGTCTTGCTCACGTGGTACAAGTTCTGCTACTTGTAATCATGAAATCCCTTGCCGGTCTTCGTCCCGAGGTAGCCGGCCTCAACCATTTTTTGCAAAATCGGCGGATACGTATATGCCGGATCCCTGGTCTGTTCATATAACGCGTTAAATGCCTCGACACAGGAATCGAGACCACTAAAATCCATCAACTGAAAAGGTCCGATTGGGAATCCCAACCCGAGCTTGGCGGCAGTGTCTATGGCCTCGGGTGTTCCTAAACCAAGAGAATAGGCCTTGAGCGCAGCGCTCAGATATGGAAATAGCAGCCAATTCACAAGCAGACCCGGATTGTCCTTGGTTTCGATCGGAGTCTTGTCAAGCGATTTCAAAAAATCGAACATAAAAGTCTTTGTCTCTTCACTGGTTTGAATCGCCTTAGCCACTTCTACCAGCTTCATGAGATGGGCGGGGATACTGAAATGCGTTCCTATAAATTTGTCAGGCCTTCCTGATGCGGCAGCCAATGCTGTTATGGACAGCAGTGAAGATGTGGTGGTAAAAACCGTATTCCATGGACAAATTTCGTGCAAGGCAGAGAGGACTTCTGACTTTATCTCTAGCTTGTCAGGAGTGGCGTCTATGATCACCTGGCAGTCTTTGAGCTTTTCCAACTCAACGACAACTTTAACCCTTCCAACACAGGCATCATGCTCTTCTTCTGATAATTTCCCTTTGTCCGCGAGCTTTGAAATGAATTTGGCAATCTTATTCTTCCCTTTTTCGGCAAGCTCATCACTAATCTCCCTGACAACCGTGTCATACTTCATAGCCGTTGCTACAGCTATAGTCGGCCCCATGGTTCCACAGCCCACAATACCCACGCTCTTTACGTCTTCGACTTTCATTTTTCCCTCCTCATCCATATTCTGTGACTCGCGGTGATCTGTGGCATTGCTTTGCATAGTCATCCCAAAACACTCTTTGCCACGATCACCCTTTGTATTTCGTTTGTGCCCTCAAAAATTTGGAGGGCCTTGGCATCCCGCATCATCCTTTCAACAGGGTAATCTTTCATATAACCGTAGCCCCCCAACATCTGTACTGCCTTGGTTGTGACATCCATTCCCACGTCAGTGCAACACGCTTTGGCCATGGCGGCAAGCGATAAAACATGTTCCATTCCCATTTCGCCTGCGCCGGCATCGACCATCTCGGCTACACGGTACACGAGAGATCTGGCAGCCTCGATCTGGATGGCCATATCGGCAAAAGCAAATCTTACGGCCTGGAACTTGGAAACGGGCTGACCGAAAAGCATCCTCTCCTTTACATAATTGGCGGCATAATTCATGGCCCCATGCGCATTTCCTATGCCCCAGGCACCCACGCCGGCCCTGGTATAGGCGAATAAATTGTCCCCCACCTGAAACCCCTTGCCCTTTTCACCGAGCAACTGATCCTTTGATACTTTTGCGTCTTCGAATATCAGATCAGTGCATGGGACACCTCTGTATCCCATCTTATTTTCTTTCTTTCCCACGGAAAATCCTTGCGTATCCTTTTCAATCCACAAGAAAGACAAACCATCTGTACCGCTTTTTTCGGGATCAGTTCTCACCAGGACTACGTAATAGTCTGCTATACCGCCGTTGGTAATGAAGGTTTTGGTTCCATTGAGTATGTAGCTGTTTCCGGAAGGGATCGCTCTTGTCCTCGTTGATCCAAGATCCGAACCACCCTGGGGCTCTGTTGTGGCAAAGGCAACCAGGCCTTTATCTGTCATTATGTGCGGAAAATACATTTTCTTCTGGTCTTCCGTCCCTGCTACCGAAAGCACCAGGCCGCCAAATGCCTGGTCCAGTATAAATGACGCGCATGACACAGAACCTTTGCCGACTTCCTCCATGGCTATGCAAAGTTCGGTAAGGCCCCCGCCTGATCCGCCATACTCCACCGGTATCAGGATCGCAAAAAGACCCATTTCGGCAAAAACCTTGAGGAGTTCCCAGGGAACTTCATCTGTTTCATCAATATTGGCGGCCTCTGGCGCAACGCGCTCGGCAACCATCCTTCTGATGGACTCAACCATCATTTTCTGTTCATTAGTAAATCCCATTCCCTTTGGACCTCAGCGAAGAAATCAAGGCAAAAATAATCCCTTACCATCCGCCTCTATACACCACCTCGGATTCGTCCTGGACATAGCTCATTCTCTCCTGAGAGAAAGAGGCCCGGACGATGTGCCGGCCGAGGTTTTCCATGGCTTTTTCGTCGCCGGGTTGAATCCTGGGCCCGAAATGGACGATGAAGCCGGAATGTCGCCGCGACATGATGAGCTTGACCGCTTCTTCAGTGATCTTCCCTTTCTCCAGAAGCATTTGAGGACCGTGTTGACATTGACTACTCGTCATTGAGAAAGCCGTCTATGGCCATAACCAACCCATCAGACGCTCAAGAAATTCGAATAGAGCTTCTTCGCTCCTCCAGTGGTCCTTCCTCTTCACGTCTTTCCCTCTCGGTCACTCTTGAGGCGGTGTTCACAACTGCGTCTATAAAGACTATGCATAGCATGAAACTTATCCCGGTTATTGTGAGCTTATTGACAGGATAAAGAGTTAGTATCAGTGCAACCAAGCTAGGTACTCGCCATTTCCAGTCCAGTCGCCTGAAAAAACTGTATCCCTCTATTGCGTATAGCCAACCCAACAACGCGGCAAAGGTGATCATGGTGCTAAAGAGAATCTCTCCGGGACTCCCGATGAGAAGCGTGCCGGGGTGATAGATAAATACGAATGGAATCAAATAAATAGGTATGGCAAATCTGCAGGCCACAAAACTCACAGCATTAGGCGAAGCCCCTGCTATCGGGGCCGCCGCATATGCCGCCATTGCAACGGGGGGACTGATCAAGGCGGCCAGTCCCCAATAAAATACAAACATATGGGCTGCCATAGGGGCTACTTTTAACTCTATGAGGGCCGGCGCAAGCATGAGCACGCAGAAGAAATAGACACTTGGAGTTGGCAAGGGACCGCCCAGAATTATAGCAACCACTGCGACAATTAAAAGTAAAACAAAGATCTTGCCCCCCGCTAAGTCTACAAGAATGGTAGCGAGATTCAGACCTAACCCGGTAAGATTAAATACCCCCACAATCATTCCCAACCCAGCGCATAAAACACCGATGCCTATAGTATCTCTTGCAGCTCTTTCAATCGTATTGACTAGTTTTCGAGGGGTGAGCGCAGTTTCCTTTCTTCTGAAACTTATCAAGAAGGACAAAACTATTGCCACAAGGGCGCACATCTCTGCTCTCCAGTACAGGACCCCCATCGTGAAAACTAGTCCTACCAACGGGATAAGGTAGTGCCACCTTGTAGCCATTACATTAAAAAAGGACGGCATCTCTGCCCGAGGGATGCCTTTCAAATTTAGCTTCATTGCTTCTATGTCAATTTTTATATAGAGAAAAAAGAAGTAAAGAGAAGCAGGTATGGCTGCGGCAATCGCTACTTTCGTGTAAGGAACGCCCAGGAAATCAGCCATCAGAAACGCTGTTGCCCCCATTACTGGGGGCATAATCTGGCCTCCCGTAGATGCAACTGCTTCTATGGCGGCTGCTGTTTCCGGTTTATATCCGGTCTTCTTCATCATAGGGATGGTAAGCGTCCCTACAGCAGCCACATTTGCCATGGCGCTCCCACTGATCATGCCCATTAACCCGCTGCCGAAAATGGAAGCCTTCGCGGCGCCACCCCTTGACCAACCAATCAGTGAGTTTGCAGTATCCATAAAAAAATCCCCTATTCCTGTTACGGCAATGAATGCTCCGAAGGTAAGAAAGGGGATCAGAATAGAAGTGAAGACCGACATCGTTTCGCCATAGAAACCATCGATACCTAGGAAGAAAAATGCTACCAGTCTTCTAACGCCCCAACCTGGCCCCCAGAGCAGGCCCGGAGCATAAGCAGCAAAATAGGCATAGAGGATGAAGATAAATCCGAGAATAAGGACCCATAGTGAATCAGTACGTCTCATTCCCTCAATCAGAGGGACAAAGAGTAAAACTGCAAAGAAGCAATCAACATTCGTGGCATATGCCCGGCCCTCAGCTGCAGTTGGCCCAACAATGAAGATGTAGACTGTGGCGGCGATACTCATAACGATGAGAAGCACATCGTACCAGGGAATCCGCTTTGCGCTGACCCGCTTTACCCGAAACAAGAGAAAGAGCATAATCAGCACAAAGCCAAGGCTTATTGCCCGTGCCTGAATAGGTGCCAGGGCAAATCCTATAATGAGCGACACTTGTGCGGTGTCAGCCAAATTGAATAGGATATAAGCCACGGCAATTACAGCCCGCAATACTTTCATTTACTCCTCCTCTTACTGCACCTTATGGGGGCCTTTGCTGCTTATCCCAAGAAGAGGCTTCGAAACGGCCTGGCTACCGCTTGAATTTTGTCAGTAATTCATTGTTCTCCTTTTCCTGTTGGGCAGTCCACACACCGGACTCCTTGAAATATTTGATAGCGCCTGGGTGAAAGGGTATGCCCACGATTGTCGATGCGCGCCGGGCATCCACGTCCTGTAACAGAGGGTGAACTCGAGCATACTCGGATTTGTTTTCCAAAGCGGCCTTTACTAGTGTGTAGACCACTTCATCAGGCACATCATCGCGAAAAAATATAGTTGTGTAATAGGCTAGGGCTGGCACACCCTCCTCAATAACACCATTGTAGCCGGCCGGCATGGTTTCGTAAGTGTAACCGAGAAGCGTCTCGATCATCTTTTTTGCGGGTTCCGGATCAACAGGTATAGGGTAGTACCCAACCGTAGTTTTCAGTTGTTGCATCGGAGGGCTTGAACTTGGGTAAGCATAAGCCTCTGCCCTTCCTTCAATAAGTGCGGCAGCAGCATCAGGTGCTTTACTAAATTGCAGCCATTTAACGTCATTTCGTGTCATCCCGTAGGCATTAAGGAGAGCATCACTGTATGCAGCTACAGACGGGGAAGGTATCGCATCACCCAAAAACCTCTTCCCGCGAAGGTCCTGAACTGTTTTAATGCCGCTTTTGGGGGTAGTATGGACTAATGTGAACATGTTTATGGTGGTCATACCGGCAAGCACACATTGCGGCCTTCCTTTCCAAAACTGTTCGCCTCGCCAATATGGAACAAGGTCGAGTGTACCTACGGCACCCATCTGCGCTTCCTTCTTCTCTACCAAGTCCAATACAGCTACGTGCATGCCTACAGGGTCCACGGCCACTTTGATCGGCGAATGTTTGGTCATAACAGTTCCGATGCCAGCGGCAACTAAGTGTCCGCTCATACCTACAGAGAGCGAAGCAAAGCGAACACTCTTCGGCAGCGGTTCGGCGGCAAGACTCTGTGTAGAGGCCAAGCCGAGCACACACACGATCAACGACAAGACTACACCCAGACAAGCACTTCTCTCCATCCTTAACCCCCCCTTTAGAATTTTGTAATGGTTAAGCAAGAAGGGTACCACTTCTCGAGCAGCTTAGTTGTTTGTCGTTCAATCTCTAGGGGGATCAGGTACCAAACGTGGAGTAAAGCCGACACCGATAGCTTGCTCCTTTTACTGATGAAGATATTGATAAAAATCACTGCGGCTAACCCTCATCCCCCTTAACCTCAATCTCCAGGCTCTTTGCGAGGAATTTTCCCTTCGGCCCTATTTTTTATTCTTTCCGAAGTTCACAACTACGTTGAATGTATTTACGGTTACCAACCTGAAGAATGTTTCCTCAATGTAATATCTCTATTTCTTCCTCAGGTCGACGACTGCCTTGTCTTTGTGCTCTGCTGCCTGGAGCGTCCCGGGCGGAACAAGCTCCATCTCATCGACTTGGATGAAGAGGGCTGAACGCAATCGCTCGATGAGTGCGTTTTTCAATCCTCCTGCTTCCGGTATTACGTCTTTCTTGATCTCGGCCGCGATTCTTAGGTATTCTTTGCCCTCACGAGACTCCAGAAAAATACGGTGCACACCCGTGAGCTGTGCATAGTCTTTCAGTACCGACCAGACAGCCCCTGGCCAGAAATTTACACCTTTCACCTTGATCATATCATCAACCCGTCGGTAAACAGACATGATGCGTGGGGCCGTACGCCCGCACGTGCACGGGTCGAATGTTTTCCAGCAACTGGGGTTTGCTGTCCAAAACCTGACCATTGGCATGGTCTTGCGCACAAGATTCGTATACACCAGGACACCTTCCCTGCCCGCTTCGTGGATTGGCTCCTTTGTCTCCGGATCAATTATTTCAGTCAGACACCAATCGGGAATCACGTGGAGTCCGTCATGCGCCTCACACTCGTAAGCCTCCGGCTGACCGATATCGGAGAGACCGTAATTGTCATAGGTAACGGCTCCCAATTTTTTCTCAATCATAGTGCGCAGGTCCGGCGGGGCGGGCTCAGCCGACAGATAGACCTGTTTGATTGAAGAAGCGCTCATATCAATCCCCATGTCGTATCCTTTTTCTGCGAGATAATTGGCGTAGGAGGGAAGGATCTTTATAAACGTCGGCTTGAGCTTGGAGATCAGCCAAATATGACGCTCCGTATTCCCTGCACCGGCAGGTATGATATTGGCACCTATTCTCTGAGCCGCCGAAAGAAAAAGGTACCCTCCTGGAAATGAGGAGAGCTGCGTTGCATGGTGGAATTTGGCCTGTTTACGCAAGCCAGTGGAATAGAGGCTGCGGGCTACAACATCAAGCCAGTAGTCTGCCTCCGTTTTCGACACCCCCATTAGTGTGGGGAAACCGGTGGTACCCGTCGACCAATACGTCTGGAAAATCTCTGCAGGCAACGCACAGTGCTCCCCGTAAGGAGGTTGGTTTTCTTGACTGATTCGGAGATCATCCTTCTTGGTAAATGGGATTTTGACCACATCGTTCACGGATCGGATGTCATCAGGGGTAATGCCTGCCTCGTCAAATTTCCTCTTATAGAAGGGGGTTTTAGCGTAGGCCCACTTCACTATTGAAAGGAACCGCTCCTCCTGTAACCTTCTCGCCTTTTCCAATTCCAAGCACTCAACTTCTTTGTTCCAGAACCGACCCTGTCCTTTCATTCTTACCCCTTCCCAGCAAAAGGAGATGTAACCGCCCGCTCACCTTTTACTTGCTTATCCCGTATTGTCCCCACCTTTCTCTTACCCGTTTCATAGTCTCTCCATCAGGATAGGCCACCACGGCAAACTTTTCTCCCCAGTATTCATCGGAGCGGGGCCTGTCGATCGGTTTAGTGGCATCAATTAGCAGTCTCGTTCCCTTATTACCTCCAGGCCCCATCTTGTCGTCAGGGTGTACAACCGGATCCAAAGCGCTTACCCATCCGGGAAATTGCATGATATCCGTTTTGGGATCGACCCTGTATCCGAGGGCCCAGAAAACCTTTTTGAGATCATAGATGTCCACATCCTCGTCACACACGATGATGTTCTTGCACATCATATTGGAGAGATGGGAGCTCCACACATTGGCGGCCACTTGATGAACCTGGCCATAGTAACTGTTGTTTATCTGAACCACGAGGTTTGCATATGCTGTGCTGGGGTCATTATTGACACCTGTAATGCCCGTCATTCTCTCCTCAAGAAGATCCCACACAAAAGCGCTGTGGCTTACCGAGCATATCGTGTGGTCTTCGTTAATCGGCATTCCTTCCATTGTCCCCTGGAATATGGGATTATTTCTGAAGGTAATGCAATTCACTTTAAACGGCGGACGGAGATTTGCAGGTCCATAATGCCCGGTGAATTCGCCGAATGGTCCGCAGGTGATGAACTGGGACTTGTCCGTGATGACTTCCCCTTCAAGAATAATTTCGGCCGATGCAGGGACATACAGATCCGATGTTTCGCATTTCACAAGCTCAACCGGCGCCTGCCGCAAGGCGCCCATTATCTCGTATTCATCCACGCCGGTCGGCACGGGAGAGGCCGCGACAGCGGGCAGTACCTGATCCCATCCTATGGCAACCGCGAGCGGCATGTTCTTCCCTTGTGGACGGTACTTCCTCCAATGAAACCATATATGCTGCCCTTGGGCGACGGACATGGTGGTCGTATTTTTGTCATGGATCATTTCACGGTACATCCCCACATTCGTCCACCCGGTGTCAGGGTCTTTGGTGACAACACCGTGGAAGGTGCCGATGTATCGCCCCCCATCAAGCTTCTGCCAGTGAGGGGCAGGAAACTGGTAAAGATCGACATCATCACCTTTAACGATATTTTCCTTACAGGGACCTGAATCCACGATGACCGGCTTTACACGGTCTTTCGTGCGCTCCCTCCATACCCGGATGAGTTCTTTGTATGGGGTCTCTTTCGGCAACCCCAGCATCAACGCAACCCTTGCGTGGGTGGACAAGGAGCAGGTGATTAGTCTCCTGCAAAGTGTGTCTTTATGATCCTTAATATTTTCAAACAGGAGGGCAGGGCCTTCCCGGTCCATATTTTCCCTGGCTATCCCGCCGATCTCGAGATCCCAGTCGACCTCCTTTTTGATCCGCGCCAGTTCCCCTTCACTCTCCAGCTTTTCAATCCACTCTCTCAAATCTCTATATCCCATTTTCCAGGTTTCTCCCTTTTAACTTTCTTTTATGAATGTCTCCTGATATTTCCCCGACTAAAGCGCAAGGAGGTTCCTTGCAATGACAATCTTTTGAATATTCGAACTGCCCTCGGTCATGACAAGGGCACGGGAATCCCGCATATATCTCTGAATAGGGTATTCCATGGAAAACCCATAGGCCCCGTATATCTTCATGGCCGCGTCAGCCGCTTTCACCGCGGACTCACACGCAAAATACTTTGCCGTTGATACCTCCAGGTTATCATTTATCCCCCTGTCCTTGTTGGCTGCGGCCTGGTAAACCAGCATCCTTGACGCCTCGTGATGCACGTACATTTCCGCAATCTGTTCCTGAACCATCTGAAATTTGCCGATCGGCTTTCCGAACTGGACCCTTGTGCGGGCATATTCGATGCTCTTCTCAAGACAGGCCTCTTCCAGACCCAGGGCCCTTGCCGCAGCAAACAAGCGGGTGTTATTCAACAAACCCATCAATATCTTGAACCCATCGCCCTTTTCACCAATCAGGGAATCTTTTGGCTCTCTTGCTTCCGTAAAAATGATTTCCCCCACTTTTGAGCAACGCTGACCCAGTTTCTCCGTGGCCCTGGTTTCGATGCCGGGATTGTTTTTCAAATCAACAACAAAACAGGAGATGCCGTGATGTCTTTTCCCTTTGTCCGTATACGCAAAGACCAGTCCGATATCCGCCTCAGGCGCATTGGTAATCCAGTTCTTGGTCCCCGTTAATAAGAAGCCATCCCCATCTTCAGTGGCCGTCATTTTCATGGAGACCAGATCCGATCCTGCATCAGGCTCTGTGGCGGCAAAACATCCCAATAGCCTTGCGCTGACAAGATGGGGGAGGTACTCTTGCCTCTGCTCCTCAGTGCCGTTGTTAAGAATCGCCAGCCCGGTGCCCACCGTCTGGGTGAGGAAATGTCCTGCATAGGCAGGGCTCACTCTCGAGATTGCCTCGGTAATCAGGACCGAGCTGACAAAGCCAGTGTCAGTGCCGCCATATTTTTCAGGAATAATCGCCCCCCAAAATCCGAGCTCCCCCATTTCTCTGACTATTTCAGGGCGAAATATCCCCTCCACTTCATCCTGCTCATGAATGGGGGCGATGGTTCTGGCAGCATATTTGGTAGCCAGTTCCTTCATGGCCTTTTGTTCTTCGGTTAATTCATAATGCATTATTGCGAGTTACCTCTCCGTGCAATCATTTTGTAAAAGACGTCGGCCACTTCCTCAGTGCTCAATCTTCCTGAACCTGACAGCCATTTAATCGTCCAGTTGGACATGCCCAGTATCCCAAAGGCGACGATTTTAGAATCCAGCCCTTCAAAGAGCCCTGAATCCCCGCCTTTGATTTCATTTACAATCTGTTCGAAGCAGGCCGCATAATATTTCCTCGTTTCAAGGTATTGTTTTCTTTTCTCATCAGAAAGAAATCTGATTTCACTGTGGTAGACGTTGACATTATACTTATATTTGACTAGCAATTTCAGATGGTTGCAAATGGCTCTCTTGAGCTTTTCCTGGGGGGACAAACTGTCATCTTCAAGGATCAGGTTTACATTCTTTGCGACGTCCTCAATGGCTATTCTTAATACAGCCAGAAGCAGCTCTTCTTTATTCTTGAAATAGTGAAAGAAGGTGCTCTTGTGAATTCCGACGCGATCGGCGATTTCCTGCAATGACGCCCCCTTGTATCCCTTTTCGCTCATCAGCCGGCTTGCGATTGCGACAATCTTCTCGTATTGATTCCCAGATTCAGGTTTTTCTTGGTGCATGCCTCCACCCTACTTAAGTGATGGAAAATTAAGATCAAATTACTCCACCAACCGATTGGTTGAGGGCCTATAATGATATCCTGTTTTCCTTTTGTCAAGAAAAAAATTGACCGCGGCGCGTGTTTTTGATTCCCACCCACGGCCACCTGGACCATATCGGGTTAGCCGGTAAGATCCGGCGGGCCCGGGATGACCCTTTTTGCGATCAGCCGGCAACTGTTTTCCTGGTCTTGAAGATTGGGATGTCTTTCTCGGTCTCTCGGAAACCGTCGCACAACTGGAACGGCTTGAAATGGAAGGCCTGGTCAGGTCTCTTTGACCGGGAACTGATCAACTGGTACTTATCCAAGGCCAAGGGGCTGGACGGCGGCGAATAAGACCAAAAGGGAATTACATCCTTAAGATCTGGCAAGGAAATCCGGCCTCCCGAAACCTAGGTGTTCTTGCCGATCGGTCCACATCCTGTGGAGCTAGGGGGACGCCTGTGGCTTATTGACTTCCCGGCCACGGCAAATGGCAAGAATTACGGTATGTCTATAATTCACGAGCGTTACCCCTAAATCTCATGGGTGGGTGCTCTACGGTTGAACTTGTAAGGATATGCGGGTATCAGAACCCGGCGGGATAGAAGGCTGGGGAAGACAAAGGTGAAGACATTGGAGGCAGGCCCACTTCATACGACGATCATACGCCCTCCTGCCCGTAGCCCAATATTCGATCATGTTCCTTGCGAGTTAATCGCCTGCCAATCAGTTTCTTGGGGATCAGCGGCCAGACCTCGGCCTCAAGAAGGCTTTTGAGACTCACTTTCCGGTCCTTGTTGGTACCCTGAAAAATGAGGCGCTGCTTCCTCTCTTCGAGAGCCTTTCTGATCGCCTCCGTTTTTGTTTCACCTACAAGCGCCGCCACCTCTGCCGCCAACCGCTCGACCTCTTGATTCTTGATGTTAAGTCCCATTTCTCCAACCACCTCCATACAGCGACCGTAGCTATAATGGTAGAATTTGTCAACCAAGGTAGAAAGCGGCGATTAGCAAGTCCCCACCCGCTGACCGCATCAGCAGGCTTATGAACCAGGCAGCAAGCCCCCTCGGGTTTTTATCGAACATCTAACCTCGGCCTCACCTTTTCCTAACGATCCGCGGGCATGATCCTTGTTCAGGAGGCTTGGATGAGGCCCATGTCCATTGAAATCCTTACATTGAAGACTGCTGCGGCAGCGGATGGATCAGAGCCGCAGATCGATCCTTCTGCGGTCGTCAAAGACTCGGGCATAGGGCTCTACACGGATATCGGCCCGAACTGGACCGTGATCGAGTCCTCCCTGGGGGACTACAGCTATCTTGCCGGGTCGGACGGAACGGTGATCTACACGGATACAGGAAGATTCAGCTCCATCGCCTCCCACGTGTCGATCAATCCCGGCGACCACCCCATGGAGCGCGTCACCCAGCATCATTGCACCTACCGCCGGAAACGCTACGGTTTCTCGGATACGGACGACGAGACCCTTTTCGACTCGAGACGGCGCCGCAGGTGCCGCATCGGCCATGACGTGTGGATCGGCACCGCAGCCAAGATCATGGCCGGGGTCGAGATCGGTACCGGCGCCGTCATTGGGGCCGGGGCGGTGGTCACCCGCGATGTGCGGCCCTATCAGGTGGTGGCCGGGGTGCCTGCGAGACCGTTGCGGATGCGGTTTGAGCGTAAAATCGTGGACCGTCTACTGAAGATAGCCTGGTGGGATTGGGATCGCGCCACCCTGGAGGAGCGGTTCGAGGATTTCTCTGACCTGGGGAGGTTCATTGAAAAATATGCATGAGCTGAAAAAGAGGATTGAGGGGGGCGTGAAGGCGGACCTCTTGCGGGTGATCGCTGCGGCGGATGCCGAGACGGTGGCAACCGCCCTGGACCGGCTTTGGGTGGTGGGAGGGTTCACGGTCGTGAGACCGCCGCAGGCGGGGATGCTCATGTACAGCGTGCTGGATCCTTTCGGCACCCCCTTTTACCTGGGAGAGGTGCTGGTAACGACCGCCGAAGTCGCCTTCGACGGGCAAAAGGGGGGCGGGGTCATCTGCGGCGACCGTCCGGAGACGGCGCTGCTCCTCGCCGCCGTGGAGGCCGTCGAGCGGAGCGGGAAGTGCGGCAGCCTCAACGATATTCGAAAACTCATCGAGCAACTGGAGCGGGTGAATGCGGAGCGGCAGGCACTCTCCTCAAAGGTGGCCGCTGCAACCAGAGTCCGTTTCGATTCCATGAGAAAAGAAACGGCATTTTTCGGCTCTCTGGGCTGAAGGAGGACTCCCCCCCATGAAAGACGTCCACCTCAACCGGCGCTGCTACCGCATCCTGCTCCAGGCGATGAGCCGCCCTGGCAGGGTGTTTCGCCTGGAAAAGGAAGAGCGTGAGGAGTCGCCTTTCTTTCCGTTCCTTGCGATCGCCAGGTGCCTCCTGGATCAGGAGGTCAGCTTCTGCGTGTTCGGAGAAGATGCCATGAAGCCGGCGATGATTAGCGCCACGGGTGCCCGGGCCGCCGGCCTTCAGGAGGCGGATTTTATTTTTGCCTCCAGGGGCACCGGCAGAGCCATCATGGAGGCAAAGCGCGGGACCCCGGAGTCTCCCGAAGAGGGCGCCACGCTGATCTCATGCGTGAACGAACCCGGGACAGACGGCTTGGACCGCTGCCGGGTCCGTCTGGTCGGCCCGGGCATTCCGGGGAAAGAGGGGATCTCCCCGGAAATGAGCGGAATCGGCCCGGAGGACCTAAGGGCGCTCCAGACTGCAAACGCCGAGTACCCGATGGGGGTGGACGCGGTCTTCGTCCGGAAAGACGGCAGTGTGATGTGCATCCCCCGCTCCTGCCGCATTCAGTTGAGGTGATCCTATGGGTTACGTAGCCGTGAGGGGAGGGGAAGCCGCCATCGAGAACGCGGAGAGATTCAGTCTGCTGCGGAGGGCCGACGGAAGCGGTGCGCCGTTGAAGGTCGATGAGATCCGGGAGCAGCTCCACCTGGCCGTCGACCGGGTGATGGGCGAGGGCTCGCTCTATGCGCCCGACCTGGCGGCCCTCGCATTCAAACAGGCGGCCGGCGACACCTTTGAGGCGGCTTTCATCCTGCGCTCGTACCGCACCACACTCCCGAGGTTGGGCTACACGGAGCCGGTCGCAACGGACGGGATGCGGGTCATCCGGAGGATCTCCGCCGCGTTCAAGGACATTCCCGGGGGGCAGGTCCTCGGCCCCACGAGGGACTATACCCTGCGTCTGCTAGACTTCTCGCTGAAGAACGAATCGGCATCCCGCACCCGGGCCGAGATCGAGCAGTTCTTGAAAGACATCGACGGACTGGATCCCTTACCGGAGCGGTTCCCAAAGATCGTGGAGATGCTCCGGGCCGAAGGGCTCCTGGTCGGCCGCGATCAATCTTCAAAAACGGAGGAACCTCCCGCCGACGTCACGCGCCAGGCCCTGACCTTTCCGGCCGCCCGAAGCGCCCAGCTCCAGACCCTGACACGAGGCGAGACCGGCGGACTGCTCGCCCTCGCCTACTCCAACATGCGCGGCTACGGGTCGGTCCACCCTGCGATCGGCGAGCTGAGGGTCGGGTTTCTGCCCGTGAACCTGAAGAGCCCGGCCACCGGAAGGGTGGAATGCATCGGTGAGATCCAGGTGACCGAGGCCGAGGTCATCTCCCGCATTGCGGATGGAGAGGGACCGGCCGTGTTCAGCCTGGGCTATGGGCTTTGCTTCGGCCACAACGAAACCAAGGCCATTGCCATGGCGGTGCTCGATCGGGCCATGTCCGGCAGCGAGCCGGAGGCCCCCTCCGAGGATCAGGAATTCGTCCTGACCCATGTGGACGGAATCGAATCCATGGGCTTCTGCAACCATTACAAGCTCCCCCATTACGTCACCTTTCAATCCGAGCTGGACCGGTTGCGGCACATCCGGGCCGGCCGGTCCCCGAAAGAGGAGAACGAATCATGAAACCGGTGGGCTCCCCCGCAAAACCCTTACCGCAGCCGGACTGGAGGGAGGCCGTTACTCCTTCCGAGAACTCGTACGCTTATGCCTTTCTGGACGAAGGGGCCAAGCGCGAGATCCGACGCCGGATGCTCAAGGCCGTGGCCATCCCGGGCCATCAGGTCCCCTTCGGGTCCCGGGAGATGCCCATCGCCCGCGGGTGGGGCACCGGCGGGCTCCAGTTGACCCTTTCCCTGATCGGCCCGGAAGACGTGCTGAAGGTCATCGACCAGGGGGCCGACGACAGCGTCAACGCGGTCAACATCAAGAAGTTCGTTACCCGAGTGGCGGGCGTGCAGACCACCACGGACACGACAGAGGCCACCCTGATCCAGACCCGGCACCGCATCCCGGAGGAGCCCCTCCAGCCGCAACAGATCCTCGTCTTTCAAGTGCCCATCCCGGAGCCGCTCCGGCTGGTGGAGCCTTCCGAGCAGAAGACGCGCCGGATGCATGCGGAGGCTGACTACAGCCGCATGTGGCTCTACCTCTATGAAGAGATCGTCAAGTTCGGGGAGATCACCGTGGGCGCCCGCTACCCCGTCATGGTGAACCGGCGTCACCTCATGGACCCGAGCCCGATCCCGCGCTGGGACCTGCCCAGGTTGAACCACAATCCCGCCCTCCTCCTCTTCTGCGCCGGTCGCGAGAAGCGGATCTATGCGATCCCGCCGCACACGGAGGTGCAGCCGCTCTCCTTCGAGGATTTCGCTTTCCGGGTGGAATGCTTCGCAGGCCGGCGATGCAGCCGCTGCGGTTCCGAGGGGACATACCTGGATGAGCTTATCGACGATGCGACCGGACTTCGAACCTATGCCTGCTCGGACACCTCTTACTGCGAAAAGGGTGCTGCCCTGCGGAGTGAAGATCCGGGGGAGGCGCAGAGGTGAAGCCCATCCTGGAAGTCCGGAACCTGACCAAGCGCTACGGAAAGGGCTGCCCGCAATGCCTGGAGCTTACGGGGGCCGATCGAGAGACCAATCAATGCCCGAGATGCCGGTCGGTGCTCGCTTGCCGCGAGGTCTCCTTTAGCCTCTGCCCGGGAGAGGTGCTGGGGATCGTCGGGGAGAGCGGCTCCGGCAAGAGCACGGTGGTGCGGCTCCTTCATTTCGATTTCGAGCCCACCGCCGGGGAGTTCCTCCTTTGCCTCAACGGCCATGCACAGGAGGGTCTCGAACCAACCGCCCGGGAGGCGGTTCAGTCCGGGCAGAACCTCTTTGCGCTTTCCGGCTTTCATCGACGCCAGGTGCGGAACGAGCTGATGGGCATCGTGTATCAGAATGCCCGTATGGGGCTGCGCCTGAAGGTGAGCTCAGGCGGGAACATAGCCGAACGGCTCCTGATGGCCGGGTGGCGCCATGTCGGCTGCATGCGCGAGAGGGCGGCCGGGCTCCTCGTGAAGACCGAGGTCCCTCTTCAGAGGGTGGATGAGCCTCCCCGCCATTTCTCCGGTGGAATGCAGCAGCGGGTCCAGATCGCAAGGGCGCTCTCGACCCACCCGGCCGTGCTGCTGCTCGACGAGGTGACGACCGGCCTGGATGTGTCGGTGCAGGCGCGGGTCCTGGACCTCATCCGGTCCCTGCAGCAGGAGCTGGGGATCGCCACGGTCGTGGTCTCCCATGACCTCGGGGTCATCCGGCTGCTGACCTCGCGGACCCTGGTGATGCGCCACGGCTGCATTGTGGAGCAGGGGCTCTCGGATCAGATCCTGGAGGACCCGCAACATCCCTACACGCAGTTGCTGGTGAGCTCGATGCTTTAGATCAGGTTGCCAAAAAGCGCCCATCTGCTGCGTTGCCCTTGACCCGCGTCGCTGCGACGTACTTTTCCAGTACGCCTTGGGACATCGGGAGCCCCCGCGAATAGCGGGATTGAAACGGCACAACTTGCATCTAGCCGCCTTTTGGCAACCTGCTCAAAGTGAGTTCCAAGCTCCAAGGAGCAATATGCTCAACATCATAGATCTGGAAAAGAGGTTCACTTCACACGTGCTCGACGGCAAGGAGATCGTCGGTTTCCGCCGGATCTCCTTCCGGGTGGAGGCAGGAAGAGCCTTGGGACTGGCCGGCCCCAGCGGGCACGGCAAGAGCTCGGTCCTCAAATGCATCTACCGCACCTACAGCGCAAGCTCCGGGCGCATCCTCTTTGACTCGGAATCCTACGGCCGGATCGACCTGACCTCCCTTCCCGAGAACGAGGTCCTGCACCTCAGAAGGGCCGAGATGGGGTATGTCACCCAATTCCTGTCGGTCCTGCCGAGGGTGTCTGCGATCGACGTGGTGGCCGAGCCGCTGGTGCTCTCGGGCGTTTCCCGGGAGGAGGCGCGCGAACAGGCCCGCTCGCTACTGGACCGGCTGAGGATCCAAAAGGGGCTTCACAATGCTTATCCATGCACCTTCAGCGGAGGAGAAAAACAACGGGTGAACCTGGCCCGGGCGGTCATACGCCCCGCCCGGCTGCTGTTGCTGGACGAACCGACGGCGAGCCTCGATCCCGACAGCATCCGCGTGGTTCTCGAACTCCTTTCGGAGATCAAGGCCGGCGGGACGACCCTGGTGGCCGTCTTCCACGACCGCTCGATCATGGATTCGCTGGTGGACGAGATCTACCATATGCCGGCAAAGGAGTGACCCTTTATCGGTAAACGAAGTTTCTGTTCTGAACGACTACTGCAAAGGAACGACGCCATGAAAGACAAGAATTCGGAGAACAGGGGCATGATCATCCGGAATGCCCGCGTAGTCACACCGGAGCAAGTGCTTCCCGGGTCTTCCGTCATCGTGGAGGACGGCGTTATCGGCAAGATCAGCTCGAACGGCACCCGCTGTCAAGGACTGGAGGAGATCGACGCCGGCAACCGTCTCCTGATGCCGGGGTTCATCGACATCCACAGCGACGCCATCGAGAATGCGATTCAGCCGAGGCCGGGCGGCCGGTTCCCGGTGGACGTGGCCCTTCACGAGCTGGACAAACAGCTGGTCGCCTGCGGGGTGACGACCATCTATCACTGTCTCTGCTTCCTGCCCCCCGACGAGCAGCCAGCCTTTCGGAATGCCGAGACGACCGATTACCTGGTCCGGCAGATCCACGACCTGCAGTCCGGGTTAAAGGCCCGGACCCGGGTCCACGCGCGCTACGAGATCACCAACAGCGCAAACTTCGATGACGTCGAAACGCTGATCCGGAAGAAGCTCATCCATTTTTTCTCGATCATGGATCACACCCCCGGGCAGGGCCAGTTCTCCGATGTAGCGAACTTCCGTGCCTATTACTCCAAATCACGCGGTCTGACGCAGGACCAGGTGGAGGAGATGATCGAGCAGCGGCTGAAGGTCGGCAGCAGGGTCGACTGGGAGCGGCTCGCGAAGCTTGGCCGCACCTGCAGCGAGAACGGCGTGCGCATGGCGAGCCACGACGACGATTCCGCGGGGAAGGTGGAAAAGGCAAACCGTCTGGGTGTGACCCTCTCCGAGTTCCCGGTCAACCTGGAGGCAGCCCGTGCCGCTCGCCGCCATGGAATGCTGATCTCCCTGGGCTCGCCTAATGTACTTCGCGGCGCGTCGCTTACCGGGAATCTCTCCGGCCGCGACGCCCTGAACGACGGACTGGGGGATATCCTCTGCTCCGATTACGCCCCGATGTCCCTTCTCCACGCCGCCCTTCACCTCCACAAGGAAGGGCTCCGGACCTTGCCCGAGGCCGTGCGGTTGATCACTCTTCACCCGGCGAAGGGTGCGGGCATCGATCGGGTGGTCGGGTCTATCGAAACGGGGAAGGCCGCCGATCTGGTGCTGGTGGACGACAGCCAAAAGGTGGCGAAGATCTGCAAGACCTTCGTCCACGGGCGAGAGGTCTTCAGCGCCGGCAGCTGACAGGAGGGAGAGTATGGAACTGTGCGCTACAGATGACAAAAGGTGCGCTTTGTCGACATCACTGATCGATAGGATTTATGACACCGCCGTGGATGCCGCCCGAATCGCCGGGGCGATCCAAATGGATCACTTCCGCAAGGGGCCGACGCAGTGCACGCGGTTGCTCTACGATGTGAAGCTCGAAACCGACCTGGTTTGTGAGGAAGCCATCCGTTCGACGATCGGAAAAGCCTTCCCGGATCATTCCATCCTTGCCGAGGAGACAGGCCAATGTTCGGGGCGGGGAGAATATCTCTGGGTGGTGGATCCCCTGGATGGGACAGTCAATTTCTGGCAAGGGTTGCCGCTCTTCTGCGTGTCGGTCGCCTGCTACAGGAATCCTGCCAACAACGAAAATGAATGGGAGATCGGAAGGAGTTCGTCCATATTCGGAACGCCGGTGGCGGGGGTCGTCTACCTTCCCTTCATGCAGGAGATCTATGCTGCAGTTCGCGGCCGGGGGACCACGATGAACGGCCGTCCACTTCGAGTAACTGGAGCGGAAGACACCCATGACTTGGTCATGGCGGTCAGTTTCGGCAAGACGCGGGAGACGATGCAGTGTATGACCGAGCGGCTCGGCCTGCTGCTGCCACGGGTGAGAAAGGTGCGTTGCCTGGGAGCGGCGGCGGCCGAGCTGGCCTATGTATCAGCCGGGTACCTGGGCGGCCTGATGTACGAGGGCATCAAACCCTGGGATTTTGCGGCGGGCAAAATCCTGGTGGAAGAGGCGGGAGGATTTGTCCATGCGGTCGAGACCGGGAAAGACCAATGGAGGGTGACGGCAGGAGCCACGGATTTCAGGGCGGCCATCGAATCCTTCGCGACAGGTCTTTGAAGAACCTCAATCCGGTTACGCGGTAGCTCTCCCGTTCATAGAAACGATGAAATGATGAAGAAGGGTAAACCTGAGCGAATCGTGCGAGTAACAGAAAGGTTTCTCAAGGTGAGGACTTTCGCGGTTCTCGACCTGGTTCGAGGGGGGAGGTACCCCACATTCAGGCCAAAGAAATTCGCATGCAGATCATAGAAGACGGCCGAAGGGAAACGACTCGATGATCCTAAACGGGCTGCTCAGGTTTTCCTGATGGAAGAGTGCAAGCGCATCAACCGGCTGGGGATGTCGTGTAAAGGGGCGAACGAGAATAGCCAAAGCCAGCATGAAACGCTCTCTCTCCTGAGGATCTTCCAGAGACCCCGTAAGGGTGATATGAAATTGAAAGTCCTCCATCACATAGGGGTATCCCCATTTTTTCAGATACTCGGTTTGCCGTCTCGTAAGCCCGGCTGCCTTACGGCGTTCGATCTCCTCTTCCGGGGGCTGCGCCCGGAAAACATCGAGTTCACGGACACAGGCCTCGGCCAGACGATTCAGCTCAAGGCAAATCGTTGCCGGTTGAAGGGCGACAAAATCCCTGATAGGGGCTAGGGTGAGAGGCGGTATGAAAAAAGGAGCCCTTCTGCCGGCAAATGACCGGGTCCCTTCGATGAGATGGTCCTTCGTGTAGCCGTCGGCCAATCGAAAGGGGGCTTTCAGGGTCCCGTGGAATCCGTAATGTCTTGGGAAGGCTGTGGCGTTTTTGATCTCCGCCTCTGAAAAGCCTTGGAGTCGGAGCTCCTCCACCGGCTTGTTGGTATAAGCATCCCGCCCGGTCCAACTTGCACCGAATGCATGAAGATCGGACTCCGGAGGGGGAGCAATGTAAATGGCATAACGGGATTCTGTGTGCGTCATTTATTCTTTCCACGGATCTCTAAAGCTGTACCATGTAGAACAATCACCATAGTACGCGGCTTCATCCGGGCTAAATGAACCTCTTCCGCACCGCCGCCGATCCCAGATCCAGCAGGCTGACCACCACCACCAGGACGATCAGCATGGCTGCGGTCTCCCCGTAATTGAAGCTTCGGATGGCGTCCCACAGGATGGCTCCGATCCCCCCGGCGCCGACCATTCCTACAACGCTCGCCGACCGTACGTTGGCCTCGAAGCGATAGAGGGAATAGGATATCCACAACGGTACAACCTGGGGAATGATGCCGTATGCGATTTCCTGAAGCTTATTGGCCCCGGTAGCGCGGATCCCCTCGACCGTATGAGGGTCGATCGCCTCGACCGCCTCCGAGAACAGCTTGGCCAGGGTCCCCAGGGTGTGCATGAAGAGCGCCAGCACGCCGGCAAAAGGCCCTAGCCCCACCGCGCTGATAAACAACATCGCGAAGATCATCTCGTTGATTGCGCGGCAGGCGTCCATGATCCGCCGGATCGGCTGATGGATCCAGAAGGGTGTTACATTGCCTGAGGAAAGCAGCCCGAAGGGAACGGCGCCTGCAATGGCCAGCAGGGTCCCCCAGATAGCGATCTGGATAGTCACCGCGGTCTGTTGCAGGTATTCCCTCCAGTGAGTGAAATCGGGTTTCAGAAACCCGGAAAGGTAGGCGGTCATGTTGTTCTTGTATTTGATAAGCTCCATAGGCCGCATCTCGGAGCCTTGCCAGGCCCACATCAGAACGGCCGCCAGGATCAGGCCGGCCATCAGCCTCCAGAGCTTGCGGCTGATGGGGGTTTCGGGAACCGTGAGTGGTGGAGAATCGCTGATCGTCATCCTGAATCCTTCAATCGCCGACCCCGGCAGGAAACCCGGGGTCAGGCATTCAGTGGCGCATTATTGGACATTGAACCTTTCCTGAAGGCGGCTCAGCGCCCGCAGTTCGGTCAGCTGCTTATCGATCTCGGCGAGTTTCCCGGCATTGGCGGACGCGTTTGCAGAGTCGCTCTCGATCTTCATTTTATCTTTGGCGATGTTGATCTCCATGATGGGGATCAGCTGATTATTGGAGGAATCCAGAAAAGGAGCCCAACCGGAGCTCACCGCTTTCAAAACTTTCACCTCGCGCTCCTTGTCCTTGCCGAAACGGCCGTAGGAGAGGAAGAAACCTTTGATCTTGCTTTTCCACTCCTTGGGAATATCCTTGCGCCACACCATAGGGTCGCTGGGGATCAGGGGACTTTTCCAGATGGCGCGAATGTTTTTCACCGCTTCTGGATGGATCTTTCCAGCCTTTTCCAGGTTCTCGGTGTTATTGGTGGCAAAGTCCACCTGCTTGTTCGCCACGGCCATCAGGTTGGCTTCGTGGTTGGCGTTTCTGACCACCTTGAATTGCTTGGCCGGATCGATGCCGCGCTGCCCCCAGATGTAGTAAGTCGGTACCAGGTACCCGGACGTGCTGTTGGGGTCGCCGTTTCCGAAGGTGAGATTCTTCCCGTCGCGGATAATCTCGTCGATGGTCTTGTAAGGACTGTCCTTGTGAACAAGGATCAAGGACCAGTAGCCGGGGTTGCCGCCCGCATCCACGGTCTGGGCAAACACCTCGCCGTTCGCCCTGTTGACCGCTTCGATGGCGGATTTGTTGCCGAACCATGCGATCTGCACCTTGTTGAAGCGCATGCCTTCGATGATTCCGGCGTAGTCCGTGGCGAAGAAGAGCTTCACCGGGATTCCGAGGGCCTTTTCCATGTCGGCCCGGAACGGCTCGAAGCCCTTCATGCCTTCGGTCGCCGACTCGGTCGGAATGACGCCGAAGCCGATCTCCTTCAACGCTTCCGAGGCGATCGCAGCCCCTGTTCCGTTCCCGATAAGGATTGCCACTGCCACGAGAAAAACAAACACTAACCGTTTCATCTTGTATCCTCCTTTTTTGTGATCGCACATGAATAAAGTTCAGCAGCCTTGCGCTCGCTGTTTAGGGTTCACGCCGCTGCAGCCGAAACACCGACTGCGGCCGGCGGTTTGTACCCGTCCAAACCGAGGGGCACGGTTCCATCCATGTCGAATCCACTTGCACGGGTGTCATAGATATTGCACAGCATGGCATTGCAGAGGCCGGCGCTCGGCCCGTCGTAGACGATGCGGCCTTCCTTGAGGGCAATCGATCTCGGACAGTACTGGAGGGCAAACTGGACCTGATGAAGGCTGACCACCACGGTGACCCCGTCCTTACGATTCAGTGCGGTGAGACAATCCATCACCATGCGTGCAGACTCCGGGTCCAAGGAAGCGATAGGTTCATCGGCCAGAATGATCCGTGCGCGCTGCTCTATGGCACGGGCGATCGCCGCCCGCTGCTGCTGGCCTCCGGAGAGCGTGCCTGCCCTCTGGGCGGCATATTCCGCCAGCCCCACCGTATGGAGCGCCCGCATGGCGCGCAGCTTCTCTTCCCGGGTAAAGTATCCCCCAATGCTTCGCAAGGTGCTGATCCTGGCGAGCATGCCGGTCATCACGTTGGTCAGAAGAGGCAGACGTTCCACCAGGTTGAATTGTTGAAAAATGAAACCCATTTCGGAGCGGATGCGTCGGATATCCGGCCTGATAAAGCCGTTCTTCTGCACCTCTTGTCCGAAGATTCGGATGGGGCCTGAATCCCGGTCGCCGGCAACAAGCCCGGAAACATGCCTTAGGAGCGTCGATTTTCCCGAGCCGGACGGGCCGATCAGGGCCACCATTTCCCCGGGCTCCACGCGCAAGCTCAGCCGGCGCAGGGCCTGCCTCTTTCCGAAGGTTTTGCTCACGGTCTCGACCTCTATAGCCGCAGGAACCGTTTGATGGTTGGACATTTTCCTTCTCCTTTCGCCTGTGGATTTGTCAGAGTCGACACCGATGCTAGAAGCCGTTCATTAGGGCCCGATTAGGAACGGGTATGTTTTCCATTCATTTTTTTGGATCTTGGCGGCAGCAACCTTAAGGGGCATTTCATCCTCATGGATTTTATTGTTAAGACCAATGTGGAATCAGGGATAGCTCCGATTGATGTAGCCGCTATAATCCTTCACCACCGGCTCGTATTCTTCCTCCATCAAGGGTGAGGAGATCATGAAGTCCGCCGTGGAGCGATTGCAGGCAATGGGGATGTTGTAAACCACCGCAATCCGCAACAGCGCCTTGACGTCCACATCGTGGGGATGCGGCTGCATGGGGTCCCAGAAGAAGATCATGAAATCGATCTTGCCTTCCGTGATCAATGCTCCGAGCTGTTGATCCCCGCCCAGTGGCCCGGATTTCAATTTGGTGATCATGACCGGCAGCTGAGAAGGAGAGTCATCGATGGCGGCATTCGTGCTCAGCGCTTGCTCAACCAGTTTTCCGGTTGTGCCTGTGCAAACCAGTCGATGTTTCAGAAGGGTTCCGCAATTCCAGGAAACCCATTCAAGGAGGTCCTTCTTGCGGTTGTCGTGAGCGACCAAGGCTATGTTTTTCACTGTTTTCATTTTTCACCTCTTCATGATTCCTGAATGCTTGAGGTATTCTGGAGCCATCAGGGCCTCCATAAAGAACACCGGATAATTGCCCTACGGCAGATCGCATATGATCGGCCTGAAGCATCATTTCCTCTACAGTGGCCGCAAGCTCCTCGGAACTTGCGGCATTCTGCTCAACGACTCTCTCGATTTGCCTCATTTCGCTTTTGATCTTTTCACCGCCGTCCGCCTGAAGGCTTGAAGCCGTCGCGATTTCCTCCACAAGGGTCCTGACCTTTGCCGTCATTTCGATCAAGCCGGAAAAGACATCCTGCGTGCGGGACAGGTTCATTTCCGCGTCCTCCATCCTTTTCAGCATTTCGCCTATCCTGGTTTCGGTCTGTTTTGATGCATCCGTGGTGCGAAGAGCCAGATTACGGATTTCTTCCGAAACCACCCCCAGGCCGCTTCCCCTTTCTCCCAGCTTGGCGGCTTCAATGGAAGCATTCAACGCCACCAACTTGGTCTGGCTGGAAATGGTATCAATGGTTCTGATGATCGACGAAGCATTTGCGCCAGCATCCGAAACGGCAACGACCATCTGCTTCAGATCCGTCAGGCTGTCTCCAGCATTGGACACCACGATCGCCGTCTCACCGACAAGCTTTCGGATATCAGCGGCAAGACGGGAGGTTCTTTGCGTCATCTCCAACTGCGTTTCAAGGGAGTCCGTGGCACTGGTAAGCGATTCGGCCTGGCGGGATGCCCCCCTGGCCACTTCCTGGCTCGATGCTGCGATCTGGTCAGAAACGGAAGCGACTTCCCCCGAGCTGTCCTGTACCGTCTCCACTGTGTCCTTGATCGGGCGAATGAGCCGCCGGCAGACGAGAAATGTGATTACAACCACCGGAATCAGCATTCCGACAATCAGAATGCTCTGAACCATTAAAAGCTCGCGCAGACCGGAGGCCATTCTCTTCTCTGTATCGGTTTCGAGCTGGTACAAATCGCTCATGTAGGCGCCCGTGCAAAGGATCCATTTCCATTTCGGATGGTATTTGAAATAGGTTAGCTTGGATTCCGGTGCATCTTCTCCCGGCTTTGGCCATAGATACGAGTAATATCCCTCCCCTTGTTCCCTGGCCATGCGAATGATTTCCTGGATGATTTTGCGGCCTTCGGAATCCGTGAGGTTCACTTGGACTTTTCCCACCAGTTCCGGCCGTTCAGGATGGACGTACATCAACCCATCCGTGTCCATGACAAAGAAGTAGTTCTTCCTTCCTTCTCCAAAACGCATATTGCCGAGAGATCGAACCGCATCCTCGTAAAAGTTTGCATTTTCAAGAACCGAAAAGGCAGAGTCCACCAGGTCCTTCAGCTTGATTTCCCGTTCCTGTCGCATTTTGGAGCGGAGCGACTCAATGTGCTCCATTCCGCCTTTCCAGAGAAACCGGCTTGAGATGGCAAGAGACAACAAGCCAACCGATACGGCCACAGATATCGTGAGCAGATTAATCTTTCGTATGATCCCCATTTCTTCACCAATCAACACCTTTCATGATCTCACTCGCTCAGCACTTCCCGTACCTTTGTTGTCAGGGCTGCCGAGGTATAGGGTTTTTGGATGAAGTCGGTGCCGTCTTCCAGTACGCCGTGGTGAGCGATGACGTCATCCGTATACCCGGAGGTGAAAAGCACTCTGAGCTTGGGATTTATGTTTTTCAGATGCTCAGACAACTCCTTACCGTTCAATTTGGGCATGATCACATCGGTCAACAGAAGGTCGATGTTTTCCCCGCCGTTTCCTTGCATGAAATGTAGGGCCTCTGTCCCATCCGACGCTTCATGAATGGTGTAGCCTTGGTCCCGCAACACTCGGGCAGCCAGATGACGAACCGAAGATTCATCTTCGACCAGAAGTATAGTTTCTCTTCCTCCGGGAATGGTGGTTGCTTCCTTTTTGTGAGCTGCCAATTCGGCGGGCTCCTTCGCCAGCGGCAAATAGATCTTGAAGGTCGTGCCCTTATTCGCCTCACTGTAGACCCAGATATGACCGTTGCTTTGCTTGACTATGCCGTAGGCCATGGAAAGTCCGAGTCCCGTTCCCTTCCCTTTCTCTTTGGTTGTAAAGAAGGGCTCAAAAATCCGCTCCCTCACCTCGGGGCCCATTCCTGTCCCCGTATCGCTGACGCAGAGCAGGACATATTCTCCGGGTTTAGCGTCAACATGCTGGCAACTGCAACCCTCATCCAGTTCAACGTTGGCCGCTTCGATCGTAAGGACACCGCCGGAAGGCATCGCATCCCTGGCATTCACTGCAAGGTTGACGATGACCTGTTCGATCTGGCCGGGGTCCGCCTTTACTCTGCCGAGGTCGGGGGCGAGCACCAAACGCAGGTCAATATCTTCGCCGATAAGTCGCCGGAGCATCTTTTCGAGATCCTTCATCAGGCACTTTAGATCGATGATCTTCATTTCCATGACCTGACGCCGGCTGAACGCGAGCAACTGACGTGTGAGATTCCCCGCCCGTTCGGATGCCTTCAGGACTTCCTCCAGAGATCCTCTTACAGGGTCCCCTTCCGCCATTCCAAGAAGCGCCAGTTCGCTATAACCTCTGATTACGGTCAAGAGGTTGTTGAAGTCGTGAGCAACTCCTCCTGCGAGCCTCCCGACGTTTTCCAATTTCTGCGACTGGAACAGCTGTTGCTCAAGCGATTTGGTCTTCTTCAGCCGTTCGGCCATGTTCTTCATGGCGCGAAGGAGGTGCCCTGTCTCATCATGCTGCTTTATCTCTATCTCTGCTGAGAAGTCACCTTCGGACAGCTTGTTCGCAAAGGAGACCCCTTGTTCAAGGGGAGTGACAATGCTGCGCGTCAGGAGAACGGCTCCAAGTACGGCAATGATGACCGCTATCCCGCCGATCAAAACAAAGAAATATCGGGTTTTCCGGTAGGTGGTGATAGCCTCCCGGGAGTATGTGTCGCTCTCCTCTTTCTCATAAGTGGCCAGTTCGGCACAGAGCTGATAAAGGGATAGTGTCGGGGGCCTTATGGAGTTCAAGTACAGGAAAACCGCCTGCTCCGGGTTGCTGTTCATGGCCATTTCAATGGCATTTTCACTGTCTTTCTTGAATGCAACCAATGCGTGCTGCAGTCGGGTGAGGAGGTCTCTCCCTCTTGCGGTGCTCTCGAGTTTCATCAGTTCCTCGATGGCGTCTGCATAGGTCGCACGCGCCGTTATGATCTTCACGTTTTCAAAGGCTCGCGTTCTTTCGTCCTGAGAAAGGATCACGGGGAGGAGCGACTTGTCTGCATTGTGCAGAGAATCCCTGATGACGTTGGCATTCCAAATCTTGTGATGGCTTATGATGAGATGTTTCATTTGTTCGTCGACGTCTCTCATTCCAAGGATGCCGAACAAGATGACGAGCACCATGAACAGGGTTATGGTTGCAAGGCCAATACTCAATCTGGTTCCGATCTTCAGTCTTCCCAAAATCATTGTGTCGCCTGCTCCTATTATGAAAGCGGGATCAGCTCGTTCCCACATCCTCATGATGCAATATGGATCAAATCAGCCTGCGATGTCGGATGGGATTGGGATCGTAAGGTTCTATTGCAGCAGGGGACTCCCATTATGGGTCAGGGTCTTGAGCAGCTCTTCTGCCTGCTTGACCGCCTCCTCCGGCAAAGGGGCGTAGTGAAGAGTCGTAGTGTGGTCCTGTCCATCGTGGGTGACCCACCACAACAGTTCGGCCAGGTCCTCGGCCCTCTCTCTGGATCTCCCAAGGTAGTTTTGTTCCGTGTAAACCAGCAGCCACGTAAACCCGCTTATTGGGTACCCTTCAGCTGAGGACGTATCGGTCAAGGAGGGTTCACTATGTTCAGGCAGATCTACCCGGGCGGCAAGGCTGACCGACTCCGTAGAAGGTGCGACGAACCTGCCGGACCTGTTTTTCACTGCTCCAATCGCCATGTTGTTTCCGAGAGCGTAGACCAGTTCCACATATCCTATAGACCCGGAAATCTGGTTCACCAGGCCGGCAACCCCCGGGTTGCCCCTGGCCTTGCGGCCCACGGGCCAGCGAAGGGACTTCCCGAAGCCGATCCGTTTCCGCCATTCCTGGTTTGCCTTGCTCAAGTATTCGCTAAGAATGAAGGTCGTACCGCTCCCGTCGGAACGGTGAATGACCGTAATCCCCATATCAGGAAGGCGCACGGCGCCGTTCAGCGCAACGATTCCGGGATCATTCCACCTTTCAATCTTCCCGAGAAAGATGCCCGCTATCAGATCGGGAGTGAGCTTCAACTGCGGATTGCCGGGCAGATTGTAGGTTATCGCTACGGCCCCAAGGCAGGTTGGAATATGTAGGATCGGCGCTCCTGCTTCCTTCCTTTCCTTTTCACTCATGCAGGCATCGGAGCCCGCGAAATCAACCTTTTTCGCTGTGATTTGCTCGATTCCGGCCCCGGAGCCGATCGGCTCATACCGGATTCTGACGCCGTGACGGCGAGAATAGTCATCGAACATCTTGCTGTAGAGGGGAAAGGGAAAGGTAGCTCCCGCTCCAACAAGGTCGTTCGCAGACGCCGTCCTCCAGGCAGGCCCATTCATCAGCATCATGCCTAAAACAACAAGAACAGCGAGTCTCAGCCGAGAAATATACCGTTTCATATGCTTCCTCCTTGCTGACGCATCGAACTCCCTGCAGGGCCGTTCGAATTACATGAAACATGAATCGGTTCATATTGTTAGGATCACGTGTTCATAAGATTAGATTCTGATTAAAAGGTGACGCCGACTTCTGTATCCCGGATCAGGAACAGCTCTGCTGGATGTAGTCGCTATTATCCTGAAGAAGATGTGAGGGCGGCATCAGGGCAGGTTTAAAACCCGGTTAATTGGGGGACGGCTCCGCCTGGATAGGTTTCCCTCTTTCTCATGCACTCCTAACATTAACGTAATGTTGTCCGAATTCTTGCGTCCTAGATTGAGCCCAATGACAGGAGCCTTTAAATGAGGAGAAACCGAGAACCCCAAGAGAAGAAAGGAAGAGTCATGGGTAGTAGAAGACAGGTGGAGAGCGCGATGTGTATTTTCGACCTCACCATAGGAAAGGCCATCAGGCTCCCCGAGAGCATTCGGGCAAAGGTGATGATGCTTTACTTCAGAAAAGACAACCGGAGGGAATTCAAGATACTTGATCTATCGTTTCCCAAAGATGTCGACCGGCAGATCGTCTCCTGGCTCGAGAAGAACACGGAACCGGATGACATCCTCTGGGAGTTGGAGTCGAACAGGATGGATGCCGATAAGTTTCGGCGAAGCAGCCCCTGCATCAACTCTGAAGGCGAGGACGTCCGGCTCCCATCCTGAGGTTTCGGAACGAAGCCTCGCATTATCGAGTTCAGAACATCCAAAACCCCGCCCTCATCCCACCACCGTAAGCACCCCGGCCAACTCCGACTCACTCAGCGCCTTCCGCACTTCCTGCTTTCTGGAGCAGTGCCGGATCGGGCCCCCGCCGCCCATCACTGCCCTAACGGATGAGGATCTCGGGGGAAAAAGAAATAGAAAGCTAATGGCCATCTAATCTTTTTCTAACAGAAAAAAATAATCATCCCCAAAGGTTGAACGTCGGTTGGCCACGATTTGCGACTTCATAAGACAGGCCTGGCGAATGGAAATCCGATGTCCGCGATGCAACTCGGATGCGTACTACAAATACGGAAAGACCGCCAAAGGCGAAGATCGTTACCTGTGTCTTTCCTGTAATCGCCAGTTCACAAAGGATTCCTCAAAGCCGGAGATCTCTGAAAGACCATGTTGTCCGAAGTGCGGGTGCAGAATGCATGTATTCATGCGGCATGGCGGTACGGTTCGCTACAGATGCTCGAGATACCCCGCATGCCGATCCTTTTTGAAAATTCTTTAGGAGGAGAAAAGATAGGATGAGCGATTACATCCATAGTATCCCGGGAAGATTGCGAATCAGAATCTCCAAGATAAAATCGAAACCGGCAACCGCAGAAGCGCTGCAGGCCCTCCTCGGCCGTCTTCACGGGATCGTTTTCCTGTCCATAAACCCGTTGACCGCAAAGGTCCTGATTATCTACTCCCCGGAGATCATCGGATCAGAAAAGATCCTGGAGGCGCTCAGGAAAAAGGGTTTCCTGGAAGCGAAAACTCCCGGTGGACGTACAAACAGGGGCAGCCTGAAATCCCGCGCTCGGCAGGCCGTCGGCAAGGCGCTGTTCGGCTGGGCCGTAGGAAGAGCGTTAGAAGGCACGGGACTCTCGTTCCTGGCCGCCTTTATTTGAACCAAACCGCGCGCGTATTCTCCGCGTTTCGCTTGGAGTCCCACCCCTTCGGGGCGGTGCCCATTTTCCCTGCATACCGCAAGGCGCTTCAATCTTCCTGCAAGAAGCCACCCCCCAAATTCCCGGCATGCTCGATGCGCCGTCCTGAAATAATGTCATTACCTAATTACCTGCCATCGTTTTTGCCGTTACAATCAAGGGGGCCGACAGCCGGCCAACCTCGACCGCTTATGATAGGGGCCAAGCACGGACTCTACGCAGCGAGGCTTGCGGGCGGTATCTTCGATGCCTGTTAAGATCAGGCTCGAAGGGCGGCTTGATCGTTTATGTCTTAGATCGAGATGAAGGAGGCGCACAATGGCAAACACATTTATAACGGCGATCGAGAATGTTGGCTCCGGTATTGGACAGGGCGGCGTTTTGGAGCAGATCGACAAGCTGCATCGTAAACAGCAAAGGCTCACATTGTTTGAAATGCTTGAAAAGGTCGAGAAAAAAGAGGTGGAAGATTTTCCGGTCGTTCTTTATAAGCATATCCCGCAAAGAGGGAAAAAGCAGCCGGCCCTGTTGCGCTTCTCCCTGCCGCTCTGGAAATTCCACGACGAGATCTTCTGGCAATCGCTTGGAGATTACGTGATTCTCGCAGTGCACCGGGTGAAGGACATCACGTTCGATGAAGCCAGAGGCCGAATGAAGGTGGAGTACTTTGCCAAGATAAAAGGCCGAATCAAAGATCCCCAGGACATCCGGGAGATCGTCCAAAAAATCGCTTACCTCGTGGATACCGAGGCTTTGCCCACGGATTTCACCCGCTTTCGGCGCATGGCGGAGCGACGTGACAGCCTGGGTCAGATGAGCAAGGAACAGGCTGCGCTCATCGGAGCGGCATTGAAATTCATCAGGCTGTAAAGGAACGACTCTTCACGCTGAAATGCTATCTCAGCGCTGAAGCCTTATCCGTCCTTTCCCACGGCAGCTCCATGTCCGTACGACCGAAATGGCCATAAGCCGCGAGCCTCTGGTAGAATCCCCCTGCACTCGAGGCCGGCAGGTTTCTCAGGTTGAAGTCTCTCAGGATCGCCGCGAGGCGGAAATCGAAATGCCTTTTCACCATCTCGCGGATTTCCGGGTCGGGCAGCTTGCCTGTGCCGGAGGTCTCGACCTGGAGAGAAACCGGCCTGGTGATCCCGATGGAATAGCTCAAGGTGATCTCACATTCCGATGCAAGCCCGGCCGCTACGATGTTCTTTGCCGCATAGCGCGCCGCATAGGCGCCCACCTTGTCGATCCTCGAGGGATCCTTCCCGCTGAGCGCGTTTCCGCTGTGGCGGCTGTATTCCCCATAGGTGTCTACACCATTCTTGCGTCCGGTCAGGCCCGAATGATAGCTGGGTCCACCGAGAAACAAGCCGTCCGGATTTACGAAAATCCTCGTTTTCGGGTCGGGCCTGATCTGCTGGTCCTGAAAAGCGGAATCGATCACATCCCTCCGGATATCCTCCTCCAGTGTCTTCAAATCGGGATGACGGGCGTCTCTCTGGCTCGCTGTAATGGTGATGCTGTGTATGCGAACCGGTTTGCGGTCAAGGAATTCGACCCCCACCTGAACCTTTCCGTCAGGCATGAGATAGGAGAGTTTTCCCTCGACCCGAGCGCGGCTGAGCTGCATCGAGAGCCTGCGGGCGAGAGAGATGGGAAGGGGCATCAGTTCAGGCGTGTGGTCACAGGCAAAACCGAAAAGGGTTGCCTGCGTTTTCACCGCGAGTTTTTCGATCTGATCGTCGGTAAGGCGGTGTTCGTCGAAGTCGAAGTACCGGTCTGGAGGCGAGCCCTGGGGCGAAGAAAGGATACTGCAGATCTTCGAGTTGAAGTCCGGCTGGTCATAGCCGATCCTCTTAATCACCTTCCGAGCCACATGGGTGAGGTCCACCTTGCCTCTGGTGGCGAAGCGCCCGGCGATGAAGACGATGGCGCTCGAAACGGCGCATTCGATCCGGAGACCGGCACGGGGATCCTGCATGAGGAAATGATCCACGATCGCGTCGCTGATCTGGTCGCAGAGCTTGTCAGGATGACCTTCGGTCACGGATTCGGACGTAAACATGAAATCCTTTTTCATTCCTTCACCCCCTTCCTCTTTTTCGTGGCCTCATTGGCCGTCAGCGGCAGGACCGCCGCCGCCCCCGCCACCGCGGCATCGATGAGGCTCAGAGGGGTCAAGCCGAGAAGGCTGCGGAGGCCCGGAACCAGTCCCGCAAGGGCCTGGAGCACAAGCGATCCGCCTATTGCGAGGAAAAGAGACCGGTTTGGCGGGGGCTGGACTCTGTCGAAGATGCTCCGCCTCTCCGATCGGCAACTGACGGCATGAAGGATCTGGGCCGCGGTCAGGCTGTGAAACGCTATAGAGCCTGCCCTTGCCCCCATCCCGTACCTCGAGATTCCGTAGGCATAAGCACCCAGGGATCCGGCGCTGATGATCGCCGACTCGAATGCCATTCGTTTAAAGTCCCTGGAAGAGAGGAGGGGCTCGATCGGATTCCTTGGCGGTCGTTCCAGGATATCCGGCTCCGCGGCCTCCATGGAGAGCGCGATACCCGGAAAGATGTCGGACATGAGGTTGATCCAGAGAAGCTGCATCACGTTCAGGGGGAACCCTATGCCGGCGGCCAGGGCCGAGAACATGACCATGATTTCCGTGAGGTTGGTGGAGAGAAAAAAATGAACCGACTTTCGGATGTTGGCATAGGTCGTTCGGCCGTCCCGCACCGCAATGATGAGGCTTTCCAGGTTGTCCTTCTCCAGCACGATGTCGGCGACCTCCCTTGCCACATCCGTGCCGCTCCGCCCCATCGCGATACCGATGTCCGCGGCCTTGAGCGCCGGTCCGTCGTTGATGCCGTCGCCGGTCATGGCCACCACCTGCCCCGCCCGCTGCAGGGCCTGAACGATCTGGAGCTTGTTGGACGGGGTGACCCTGGAGTACACGTGGACCTTCCGGGCCAGGGCGCTCAGGACCTGAGGGTCCACGCTCGTGAGGGACGAGGAGTCCAGGATCTCGAGGTTCTCGCCCCTGCTCAGATCCAGCTGCCTGGCTACCGTTGCGGCAGTAGGGCTCTGATCGCCGGTGATCATGATGGTCCTGATCCCCGCCCGCTGATAGGTCTTGACCAGATGGTTGGCCTCTTCCCGGAGCGGATCCTCCATCCCCACCAGCCCCAGCCATGTCAGTGGCCCATTGGATTTCGATTTCTCCTTCCCCGGCTCAGGCCTCGCATAGGCGACCCCGAGAACGCGCAAGGCATCCTCCGCCATTCGGTCATTGGTCTGCTCGATCTCCAGCCTGGATTGCTCGCCAAGCGGAAGCACCCGTCCCCCCTTCATCTCGAATGCGCAAAGAGAGAGGACATCGGTCGGGCTTCCCTTTACCGCCAAGAGCCTTTGGCCGTCAAGGGGGGTCTTGTGGAGCGTGCTCATGAAGAGCCTCGCCTCGGATCGATGGTCCGCCTTGAGTACGGGGTACTCACAACGGAGCCGGTTCAGGTCCAGCCCCGCCTTCAGTGCGAGATGGATCAACGCGTTTTCCGTCGGCGACCCCCTGAGGACGTATTTCCCCCTTCCGTCGCCCCCCTCCACCTTTACCTCGTTGCAGAGGGCGCACGCGAAAATAAGCTGCATCACCTCTTCAACGGTTCTGATGTCCAGGGGCTCTCCTTGCACCAGGAAATGGCCGTTCCGCATCTCGACTTCCCTGCCTCCCGCAAAAATCTTGTTCACGGACATGCGGTTGCAGGTCAGGGTGCCCGTCTTGTCGAAGCAAACCGTTTGAACGGCGCCCAGCGTCTCGATCGCCTGGAGCCGCCGGATCAGGACATGGTCCCGTCTCATGCTCCGAACACCGAGAGAGAAATTGACGGTGGCGGCGGCGGGGAGACCCTCAGGCACAGCGGCACCGGCAAGGGAAACGGCAAAGCGCAACATCTGGAGAAGGCCATGGCCTCTCAGAAAACCGATCACGAACACGGCGCCGCAGATGACGCTGCATAGAATCACGAGCTGGTTCCCCAGCGTTCTCAATTGCCTTTCGATGGGCGTCTCGGGCGCCCTCGTCTCCCCCATGAGGATCTGGAGTCGACCCGTCTCCGTAAATCGGCCGCTGGAAACCACCACGGCAAGGCCCTCACCGCCCGTCACCAGGGTGCCCATGAAGGCCATGTTCGTGCGATCGGCCAACGGCGTGTTCGCTCTCTTGAGAACCCCCGGTGCCTTCAAAGCGGGCATGCTCTCGCCGGTGAGAACCGATTCATCGATGCTCAGGTGTCCTGCCTCCAGGATCCTGCAGTCGGCGGATACATAGGTGCCGGGTTTCAGCACAAAGAGATCGCCGAAAACCACCTGCTCGGCCGGGATTTCCCTCACCACGCCGTCGCGGATCACCTCCGCCCTCGGGCGCACGCCGTTCTTCAGGGAGTGGATCGTCTTTTCCGCCGTCCGCTCCGTTGCATATCCGATCAAGGCGTTCGCACCGAGCACTCCCAGGATGACCGCAGCCTCGAGTAGTCCGCCGGTAACCAGGGATAGCCCAGCCGCCACAGCCAGAAGCAGCGCGGGGAGCGACTTGAGCTGGTTAATGAAAAGCCGCCATTGGGATTGTGGCACGGATTCGGGAAGGAGGTTGGGACCGTATCTCTCCAACCGCGCCAAGGCCGTTCCGGCCGTGAGACCCGATTCCCTGGAAGTCCCCGTGAGGGCAAGGGCCTCTTCCTCGTCCATGAGGTGCCAGGGATGCTGCTCCTGCTCCACCTGTTTGGGAAGGAGCCAGCTTATCCCCTCCTTGAGGGCGGCCGGTGCCTTGCCGATAATTCCGGAACCCGGAGGCAGCGGCGACGAAGGAGGCTTCGCGGGAAGCTCCTCACCGGAATTCCGGTTTTCCCGGACCGCCTTCCGGACCAGGCGGCCTATGGTGCGATAGTCATTGCCGTTGCCGGAATGGTAGAGGACTAGAACTGTTCCCGTAACGGTGCTGGCGGAGACATGGGAGATGAACTTGTGCGATGCGAGGCGGGACTCCAGCGATTGTTTCAGGGATTCCGACCCGAAAAGACCATCAACGCTGTACCGGGCACGACCCGGAACATTGGTGTGAACGGCGCGAACCAAGGAATACATGCCTTCCGAATCGAAGCCCCTGTACTATGCAGCCTCGTCCGATTTGTGGACCATGTCGACCAGCGATTTAGTGAAGACGCCGAAGGCATACCAGAAGGCCGTGTACCAAGGAGGCGCCCTGAAGTTGCCCTTAATGATTTCAGAAATACCCGATGCCAATAGGAGAATGAAGACAAGTCCGGGCAGATCCAGCCGGCCGCCTGTGATACGCTTGAGGCCGGAGCTAAGCGTCCCCAGGGGTTCGACGATGGTCCTTGTCACAGGAGCGGAAGAGGGCTTCTTTTGCCGGAGGTCGAAAAGTCCCTGACTCCTGGCGTAGTTCTCGACGGCCACGGGATCCAGGCGACTTCCCGTGAGAAGAACACTTCCCGTGACCGGGTTCACCTCAACTCGCTCAAGGCTTTCAAGCCGCAGAAACTCCCCGCGAAGTCGCTCGAAATACCGGTGGTCCTTTCTCCGGGAGGGTATCCTGATTCGCAATCTGCTCGGTGCAAAATGGCCGATTTGCGCATCAGGCAGGGACATCGGCCACGGCCTTTTTCCTGGACCTGGATGCAGCCGGTCGCTTCTTCCTGGGAGCGGAGACCGCAGTCTCTTCCTCGGAGAGCTCCGCCTTGGCTTCGGCGGTGATATCCTCTACCGCTTCCTGGGCCTCTGCCATTGCAACCTTGCCTCTTTCGTACGCGATCAGCCCCCCCTTGATTGCGATCTTGGCAAAGGACTTCAGTATGCCCGATGCAACGGGAAGAAGAACCGGACCCAGGATCACCGCTGCGGCTCCAATGGCAACTCCGCCGACAATGTCTCCAGGCAATGAGATGAGTTTCATAGCTTACCTCTCGATTTGTGAATAAGTGAATTGCGGGTCAGCCTACCTTCAATAAATCATCAATAGCCACGGGAAGCCTCCAGGTCCAGAACAAATTTCATTAATTACCTAGATAAGTAAGAATTGCGGCTCATCTTCCTGTAAAAAGTACTCTCACTACTGTTTCTCACTACTACGATTAAATCATCCTTGGGGTGGAGCCACCCTTGAAGAGGCTGTGGGGTGCGGAGGATCGGATCTTCCACGGAAGTCAGTCCGGCCGTACAGGTTCCGGCGCGTTCGGATTTCATAAACCTGATCATCTTCTAACACAGACCTAACAATTGACTGATATGTTGCCTCACGCCTGACAGAGGAGAGGCCTGCCAAGGTGTGGCCACGAACAACTTACCGAACGAGAGGATGTTTCCATGATTTCTCCAAAATGCGATCTGCGCCAGTTCATAGAGGCGATCCAGACCAGGGATTACCTTGATGTGATCGGTTTGGCCGACAAGGAGGCAACCGAGGCCGAACGACTTCGGTTCCGAATGAGAGGGGAGTCCCCGAAGAACGGGAGCTGCTCCCGATATCCAGAGCTGATCAAGGAGCTTATTCAATATCTTCGATATGGAGTCAGGACATCTCTGGTGCGGCAGGAGGATGTCGAGGTCTTCAGGGCGCTTCGCGAGCAACTGCTCGACCGCGAACCCACTGAGGAAACTGAAATCAACTGATGGGAGAAATCGATGGACCCGTATACTATCTTCCCGGACACGGGGATTCATAGAGGCGGAGCGATATCCGACACGTTTCGGTTCTTGGGATTTTATCGTTTTATGGAGGCGTGCCGATATGTCCACGAACTGCCATACGGCTACAACTCCGACAGGGACGACCCGATGATCCTTTTCAAGGAGCGGATGGGGACGTGCACCACGAAGCACGCAACCATCGCAACCCTTGCCCGGGAACTGGGGCTGCCGACCTTTAAGGATGTCGGCATCTACGCCATGACCGAGGCGATCGTCACCGGGACCGGGCGGATCACGGCCGAATACGCACTCCCCTATGTTCCCATGATCCACTGCTTTCTGGAGTTCGAGGGACGGAGGGTCGACCTGACCGAGGGGAATCGGAATGGGAAAAACCGGCCCATAGGCGAATTCCTGTTCACCCAACAAGTGGAACCGAACATCTCCGCAAAAGCGGAATACCTCATTTACAGGAACGCGTTGAAAGGGCTTCTCCAGTCGCGTGAGGAACTGAGGGGGATCGAAATTCAGAGGCTCCTTCGCGCTCGTGAAGAGGGGCTCAAGATTCTCCGGGCGAACATCGGGCAAACATAGCCCCTTCTTCGTATCCTTTTCCTTCATCCTGGGACGATCCCCCTGGAGGGATTGGTCGTCTACGCCCCGGATACACAGCGGGCCTACCTCCCGCAGCAGGCCGTGAACCTCATCACAGGCGGCAAGACACCGAAATGAGGAAGAGAAAGCAAACTATCCAAATCCTAATCTCTTCCTAATGAAAACCAAATATTTTGGGGTGAAAAAGGAAGAAGCTTCTGCAGAAGGAACGATTCAACGTAAACCTCACGGAGCCTTAAAAAAAGGTCAAAAAGGAGAAAGAGAAAATGAAAATGAAGATGAAGATGAAATGGATTGCGTCCGTAGCGGCTTTCGCAGGCCTGCTGATTGCCGGCAACCCGAGCTGGGCAGGAAACCTCGTGATCAAGGGTTCGACGACCGTGCTCCCGGTGGCGCAAAAGGCGGCGGAGGCCTACATGAAGCAGCGTCCGGACGTGAAGATCTCGCTGGAGGGAGGGGGCTCCGGGAACGGGATCAAGGCCCTGGTGGACGGGTCCACCGACATCGCAAACAGCTCCCGGTTCATCAAGGACAAGGAGGTCGCCCTTGCAGTCCAAAAGGGCCGCTACCCCGTTCCATTCGCCGTCGCCTATGACTGCATCGTGCCCGTTGTGCACCCCAGCAATACGCTGAGCAACATCACCTTGGATCAGCTTGCGAAGATCTACAAAGGGGAAGTGAAGAACTGGAAAGAGATCGGGGGCCCCGACAGCCCGGTGGTCGTGATCTCCAGGGACACCTCCTCCGGGACCTACGAGGTTTGGGAGGAAAAGGTGCTGAAGGGGGGCGTAGTTTTCCCTGGGGCGCTGCTCCAGGCCTCGAACGGGGCGATCGTCCAGGCCGTTTCCAAGAACAAGAACGCCGTGGGTTACATCGGGATCGGCTATGTCAGCAAGGAGGTAAAGGCGCTCAAGGTGGAAAGCGTCGCCGGCAGCGCTGAGACCACCCTGAACGGCACTTATCCGATCAGCCGCGCCCTTTACATGTTCACGCCGGGATGGCCCAAAGGCGATACCCTGAACTTCATCAACTTCATGGTCCACCCCCAGAAGGGACAGAAGTATGTCGCGGAAGCTGGGTTTGTGCCGCTGTATTGATGGTTCAAAGACCTGTTCCCGATGGGGCAGGAGGTGCTCAGAAGGGCTTCTCCTGCCCTCTCGTGTACTCTCCCGTTTCTTCCTGCATCTTCCAAAGCGGATCACGATCTGCTGATATCAAGAGGACTGTCGATCCGGTTCAGGATAATACGTGAGCAGTTCCTCCGGCGGGAACCCATGGAGGAAGAGAAAGCAGGTCTTTCCCAAGGACAGGGAAATGAAAAAGGCAAATCTACTGGTGGTAGACGATGAGGAGGACATCCTCCAATTACTCAAGCACCATCTCTTGAAGGAGGGGTACGAAGTCCGGTGCGCGGCCTCCGGCGAAGAGGCGTTGCACATGGTGCGAATCAATCGCTTCTCCCTCATCCTGCTGGATCTCATGCTCCCCGGTATGGACGGCTTCGAGGTGACCAGAATACTGAAGTCCGATGCCTCCACCGGAGACATCCCTATCGTGATGTTGACCGCCAAGGGCGACGACACGGACATCATTACCGGTCTGGAAATCGGGGCCGACGATTACGTCCCGAAACCCTTCAATCCCAAGGTTCTTATCGCAAGAATCCGGGCGGTCCTGCGAAGGAAGGCGTCTAAGGCTAATGAGGACCAGCCACTCCAGGTGAATGGGCATGGAATCCAAGTCGATGTTAGGCGTCAGGAAGTCAGGGTGGAAGGCAAGCCCGTCCATCTGACGTTGAGCGAGTTCTGCATTCTCAGCTTCCTGGCGCAGAAACCGGGATGGGTTTTCACCCGGGCTCAAATCAATGAACATATCCGCGGTTCGGGGTATGCGGTCACCGATCGATCCGTGGATGTGCAGATCGTGGGGCTGCGAAAGAAGCTCGCCGGCGCAGGAGAAAACATCGAGACGATCAGGGGCGTGGGGTACCGCTTCAAGCCCCTGGATTAGATTGCGGACCTACATGGGCATCTGCGCTCCATCCCAACCCATTCTCATTCCTCAGAACGGGCCCTTCGTCCTTCCGGGAGAAGCATCTCCAGCACTTGAATATCTCCGGGAGTGAAGAAGCGCAGCGGGATGACGAAGGGCTTCTGCCCGCTCGAGGGTGTGGGCTCTATGACCATCCGCAAAAGGGATCCCACGCGGCCCTCACGGTCCAGCAATCCAACGACCGTGTACCATTCCTCGATTTCATCGCGGCGCAAGGATCGCTTCATGGCGGCAAGTCGTCCTACGGTAATGCGATCGTCCGAGAACTCGATCCGGTAGTGAGATAGCCAGAGAAAAACGCAGACGATCAGGACTGCACACAGCAGGCCTGCAGACAGGTAATAAACATTCCAGGTCTTCAGGTAGCCGACTATAAAGGCTGTCCCGGGCGATCCCAAGAGGACCGTGAAAAGGATGTACGGCATCGGCCTGGTCGCGATTCTTGTCTCCATCGGTCGGCTCCTAAACGATGCAGATCCTTTTCGATGCTCCCTTCGTGTATATCACGAAAGAAGCCGTTCATCTTCTATGGCTGGACTTCGGATTATGGAACGGTATTGTTAGGATACGATTAGGATAAGGTGAAAATACTGCTAGTCCTTATGGATAACATGTTCCGGATCCCTTCGAAAGCATCTCCTTCAAGAGCCCGTCCCTTACAGGAAACTAATCCTTCCCTCATCATATCCAAACCAGACCAATCTCCAATGGCAGGTATCTTTGCCCCAGGAGAAATACCCAAACGAAAATGCCGGACCTCACATTGAACGATTTCATGCGGTTCCATCCCGGAAAGACACTTGATGAAGCGCTCAGGGGGGAGGCGCGATTGTTCTGGGGGGATGAGAAACCTCCCCGGATCAACCCTGATTCAAATTTCGAGACCCAAGAGGAAGTGGTTGATGAAGATTCATGATGGATATGGAGATCTGAAGAAGATGAACAGGATATACGTTCTGGACACCAATGTGATCCTTTATGACCACAACTGCATCGACTCCTTTCATGATGACGATGTCGTTATCCCGATCACCGTGCTCGAAGAGATCGACGGTTTCAAGCACGGAAAAGACCAGATCCATTATAACGCACGGGAGTTCATACGCACGGTGGACGGGCTCTCAGGCGACAAGCTCGTCAGGGAGGGGGTCTCTCTAGGGACTGGAAAAGGCAATATCAGGATCATGACCAACCATCAGCACGAGCCTGAGGTGGACCAGGTCTTCTCCAGCCAGAAGATCGACCACAGGATCTTGAGCGTGGCCCTCTATCTCACCAAGACCCACACGGACCGGAGCGTGGTTTTCATCACCAAGGACGTGAATCTACGCCTCAAGGCCAAGAGTCTTGGAATCCGCGCACAGGATTATCATGCGGATCGAATCCACGACATCCGGAACCAGTACCGTGGAAAAAGGCTCATCTCCGATGTGGATTCCCGGATCATCGACGAGCTTTTCGGATCCTCCGCATCGGTTGAGCCGTCCTGTCTCGGACTGGAGAACCCGGTGGCTAATGAATATCTGGTTCTGAAGAACGGCACGAAGTCGTCCCTGGCGTTTTTCAATGCCGAAACGCAGAGGATTCAAAGGGTGGACAAGAACAGAGCGTACGGGATATCCCCCAGAAATGCGGAACAGACCTTTGCCCTGCATGCCCTGATGAACCCAAACATCCTTCTGGTCACGCTGGCAGGAAAGGCAGGCACGGGAAAGACCCTCATCGCCCTTGCCGCGTCGCTGGAGATGCAAAGAAGCTACCACCAGATCTATCTCGCGCGTCCGATTGTCCCTCTCTCCAACAAAGATCTTGGCTACCTGCCGGGCGACCTGAACACGAAACTCGACCCCTACATGCAGCCGCTCTACGACAATCTCAGCGTGATCCGGAACCAGTTCCAGGAAAGTGACAAGCCTCACAAGCGAATTGGAGAGATGCTCGAGAAGGAAAAGCTCTTTATCACACCGCTGGCGTATATCCGGGGCAGGCACCTGGAGAAGATCTTCTTCATCGTCGATGAGGCCCAGAACCTTACCCCGCACGAGGTGAAGACCATCATCACCAGGGCTGGAGAGGGGACAAAGATCGTTTTCACCGGCGACCCGCACCAGATCGACACTCCATACCTCGATGCCCTTTCAAACGGATTGACCTATCTCATCGACCGGATGAAGGGCCAGCCTCTTTACGCCCACGTCACCCTGGAAAAGGGGGAGCGGTCCTGCCTCGCGGAGCTTGCGAGCAATCTGCTGTAGCTAACGTGATCTTATCATTGCCTTCACACGAACAAAACAAACCCTACGCAAGATTGCGTCCACGGATGGCATGGAGAGTGTCAAACCTTCATTCACCCTGGAAGGCAGCATCAAACGCGGTATGGGAGGATACATGGAAGGTTTCAGCCTGAACACGGAGTTGATATCGAACATTTTCCAGCATGCCAAGCCCCTGGGCCACAACGAAAGACGAGAAGACAACAATCTCGGGTTCGGGTTCCTGTATTACGGCGTTGTCAGGGCGCTGCGGCCGAAGCACGTGCTGGTGGTGGGTTCGGGATTCGGGTTCAGCGTGGTCTGCCTGGCCCTCGCCCTGAAGGACAACAACATGGGTCGGCTCACTTTTGTCGATCCTTCCTACGATGTGCTTAGAGACGGCCCCCTGAAGACATTAGGCGGAAGAGGCATGTGGAGCGGACCGGACGAGGTGGCAAGACATTTCAGGCTTTTCGGGGTCGAAAACCTCATCACCCATTACAGGCTCTCAAACAGGGACTTCTTCCCCCGTTATGAATCGCTGGGTCTGCCTAACCTGGAAGTTGCCTTTATCGACGGCAACCACTCGTACGAAAACGTCCGGTACGACTTCACCCAGGTGCTGTCGCGATCCGGCAGGAACACCTACATTTTCATGCATGACACGAACATCTACGTGCGGGAGGCGTTGCGCAACGCCGGGGTGAGAAGGTGGTACAGCGGCATCAGAAAGAGGAAAGACCTCTTCGAGTGCCTGAATTTCCCCTTCTCGTCCGGAGTCGCCATTATCCATGTCCTGGAGGACGATGCATGGAAGCATTTCCAGCTGCAGTGATCTCCGCCGGATTCTTTGTGTGTCTTGTTTTCGCTTCCACCTATGTATTCTGGCGGAAAGCATGGTTTTTCAGAAACCCGGAAAGGACGGTCCCTCAAGGAGAGAAGGTTGTGAGTCCTGCGGATGGAACCGTGGTCTATGTGGAGCGGAGATCTCCCCGTGAAGAGGTCATCTCCATAAAAAGGAACAGACCGGTTCGGATATCGGACATCGTTAAAGAGGACATGGAAGAGCAGAAACTCCTGATCGGGATCTTCATGAGTCCCTTTGACGTACACTACAATCGCGCTCCCATTTCCGGCAGGGTGGACTTCATTCGCCACCACCCGGCGGAAGGCAAGAACCGTCACATGACGAGCATGCACGGGCGAACGCTGCTGAACCGCGTGCCCCTCTACGCCGGGAGCCTGCATGTTCTTGTGAACGAGCGCACGGTCACCAGACTGACCGGGGTATTCAAGGGGGTGCCGGTTTCCTGCTATCTCGTGCAGATCGCGGGCGGAAGCGTGCGCGGCATCGATTCCTATTTTGCGCCGGGCGATCGGCTGAAGAGGGGAGAGATTTTCGGGATGATCAGAATCGGGTCACAGGTGGACATGGTCATCTCCTGGAAGGATTCCATGAAGGTCAATGTCCGACCCGGGGACAAGGTCCGCGCCGGGGAGAGCGTTTTAATTGAGTAAGAGAAGATGAAAATCAGCCACCAATGCACAAAGTCACAAAGAGGACCACAATCTCTTTCTTGGTGTGTTCGTGGCTTTGTGGCGAAAGACCTGAATTCTGTTTGCCGCACAAAAAGGAGGATGATTGTTGAATGGAAGCGCCACTACTCAAAGCAGACATGCATGTTCACTCCAAGTACTCCACCAGACCCTCCGAATGGGTTTTGCGAAAGATCGGCTGTTCCGAGAGCTACACGGATCCTGTTCAGATCTATCATAGGGCCAGATCCCTCGGCATGGATCTCGTGACCATCACCGACCATAATACCCTGGCCGGAAGTCTTGAGATCGCCCATCTCGAAAACACGCTGGTGAGCGAGGAAATCACCACCTACTTTCCGGAGGACAACTGCAAGCTCCACGTACTTGCCTTCGGCATTACGGAAGCGCAGCACGAGGATATCCAGCATTTCCGGGAGAACGTCTTCGATCTGGTCCGATATCTAGGGGAGAAGAAGATCGTTCACGCCCTGGCCCACCCCCTCTATGCCGTGAACGACCGTCTGACCCGGGACCATTTCTGCCGGACCCTCCTCCTTTTCAAGGTCTTCGAGATGAACGGGAGCCGGGACGAGTTCATGAACCGTGCGCTTCAGGAGATCCTCTCCAGTCTCAGGAAGGAGGACATGGACCTCCTGGCGGAGCGGTTCGACATCGAGCCTTGCTGCGGGGATTCCCCATGGGACAAGAGCGTGATCGGAGGCTCGGACGACCACTCCTCACTCAACATCGCCACTTCCTACACCGAGATCAGCGGAGCGTCCTCTGCCGATGGTTTTCTCAGGGGAATCGTCGAAAACCGCTCGTCGGCGAAATGGAAGGGCTGCGCCCCCCAGCACCTGGCGCAGAACCTCTACAGCATCGCCTACCAGTTCTACCGGACCAAATTCAGCCTGGAGCGCTACATCGGCAAAGATCTCCTCATCCGTTTCATCGAGAGGTCCCTTTCCCCGGCCTCCGATGCCGAAGAGAGCCTCATTGGAAAGATCCGCGAAGCGATCTCCTCCAGAAAATCTTCCCAGAAATCGGACGGCACGGTCAAGGGGATGAAGGAGATCCTCCTCCAGGAGGGGAGGGAGATCGTCCTGGCCGACCCGCTCCTGAAGGGCATCCTCAAGGGTGGACATGGCAATGCCGGACAGGCTGTTCCAGAAACCGAGAAGGCATGGTTCAGCTTCGTCAACCAGGTCTCGGAACGGGTGCTCAGGCGATTTGCTGACTCCATCCTCGTGAGCGCGGCCGGCGGGGACCTGTTCGACATCTTTCAGAGCCTTGGTTCGGCCGGGAGCCTCTACACCCTGCTTGCGCCTTACTTCGTCTCTTACACCATCTTCAGCAACGACCGGCGGTTCTCCCGGAGCTGTCTGGAATACCTGGGCCGGGTCAGGAGCCGAGCCGGCGGTTCGATGCAAGGAAAGCCGAAGGAGGAGGGAGAGATCCGGGTGGCCCATTTCACCGACACCTTCCACGAGGTCAACGGGGTGGCGACCACGCTCAAGATGGAGGCCGAGATTGCGTTAAGGCTCGGCAAACACCTGAGGATGATCACTTGTGGGACGGAGGTCGATTGCGAGGGGGTCAAGCACTTCACCCCTGTGGGCAGCTTCGAACTCCCCGAGTACCCGGAACTGAAGCTCTACTACCCTCCCCTGCTCGCCATGCTGGACTACTGCCACAAGGGGGACTTCACGCACATCCACTCCGCCACCCCGGGCCCGATCGGCCTTGCGGCCCTGGCCATCGCGCGCATCCTGAAGATCCCCATCTACGGGACATACCATACGGCTCTTCCCCAGTACGTGAACATCCTGACGGGAGACCACTCCCTGGAGGAGATGATGTGGAGGTATTCGGTCTGGTATTACAATCAGATGGACGTGGTTTACGTGCCTTCCATCGCCACGGGAGAAGAGCTCGAGGAACGAGGTGTCAAAAGGGACAAGATTCGATTTTATCCCAGGGGGATCGACATTGACCGCTTTCATCCCGCCAAGCGCAACGGTTTTTTTCGGAGGAGGCTGAGCCTCGGGGAGGGGGTCAAGCTGCTTTATGTGGGACGGGTCTCGAAAGAGAAGAACCTGGGGGTGCTGGTAGAGTCCTTCAAGGATCTCACGAGGGTCAGGCCGGAGGTGAGCCTCATCGTGGTGGGGGACGGGCCCTTTCTCAAGGAGATGCAGGAGAGCCTGAGAGGGTTTCCGGCCTATTTTACGGGGTACCTCTCGGGGGAAGATCTGGCCGAGGCCTACGCCTCGAGCGACATCTTCCTTTTCCCTTCGGCCACGGACACCTTCGGGAATGTCGTACTGGAGGCCCAGGCCTCGGGCCTCCCGGTGGTCGTCACCGATGAGGGTGGCCCGAGGGAGAACCTGATCCAGGGGGAAACCGGCTACGTGGTTCCTACCAACGAGAAGGTGCCTTTCGAGGCTGCAATCCTTCGGCTTGTAGACGATCCTTCGTTGAGAGATCGGATGGGACGGCGGGCACGGGAGTACATGCAGAAGCGGTCCTTCGAAGCCGCTTTTCTCGAACTCTGGGACAGCTACAAGACGGCCACGGGGAATGAGCTGCGCCATAGCTGAAGCAGAGCAGAAGATACCCCGCAAGCTGTTTTGTCGATCGAAAGATGACGCCCCCGAGGGCGGGTGAGAGCATACCGAAGAGAAAAAATTAGATCCAGTGCAGAAGCCCGTCTCTATCCATTGGCTCAATCGGCCTCGATTCATAGATCATTTTCCTCGTGCCTCTGTATGTCATTCCGCCTCTGGGAAAGAACGACAGCCCCTGAGCAAATAATTCAGATCAACGGGCTCCTGCCTCACGGGCCGAGTGTCTGGGCAGGGTGAATATAAAATTGGATCCGTCTCCTCTGGGTTGGTACAGAATCTCACCGCCGTGCTTCATGACCGCCTGCTTCACGAGCCAGAGCCCGAGACCCAGTCCGTGGACCTTTTCGCTCCCATGCGAGCGGAAGCTTTTCATCCTCTCAAAGAGATAGGGGCGATGCTCTTCGGGGATGGACTGGCCGCTATTGAAGATATTCACAATGAAGACGTCATTGCGAAACCGCAGCCCGGCGGACAACTGAACCCCTTGTCCCCCGTATTTCAGCGCGTTTCGCAGGAGATTCCGGAAAATGACCTTCAACCAGAAGCTGTCCCCCTGCAAGGTGAGCATTTCGCTCGGGATCGACTCCACGCCGTTGTGGAAGACGGCCTTCCGGCGATTTATCTCGTTTGCCAGTTCCGCGAGCACCGGATCGAGGACGTCGGCCCGAAGATTCACCTCCTTCATCCCGTGAACCACTCCTTCGCTGAGCGAGAAGGCCCGGCCAAGGGTGTCTTCTAGAATTCCCATCAGGGAGGCCACATCACTCCTGAGTCTTCCGACTTCACTCGACACCCCCTGATCCATCGGACCGTAAGAACCCTTTTCCATCAGCTTGAGCCCCGCCCCGATGCTTACCAGAGCGCCCCTCAGGTCATGGGCCGTGCATTTAAGCAGATGGAGGATCTCTCCCCCCACGAGTTCAGATTGCAGGGATCCGCTCAGACTGGAGGGCAGCGAGTTATGGAACGTCTTTCGAACGGCATTGAAGCTCCCCGCAGCCCCGCAGAGCCGGGTCTCCGCTTTGCTACGACAAGCCTCCAGGGAATCTTCCACCTCTGGAGGAATTTCTATCTGGTTTTGACTTGCTCCCTTACCCCGCAGCAAGCCGCGGGGAATGAGCTCGCTGGTTCGGTTCAGGACGATCTGGTGGGTCGTCTCTTTATCTCTTGGAGGCTTCTGAGACCCCTCTCCCTTTTCCGCTAAACCGATCATAAAGATCTCCTTTCTTCGTGTCCATGTCGCCCGCCCGACTGTTCTGGACTACCGTTATCGCACATTCCGGGAACAGCGTGCGGAGCGCTTCGGCCAGCCATTGTTCTTTGGGATCTCCCGATACGAGGATGATTGTTTCCATGTCCCTTTGCTCCTTCCATTCGAGTTCCCGGAGGATATCCTCCTCCGATCATCGAATGCTGTTCTCGTGAGGTTAAATCCGTATTAGGAATTCTTTAGATCTTGAAGAGGATTTTTCCTTACCTATTCCTAACATGACTCTAATATTCTCCTAATTCTCAGGGCATAATCCTGCGGAGAGTAAAGGGATCGAGTTTCTTTGGTTGGGAGGAAAAGTATGGACGAAATCAGAGTCTTGTTTGTCTGCACTCACAATTCGGCCAGGAGCGTCATGGCAGAGACATTTTTGAATTCCCTGGGAAAAGGCCGCTTTCATGCGGAGAGCGCCGGACTTGAGCCACGGGAGACAAACCCTCTGGTCCTCCGCGTGATGAGGGAAGAAGGCTATGATCTGGAAGGGAGGAAGGGGAACAGCATCTTTGAGTTCTTCAAGGAAGGCCGTCTCTATGACTATGTGGTTTATGTCTGCGCCAGTGAAGACGAAGACCGGTGCCCCGTCTTTCCGGGCGTGAGAAAGTCCCTGCATTGGCCTTTCCCCGACCCTTCCAAATTGGAGGGGACCGAGGATGAGAAGCTCTCGCAGGTACGGTATATCCGGGATCAGATCAAAGGCAAGGTGGAGACCTGGATACACGAGATCACTTGTGTCTTCAGGGGCGAAACGCAATAATTCTCTCGATTTTCGCAGGAAAGTACAGTAATTGGTTTCGAGAACCGGCAAGAACCAGGGGCAAGTCCCCGACCGAAACTCAACCCATTCACCTGACATCCTTTTGAGAGATCATGACGGATCCTAAAATCCTTGTAGTCGATGACGAAGAAGACCTGCTGGAACTCCTGCAATACGACCTTGGCCGGCTCGGCTTCAGGGTGATCTGCGCAGCCACGGGCGAGCAGGGGCTCGAAATGGCGGCATCAGAAACCCCGGACCTTATCCTCCTCGACCTCATGCTGCCCGGTCTGGACGGACTTCAGGTCACCAGGCGGTTGAAGGAGGACCCGAAGACCAGGGACATCCCCATCGCAATGCTGACCGCCAGGGGAGAGGAGGCGGACATCGTGACCGGCCTTGAGCTGGGTGCCGAGGACTACATTACCAAGCCCTTCAGCAAGAAGGTTCTGGCGGCCAGGCTGAAGACGCTGTTGCGCAGGAAAAGAGCGGAGCCCGCAGATGCCGAGACGCCTCTCACGATGAGGGACCTGACCATTCACCCGGGCAGGCGCGAGGTGCTGGTCAAGGGGGAGCCCGTTCAGCTCACGTTCACCGAGTTCGGGATCCTCCATTTTCTCGCCAGGAGGCCGGGCTGGGTTTTTACCCGGTCCCAGATCGTGGATGCGGTGCGGGGAGAGGACTACTTCGTGACCGACAGAGCCATCGATGTACAGATCGTCGGACTCCGCAAGAAACTCGGGGCCGCTGCAGAATACGTCGAGACCGTCCGGGGTGTCGGATACAGGTTTAAGGAATGATGCCCCTGTAGTCCGTCAGGCAGAGCCCGCGCATGGTTCGATACCTCACCATGAACGGTAATCCAACTCAGGCTTCATCCGCTCACCCGTAGCCTGCCCTGAGGTAACGAAGGGTATCGAATGGTGAACAGGGACCGGCCTATGACCAAACGAAAGCGATTGTACTGGCAGCTCTTCATCCCCTATCTCCTCATTATCCTTTTTGCCGTCATTGCCATTCTCTTTTACTCCTCAAATCTCCTTGAGGAGATCCTTCTGGATCAAACCGAGTCCGACCTGCGGGCCCAGACCGTGCTATTCCAGGAGCGGATCCGGGAAAAACTCCCGCCCGATCGCAGGACGGACGACCTCTGCAAAGCACTGGGGGCAAGCCTTCCGACCCGCTTCACGGTCATTCTGCCGAACGGGCTCGTCGTAGGGGATTCGGACGAGGACCCCTCCCGGATGGACAACCACCTGGATAGACCCGAGGTCGCTTCTGCGATTGGGGGCACGATCGGGGTTTCCACCAGATACAGCCCGACCCTGGGCAAACGGATGATGTACCTGGCCATGCCTCTTCGGGAGAGAGGAATGCTTCACGCCGTGGTCCGTGTCTCCGTGCCGATCGAGGCGGTGTATGGCCGTATCAGGGCCGTTCAGCACCGGGTTCTTCTGGGGGGCCTGGTCGTGGCCTTTCTCTCAGTAATGGCCGGGTTCCTGGTCTATCGTCGCGTCAGAAGGCCCCTGAGACAAATCCAGGAATCCGCCGGGGCCTTTGCCCGCGGGGAGTTCCAACAAAAAGTTGCGCTGCCGAATACGGAGGAGATGGCCCAACTGGCCGAGACGCTGAACAGCATGGCCGGTGAGATCCAGCAGCGGATCCGAACCATCACCCGGCAGCGAAAGGAGCTCGAAACCGTGCTCTCCAGCATGGCGGAGGGGGTATTCGGGGTAGACAAGAATGAGTGTATCGTCGGCATGAACCAGGCAGCGGGCAGGATCCTGGGGTGCGACCCAGCGCAATCGAGAGGGAGGGCCATCCAGGAGGTCTTCCGGATCTCCTCGCTTCAGAACTTTGTAAAAAGGGCGCTCGCCGGCGAGGAACCGCTGGAAGAGGATGTGCTCATCAACATCTATGGGGAAGGGGAGAAGGCGCTGAACGTGCACGGCAGGCCGATTCGGGACGAGGAGGAAAGACCCGGGGGCGTCCTGGTGGTCATGCACGACATTACGGAGCTTCGGAAGCTTGAGAATTTGCGGCGCGATTTCGTGGCCAACGCGTCCCATGAGATCAGGACCCCGCTTACCGCCATCAAGGGCTTTGTCGAGACCCTGCGCGAAGGGGCTGTGAAGAACCCCCAGGATGCGGAACGGTTCTTGACCATCATCCAGAAGCACGTGGATCGGCTGGTAGCTCTGGTTGAGGATCTCCTGGCGCTTTCCCGGATTGAAAGAGAGAAGGAGACGGACGAGATCCTTCTCGAAGATCAGCCCATTCAGCCCGTGCTTGTTTCCGCGGTCCAGATCTGCAGGGCGAAGGGAGAGGCGAAGAACATCCGGATCGATCTCTCGTGCGATGAGGGCTTGAAGGCGAAGATCAGCCCTCCCCTTCTCGAGCAGGCGGTCATGAACCTTTTGGATAATGCCGTCAATGCCTCGGCCGACGGAAAAGCGATTCGGGTGGAGGCCGAGGAGAAGGAGACGGAGGTCCTGATCCATGTGAAGGACCAGGGATGCGGCATCGAAAAGATCCATTTGGATCGGCTGTTCGAGAGGTTCTACCGTGTGGACAAGGCAAGGAGCCGAAAGCTGGGGGGCACGGGCCTGGGCCTTGCCATCGTAAAGCACATCATGGAGGCCCATAAGGGCCGTGTTACGGTGGAAAGCCGCCCCGGTGCAGGGAGCACCTTCACGCTCCACCTGAAGAAGGCATCGCCGGAGAAATTATCCAATCCTAATGTTGTCCTAACACAAATCTAACAATAATACATGATAAAGCAGAGAGCTTCTGAGAGGATCGCAACCAAGAGGTTCTCTCAGAGACTTCATAGTGAACCGAGGCACACCGTGTTCAGGACCAGACCATCCAATGTCGACCATCAGGCGGGCGGAGCGCGGCGGCAAAGAACAGAGAAGACGATCAGGTTCTCTTTCCTTACGATTGGCTCCGCTTCGATTACCACGCTCTCCCTGATCATGCTTTTCCTGTTCATGGAGGGAATCCCCATCTTCAGCCGGGTCTCCGTCACCGACTTCATCTTCGGCCGATTCTGGTATCCCACATCGGATCCGGGGCGATTCGGCATCTTCCCATTGATCATAGCCTCCATGTCCGTAACGGCGCTGGCCTCCCTGATCTCCGTGCCCTTGGGGGTCATGACGGCCGTCTATCTTGCAGAGATCGCATCCCCGAGATTGAGGGAGGTGGTCAAGCCCGTGGTGGAGCTCCTGGCAGCCCTCCCGTCGGTGGTCATCGGGTTTTTCGGCATGGTCATCGTAGCGCCCTTCTTACAGGATACGCTGGATCTGGCGGTAGGATTGAACCTCTTCAACGCGGCGCTCATGCTCGCCTTCATGTCGGTCCCCACCATCTGCAGCATCTCGGAAGATGCGGTCTTCAGCGTGCCCAAGGAATTGAAGGAGGCATCCCTGGCCCTGGGAGCCACCCAGTGGGAGACCATCTGGAGGGTCGTCGTCCCTGCCTCCATCTCCGGGATCTCCACGGCCGTGATCCTGGGCATGTCCAGGGCCATCGGTGAGACCATGGTGGTCCTGATGGTGGCCGGGGGCGCCGCCATGATCCCGAGTTCCATCTTCGATCCGGTGAGGCCCATGCCGGCGAGCATCGCCGCGGAGATGGCCGAGGCGCCTTTCCGCGGGGATCACTATTACGCCTTGTTTGCCACCGGAATCGTGCTCTTCATCTTCACCTTCATATTTAACCTTATCGCTGACCACATCTCCCACCGGTACCGGCAGGTGGGTGCGGCCACCCTTTGACGGGGTGCTATTTTGAAGGAAAAACGGATGATCAGTAGTGCGATGGATAGCAGAATCGGGGTAAGGCGGATCGAGAATAGGCCTCCCGGCCCCGATGCGGATACGGCCCGCCGTCCGTGGCAGGGGACTTCCAGGGGGCGCAGGGTGAAGCAGGGTCTTGTATTCACGCTCCTGAGGGTCGCGGCGGCCATTAACGGGGCTGCGCTGATCGTCATCGTCTTTTTCATCGTCTCGAGGGGTTACCGGGCGATCAACTGGACCTTTCTCACCGCCCCTCCCATGGATTCCATGACCAAAGGCGGCATCCTGCCCTGCATTGTGGGGACCCTGTATCTCGCAGTCGGCGCCATTCTGGTCGCCCTTCCCATCGGGGTGGCCTCAGCCATTTACCTGAACGAGTATGCACGGCCGGGAAGGCTTCTCCGGGTGATTCGCCTCGGCATCAACAACCTTGCCGGGGTGCCGTCCGTCATCTTCGGTTTGTTCGGCCTGGCCTTTTTCGTGGTGTATCTCAAGATGGGGGTGAGCATCCTGGCCGGGTGTCTCACCCTTGCCGCCATGACGCTTCCCGTGATCATCGGATCTGCCGAGGAGGCGCTCCGCGCAGTTCCTGATACCTACCGTGAGGCATCCCTGGGCCTCGGGGCCACGAAGTGGCAAACCATCTACAGGGTGGTGCTCCCCGCGGCCCTTCCCGGGATCCTCACAGGATCGATACTCGGGATCAGCCGGGCGGCGGGGGAGACGGCGCCGATCATGTTTACGGCAGCGGTGTTTTATACGCCCTCTCTTCCCCGCTCGATCTTCGACGAGGTCATGGCGCTTCCTTACCATATCTATGTCCTCGCCACCGCCGGGACAGAGATCGAGAAGACCCGCCATCTCCAGTACGGGACGGCCATCGTCCTGATCGCGCTCGTCTTCGGCCTGAATCTGGCGGCGATCCTCTACCGGGCGCACCTGCGCCGGAAGCGCATGGTGTAGGCAGAAGACAGAGAACAGAGGTCAGATATGCAAGAGGATTACGATAATCAGTTGGCATTTCTTACGGGCAAGGGATAATGAAAAGAACTTTGAAAATGACGACGCGGCACCTCAGTTTCTTCTACGGGGGGTTCAAGGCCGTTGACGATGTCTCGCTCGATTTCTACGCAAACCACGTGACCGCTCTCATCGGTCCTTCCGGATGCGGCAAGAGTACCCTCCTTCGGTGCCTGAACCGCATGAACGATCTCATCCCCATCGGCCGCGCCCAGGGGGAGGTGCTTCTCGACGGCAGGAACGTCTATGACCTCCAGGTGGACGTGGTCGGGCTTCGAAGACAGGTAGGCATGGTCTTTCAAAAACCGAACCCCTTTCCCAAGACCGTGTTCGAAAACGTGGCATATGGCCTCCGGGTGAACGGCGCAAGGGACCGCTCCTTTGTCGATTCGAGGGTGGAGGAGAGCCTCAGGCAGGCGGCCCTGTGGGATGAGGTGAAGGACCGGCTCCATGACTCGGCCCTAGGCCTCTCTGGAGGCCAGCAGCAGCGGCTCTGCATCGCCAGGGCCATGGCCGTGGAGCCCCAGGTGCTCCTGATGGACGAGCCGGCCTCGGCCCTGGACCCCATCGCCACCCAGAAGATCGAGGAACTGATCGGGCAGCTGAAAGAAACGGTCACGATCATCATCGTCACCCACAACATGCAGCAGGCGGCAAGGGTCTCCGACATCACGGCGTTCTTCTACCTGGGCCGATTGGTGGAGTCCGGCGAAACGGACGCGCTCTTTACGAGACCCAAGCTCAAGCAGACCGAGGACTATATCACCGGCCGGTTCGGTTGATAAGAATGAAACGGAGAGGGTGGGAAACGGAGAGGTCCCGACCCGGTTCACCTTTTTCCCTATTCGTCTCTTAAATGGAGAGGAAGATGCCCAAGCGCTTGCAGAAAGAATTGGAAAAGATCAAGAAGAGGGTCCTTTCCCTGTGCGCTATCGTGGAGGAGCGTGTGCGCACGGCCAAGAAATCGGTGGAGACATGGGACGCCGATCTCGCCGAGGAGATCATCATGAAGGACTACGAGATCGACGAGATTGAGGTCGAGATCGAAGAGGAGTGTTTGAAGATCCTCGCCCTTCACCAGCCCGTGGCGGTCGACTTGCGCTTCCTCATCGCGGTGATCAAGATCAACAACGATCTGGAACGGATCGGGGACGAGGCGGCTAACCTAGCCAAGAGAGTCGAGAACATCTCGAGACGCAGGAGACTCGAGCTTACCTTTGACTATTCGACCATGGCAGAGATGGTTCTCTCCATGCTTCGTATGAGCATCGACTCCCTTGTGAACCTGGATCAGAAGCTTGCGTTTCAGGTGCTCTCTTTGGACAATGAAGTGGACCGCATGTACCGGGAAATTTACGACAAGGTCAAGGCGGCGATCTCCGAGAGGCCCGAGTATGTCGGCTACATGATTAACCTCAACGCCATCTCCCGTCACCTGGAGCGCATCGGGGATCACTGCACCAATATAGCCGAGGAGGTCATCTATTTGATCGAGGGAGAGATCGTCCGACACGCCAAAAGGGACTCCCTCAAGACTATCCAATCCTGAGAAGGAGAGAGACTCATTGTGAGTTCCGTTTCTTCAGGAATCCAATCGCATTCCGATGAGCCGGTGCAGGCTCATCGGCTTTTGAGAGGCATGACAGATCACGGTATGTTCATATTCATGCATACGGGAATTCCCGATTGAACACAGTTGCGAATCAGGGTATCTTCTGGCGCTGAAAAATCGATTTGGGAAGGAATCCTCATGCCGGACATCTCTCTAGGTCTTGTAGTGGTCCTGCTGCTCATCCTCGGGGCCGAATTCGTCAACGGCTGGACCGATGCGCCCAACGCCATCGCGACCGTGGTCTCCACGAGGGCGCTCTCTCCGCGTCAGGCCATTGTCATGGCCGCAGTGCTGAACCTCATGGGAGTGCTGTCGGGCACTGCCGTGGCAAGCACCATCGGCAAAGGGATCATCGACGCCAAAGCGGTCGACCTGCTGACCGTGGGAGGGGCCATGGTGGGGCTGATTTTGTGGTCGAGCATTGCAGCCCGCTGGGGCCTCCCTACTAGCGAGACGCACGCGCTGGTGGCCGGACTGGCCGGCGCGGGGATAGCCACGGCCGGCCCCGATGTGCTTGTGTGGGCGGGGTGGCAAAAGGTGCTGCTCGGACTGGTGTTCTCGACCTTCCTTGGGTTCGCGGGCGGGTTCCTCGTCATGACCCTGGTCTATAGGCTTTTTTCGCGCACTGTGCCCGGCAAGGTCCGAGGGCATTTCCGGTGGCTGCAGGTGTGCTCGTCGGCCTTCATGGCTTTCACACACGGCTCCAACGACGGGCAGAAGTTTATGGGTGTTTTCACAATGGCCCTGGTCATGGGAGGGGTGCTCCAATCCTTCCACATCCCCGTTTGGGTCATACTCCTCTGTGCCGCGACAATGGCCTTTGGGACCATAACGGGCGGCTGGCAGATCATGAGGACAATGGGGATGCGAGTCACGAAACTGCAGACCCACCAAGGGTTCTCGGCAGAGATGGCCGCCGCATCCACAATAGAACTCGCCTCGCGCCTGGGCATTCCGCTGAGCACCACGCACACCATCTCCACGTCCATCATGGGAGTGGGCGCCACAAGGCGACTTACGGCGGTGCGCTGGGGGGTAACGGCCGAACTGGTCGCGGCCTGGGTGCTTACCTTCCCGATTTGCGGTTTTACGAGTTGGTTCGTGGTCAAGGTATTCCGCATGATCTTGGGCTGACATCATCCTTCTTTCTGCGACGATCGACGTTTCCCCCAACGTCTTTCCTATTTCCACCGCATTGAGAAAAGGAAGAGCGGGTTCCGCAGGATGCAGGACCAGATGCTCGATCATGGGCTCGAATCTCCGCTCTTGGCAACCGAGTGGAGTACTTTCAGGTCACCTTCCAGGCCTCGTGGGGATAAATCAAGCGGTCGCGGGTACCGAGAAGCGTACCTGGCTACCCCCCATGAAGATATCCTCCGTTGGGTGACACTATTTCACCTGTCTTCTTCTGGAGCGACTGGCCTATCAGAAGTATAGAAAGAGATCCCTGTCTCCAGCACGAAATTTGAACCCGCCTGAAAATCAGCATCTTGGATGACGCAGGAGTAGCCGGCTTGCTTCAGCCATTCTGCGATGCCTTTCGCCCAAAGCCCGTCATTCCTGTTGTAGCTTACGAAGAAATCCAGCATATTTCAGCCCTCCTGCCGGACATGGCATTGTCGAATCGTTCATCTCGATATCCCTTCCGGCCGGTGCCTTCACCCTGATACGAAAAGGTGATGAACGCGGAAAACCGCCTTCTGGTTCGTCCTTCGGTGGCGCGTTTCCTTTGCCCGGTGGTCCTTGGGGCGAACCGTCGATGAGACGAAGCCGCCGTTCTTGTTCATCCGGAGCTCTGCAACACGCTTTCTTATGTTGTTCTCGACATTCCGCATGGCCCGGTCGGTGTCGCCATCGAGGACATAGGCAAGCATTGCGCCATGCCGGACGAATCGGGCATACTTCCGGTCCACGAATCGCTGCATGCCTTTCTTCACATACTCGTCGGCGAGCGAGCGGCGGACGCCGGAAACCAGGACATTCAATCGCTTCGCCTCAAGGCACAAGTAAACCTCTTCTTGATGAGACGGGAAAAATACAATGTCTTTCCTTCCTGTCTCCTTTGCCAGGTCCGTATCGACCTCTACGTCCTGGTAGCGGATCAAGAATGCATGGGAGCTGCGATCCTTGCCTTTGATCAGCGCCGAGTAGAGCTTGAGCGAGATCGCATCTTCAAGGTCAGACGGCCCCGGCTTTGCCATCTGCTCCCAGGTTGAGATGATGTGGGAAAAAACGCTTGGCAGCAGATTCTGCCGGAAGAAGTCATCCCAGTAAGAAGAATCTCCGGCCGTCATTCCCCCTCCCGAGCCGGCCGAGTGAGGATGGTGGCGGCAATCTCGTCGGCATCATTGAGAGCGGCCGTGCTTGTCCAGAACCGCTGTCCCAGCGGTTTGGCGATGTAAAGCAGGTTCTTATAAAACACCTTCAAGCCTTGTACAATTTCGGAGGTAGTGCGGCCTTTGGCGGCGGTCTGCTGGAGGTGATCGATGGCTTTCAAGAGTTCGCGATCACATTTGGAAGGTTGAGCCGGTTTCTCTTCACGTCTTGTCTTTTCGAGAACGACCATTCCGACGCCGATGGAGGAATCGGCAAGGGTTCTGCCATGTACCCTGTACTCCTGCTTCGCCCACCCATTGAGCCGGTCGCAGAGCAGCGTGGTATATGAAACACGGAGTGGGTCGGTGCTTTGAATGATGGTCGGCACTCTCCGTTTTCCGCGCGACGGTTGAACGCTCGGAATGACGACTTGGACAGTATCCCTGATCAGCATCCGCTCGATATCATCGATGTCGAAGTATTCCTCGATCAGCTTACCGATGGACTCCTGTGCGCGGCGCACGACTCCTTCGCGGTCGACAAAGTCACGGGATCCCTCATTCGCAGCGTCGGTAACGATAGCCGCGATTTCACCGACAATAGCTTGGCAGCGCTTCGTATCATGCGTTTCGTCGGGTAGCGGAAACGGCAGCCGGAGCAGCTCTTCGACATGGACCTCGGGGCGGTACACTCCCCAATTGGATGAGGTGTGGAAAAGAAAGAACCTGGCAAGGTCTGAGCGGAGGTAGGCCGCGAGAAAGATCAGGAGATCGCGATCCGACTTTGGCCCGTGAATGCCCCGGAGGGCGTGTCGAAACGATACGTCGAAATCCGCAAAGGCGACGTGGAAGCCTTTCGTCACAAGGACGTGGGGAGCCTTGAAGACTTCAATGTTTTTGTTAGAGCGTGCGCGAACCGCAACCTCCTGAGAGGGCAACTGCCCACAGTCGTCTTCCAGGAGGACAAGATTCAACTCCTTTGCCGTTGCCTCCACGAATAGGCGCGACGGAAGGGTAAGAATCTGCGCCTCAGCCGGGTCGTCGTTTTCACCCAGAGGCTGAAATCCCTCGGCAATCAACCACCGCTTTGCCCTCCCCCGCCTGGGTTGAGATACCATGTCCCGCAACCGCGACATGAGAGAAAGCCGGTCGAGGAGCCGCCGATCTCTGGGTGTCGCCCAGAATCTCTCTTTCCATATTCGCGGTGCGTCGTCACTCTTGAGATCGTCGAGCACCTCGCGAATGGTGAAACGCGATCGGTCCTGCGGAAGGACCCTTAAGATCTCCGCCTGCCTGACGGCCCAGTCCGTCTTCGGCGCCCAGTAGTCGATAAGTTGGGCGCTGTTTTCCGGCTTTTCCTTGCGATATCGAATCACCAAGGCTGGCGCCAGGGATTCCTCAAAAAGGAAGAACCGGTAATCGGTCAGGTTGACTACGCGGACAACGGCATGGGTCCGCAACAGCGATTGCTGAAAACGAATGGCCGTGTCGTTATGATTGAAAAGGGTCCCATGCGGCAGGACAAAGCACACCCTCCCTCCGTTTTCCAAATGTGTAGCGGCTTTCCAGACAAACGGAACGGACTTTTCTCGATTGGGATGCTCCAGGTTGCGCTTGGAACACCAGATCTCCCCATGGGTCGCCGGCTTATTCTTCATTACCGGGCCCCATGGAGGATTGCCGACAATGACATGAGCATCAAGAGGCAGGGACGCATCTTCCGTGAAGAAATCGGCACAACGGATTGTCCCGGACGCCCGATCTACACTCTTTTCGCCGGCAACGGAAACCAGGTGGGGAAGACGCCATTTGCCAAGCAATTTCTGGATATCGGGCGGTGTCAATTGGTCAAGGAAGGCAAGGTAAAGGCTGAATGCCGTGATCCGGCACGCGCTGAGATTGCTGTCCATGCCGAAGAGGTTCGTCCGGAGAACGTCCATGAGGCCCCTGGCTCGGCGGTCGTAGCGCGCCCCGGGGTTCCTCAGCTTCCATTCTTCGGCAATGCGATTGAACAGTCCGACCAGGAAAATCCCCGAGCCGCAAGCGGGATCCAGAAACCGTTTCTCGAGCAGCGAAGTTTCCCCTTCCAAAGCCAGGTCCAAGACGAATTCCGCCAGAAATCTTGGGGTATAGAAGGCGCCGGTTTCCTTTCTCCGCTCCTCACCGGCAGTCTTCAGAAAGTATTCGTAAATCGCACTGATCGTTTCTATCGGGATAAAACTGAAATCATAGGGCCAGAATGCCTGCTGCCCGGTTCGAACATCGGTGCCATGGAAGAACCGATCCAGAAGATCGAGGTGCTCTACCTTGATATGGGAGCCCTCCGTCTCCAGGTCGGCAGTGAAGAGATCGCCGTTGAAGTCATTTCCAAGTTGCCGGAACAGCGTGTAGAGGTCGGCCTTAGCGTGCGCGCGGGGTCGCTTGGACAGGATGTCTCTCAGGTGTTTCGCGCCGTCGATGCCAAGCTCCTTGAGGTAAGTCCCGTCAATGATGCGACGATCAAACAGATAGCAGGTGAAAACCAATCGACAAAGAAGCGAATCGAGTGTCTGCGGGTCAACCCCCGCGGCCTTGACCCGCCCAAGCTTCTCACGCGTGGATTGAAGATTGCGGAGCAGGTTCCGGTCGACCCGTTTAAGCGGGTCGAAAGAACGCCGGTGGACGTGAAAATACTCACCGGATTCAACGGACAGCAGGAAAGATCGAAGTTGCTCCTGAACGCGGTTGAGTCTCTGGACAAATCCGGGCGCCTGCCCGGTTTCTGTGGGAGCGCCTTCCGGGGGAACCAGCCCCGAATAGATGTGAACCTCGTCCGGGGCGATGATGACCAGGATCGGCGCGATCCCCTGGTTCCAGAATGAGCGATGAAGACGGACGATTTCGGGCGTGACAATCCTTCCGACCTGACGGAAATAGATGACCGGACTGCGTTCCTGGCAGAGTACGCCCTCGATATCAAGCTGCTGGAAGGCGCGGCGAAGCGTATGGGGTTGCGGAACCTTTCCTGCCGCATCGTCCAACTCCTCAACGCTCGAAAAAAAGTGCGGCGGCTTCCGGTCATCAAGGCCGAAGTCTCTCTTCCAATCTTTTTGGGCAATGGCGACCATTATCGTCCCCATCTGTTACGGTTTGAACCCTTTATCTACTCTGGAAAGAGCCGACACTCCCTGCCTGGGTTCATCACAGAATAAAATGGACATGATCACATAGCCCGCGGCGCTTCCTGTAAGATTTTTCGGGCCCGCATCCTAACACCTGATCCCGATCCTGGTCAATGAAGGTCCCTGAAGATCCCCACTACCTTCCCCATGATGAGCACCTCCCCGTCCTGGGGGTCGATGCTGATCGGCTCCATTTCAGGATTTTCCGGCTGGAGGCGGATCCTGTTCCGCTCCCGGAAGAAACGCTTGAGGGTGGCTTCCCCGTCTACCAGGGCGACCACGATGTCTCGATTTTCCGCTGTGGGCTGGGGACGCACCAGGGCAAGATCCCCTTCCTGGATATGGGCGTCGATCATGGAATCCCCTTTCACACGGAGGCAAAAAGTTCCTCCCCGAAGATAACGGGAATCCCTTATGGAAAAATACCCCTCGATATCTTGTAGGGCAGGCTGCGGCCCGCCGGCCCTGACGGTTCCCACAATGGGGATGGAGCCTCCGGAAACCGGAGCGGCGAGGGAAAGCCCCCTCGATCTTCCCGGGATACGGCGAAGATAACCTCCCCGCTCAAGGGTTTTCAGATGCTTCACCACCCCGAGGGTACCGCTTACGCCCAAATGGGCGCCGATCTCTCGTATGGAAGGGGGGTATCCATGCAATTCTGCGTACTCCCGGATAAAACCCAGGACCTGCATGTTCCGCGAGGTCAGTTGAACCATCTTCTTTTCCATAGGTTGACATTTGTGAACCTACCACCCGGCAACGGCCAAGTCAATGAGAAAGAAACGGGGGGTGAGAAGGTCTCGGAGCAGCTATCGGAAGATCACGCGGGAAGGAAAGAAGGTTTTCTATTGAAGATTCCTTTCTAGAGCACAAAATGAAAGGTCTCCCTGCAAGAGACCAGCGGCTGAGCTTGAGAAGGCCAGACGTGTGACGCCGTGGCTTGCTAGATACCGGTCTCTGACACCGGTCAGGCGGACATGGAGTCACTACTATCCGAAGGACTCCGAGCAGCTCGTCTCATTGGTTCTGGAGGAAAAGAGCTAATCATAGATACTGCGCTGCGGACCGAGTTTCGTCCTATTAGAAACCAAGCCCGCAGTATTCTGGATGGTGGCTTGATCTCGTCCTGGGGGGTATATTGAGGGGTGGCTTCTTACAGTTGCCCCGGGTTTAGTTGGCAGGAGTAACTAGACGTTTTAAATCGCGCCCAATAGCGGCTCTAAAATCATCCTCCCCGGATATTTCTACTGTCTTCACCGGCAGCCTCAGGCGTTCTATCTCTTCGTCATTGACATCCATTGTACGATAGACCAGACATTCAAGTCCGGTCGAGAAAGCTGAATGCAATTCTGGAAGGACCCACATGTCCCCCAATTCCCGCCAGGTCTTCCCTTTTCCCAACACTATGATTGCCGCCTTCGATCTATAGAAATCTTCGCGGATTTCTCGATCAAGGCTGCTATTCCTAACGTCGGTTCCGGCTCCGATGTACACAAGCGGGATTAGGCCGAGGTTTCTGATCACCTCGACTGCAACAGGGCCGAAAGTTCCCGGCGAATCTTGATTGTGGGTATAGAATACGCTATCTCCAGGCGTTAACATCTCACACCTCACATCGACCTAGAAATTAGCAAGAGGCACCCATTATCATGGTTTCAAGATTGCGCAAGCACAGCATCCAAAGGAGTAGCCGTAGGGTTGCAGGTGCTTTTGGAGTTCAAATAGACATTTCTTTCCCGAACCGATAGCCTATTAACATGATCGATCCGTTTTTGGATGAGAGTCGAAGTCCCAACGTCAACGCGATGGCGCACAGGGCCGCCCACCTTGCTCGCCGCAGATTCGGCGATTCGTTCTGCCTCGGCAAGCGTTTCTCCTATCCCGACGAAGGCCAATGCCCTTGACCCGGTCAGAAAAAGAGAATCATCCGTCTTGTCAACCGCAGCATAATACACCCTCAGTTTATCATCCGAAATAGGAACGCCACCCGTAATCCGCGCCCCTTTTTCGGGATTGTTTGGATAGCCTTTTGGCACAATGTACTTGCAGACAGTAGCTTTCTGATCAAACGAAATGGACAGGCTGTCCAAGGTACCCTCAATGATGCATTCGCAGACATCAATGAAATCCGTTTTCAGCAAAGGCAACACATTCATCACTTCGGGGTCCCCGAAGCGGGCATTGTACTCTATGAGCCTTAACCCATCTTTCGTGACCATGAATCCACCATAGAGAATCCCTTTGAACCCTTGGCCTGTTTCTTCAGCAATAGCCTGTGCCACAGCAGCATTTATACCGCTTGCCTGCTGAATATGGCTCTTGGACAAAAAAGGCAACCGATGATCCTCACATGAATAGGATCCCATGCCTCCTGTATTTGGCCCCTGATCATCATCGAAAGCTCGCTTGTGATCTTGAACCGCCGGCATATCCACGACATGCCGACCATCACAAAATGACTGAAGGCTGAACTCCTCACCATCGAGTTTTTCTTCGATCACTACGGCATTATGGCCGCTCTTAAAAAGCGAGGTGCAGTACTCGAGGGCCTGCTTTATGGAGTGAAGGTGCTCCCCGTAAACCATTACGCCTTTCCCCCCGGTCAAGCCATCCGGCTTCACCACAAAGTCGACCAGGGCTTTCATGTAGGGCTCAATGCCTTCAGGGGTACGGAAGATTCTGTGCTCGGGATTGCCGGGAATGCCGTTTCTTGAAAGGAGCTCACGAGTGAACGACTTGCTCCACTCCAGCTTAGCAAGATCCTTGCGGGGGCCTACGCACGGGATTCCCATCGTTTCCAACATGTCCACGATTCCCAAAAACAGTGGCTCCTCCGGGCTGATGATAGCGAAATCTGGCTTGATTTCGAGTGCGTAGCTACGTACTTCGTCCAAGTTGTTTGTATTTCCGATTCTGACATGGTGTGACTTCTCGTAAAAGCCAGGGTTGCGAACCTCGGACATGGTGTAGAGTTTCTTCGGATGTGCGCTCTTCTCCAATGCTTCCAAAATGCAATCAAGCCTCGCTTCCTTTCCCAGGTTAAGGATTCTCCGCACGGGTTCCCTCCATAATTCTAGATTAATCGATTTAGTAAGTCAGCTTATAAACTAAACAAGTGCTTAAAGTCACTGTATAGGTTAAATCCCCTAATCTTACGTCAACCCGATACTATACCTCATCCATTCTTTGGGAATAAAGACATTTCGTAAGGACGAGCGCTCTTGCGACTCTTGCTCTTATTGTCACGATAACTCTTCAGTTCCCTTTGAGCTCTTTCCATGTACTCGCTCGGAAAATAATCAATCACACGGGCACCATGTTCGATCTGAGGAGGTTTGGAGATGATCTCGCTGTCGATCCACTGCCGTACCGTCTTTGCGGTTACTCCAAAAATTCTTGCTGCTTCGGCAAGAGTAGGAACTTCCTTACCATTGATTCTCATATGCACCTGCCTTACCGTTATTACCGTCGACACCGTAATTACCTTCGCTCTATACATGACGGTAAATAGTCTGTCAATAGGTATTTTGCACATAGGTATTTTGCACTATCGTCGGCGGTTTCCTGGTCTCTACTGGGACGAGGGTGCGCTTCGCCATTATTTTTTGGCGATGGGAGAGATCAACAAGGGAACGAAACGGTTTTCTATTCCCCTATTTGCTTCAGGATTCAATCCGCCTCCTCCATCTCCTTTTCCAGTTCTTTCTCATACCTCTCGATCTCACAAAACGGCACCCGCAGGCATCCCCGGATTTTGGTCCGCTTCAGCTCCCCTTCATCGATCAGGCGGTAGACGGTCCTGACCGAGACGGCGAAATACTCCGCCACCTCGTCGACCCTGTAATATTGCTTCAGATGGTTGGCACCCGCCATGGGTCTGTTTTCCTTATCAGTCCGTTGCAGTCAGGCCTTTTCCAACATACCGGCTCAAAAGGGGATTTCGTCGTCGGCAACCGCGGGTGCCTCTTCCTTCTTCCTGTCCAGCATGGTCAGATTCCGGACGACGATCTCTACCATGGAGCGGGGCTCCCCGGCATCGGTTTGCCAAGTCTTCTGCCGGAGGGATCCGGAGATCCCGATCTGGGAGCCCTTGGAGAGATACTTCTCCGCAACTTCAGCCAGGCTCTTCCAGGCGATGCAGGAGAACCAGTGGGTCCTCTCCTGCTTCTCCCCATTCTGGCCGGTCCAGAATTCGTTCACGGCGATCCTGAAGTTGGCGACTGGTATCCCGGAAGACGTGTAACGGATCTCAGGGTCGGCGCCGAGTCGGCCGATAAGGGCGACGGTGTTGAGCATGGGTTTTCCTCCTCGTGATTTCAGGTGATCAAAAAACGGTTTCCGGCGACCTGTCGCAATGGTTTTTCGACCCCCCTCCCCCCGGCCCATAGTCTCCTATGGGCTGAGGTCGGATACCCCCGTTCGCGACCTGTCTGGGGCTGAATGAATCTCGTTCAGCCCCAGTCTCAGGGGGGGTAAAATTCGGGTCACGGACCGGGTGCCGGGGGGTGCGAGCTCGCCCCCTCCCGAGAGGCCGCCCCCGACCTCGATCGGGCAAGCCGGGCGAGCCTGTTCCGCTCCTTCTCCGAAATCGCCCTCTTCTCCGGATGGGCTCGAAGCCACTTCTTCAGCTGGGGCTCTTCGGCCTCGTCCGGATCCAGACCCTCGATCCCGCCCCTGATTGTGCAGTTTCGCTCGAGCATGGAGAGGGTGAAGTACCGGTCCGTCCTGCCTGATCTCTTTGCGATCTTCCTCTGGCTCTGCACCCAGGGGAGCGCCACGTAGTCCCTGATGGGGCAGACCTCCTCGTCCGGGTACCAGATGCCGCACTTCAGGCTCTGCTCATCCAGCGGGCAGATGGGGGCGTTGCATGTGTCGTACTTTCTGCAATCCGAAGCGTTCATGTCTTACTCCTTAATCTATCTCTCGCCCGCTCCCTCGCGGTCGCTAGAGCGCGCGGAGACGCTGAGTTTCTTTGGTAGGATCTCAGGATTGACAAGATTTTTTAAATCCGTGTCCTGTCGTGAATTATGATCTCCCCCTGTGGCTCCGCGGTCTCTGTGAGAGATCGAATTCATTGCTTCACCCTGTTTTCTTCCAGCCAGAAGTGCACATCCTCCCCCAGGTAGACCCGGTTGGTCCTGGTCAGCGCCACATAGGGGAACCCCCTCCTGTTCCGGAGCCTGTCCAGGGTATCCTTGGAGATATCCAGGATCCTCAAGAGCTCCTCTTCCGACATGATCTCCTTTTCCATA
>JAGVAP010000029.1 GCA_020060215.1 Deltaproteobacteria bacterium | reverse complement strand
AGTGAAACGCGTCGCCATCTCGGGGACAAGGGGGCCAACATGGACTTCACGGAGAGAAGGGCGTTGGGGCGGACTGGGCTCGAGGTCTGCCGGCTGGGGGTGGCGTCCAGCTATGGCGCTCCCACCGAGGCATTCGAAGAGGCCTTCGAGCGAGGGGTCAACTACTTCTACTGGGGCTCCATGCGCAAAGAGGCCATGGCACGGGCTATCCGGAACCTCATCCATAAGGGCAGGAGAGACGACCTGATCATCGTCATGCAGAGCTACTCGCGCTCCGCCCGTCTGATGGAAAGCTTTTTCGGCAAAGGCCTGAAAACGTTGGGGGTGGAGGCGGCGGACGTGCTTCTCCTGGGATGGCACAACCGACCGCCTTCACGGCGGATCGTGGATCGTGCGCAGTCCATGCGGGAGAAAGGGATGTTCCGGTTCCTGGCGATCTCCGGGCACCACCGGCCTCTGTTTCCGACGCTGGTCCGGGAAGGCCTCTTCGATCTGTTTCACATCCGGTACAACGCCGTCCATCGGGGCGCCGAGGAAGAGGTGTTCGACAGACTCCCCCAGGAAAACCGCCCCGGAATAGTGACCTACACGGCCACCCGCTGGGGGGATCTGCTGAACGCCAGAAAAATGCCCCCCGGGGAGAAGCCTCCCCGGGGGGCGGAGTGCTACCGCTTCGTGCTGACCCATCCGGCCGTGGATGTATGCATGACCGGGCCGAGAAATACCGCCGAGATGAGGGAAGCTCTGGCCACACTCTGCCTCGGTCCCCTTTCCCAGGAGGAGATGGCCCGCATGAAACGCATCGGCGGCTTCATTCACGAGAAGCACCGAGGATTCTTTGCAGGCTGATTCCCAGGCCCCCTCTTCAGGAAAAAGAAAGGGCGATCTCCCGAGGAACAACCGCCGCCAAAACGCCGGGTGTGGGGAGAGGGGATCAGATGGGGCTGCCTTTGAGGCCTTGGAGGCCCTTGAGGTACCAGATTTCCCCCAGATGGCCGGCCCCGTGATGCAGGACCACCCCGCCTACGGTCTGAAGCACGGACATCTTGCCCAGCATAGGCATGTCATGAATCGTGGCCAGGTCTTGTTCCTGGAGGGCTTCTAGGTACGCGTCGGTCGCCTGGAAAGCCCGCTCCATGTAACTGCAGAACTCTTTGGGGTTTCCAATCCGCAGAGCCGCGGCCTGGTCGTTGGGCATTCCTGTGCCCTGCCCCTTGGCGTCGACCCCGGCCTTCTGCGCCCAGCCCTCCGAGTCCCACACCGTCGGCTTCTTCCAGAGGAAGGCGTTGACCACGATGTCCTCGGTTCGGACGCAGTGCCAGATCATGAAGGCGATGGGGTTGCCTTTGTCCATGGGACGGAAGTGCAACTGCGCTTCGCCCAGATCCCCCACGGCCTGGGTGAGATCCTTGTGAAGTCGCTTCGCCGCCGATCGAAGGAAGCTCAGGGTGTCCATGATGTTCTCCTTATTCGGGTTAGGTTCAAGAAAACAGCGATCTCGCCCAGATTTTCGTTCCAAACGTCCTTCTTCAGATTGGTATACGGAGGCAGGACCGGAAAGTCAACATGCGGCTTCAGAAGCGTCCGAATCGCGAGACGGCTTCTCCCGGGCTGCAACGGGGTTACAGTGATCATCCGCTGATATAAAATGGATTTGTGGTTGCGAGGAGGCTCTTCGCGACGAAGCAGCCTTGTTTTGAAACACCAACCATTCCATATGGCTAAACCGTAACCGGGACAAGATCGATACGGCTTCCTATCCCTGCTGGATTCACCCTCCATGTGCTCTCGGGATGCAGGGCTCGGAACGCAGACCCGATTCACGGCACTTTGGGATGGATGGTGAACCATACCACAAGCGACCAAAAGAGAAGCCCGAGGACGAAGCTGAAGAAGAACCGCCGAATCGAGTTCAGTTCGGAAAACGAGTCCAGGGGGTCCTTCTCTGGGTCTCGGCGAGGGTCTTCCTTTCCCGGCTCCTCTTTCGCGCGTAACCGTGTCATGAGCAGTGGTTTGGTTTTCACGACACCCTCCCTCCGACGCCCCACGGCGCCGCCCCGCGAAATCCACCTCCCATGAATTCATGCAAGCGCAACGAAAGAGGAAGGTCAATACGGTGAATACCCCATTTTGCGGCCGGAATCGTCAAGGGGGGATGTTCACCGGATAGACATGCGTAGTCGTTCCGCAGTTTGTATCGTTTTTGAACCGTGCGGCTGGATGCGAGAGCCATTTGGGCGCGATCGTGGTTCCATGATTCTCCTGGGGCGACGCTGGCGAGAAGAGATCCAGAAGAAGTGCGGTCTTTCCGGGTCCGCTGCGTACCGCTGGTCCTCCGCTGACGTCCCCGTCCTCCCCATGTGCCTCGAAGACAGCCTCGAAGACGGCATGGGTATCCCGGGAAAATCTTGACACCCGCGTCGGTTTCCGATGTAATCCCCCTTGACCGGAGGAGCGGCAAGGAGGCGTGGCTGTTGCCTCTTTCGGAGCCGGTGAAGAGCGTCATTTTTGCCCCATTCCCCGTCGGATCAAAACGTGTTCCTAAAGTTCACGGGGCCCGCCCAGTGCCAGCAGGCCCGAGTATGTCAGTATTCCGTTGGATAGGAATAGAGACAGATTGCCCGTCTCAAAGATTGACTGACCTCAATGCGCGAAGGGAGGTGATGAAGATGCCGCTAGCCACGATCAAGGTGATCGAAGGCGTCTTCTCCGGCGACGAGAAGCAACGGATGATCGAGAAGGTCACTGAAGCGATCGTATGAACAGGGGGTTCTACATTGCATTGAGAGCGGGAGCTGGGGTGTAATCGGGTCGGACTGGACAGGGGGATTATAGGATGGCTCCTCGTCCCCCACGGACCTGGGAAAAGCCCCCCAATCCCTTTGGCAGCTGGGTTCGGGTAGGCCTTAGATCGTTTTCCGAACGACGGCTGGTCTCTGGTTGCCAAAAGCTGCTCAAGGATGTCACGCGGATCCTCAGCGGCGAGATGGGCATGATCGTCCCTTGAGCGAAACGGATATCAGCTGTTTTACGGTTTTTGCGAACTCAACCAAATCAAAAGGCTTGAGCACATAATCCGATACGCCGAAGTCGCGGACCCTCTCTGAATCCTCCTCAAAGGGAAAGGCCGTAGTCATGACGATGGGCCCGACGTACCCCAGAGTGCGGATGGCCTTTGCCGCTTCCCAGCCGTTCAAGAGCGGGAGGAAGACATCCATGAGGACCAGATCAGGGCTCTTGGTCGTCACCTGGGCGATAGCCTCTCTACCGTCCCTGGCGAATCGCAATTCATAGTCGTTTTCAAAAATGAAGCGCAGGGCAATTCGGTGGGCTTCCTGGTTCTCAACGATCAAGATCGACGGTTTTCCGGATGAGTACGTCATCGGCAGACGTCCGGTCTCGGTGTTCTCTCTCCGAGACGGCCTCCTTCAGCTTCTGCAGAAGCGATTTTCATGCCATCCGGATTTGTCGTTCTCAGGTGTGCTGGGGCCGTGAAAACCGAGTGGAGCTGCATTGTTTGGATGTGAATCGGCAACAAGATTCTGTTGTGGGGGGCCCTTTGTTTGTCGTCGCCCATCTTCCGGGAAGAAACCGTCGGCGTGAGGCTACCAGGTCCATTTGCCGTTATTGGGCAGGGACCTTACCCAAAAATGTCATCAAGGATCTCGCTGAACGAGCTGATGGCGCATCCGCTAGGAGCGAACAGCCGCCGCTCCTGCAACAGATCGATCTTGGATCGGAACTCCTCCAAGGGTGATCAATAGTCCATCTCCTGCGTCTCCAAAATGCTAGGCTCCGGCTTCGCTTTCTTCGTCTCCTGGTAGTATTGAAAATTCACGCCTCCAATGGCGACCGTGTCACCGTGGGACAGGAGCGCTTTGGTCACCCCCTTGCCGTTGACGAAAGTGCCGTTTCGACTCCCCATGTCCTCAATGAACACGCGGTCCCCGATGGGGTACACTACCGCGTGCAGCCTGGAGACCTTCTCCTCCGCAAGGCAGACGTCGTTTTTTTCCCCTCGCCCGATGGTGCTTCGGCCGGTCACGGGGAAGAACTGGTTCCCGGCCGGGCCGTTCTGCAGGATCAGGTAGGAGGTTATGGCCTCTTCTGCGCCGTCTGCGTGCAGCCGGTAGCCCTTCTCTGTGAAGAGCCTCAGACAGGCCCTCGCAACGACCGGGTCATACAAGGAACCGCCCTTCTCGAGGATTTCCTCCAACGCGGCGCCAATTCCGCGCGCAGGCCTGTAGGGCCTGTGAGAAGCCATCGCCTCGACGACATCCGCCACACCCAGGATTCTGGCCTCAAGGCTGATCCCCTCTCCGTCCAACCCCACGGGGTACCCTTTTCCGTTGAATCTCTCGTGATGCTGAAGAACGATTTGCGCGAGCGGCCAAGGAAACTCAATTTCCTTGAGGATCTCGAAACCGGCTTGGCAGTGGTCTTGAATGAGGCAGAATTCAGTTTCCGTGAGGCGGCCGGGCTTGCTGAGAATGTCCGACGGGAGGCACAATTTGCCGATGTCATGAATCAGGCCGGCCATGCGCACGCCTTCGATCTGGTCCTCGGAGAGCCCCAGCTCCGTTGCGATGGCCACAGCCAGTTCCGCAACCCGCCTCTGATGGCCCGCCGTATAAGGGTCCCGCGTTTCCACGGCGGCGGCCATCGCCTGGATGGTCGCTTCCAGCGCCCTTCTCAGTTTCTCATTGCTCTGCTCGAGTTTTTCCTGCACGACGATCCGTTCCGTGACGTCCCGAAGGAAATTCAGTGTCGCAGGCTTGTCATTCCATATGCTTCGAATGGCGTTGATCTCGACCCATATGACCTTGCCGTCCTTACTGAGGAGTCTGAACTTGTACGTCCCGGGGATCCGCTCTCCTCTAAGCCTTCTCGAATGGCGTTCCACGACCATCGATCGGTCTTCGGGATGAATCAAGTCGGAAAAAGACAGGTCGATGAGTTCCTGTGCGGAACATCCCACCATGTTCATCGCCTTTGGATTCAGAAACTTCAGCTTTCCTTCCTGGGCGACGACGATCGCGTCGTTGCAGTTCTCGATGATCTCCCTGTATCGGACTTGAGATTCGAGAAGACTGCGGGTCCTATCCTCGTTCTTGTTGTCTAAGGTTGTCTCCCCAGTGGCGCCGCCCCTTTTTTCCAGCGCGTGGTGAACGATGGAGACGATCTCCTTCGTGCGAAAGGGCTT
>JAGVAP010000033.1 GCA_020060215.1 Deltaproteobacteria bacterium | reverse complement strand
GCTCTGGATTCCGCTCGCAGGGAGGGTGGAAAGGGAGCGGTTGTCTGTTTTTTCTGAAAGCCCGAAACGACCAGCAATCTGGAGGGAGGAGATGAAGAAAGATCGATATGCCGCCTTGGCTGAACGTCACCTCCTTCTTCAGGCGAAATACCTGAGGGTCAAGGAGGAGCTCGAAAAGTTCCTCAAGAAAAAGTCGGGCTACCGAGAGCTGAGGGAGCTTCTCAGCGAGCTCTCCTTGGATTTCCCGGCCCCTGGTGGTCATCCTGCGAACCACCAACTGAAAAAGAAGGAGGACTCATGAGAATGGAACTCTTCAGCAGAATGAAATCCTGTCTTTCCGTTCTCACGCTCATTCTCTCGGTGCTGGGTGTCATCACCTTCACCCTTTTCATCTTCGAAGAGGCGATCCAGATGGTCACATTCGGCACCTGGCCGGCACAGTACAGCAAGGATTGGGACCTGGTCATGGAGGGTTGTGACACCATCGAGAGCATCAACCGCAGCATGAAGATCGTCAACTACTCGATTGGATGGCTTCAGCCCTTTGCCTTCTTCTCCTACAGGGCCTATGGCAGGGCCACGGATTACTACGTGGAGGGCCTCAGGAGGAAGGTCTTCGTCAACGCGCCGGAATGTTTCCTCGGAAGGAAGATCAAACTGGTCTTTGTACCGACCAGGATCGAGGCGGTGGAAGGCGGTGTGAAACTGATGAACGGCAAGGTGTTCGTGCTTGCCGACTCGGTTCCAGAGACCGGGAAGGTTCTCGTATCGGGGGTAATCGTCAGACAGGGCGATCTTCTCCAGATTAAAGCGGATTCGATCAGAGCTGTACCCAAGTGAAATTTTTACCCTGTCGTATTCCCCGAAGGGAACCCAATCAACAGGGCACATTCGAAAGGAGGAACGACCATGAACCAGGTGAACATCATTGGAAGACTCGGAGGAGAGATCGAGCTCAGGCACACCACGAGCGGGAAGGCGGTATCCAGGATGTCGGTGGCGGTCAATGAGCGATACGGGCAGAACGAGAGGGTCTACTGGTTCCCGGTGATCTGCTGGAACGGCCTGGCCGAGACCGTGAGCACCTATCTCCACAAGGGGAGCAGGGTAGCCCTGACCGGTAGGCTCACCACCAGGTCCTTCGAAACCGAAGGCGGGAACCGCACTGTCACCGAGATTGTCGCGAACGGCGTGGACTTCCTAGACCCCAAACCCACCAACGCCAACCAGCAGCAGCCCAAGGAGGAGCCCGCAATCGCGGACGAGGATATCCCATTTTAGAACGACAGAGGTCGGATACCAGAGGTCGGAGGTCAAACACTGATCTCTGACCTCGGTCCTCTGATCTCTGATTAAGGAGAGGAGGTGAAGCCTTGGCCTACACACCGGAACTTTCCGACTACCATTCAGGCACCCTGCGAAGGCTCGCATGGGCCCTGGGGAAACCCATGACAAAGGCCATCCACACTATCTTCGACACCCTGGACCTGGTCGTGGACCCGGGGAAAGTCTGCGAGAAGTGCAGGGACAAGCGGCTCTGCGATCAATGTTACTTTGGAACGCGAGAGAGGATGAACAAAAAGCTTCCCATCGATCCATTGAGATACGAGGCGGCCGGCCCCCTGGAAGGGACCGACCTGAAAACGGAGGTGGAAATGAAGGTCAATCAGGTGAGCGTACTGGTTTCAAAGAAGATCGGGAAGAACTTCTGCTCCTGGAGCCTCAGCTACGGCGCCACGGCAGAGGTGGAGGAGGAGCACTTCACCGAGGTTATCTCCCAACTCGACACGCAGCTCCGGGAACTGGTCTCGACCGCGCTTCCCTCGCCCAACGGAAACGGTAACGGCAACGGGACACAGCCCCAAGTGCAGGCCTGAGGCAGAAAATGGAGGCACCCCATGATCACCCCCAACCTCCTCTCCGTTGCAACAGACACGGCGCATCTGTTTTTTCCGGAGTACAGGGATCGGCACGCCTTTCCGACCAGGCGGCTGTTGATCTCTCCGGAGGAAAGAGGAAGGGTTACGCTCCGCCATCACCGGGGGGCGTTCGTGGGGTGCTTTTCGCTTCGCCTCCGGAAAAACATCGACTGGGAGCTTTTCAAGAGGTGGAAGACCACGAGGAACCCGGCGGTTACCGAGCAGATGGCCGCGGACTTTCTCCCCTTCATCCGGAACCACTACGACTGGATCACGACCCCTCCCCCCTCGGCCGGCAGGTCCCCTCTTCGTTATTGCACCTACGATCTCGCCCGAGCTGTTTCAAAACGAGCCGGAATCCCCTTCGCCCCAGCCTTCTCCCAGAAAACAGACAAGCTGCGCCATGGCCGGCACGCCAGCCTTTCCCAGTCCCCGCCGAGACTCCTCGAGTCCTGGCACATCCGAAACTGCTCGATCCTCTTCCTGGACGATTGCATTACCTCGGGCACGACCGCCCGCCTCTGCTATGAGGCCCTGGTCGCGATGGGTAACCACGTGGACGGCCTGATCTGGGTCGCTGCATAAAGAAGACTTGAGGACGAGACGGATTTGCACTGATCGCATGGTCCGGGTGAAACCTGATAAGAACTGTTCAATCTGTTTTCCTCAGCCGTAATTGCGGGATCTTGGGGCATTCTTGCATGAGTACGCCCTGTTCAAGAGCTGCTGACTTGGAAACTGGTGCTTGACATTTTGTGTTCGAAAAGGGTAATATTCGCCCCATACAAGCACGAAACGTCAAATGCAACTGGCTAGAATAAACAATCCATCTTTGACGATTCGTGGTGATGAGGGGGATATTTCACCCCGTTCAAGCTCATAAGGTCAAATGAAAACACTCGAATTCTTCACGACCCACCAGGTCTTTTCGCTAGAGGAAGCAAGCACGGTCCTTCAGCTTCCCGGTGGTCGCGCGGGTGCAGTCGAAAGGCTGAAGTACCACGTGAAAACCGGGCGGCTGAAAGTCGTGATCAGGGGTGTTTACGCAGTGGTTCCCCCAGGTGCAAACGCGAAAGAGTTCAGACCCGATCCCTTCCTGGTGGCGGCCGCATTCCGGCCCAAAGGCATTTTTTCACATCATAGTGCCTTGGAACTCCAGGGTGTTGCCCACTCGGTATGGAACGAATGCACCCTCTATGCGGAGGGCCGAAGAAAGCCGCTACTTGTCAGCGGTGCCACGATCCGTTTTCTGGATCACCCAGCTCCGATGCGGACGGAATCCGGAAATCCTCTGGGTACAAGGAAAATCGAGCGGCAAGGGAAACTGCTTCGCGCGACCGGGCCCGAGCGCACCCTGGTCGAGGGATTCCGAAGACCGGGGCTGGCCGGCGGACTGGAGGAGCTCGTGACCTCGGCGAGCGGTTTTGCCGTTCTGGACCTCGCCCTTCTCGATCAGATCCTGCAGAAATACGGCATCGCCAAGCTATGGGCGGCTACAGGCTGGTTTCTCGAGCGCTTCCGCGAGACATTTCATGTTCCAGAGGAGTTTCTGAGTCATTTGGAGGGTCATCGTCCGAGCATTCCACAGTACATCGAACGAAATCGGCGCGGCGGCGGGCTTGCCTCACGCTGGAACCTGATCCTTCCAAAAGAGCTGCTTCGAGAGGCCGGACTGAATGAACCCTAGTCGAGAATATCTTCAGGCCTGCTCGATCGAAACCGGCTACCAGATCGCCCCCCTGGAGAAGGTTGTCCGTCTTGGGGAAATGGCCGGAGACATCACGAGGCACCCGTTTCTCGGCAAGGTGCTTGCACTCAAAGGCGGGACAGCGCTCAACCTCTGTTTCGGTCCCCCAAAGAGACTCTCCGTCGATCTTGACTACAACTACATCGGAAGCCTTGAACGGGAAAAGATGCTGGAGGACCGGCCGAGAGTGGAGGAGGCCATTTATGAATTGGGCAGGAGAGGGGGGTATCAACCACAGTGTTCCGCCGAGTCCCATGCAGGGCGAAAGATCTTTCTGACCTATCGATCGGTGATCGGGCATGACGATCGTATCGAGGTGGATCTCAATTACATCTTCCGGCTCCCACTCGTTCAGCGCGAGGTCCGGGAGTTATGGCAGCCGGGTGAATTGGACCGCGTCCGGGTTCTTGTAGTCGGCTTGGAAGAACTGCTGGCAGGCAAGTTGATCGCCCTCCTGGATCGCAGCGCCGCGCGGGACGTTTGGGATGTGGCGAATCTCTCAGCCGAGGCGATAGAGATCGTGCGCTCCCGTCAGTTCAGAAACCAGTTTATAGCGCTCTCGGCGATCCTGGATCACCCCCTTCACACCTATACCAAAGGGCGCCTGAAAGGGATCCTTACAGAACGCGCCATTTCCGATAACCTGGCTCCGATGCTCTCCTCCGCGGAGCCTCTTGAGCCCGGCGAACTCATAGAACGCGCCTGGACCATAATGGATCCGCTCCTTTTACTGGCACCGAACGAAAAGGAATACGTGGAGGGGATACGGCGGGGAGAGGTGCTCCCGAACCTCCTCTTTGATGCCGCTTCCGAAGACGCAAAGGTAATCAGCGAACACCCTGCTATCCAGTGGAAGGTCCAAAATGTCCGCCGGCATTTGAAGAAGCAGTCGAGGTGAATGGAAATTTGAGAGGCTTAAGTGAGTAAGTGATCACGATTCTGCTTGAAGTAATCCTGAAGTAATTTGGTGGTAGAATTGGGGTATGTAAGGGGATAGATCGGGAGCAAGAGGGAGACTCCCGCTACCGCCCAATTTTCCGCTTTCCAGGTATTTACTAGTGGTATTGCCGTCTTGCCAATTCCTGGGTTATGGGTCTGCAAAACCGTTATTCACCGGTTCGAATCCGGTTGCCGCCTCCAGAGATATCAATACCCCCCCCTTTTTTCCGCAAGAGGCTTGGTGAGAAAATCATCAAGCCTTTTTATTGCCTCGTGGGCGTCTTCCCGGTCGACGGTGTTGTAGCGCTCGAACATGGACATGGTCTTCCTGTCCCGTGATCTTCATGATCACGCTTCGCTCGACCCCCGCCTTTCGCATGTTCGTGTTGAAGGTGTCGTAAAACCTAAAGTTTCTGATCCCGGCCTTCCTGCAACCCTTCATGAACGAGGTTCGGATACTCCGTATCGGCTCCCCCTCGTAGGTGAAGACGAAATGGTGGCCGATGTGTCTCACCCGGGAAAGACCGGTCAACATCTCCTTCAGGACCCCATTTACGAGGTCATGGGCCTGCTCGGCATTCCTGGTCTTGGGGAAAAAACTCGGTCTCATCAATCAGGTTCGGCCTCTCATCAACGAACTCAGAGAGAAGAAGTTCAGGATCAGTGACAGGGTCGTATCTGAAACACCCTGAAACGGGTCGGTGAATAGGATCGACATAGGAACGCCAAGCTCTCCTTCTCCCCCGAAAATGCACCTGTGTCTGTTCATATCTGCACAATTTCCTGTGCAACTTCTCCTGAACACCCCCACCAGCAGATGCTCCCATTCGAGATCGATGTCTTGCCCCAAGCAGACTCGCCCTTGAAACTCAAAACGATTTCAAGTGCCTGCCCCTCAGAAGAATAATGAGAACAAAAAAAGGGAAGCTTTACTCCCAAAATCGGCATGAAACATGCTTTGTGTCAGATATTGAGATGATCCTGCCATAGACGCTACTCCACCTTCTTCGAAGCGAGGACTGCCATGAAACAGAGAATTCTTCGATTGGTCATCTTCTTTCTGCTTCTCTCACCTGTTCTCGCCTCTGCCGCCAGCCCAACGGTTTCCCCTCCGGATCGTCTGGAGGACCAAGGTACACTGGATCTGCACGTGGCCTGCAATGGAATCCCCGTCGCCGGCACTCCTGTTTACCTCTAAAGCGAGACGGGCATATACCTCGACAAGTTTGCGAAAACAGACGCCCGCGGGCATGTTCAATTTACCATTCCGACCACGCCCCACAACTTCAAGGTGGAGTACAGGGGGAAGGAATATTGGACGGGAAATCTCTTTGCAATCGCCGACCAGAAGCTGGAGGTGGAGGTGGTCCTTGAAAAGTTGGCCGACATGGCGACGAATAATCCCACCGCCGCTAGATACGATGGAGAACCTCCCATCTACAATCATGACCCCGTACAGGTAGCCAGCCTCGGGACCTACGTCGGCATCCTTTCACAGTCCGCGGTTGCCCAGGTACAACCGCAGTCCAAGGTATACTACTTCATCACCGACCATCTCGGCACTCCCATGAAGATGACCGATGAGTCGGGAGCAGTCGTTTGGAGCGCGGATTACCGGCCCTTTGGAGAGGTAGCCATGAATAATGGCACCGCATTGAACAATTTCCGCTTCCCCGGCCAATACCATGACTTGGAAACTGGACTGCACTACAATTATCACCGCTTTTATCAGCCGAAGACCGGAAGATATGTGACACCAGACCCGATTGGGCTGGCAGGAGGAACGAACCCATTTGTTTATGTCACAAATAACCCCATCAACTCCGAAGATCCTAACGGATTGGCCGCTTTTTTCTGGCATGGGATCATTACTTTTGCAGCCGGTCTCACAGAGAAGAGAGGGTGGGGACAAAGTTCTCAGATGGCATGGGAATCCATGTGGCGAGACAAAGGAACTCAAAGTCTACTGTCTTCCGACACAAACATTCATGGCATGGTGGGCTGGGATCCTGCAAAGGGCAGGGATCAGTACTCACATGAAGCCATTATGGGTGCCCTGCAGATTGTGGAGGATGAGAAAGAGTGTGGAAGTCATGGCAATGCCATGCATACCCTTCAGGATCTGGAGTTCTTCTGGCATGCAGGGAAGAAATGGGAAGGAAATAACCCCATAAAGAACCCGATGGCAATCCCCCACTGGTTTCTCGACGTTGTGCCGGTGACTGGATTGTGGGATGCATTCCAAGTTTCGAGAGAGTATTTGCGTCAGCAGAGGTGATTCATGAAGGTTTTGATAATCTTATTGTTAATGGCGTGTATGTATACCCCAGTGATGGCCAAACAAAACTTATTCAGCGCCGGCGTCGGGATAGCATCAATTTGTATAGTCATGCCGGTTGGCAGGGTCCTGCTGATCAGCAGAGACAATTCTGTGGGAGCGGTAAAGTTCTCGCGTAATGAAGAGCGGGCGGATGGCATTCATTCAGAGTATGAATATTTCGAACATCAGAATGGGGGGTTTCAGAAAGCGGGAGAGGGGGAGATAATGCTCAAAAAGGTTCCTGAGAGTAAGGGAATATTCTTTCATGGAAGTCCAAATGACTTGGCCGGACCACCTCTCAGATTGAAGAACTTCAGTCTGTTTGCAACAGCAGGGAAGGAGCACTCCACGGTCTATTTCCGGTCAAAAAACGGCAAGGTTGACAAGAGGGTGAAGATGGCCCCGACTCCATGGAAGGAGATAGGTGAGGTCAACCTGGCTGATCCGAGGATCAGATGGTTTGCATACGATGATAAGGAGAACTGGGAGGTTATCCCAATAGACCGGATTTGGGAGTAAACTTCTCGGGCAGGTGATACCAACGACCCGTTGATCCCCTGAAAAAGCAGAAGGGAGATGGGGCTCTCGGATGGGGTGAGGAGTCGAAAGAGAACCTTCGCCCGATCGTACTCGCCCCTGTCGTAGTAACCCACCACATCCTCTTCGACAAAAGGCGGCACGCCTGCACCCTGGAGTGTGAAACGCCAGTAAAAGGGGTTGTCGGCGTTCGATTGGCGGCTCTTTTGTCTCCGGAGTTTCAGCCGCCACTGGATCAGCTCGGCCAGATACTCCAACTCCACTTTGTGCTCGCTGATGAGATTGGCCGCAGCCGGGAAATCCTGCGGGTCTGCCAGCATGAGCTGCCGGGCAAATAAAATAGATGGGCACGCAGTTAACTTATTAACTTGCTTGCGACGAAACCGTATGGTATGAGCCCTATATGAATTAGGTGGGGACGCAGAGACACGACTGGTGCACGCTTCCGTAAAGTGGAGGGAGACCTTGCAGGCTTGGGAACCGGGGCTGGCCCATAGCGCATAATCTCCGTTTGCCATTTCGTGGTGAGAATGGTTTTGCAATCCCACCGTGGGAGTTTTTCAAGAAATGGAAGACCAGCCGGAACCCCGCGGTCACCGAGCAAATGGCCGCGGACTTCCTCCCCTTCATCCGGAACCAACGCCTCGGAAGAATCGTTCCGCTAAGAATCGTTCCGCTATCGTGTAGCGGCACGATCATCCTGCAGGTGCGGTGGCCGGGGTTCATACTCGCGGCCACTCCAGTAAGGACCTCTTCACTCCTTGAAGGCCGATGATTTCCATCCTTTCCCTTCGCATCTACAGCTTATCCCCCACTTGCCTGGGGCCGTATTCCCGTTACCTTGATGAAAACAGGTAACGGTTCGACCGACTTGATCAAAAGGAGGTGGCACCAGGTGAAAGCGGTCTTTTCTTTTTTTGGGAACTACAGAGAGGCGAAGCTTGCGGTAAATCGTCTGTTGGAAGAAGGCTTCGACCTGGAGGACATGAACGTGATCGTTCACGATCACATCGTCAAATCCCAGATGAATCCAAGTCAGAAGGGGATCAATGTGCGGGTCACGGAGATGGACCCCGGGCTCGACCGTCTGGTTGGAGGGGAGCAGCCGGTGGTACTCTCTGACATAGGGGCGGTATACGCAGCCGGTGAACGGGCAACCATCCTGGCTCGAGCGGCCGAAAGAGACCCCGCTACCGAGCTCAGATCGATCCTGTCCGATTTAGGGATCGAAGAGAAGAAGGCGGAGATCTTCATTCGCGGTATCAAAGAGGGCGGTGTCCTCTTCTGGGTGATGACGGGGGAGGAGACCGCCGGTGCGGCCGTCAGCACCCTCGAGACAAACTCCGCATCCCATGTGGCCGCGTACCCGTGATCGAATGACCGCCGCACGTCTTCTCGTGGGAACTCCTCCTAGGGGCTTTGGGGCAAGGGTATGTATCGGCACAGGGAGCGGGTTCTCAGACCCGCCACTCTTTCCTTCCGGGTCCCAGGCTTTGCCGTTGGATGTAAATGATCTCCGCCACGATGCTGACCGCGATTTCGGCCGGGGTCTCGGCGCGTATGTCAAGCCCGATCGGTGCGTGCACTTCATCCAACCGCTCCTGAGAGACGCCCTCTTTCAGAAGCTCGCTGAAGATCATCTTCTTTTTTCGTTGGCTCCCGATCATCCCGATATACCTGGCCGGTCCCGCAATCACCTCTCTCAGGACATCCAGATCATGGATGTGGCCGCGGGTGACGATAACCACAAAATCGTCCTTCCCGATCTCTGTCTCCTTCAGGATCTCCTTGAAAGGCGCCGCCCGAACCTGACACGCCATGGGGAATCTTTCCCGATTGGCAAATTCCTCCCGGTCATCCAGAACGATCGCTCGGAACCCGACTCGATCGGCTATCCAGGCCAGATCCAGTGAAATGTGTCCCCCGCCGAAGATGTAAAGGGCGGGGGATCGCTCCAAGGGCTCGACAAAGAGGAATCCCTCTCCCTTGGGAAGGGCGAGGAGCCCCGGGATCCTGCCGTTTGCGATCGCATTCCGGATCAGCTCTGCCCATTGGAGGACCGTACCGGGCGGTTCATCCGTGAGGGCGGTTTGTTGAACAATGAAGTGGGCGTCCTCGTAGGATCTTGCCCTGTCATCGACCCACGTCACCAGGAGCGCTTCCCCTTGATTGGAGACTCTTTCATGGATTTGCCTGACGTATGGCAGTGAATCGGGTGACAGGAGCTCCAGGAATATCCTTGCCTCGCCTCCGCAGATCATCTCGCTTTCAGCCACATCTTGTCCGGTCATGGAGACCTCGAGGAGCCGGCGTCCGGCCTGCCGGTGAAGGGTTGCCGACGCTTTGAGGGTCTCATCTTCGAGTTTGCCCCCGCCCACGGACCCGAGGACGTTTTGCCCGGTTCTGATCAGCATCCGGGCCGCGGCCTTCCGTGGGGTGGAACCCTTGTGCTCGACCACCGTGGCCCACACCACGGATTCACCTTTCTCCAACCCCTTTATCGTCTCTCTCAAGATCTCTTCCATTGCCCGCCTTCTCCCTTCTCAGTAATCCTGATGCCCCAAGAGCCTGAGGATATGCCAATCAGGAGAAAATTTGAAGAACCGGATCTTTCTAACCCTAACAGAGTCCCTGCCATTCATCTTCGACCTGCCAAGGTTGCGGTGATGCGACTCACCGCTCGCTGGTGCTGCAAGACTGCGACTTCCCCTCGGCGCCTTCCCTCTCCGCAGCACTTCGTCCTCAGGCTAAGTATCCGATAATAGAATCGAATCATTTGCCCCTTCCTTCCTCCCGACTGGCATATCTCTTGCTCACCCAATTCAGCAACCATTTTCCCGCAAGGAGGATCCCATGAATATCGCAGTGACATCCGCAGGCCCCACGCTCGACGACACGGTGGACCCGCGCTTCGGGCGTTGTGCCTTTTTCCTGATCATCGATTCGGACACACTCTCATTCGAGGCCGTCGAGAACTCCAGCCGGGCCCTGGGAGGCGGCGCAGGGGTACAGTCGGCCCAGCTCGTGGCCGGGAAGGGCGCCTCGGTCGTGTTGACCGGAAACTGCGGTCCCAACGCCTTCCAGGTCTTTGGCGCAGCAGGAATCAAGGTCATCACAGGGGTGGGAGGCATCGTACGAGAGGCGGTGGAGCTGTTCCGGTCCGGGAAATTGGATGCCTCTTCCACACCCAATGTACAGGCCCACTTCGGCATGGGTAGAGGCATGGGAGGCGGCGGCATGGGTCGCGGGCGCGGTATGGGAGGAAGAATGGGCGGCGGCATGGGCGGCGGCCGCGGCGGGCGAGGCATGGGAGGCGGAGGGGGCATGGGAAGACGTTGAAACGACCTGGTGTCACGGCATACCTACTCATGAGCCTTTCTCGCGCGTAGAGATCGCGCCGGTGGATCGGGTCGAGATCACGGTTCTCAATCGGCCGTCTCGGATGCCTTCCCCTCGTCCTTTGTGCTCAACAGCGTGGGATCAAGCATTTTGCTGGGCTGAATCAAGGCCTGATCATGGTAAGCCTTCTCGTCCCTTTGATCTGCCTGAAATTCGCGCCCTGGCTGACGCATCGAAGGGCAAGGTCTGCGTCGACGACCCTTGTTCCTGAAACCGCGTGCACCCCGTAGTCGAATAAGACGGAAGACAATGGGACGGTGTCTCCCAGCATGATCACGAACGATTTCGGATCGCACAACTCCAGCAGATGGGCCAGGGTATGGTTGGTCAGCGAGGTGCCGGTAAGGGCCACCACGTCCGCCTGTGGGATGAAGCGCTCCGCAGCGGCCTCTTCAAAATCGCCTTCCCCGGGGTTTTTCTCGATGACCCAGAGGGTTTTGGCCGTGTCGCGGACCTTGGGCAGAAAGGGGAAATGTCCCACGACTGCCACGTTCCTGCCCTGCCCCTTCTCCAGGATCATCTCCGCCGCGTTGAGCTCCCTGCATGATGCAAGGTCGACTTCCAGGAGGGAGTTGATCGCGGCCATCCCCATCGCCGCCTCCAGGATGCTCTCGGAGTGGGCCATCTGGACGAGATCTCTTGCACTCTTCTCCAGCAGCAACCCCGGCTCTTTCACCAGCGGACCCTCCTGTCGCAAGGCATCCTTAGGCAACGTGGCAGCCAGCCCGCAGTAGCGCGAGAGCACGCCGGTGTGGAATATCCCCTGGCGTATGTCTCTTACACGGGCGTTGAAGTCGAGCGTCGAGATCAGATCATCAAGCACTTTCATATTTCCCCCCTGTGGTCGCCCCCTCGCGCCCGGTTTCAGGCACAGGAGCGAGCCCTGCGGGAATCAATACGGTGAAAGAGGAGCCTCTGCCCGTCTCCGTCTTCACCTTGACCATTCCCCCATAGTCTCGAACGATCCCGTAGCTGATGGATAAACCAAGCCCGGTGCCCTTCCCCGGCTCCTTGGTCGTGAAGAAGGGCTCGAAGATCCTGTCCAGGACGGCCTCAGGGATCCCGGTGCCGTTGTCCGCGACGGTGACCGCAACCATGCCTTCCTCCATGCCGGTCTTCAGCACCACCTTCTTCCCCTCCTCTTGCGGATGGGCCTCCTCCCACCGCCGCTCGACGGCATCCCTGGCGTTGGTCAGAAGATTGATGAAGACCTGCTCGAGCCGGTTCGGATCCGCCCAGACGAAGGGAAGGCTCGAGTCCAGATCCAGAACCACCTCGATCTTCCGGAGTTTGAACTGCTGCTGAAAGAAATCCATGGCCTTCAAGAGCACTTCATTGATCGCGGTCTCCACCCTGGAGGAATCGGATCTGCGGCCGAACTCGCGCATATGGTTGATGATCCTGGTGGCCCGATCCACATGGCGATCGATCTCCTCGGACATGCTCCTCAACACCGCTTTTTCGAGCGGCGCATCCTTGATGGCCTTTCTCTTGAGGAAGCTGCCGGCCGTCTTGATCACCGAAAGGGGCTGGTTCAGCTCATGGGCGATGCCCGTGGCCATCTCGCCGAGGCTCGCCATCTTGCCTGCCTGGACAAGCTGCTGCTCCGCTTTCAGTCGGGCGGTGATGTCGTTCGTGGTGACGAGAAGGACCTTTCTCCCGGAGTACTCCGAGGCTGTGGCCCTGATATCCACATAGACGACCGTTCCATCCTTTCTCCTTTGCCTCACGCGATCCAACGACCCCTGATCCCTCAATACGGAAAGATACCTCTGCCGGTCCGTTTCCTCGAACCAGGATAGAAAGGAAGTCCCGATCACCTCCTCTTTGTCCCATCCGTAAACCGCCGTGACGCTCCGGTTGCAGTCCAGGACGGTCAGGTCATCGCCATCCATCAGGAAGACCGGATTCGGGATGGTGTTGAAGACGGTCCGGTACTTCTCCTCCGATCTGTGGACCTCCCTTTCAAGGGTCCTCACGCTGGTCAGATCGAGACTCATCTCCATGGCGGCGATCACCTCCCCCTGCGCATTCCGGATCGGAGAGGTCTTGACCATCCAGTAGGTCTCGACTCCGTCCTCGTTTACGGCAACCTCCTCGCTGTAGTGGGGTTCTCCGTCCTCGAACGTCTTGATCACAGGACAGATCTCGCACCTCTCGGAACGGCCCTTGTAGGCCTTGTAGCAGAAGTCTCCCGCTTCAGGGGAAAACCGCTTCGCAAACTCGCGGTTGAAACGAATGATCTTCAGGTCCCTTCCCTGGACCGTAATGTAGCAAGGCGCTTCCTCGAAGAGCCGCTGGTACTCGTCTTCCATGGGAAACCCTCGGATAAACTTCAAAGACGATGCAAGATGCAGGATACAGGATACATGATATTCGCCTCCGCCCAGTCCCCTTCCGATGTTTCTTCCTCAGATCAGACTGGCCCAGGCCAGAAGCGATGCTCGTACGGGAATCTCGTCACGGTTCATCTCCACGCTTTTGGATGAGCATCAAGCGTGCCACAGGCACCGAGTGGTTCCGGTTTCGATTTAATCAGCAGTGTAGAGGCGTTGCACCTTGGCCACGACTCCCTCTGATCGACCGGCCCATTGCATTTATGCAGTGCCGCCTGATGAAGAATCTGCACGAATGCAAATCCGGGCCGCGCCGGTCCGGCCTTCCCCCTTTTCAAGGCAAGGCACAACTCTTGCTGCGTGGGATTGCAGGAGCGTGCTGCGCACCCTATCATGGAATCAGGGAAACCCGGCCCTCTGAAGGCTCCAGGAATATGTAAAACGGCCTTGGCAACCGCCCACCGGCGAGAATGACAATGAACTCCAAAGGAGAACCCTTTAGCGCCCATCATGCCCGCTATGAAGCGTGGTTCACCCGCCACCAACCGGCCTACTGTTCCGAATTGCTGGCGGTCCGCGCCCTGCTGCCGTGGCAGGGCCTGGGGCTGGAGATCGGGGCAGGTACCGGCCGCTTCGCCGGCCCTCTCGGAATCCGTGTCGGCCTGGACCCCTCCGGCGCGATGCTCACCTATGCTGTCAGTAGAGGCGTATCGGCCGTCCAGGGGATCGCAGAGGCCCTTCCTTTCAAGGCCGCCGCCTTCGACTACGCGCTGGCGGTGACCACGATCTGCTTTGTCGATGACCCCGTGGCGATGCTGACCGAAGCGCGCAGGGTACTGAAGCCGGGAGGCCCGCTGGTGATCGGCTTCCTGGATCGGGCGAGCCCTCTCGGGGAGCTTTACCTCCGCCGTCAGGCGGAAAGCGTCTTCTACCGGGACGCGAGGTTCTTTTCCGCTCCGGAAATCGGGAAGCTGCTCGGGGACACGGGGTTCAAGGGACCGGTTTGGGGACAAACCCTGTCGAAACCTTCAGAGGAAACCCGGGAGATCGAACCCTTCCGTGAAGGATACGGCAGAGGGGGATTCGTAGTGGTCTCGGCAACGAGCAGGTAAAACGCGCCTGGGAGGCGGACAAGACCGGGAAAAGGAGTGCTGCCCCGCCCCGGGTTCCTTGCAGGCTCCTCCCGTACTCTGATATCCTTGCACTGTCCGGGGCACCGCAGCCGTCCGGAGTGATGAGGGTCCGCAATGGTGCACCTGTCGATAGAGGAGGTGGCATGATGCCAGGAACAGGCGAGAGGAAGTTCTATCTCAAACAGTTCAAAGCGATCACCAAGGCCATCACAACCTATGAAGACCTGAACACGCTGATGAGACACTTGAGCGAGGGGACAACCCGCACATTCAGTGCGAAGGGGTGCAGTATCATGCTCCTGGACGAAAGGGCCAACCAACTGATCCATGTGGCCAGCTATGGGATCAGCGAGGAGTATATCGCCAAGGGACCTGTGTTTTTTCAAATGGGCGATTGCGCGGTCTGCACAGGGGAACCCGTTTTTGTCGAGGATATGCAGAACGACCCGCGCGTCCAGTACCCTGATGCTGCAGCACAGGAGGGAATCAGGTCCATGCTTTCCATCCCCATCCCGTGCCGCGAGGCGGTCATCGGCATCACGCGCATCTATCACTCGGAACCCTGGGTTGTGAACGAGGAAGACGTCGATTCCCTGTGCATCCTCCAGGGTGTTCTGGGTCTGGTCATCGAGAACCATGGACTCAGGAATTTTCTCGAACAGGTCAAGGGGGGTCTTGAAAGCCTCCCTATACGCCTGTTGAAGGGTTTGTAGCCTTTGGGAGAGCGCATCGTTACGGACACCACCGACATCTTCTCCCTCGATTATGGCGACATACTCGAAATCGAGAAGAAGCGCTATCGGATCACCGGCCACGAACGCGAGAGCAGGTTCGGGCTGGATGAGCCCAAATTCTGGGTCAAAAGGGCGCAGGACCTGGAGACAGGTGAAAAAAAGATCATCAAGCTCTCCTTCCTCGAAGAATTCGAAACCGTGATCGGCGGGGTCAAGATCAGGTGCTTCCGCAATCCGGCAAAGGAAGCCAGGGTATTGGAGGTCGTGAGGGATCATCCCTACTTCATGCAGGGAACGGCCAGAAGGGATTCGGAAGGGAACATCCTCCGCATTCTGGACATCGTGCCCGGGATGAGCTTTTTCAACTATATCCATTCCCTCCGCATGCCTTATGGCACCTACTTCGACACCCTGCTGCCCGATATCCTGAAGAGGCTCGCCCGGGCCTTTGACGCCATTCGCTTTCTTCATGGTCACGGACTGAAGCATGGAGACATCCGAAACGACCACATTATTGTCGAGCGCAGCTCAGGCAGTTACGTGTGGATCGACTTCGATTACGATTACAGCGCGCCTGAGAACCCGTTCGGCCTGGACCTTTTCGGACTCGGCAACCTTCTGACCCATGCGGTCGGAAAGGGTTTCCACACCATTCACATGATCGCCCAGGATCCCGCTTATGAATCGCTGCGGGGTCGAATCGATGACGGGGATTTTTCCGTCATATTCAGGGAGCGGTTCATGAATCTCAGGAAACTCTATTCGCAGATCCCCAAACCCCTCAACGACGTGCTGATGCACTTCTCCAGGGGGGCCAATGTCTTCTACGAATATGCCGATGAAATCGTTGAAGATCTGAACAGGTGTATCTACCTGCTTTAGAACGGGAGGACATCTTGCGAAACTCCATACTCATCCCATTGAATGATTCCGTCAGCAGCCGGGCCGCCCTGAACTTCTTTGTCCGACTGGCCTTTTGCCCGAATGAATGCGACATCACGCTGCTCCACGTCTTCAGAAAGCCTACGGCCACAGAGGAACTGATGGGCAAGAAGTTCACCGAACAGCAGCCGGCGAGGTTCAGGTCCCTGCTGGAGAAGGCCAGGGAAAAAATGATCGAATGCGGGTACGACCCAGGCAGGATCCGGACGCAGCTCGCCATGGATCCTTACCCCACCGTGGCGGAGGGCATTATCGACCAGTGCCGGAAGGGGCATTATGACATGGTCATCATCGGGCGGAGGAAAATGACCAAGGCCGAAGAGTTCGTGCTGGGCGATGTGAGCGTAAGGCTCTTGAGGGCCCTGGACAAGACCGCGGTCCTGGTGGTGAAGTCCGATTGACCGGACCGCTTTGGCATAATCCGGGAAGGGAGGTGGTCCAAATCGAGCAGGAAGCGGATCCTACCGGAAGAAGATTGAGAGAGGCGGAACAGAAGGTCACTATCCTCTATGAGATTTCCAGGTATGTCTCGTCTCTTCTCGACCTCCAGCTTGTGCTCGATGCCATCGTCGATCTGCTTTGGAGGGAGTTCAACCTGGACGCCTGTTCCATCCGCCTGCTGGATGCGGACGGCAAGTTGAGGATCAAGAGCCAGAAGGGTCTAAGCAGGGCGTTCGTCGAGCAAGCGACGCGGGAACCCACCTTCGACTGCTACTCCGGGGATTGTTTTCTCCGGGGCAGGATCGTCATCATCAACGATGCGGCTCAGATCGACAAACCCATCTCGACGACCCGTATCGTCGGGGAGAACATCAATTCGTTTGCGGTCTCGCCCATCAAGGCGGGGACGGAAACCATCGGGGTCCTGGTGACCGCCTCCAGGAAAAAGAACTATTTTCATGAGCGCTTCAATGACGTGATCTACGTCATCTCCAACCAGATCGGGGTGGCCATCAGGACCTCCCAGCTGTACGAGCAAATACAGGCCTTGAACCAGGGGCTGGAACAGAAGGTCCGGGAGAGGACAATCGAACTGGAAGAGAAGACGCAGAAGCTGATCAAAGCGGAGAGGCTGGCCGCAGCCTGCGAAATGTCGAACAGGGTAGCCCATGAGCTCCGGAATTCGCTCACGGTCGTAGGGGGTCTTGCACGGAGGCTCCACGAAAAGCCCCTCCTGAACGATCTTTCCCGAGAATACCTGAGAATCATTTTCGAAGAAGTCAAGACCCTGGAGGAGAAGATCTCGAACCTCATCAAGACGGCCCCGGAGAATCCGTCTTAGGTGGGCCCCTGACATGGATGAAGTGCATACATCGCGAGACCGCGGCACGGATCGGGAAACCGCCCTCATCCGCAGGGTCGCGCTGTACGCGTTTCTGCTGAACCTGGCAATTGGGGGCATGAAGGGGGTGCTTGCCTACTTCTCCAGCAGTCTCGCGGTGACGGCGGGCGCGATCGATTCGGGAACGGATGCCCTGACCTCCCTTTTCCTCTTGGGCGGGCTGCAGCTGTCCACGCGCAAGTCCCGATCGTTCCCCCTGGGCCTCTACAAGATCGAAAACGTCCTCTCGGTCCTCGTGGCGATCTCCATCCTTTTTGCCGGTTATGAAATTGCCAGGGAGATTTTTCGCACCTCGACCTCTCCGCCGGATATCTCGGCAGGTGTCGTTGCCCTCCTTCTCCTCGGGGTTGTGGCCACCTTTGCCTTCGGGCGGTATGCCTTGAGGATAGGGCGGACCACGGATTCCCCCACCCTCACTGCAGAGGGCCGGCATCGGCAGGTGGATGTCCTCTCTTCCCTGGTGGTTCTCGCGGCTGTGCTGCCGGCGTACTTCAAGTGGGAGCTGTCCGTGCTCGGCGTCTCCGTGGACCAGGTTGCAGCCGGGGTGGTCCTCATCTTCATCGCCTGGGCAGGGTGGGAGCTCCTTGCAGACGGAATGCGGGTGCTCCTGGACGCATCCATGGATTTCGAAACCCTCGACCACGTAAGGCGGATCCTGGAGACGCACCCCATGCTCGTGAGGGTGAACTCGCTCGTGGGCCGCAATGCCGGCCGCTTTCGCTTTATGCAGACCAGCATCGTACTGAGAACAGAAGATCTCCAGCGGGCCCACCAGATCAGTGAGGAGCTCGAAACGGCTATCCGGAAGGAAATCCCCCACGTGGAACGGGTCCTGATCCATTATGAGCCGCAGCCCCGAACCCACCTGCGCGTGGCGGTTCCACTCGCCGATCCTGCGGGTCTGATCAGCAGCCACTTCGGGGATTCACCCTATTTTGCGCTGATCACGGTCCGCCTCTCCGACCGCGGGGTCGAGAAGGAGGAGATTGTCGAAAACCCCCACAAGGACGTGCAGGAGGCGAAGGGCATTCGCGTCGCGGAGTGGCTGGTCCAGCACAAGGTGGACCGGGTCTTCATCCGGGAGGATCTCTCCCGGAAAGGCCCCGGTTATGTGTTCGGGAACGCGGGGATAACTACCGTTCTGACCTCGGCGCGCGAGGTGAGGAAAATCATGGATAGCCTCTAGAGACAGTGGATGGAATCGCAGCGAAAAGGGACGAAAAATGGATTATAAAGTCGTGATCGTGGGCGCAGGACCGGCGGGGATCTTTGCGGCCCTGACCCTGGCGGATCTGGGGATCGGCCCCGTTCTGCTGCTCGAGCAGGGGAAAGGCCTCGACCAACGAAGCCATGAAGCGGTCGAGGACAGGCTTTGCGGCTGGGGTGGCGCAGGCGCATACAGCGACGGCAAGCTGACCCTCTCGACCCAGGTGGGCGGTGTGCTTTCGGAGTACCTGGACGAGCAATCGCTCGTCCGACTGCTCGAGGCCGCGGATGGGGTCTACGCCGCTCACGGGGCTCCGGAGAGGATCTTTGGGGAAAGGACGACCGTCCAGGATGAACTCGCCGCGCGGGCGAGAATGGCGGATCTGGAGTTCGTGCCCAGTCGTATTCGCCACATCGGGACCGAGAACTGCAGGACGGTACTCGAGAGGTTTCAAAGCTCCCTCCACGGTCGTGTAGAGATCCGCACCGGGTGCAGGGCCAAGGAGCTCAGGGCGAGGGGCGGTCGGATCCTCGGCGTCACGCTCACGGACGGCTCCGTCGTCGATAGTCATTACGTGATTGCGGCCCCGGGACGATCGGGAGCGAGATGGATGAAGGGACAGGCCGCATCGCTGGGACTCAAGACCAGGGCAACGTCCGTGGATATCGGGGTGCGGGTGGAGTTGCCGGCGGTCGTCCTCCAGGAGGTCACGGAAAGCGCCTATGAACTAAAGCTCATCCATTATTCAAAGACCTTCGACGAAAGGGTGCGAACCTTCTGCATGAACCCCTACGGCGAGGTGGTGACGGAGGCTAATGCCGGAATTACCACCGTGAACGGGCACAGCTATGCGGCCCAAAAAAGTGAGAACACCAACTTTGCCATCCTGGTAAGCAGCGCCTTTACAGAGCCCTTCGACGACCCTATCACGTATGGCCGCCACATCGCGCACCTTGCCAACCTGCTGGGCGGCGGTCCGATTGTCCAAAGGCTCGGAGATCTCCTGGCGGGCAGGCGCAGCAATCCCGCGCGGATCGCGAGATGTCTCACCCGGCCCACGCTGCAGAGCGCCACTCCGGGCGACCTCAGCTTCGTCTTTCCCTACAGGCACCTGCTGAGCATCATCGAGATGCTCCAGGCCCTGGAGAAGTTCGCACCGGGAGTCAATTCCCGGCACACCCTTCTCTACGGAGTGGAGGTGAAGTTCTACTCCAACCGCATCGAGGTGAGTCCGCAGATGGAAACCGCGGTGAAGAACCTCTTTGCCGTGGGGGACGGGGCCGGCGTCAGCCGAGGCCTGCTCCAGGCGTCGGCGAGCGGCGTCCTGGCTGCAAGGGCCATCGCCGGTCAATGCTCCGAACTGGAACGGGAGATTGGATAATCCACCAGGGCGGCCACGGTCAACCCCACCCAAACGCGTCAGCCGGTCCCAGGCGGGGCTCACCTTCCTTTCCATTCAGGTTTTCGTTTGTGCAGAAATGCGTCGACTCCCTCTTTCGCGTCCTCGGTAACACTCAAGGCTGCGAACAGCTCGTTCGAGTATGCAAGGGCCTTTCCATACTCCATGTCGGACATGCCGTAGAAGGCCTCTTTCCCCATCTGGAGGGCGATCGGGCTTTTTTCCGCCAGCTTTCTCGCGAGGGCCATGGTCTCTTCCTCGAGTCTTTCGGCAGGCACCACCTTGTTGACCAGGCCCCACTTTTCCGCGGTTGCGGCATCGATCATCTCTCCGGTCATGAGCATTTCCAGGCATCGTTTTCGGCCAAGAGATCTGGCTAGCGGCACGGCCGGGCCCATGCAGAAGAGCCCTACGTTGATGGCTGTCGCTCCGATTTTGGTCCCTTCCGCGACGACGGCAAGGTCGCAGGCCGCAATGAGGCCTGCGCCGTTGGCAACGGCATACCCATGCGCCGAGGCGATCACCGGTTTCTTCATGTAGGCGATGATATGGATCATGCGCTCCATGAGCCCCACCCATTCGCGGTACTCCCGGAGGGTCTTGCCGTGGAATTCGGAAATGTCAATGCCCGTGCAGAACGTCTTTCCCGAGCCCCTGATGACGACGACCCGGATACTCCCGTCCATCTCCAGCTCCAGTAATCCCCTGCACAACTCCTGCGCAAGGCCCGAGTTGAAGGTGTTGTACTGCCCGGGCCGATTCAGGGTGATGATCCCCACGCGGTCCTTGCGTTCCATCGCGATGAACTCGTAAGCCATAGGGAGCCTCCTTTTGCGGTAAGGCGTTCACAGAAAGAAAACGGCCGTGTTCCTCTCCAGAAGCAGGATAATACACCCGCGGCCCTCCGAAGCGGAGATATATCCCAGGGTAAGGATGAGGGGTAGGGGTATGCATCATAGGCCCCGTAGGATGGGTGGAGCATTGGGACGGCCTGAGGGAAAAGATTTCGATTCCCATCTATTCCTGGGCCTGCTTGACCAGCGCCAGGAAAGGTTTCGGGCGTCGCCTCCGTCGGTACTCGCGTAGAATCTTTCCCCGTGCTTCCGAGGCAAGGAATGCGCAGTGACCATAATCCCACCATCCTTCGAAAATCCCAGTCGCCCCCCAAAGGGGTGGCGACGCAGAGGAGTGGCTCGCCATGAAGGATCGGAGCAATCCATGTGCCGTTTCGAACGAAAACAACGCCCAAGATTCCTAATGACAGCATGTTTAACGGCTTGGGGCTGACAGGGGAAAAATGCAATGGACACAAAGGAGGCGCAGAGTCGCATCCGCGCGATCATTCCTGGCCGGGAAATCGCGACGGCGCAACTTCCTCTCCGGCTTCGGCCGGAGGATTTCCCGCGACCTGAAAGTATTTGAGCATAAGCTCAAAATGACTATTGACAGGCGTAAGCATGAAGGTTATATTTTGAGCAAATGCTCATAACTGGAGGGATCATGCCGAGGCCGAGAAAACTCCGATGGGTACAGGGACGTCCGATTGTCGGCGCCTTCGTTCCGGATCAGATCCCCCCCTGGGGAAGGGAAGAAACGTTTCTTCCCCTCGAGGGCCTGGAGGCGATCAGGCTTTGCGATCTCCAGGGAATGGACCATGAGACGGCCGCCAACATGATGAACGTCTCCCGTCAGACCTTCGGAAGGATCCTCTCGGAGGCGAGGGCGGTCGTGGCGGATGCCCTGGTTACGGGCAAGGTCCTCAGGATCGAGGGCGGCCATTTTGAGATGCCCCCCCGTGGAGGAGGACGTCACCGCCGAGGATGGCGCGGCGGATTTTAGAGCAAAGGAGGTGTTGGACATGCCAGGATTTGATGGAACAGGTCCAATGGGTGGCGGCCCGATGACCGGCGGAGGGCGCGGGTACTGCAACCCCGCCTATGCGGGTTATGGCCCGGCATACGGCCGAGGTCTTGGTTACGGTCGCGGGTACGGCCGTGGCCGCGGTTTTCGACGAGGACTGGGTCCAGGCCTTGGCTGGGGTCGTGGATACGGCAGAGGGTTCGGATGGCGAGCCTCTTCTCCTGCATGGAGCGCCGCTTCCGGCCCGTCCTACGGACCCCTTTACGGCAATCCGTACGGGATGCGCGCAGAAGACGAGCTCCAGATGCTGAGGAACGAGGCGGATGCCGTCAAGAGCGATCTCGAGGGCATCAACAAGCGCATCGAAGAACTTGAATCCAGATCTTCGCAACCCTGAGCCTGCATGGAAAGCTCGCCTCCAGCCTGCCTCTCCCCCGGGTTTCCGGGGGGGGGGGGGGGAGGCTCAACCCTTCTTAGAAGAGACGCTACACAAAAACCTCCGGTTCCCGCCTTTCCGCAAACTTGATTTCCAGCTCCCGCTTATGCCACAGATAATTTTCATCATCGAAATATTTCGCTCCAACCGGGCAGCTCTTGATACAGGCGCAACACTTGATGCAGATCCCGTTCATCTTGGCCACATCCCCGGCATCGATGGATCCCATCGGGCAAATATCGGCGCAGAGCTTGCAGTCGATACAGTCACTGCCGGTTTTCGGGGTGACCTTGCGAATATCGACGGTCACGCCTCCCCGGTTCTTGGGTCTGTAATATTCGCGGTAGGGCCTGTTTCCCTTTACAGCGACCGCTGGCGGCTCGCCCGACCCATCGAGTTTTCTGTATATCCGCCCGGCAAAATCACCGGCGACGGCCATGTCCCGTTCGTCAGGCCTGTTTCGGCCAAGGGTTTTGGAGAAGGAGTGCTCGCCGATGAACGCCCCTCCGGCAACGACCTTGAAGCCGCCCGCTTCCAGAATGTCCTGCAGTTCGATCAATGCGTCGTCGTAATCTCTGTTTCCATAGACCACGACGGCCACCGCCCATGCCCCGTTTCCGGCAATGGTGTTCAGGTATTTCAACAACACGTTGGGCACGCGGCCTGCATAGACCGGGACACCAACCACTACAAAGTCTTCTTCCGCAAAGGAAACCGCCTCCCTTCGAGCCTGCGGCAGGGTAAAATCCATATTTTCAGTTTCTATTGTTCCGGCCATATACTCCGAGATTTTGTCCGCTATTCCGGTGACGACTCTCTTCGTCGTTCCCGTCGGGCTGAAGTACAGTGCTTTGATTCTTCTCTTCATCAGATTCAACGCTCCATCGATAGGTTCCTGCCAAACAGGTCCTGATCCCTCTTCATCGAGTCCGCCGCATACCGAGAGACCGGGGTGCCGGTCTTCATCATGCCAAGGCCCGCTTGACGATCTCCGAGATATCCAGGACCTCCAACCGCCCGCCCAGGTCCTCCGCCTTCACGGCATCGTCGAGCATCCTGGCGCACTGGGGGCATGAAACGGCGATCACCTCGGCCCCGGTCTGCCGGGCCTGCCGAACCCTGATGCGGCTCGGGCTGTCCTCCCCTCCGCCCAGGACGTCGGTGAAGAAATTCCCGCCCCCGCCGCCGCAGCACAGCGCGTTCGCCCGGTTCTGCTGCAACTCAACGAGCTCCATGCCGGGAATCGACCCCAGGACATCCCGAGGGGCATCATAGATGCCGTTGTGCCTTCCCAGGTAGCAGGGGTCGTGAAAGGTGACACGGGTCTCGAGCGGTTTCATGGAGATTTTTCCGGACCGGATCAGGTGGGCGAGCACCTGGGAATAATGGGAGACTTCGAATGTCGCGCCGAGATCCTTGTAGTCCTTCCTGAAGGCATTGAAACCGTGCGGATCGAGGGTAATCACCTTTCTCACGCCGATCTCCTTGAACTGGTCAATGTTCTGCTCGGCCAGGTGGCGAAACAGACCCGACTCTCCCAAAGCCTTCACCTCGTTCCCGTCGCACTGCTCTTTTTCCCCGAGAATGCCGAAGGAAAGACCTGCCCCGAGGAAGAGATCCCCGACGGCACGGGCGATCCTCCTCGCCCTTTCGTCGTAGGCGCCCACGCATCCGATATAGAAGAGATACTCCTGCCCCCCAAAGGGTTCGACGGAAGAGGACTCCGCCCATTTCCCTCTCTCCGCGGCAGGCTCCTTGTACGGGTTGCCGCTGATGCGGATGTTTTTCAGATAGTCCCTGACCGTGGGGGGGACCCTCCCCTCGTCGACGAGCCTCTCCCTGGCGGCGACAAAGATGTTCACCAGGTCATCCTTGAAGGTGAAGACGCAATGTTCGACGCAGTTGGCGCACGTCGCACAGGAGAAGAGGATCTGCTGGAGCCGGTCACTCGTTCCGATCTCATTCTGGAGCCACGCCCGGATGAGCCACATCCTGCCCCCGGGGGAGAACGTCTCAAAGCGGAACTTGCGGTAGCTCGGGCAGTTGAACTCGTGGTAGTCCTCGGTGAACTTGCAGTAACCGCATCGAAAACACCTGTGGACGATCTCTTCGTACTTCATTCGGCGACCTCCCAGTTCCCGGGGTTCATGATGCCGTGGGGATCCAGATTCCGCTTGATCATCCTCATCAGGGCCCGGGTGTTCGGGTCCATCCTCGCGAGCGCCATACGCTGTTCCTCGACCGTGGGCTTCCAGAACACGCCGCCGAGCTCCAGGGCGAACCGGCTGACCTCCTGCAGCGCCTCCCGGGTCCGGGCCATCATGTCGGCGTCGGCCCGATTGAAGGTGAAGGCAAAACCGTACATCATGGCATGGCCCCTTCCGATGATCCTGGCCATTCCCGAGTAGCCCAGATCGTGTCGGGCGGCCAGCTCCGCGATCTTGCGTGCGCACTCCGGATATCTCTCCACCAGAATGATGGGTCCGGAATACTCGAAGCCCCCTCCCCTCTTCACGTCCGCAAACCTGCAAACGCTTCGTTGAGGCATGTCGAGGAGGGTCGGCTTCATCACCGGGGGAATACCCATGAACCCGCCGTCCTTGCTCTTGATGAAGGGGTCGAGCGCGTGCCAGACGATCTTTCGCTTGAACTCCAGCTCCTCGTCCGTGTCGCCCGTGATGAAGAGCGCGATGTGGTGGTTGCCCCGGAAGATCAGGGGCCGGGGCTGGGAAAAGACATTGATGTCTTCCACCATCTCCGTGTGGGTCAGCTCATAGATCATGGCAGGCACCAGGTCTTCCCGGTCGGTCAGGAAGATCTCCACGTCCCTCATTTTCTTCCTCGGATAGAGCTTCACGGCGACCTTGGTGACGATGCCTGTCGCGCCGAACCACCCGAGGAAGAGCCCGGACAGGTCGGGGAGCGGGGGACCTTTGGAGAACCAGTCCGGGGAAACGGAGCAGGATCCGATCCTGCAGACTTCCCCGGAGGCCAGGACCACCTCCAGTCCTGAGACCATGTCGGAATTGAAGCCGTACTGCTGCGTGAGCCTCCCCTGGCCGTGGATCATCACGTTTGCGGCGATGGTGGCCGTGGCGGGCGAATCCGGAATGCTGTGGCGCAGCCTGGGGTGGTGCTCCTCGAGATACGACTTGAGGAAACCCTGGGACGTCCCCCCTTCCACAAGGGCGTATCGCGCCCTTTCATGGACTTCGAGGATCCTGTTCATCCTCTTCATGTCCAGGACGATCCCCCCTTTGAGGGGGATCACCAGGCAGGTCAGGGCCATGCCGGCGCCCATGGGGACGATGGGGATCCTTTCCCGCCGGGCCACCTTCACGATCGCCTGGATCTCCTCGACGCTCCGGGGGACCACCACGCAGTCCGGCCGATGAGGGGGCATGAGCCCGGGATCGCGGGCATAGAAATACATCTCTTCGGGCCGATCGGACACATACTCTCTTCCGACCGCGTCGGCCAGCGCCTGCAGGATTTCGCTCATGAGCTCATCCCTCCATGGGGGGTATCTCGCCGATGGCCATGCGGCAGAGGTCGATCATATGGACCGGCCGGATGGAGCGCTTGGCGACCCTGGCGCCGAGGGTGTTCTGGCAGGCGGGGCAGTTGAAGACGCAGACTTCGGCGCCGTGCTTCGCCATGTCCGCCAGATTCCTCTCCTGCACGTCATGGGCGAGATCGTAGCCGAAACAAAGGCTGAAGATGCCGCCGCAGCAAATCGCGTTCTCGTCCTGGTATTCCCTGTCGACCAGATCGACCCCGATGAGATCCATGATCTCGCGGACCCGGGGATGCTGGTCCGGGCACAGCCTCGCAGAGCAGGGTCTCTGGTAGGCGGCCCTGAGTCTCAACGGCCGGATGTCTTGCCGCAGTCGGTGGAGTTGCTCCACCAGGTGCTCGAAATAATGGATGGGTTTGAAAGGGACCTCCATACCATAGGCGGGGGCGAGGGAGGAAAAGGCGCCGTAGCATTCGTCGTGCAGGAATACCACTTCGCGCGCGTTCTGGTTCCGGAAACGGTCGATCACACGGGGTAGCCTCTCTTGGATGATCGCCGTGTCCGCGAAATGAAGATAGACCACATTGCAGAAAAACTCCTGCCCGAACACACGGGACGGCAGGAGATCTTCGAACAGCTTCCCCCTGACCGAGCTCAGGTACTCGGGCATGAAACCCAAGGACAAGACCCTTTCCTGGGGCCTCCCCGCCCTGAACTTCCCCTGAGGCTCTCCGATGTTGATCCACTGCCGGGAAACAGCCCTCGGGGCGACGGGGATGGCCTTCTCCTGCCTCCGCTCGGTGATCAGGTAGAAAGGGTGGTTCCCTCTCCTGCAGTACTCCTCGCAGGCATAGCAGGTGACGCAGTCCCGAAGAACGAAGGAGTCCTTTCCTTCGCTGATCCGGACCATCTCCTCCCTTGCCTTTTCCCTCTTTACATGGAGATATTGACATTTGGCGAGACAGTCACCGGTCGGGCAGGTCCTGCACAGACGGGCATCGAAATTGAGCTGGTACATATCTCCTCCCACCTTGTTTGTTGACGATAGATGAAGGAGGTCGCCGCTGCGGGCGGGGCGGGTGGATCCTGGTTCTTCGAAGCCCGGCCACGGATGCCCAGGATACCCCCGCACCTTCCGGGAGTCAAGGTCGCGGTTCGATCAGGGTTGACATCGCGGATGCGGCGGCATAAGAGAAAAGGAAGGGAAAACAAGGACGGGGTGGCGACATGGACCTTCTGAGCTCATTGATCCGCATCGTGGGAAAGGACAGGGTGTCGAACAGCCCCGAGGAGGTTTTCCTGTACTCGCGCGATTCGGGGGCCCAGCATCCGCGGCGCGCGGACTATGTGGTCATGCCCGAGACCGTGGAGGAAATCCGGAGCCTCGTTCTTCTCGCCAACCAAGCGAGAGTTCCCATCACGCCCATGGGAGGCGGCTTCACCCTTTCGGCCCTGACCGTCCCGAACAGGGGCGGGATGGTCCTGGACATGAAAAGGATGGACAGGATCATCGAAGTGGACGAACCCAATCGCTACGCCCTGATCGAGGCGGGCGTGTCCCAGGGCGGACTCCGGTCGTACCTGCAGAAGAACCATCCCCGGCTCCAGCACTCGATCCCCGAGGCCCCTCCGACGGTGACCGTGGTGGGAAATGTACTGATTCAGGGGCACGGCCACATCTCCCCCAGGTACGGCCTGAATTCGGACATGGTCAACGGCATGGAGGTTGTGCTCCCCAACGGCGACGTCTGCAGGATCGGTTCGGGCTCGGTAAGCCCCTACTGGTTCACCAAGGGACCGCTTCCGGATCTGCCGGGGCTCTTCATCGGCTGGCTGGGAACCACGGGGGTGGTCACCAAGCTCGCCATCAAACTCTACCCCAAGCCGGCGTTCCGTGAGGTGATCGTTTTCCAGAGCGACGACGTTCACCTCATGACCCAGGCGATATTCGAAGCCACTTACCTCGACCTCCTGGAGGACTTCTTCATCATCAGCCAGGAAAAGCCGGAGTGGCTGAACCACATCTTCTATGTGCTGATCCTGTCCGGCCATTTCAAGGAAGAGATCGACCTCAAGAAGACGGCCTACCGGCGGCTTTTCAAGGAGTTCAAAGGGGGAGGCCGGGTGGTCTATGTCGAGGATCTTCATCCGGCCCTCCGAAAACGGTTCCTGGACGTGCCGCCCTTGGCCGCCTTGGCCGCGGATTTCCGGAAGGGCGGCGGCTTCGAATACACGGGCGCCATCCTTCCCGTCAGCAAGGTCCCTGAAGCCTGGGCGAAAGGGATCGAGATCTTCCGCAGGTACGGCATGATGTGCTCCTATGTCCACCAGGTCCTCCTGGGGAACAGCGTCATGTTCGGTTTCAATTACTCGTTCAACAGGTCCGATGAGGCGGAGATGGAAAGGACGAGAAAGGCCCTGGAAGAGTCGAACCGTCTGACGTACGAACTCGGGGGGATCGTTTGGAAAGGGGAGGTGGCCGCGCAGAGGCTCGCCCTCGAGCGAATGGATCCCGCCACGGCCAGACTCATCGAAAGGATCAAGAGGTCTCTCGACCCCAACGGGATCATGAACCCCGGGAACTGGGACCGCGGTGAATGAGGTCCCCTCGCACGGGCATCAGGATAATCCTACGGGGATGAGCTTCAGTTCTTCATCCCGAAATCCTGATGATCCTGTTATCCTGTCCGGTTTGGATGAAGTTCAATGAAAGGAGGAGGTATGAACGGGGTCTTGAAACCGGTGGACCGCATCGAGGTGCTGACGCTCATGGACAATTACGCGGATGTCCTCCTCCGCAACTCGAAGGTCGTCCGACGAGCGGATCATTCCGGAGGCGGAGAGGTTTTCCGTGACACCCTCGTCGCAGAACACGGCCTTTCTCTCCTGGTAACCGCCTGCGAAGGGGACCAAAGGCATGCGGTCCTTTTCGATACGGGTTACAGCGCCATCGGGGTCCCCCACAATATCGAGCACCTGGGCGTGGACCTGAATGGGATCGAGGCCGTCGCGCTCAGCCACGGCCACATGGATCACCTCGGGTCCCTTTACGTGCTGCTGGAGAAGATGGTCAAGCCCATGCCCGTGCTGGTCCATCCGCATGCCTTCACCTCGCCCCGTTACGTGACCCGCAAGGACGGGACCAGAGATCGCTTTCCCGCCATTCTCAGACGCGGGGAGATCGAAAAACGGGGGGGCCTGATCAGGGAGACCGCGGGGCCCACCCTGATCTGCGACGATATGATCCTGGTGAGCGGCGAGGTGGAGCGAACCACATCCTTTGAAAAGGGGATGCCCCACGCGCTGGTGGAAAGAGGCGGGAACCTGGAGAAGGACCCGATGCTGGACGATCAGGCCTTATTCGCCTGTTTGAAAGGCGGCGGCCTGGTGGTCGTCGGCGGGTGCAGTCATGCAGGGATCGTCAACACCGTGCTTTACGGCAAGAAGCTCACCGGCGCCCAGACCGTCCACTCGGTCGTGGGAGGATTCCATCTTGGAGGCCCTCTCTTCGAGCCGATCATCGGGGAGACGATCGAGGCACTCAAGGCGCTGGGGCCCAAGGTCCTGGTGCCGATGCACTGCACGGGTTGGAATGCCGTCCATCGTTTTCACGAGACGTTTCGCTCCGCCTGCGTGCTCAACAGCGTGGGCTGCAGCCTCACGCTCTCGAACGAGTGAGGTACCTGCTACTCTTTGAGCGTCTCCCTCAGGACCCTGGCCATCATCCGATAGAAATCGCTCTTTGCGTGTTTCTCCATCCTTTCGGAAAATGAGAGACCGAATGGTCGGAGATGCTTTTCGAGCAAGCCCTCCTGGAGTCGCCGGGCACAGCGGCCTTTGTCCCTGTCCCCGTGTCTCAGGGCCTCTGCCTCCTGGTACAGGAGATAGGCCATGCACTCGAGTTCCACGGCGATGTGGTCGGGCGGGAGTTGGAAGCCTTCCTCGATTCTCAGGCCGGCCTCGTAGTAGAGCCTGGCGATCTCGAAGGTCGATTCCTGGAGAAGTTTTCCTTCCCGGTACACGGATTCAAAGAGGTGGACGAGGCGCGGCTTGGAGGCAAAGCACATCCAGGTGTAGTCCCTTTCCCATCGATTAAGCCTTTCTTCCCTGTCCTCGGGCGGTCCGCCGGGGCCGAGATCCCTCAGGCTCTCCAACTCCTGGAGGAGCCCGTTCGTGCAAAAAGGCCGTAGGGCATCGGCAAGGCCCTGGCCGAAACCGCCGCTTGAAACCTTTTCCTCCAGATCCCCGTCGGGATAATTCAGGGCCTGTGACAGCAGGGAGAAAAGAGCGCTCTTCCCTTCCACGATTCTCAGTCTGTCCTCTATCGTTTTCATTGGCGTTCACCATGTGGTTGGCTTACGGCCGGAGGATGCAGCCTGCCCTCCTCCGGCCGTAAGGCGGCTCAATGATCGTTTGCCCGGCCTTCAGCCTGAACGAGAGATTTTCGTTCGCTCCATTTCTGGATGCCACCGACCGCTAATGCAGCCAGCGCCGGAAGCGCCTTACCCGAAGCACTCCCGCTCGCGTTGGATACAGTGGGATAGCCGGCGAGTGCCGGGGCGTCTTTGGTGACAACGATGAGATGGGTGCCGCCGGCCTCCTCCAGTCCGTAGAGGTGCAACCGGTGCTTCCTGGAGAGAGACTTCGCCCTTTCCACGATGGAAAGATATTCCCCGAACTGCAAGGCACCGGTGGGACAGACCTCTACGCAGGCCGGCTGCTTGCCGTTTCCGATCCGGTGGGCGCACAGGTTGCACCTGACGATCTTCTCGGATGTCTCCTCGAACTGGGGGATATCAAAGGGACATACCTCGGCGCACGTCTTGCAGCCGATGCAGGTCTTGGCATTGTAGAGGACCGCTCCGTAATCGGACTTGGTCAATGCCTCCACCGGGCAGTTCTTCACGCATTCCGGATCCAGGCAATGCATGCACCGCTTGTGGTGGAGACCTCCGTCGTTGGTGGTCACGAAGGTCCGGAAAAGCCCCTTTGCGGCCTGGTCGTGCTCCCTGAACTCCTGTATACACCTGTAGGCGCAGCTGTTGCAGCCGGTGCAGTACGTGCTGTCTAGCAGAATGGCGTATTCATTCATGGTCTGTCACCTCCCTTAGGCTTTTCGGATGCGGACGTGGACGTCCTCCACCCACCCCATACCCGTAGGATCGTGCTTCTTCACGAGTTGGGGATCCTTCTGCGGCACGAGGTCGCCGTCGCGGTAACCCCAGTTTCCCGCAACCTTGAGATTTTTGGCCCTGTGACCGATGCCGTGAAAGGCCAGGACGCAGTCCGTTCGGGTCACCCGGCTGGTAAGATGGGCCTTGGCCTTCACCGGCCTCGGCAGATCCTTCATGTACTCGGGGTTGTTTTCGAGAACGACCATATCCCCTTCCTTGATGCCGATATCTGCGGCTGCGTCCGGATGAATCCACACGCAGTCCATGAAGTTTTTCTCCGTAAACTTCCGGAGCACCGGGTTGTTGATGAAGTTGGGATCGGCATGCATGATCCAGGGCGCCCTCGTCAGAAGGAGGGAGAACTTGTACTCGCCTTTGGGTTCGTGCCACCGTGGGGCCCATGCAGGGAGTGGATCGAAGTGAACTTTCGTGAACTCATCGACGAACATTCTGACCCTGCCTTTCGGCCTCCCATAGCCGATGTCCTGAATGGTCTGGTAGTTGTCGTAGTTCTTCTTGTCGATCCAGAAAGCTCCCTTCTGAATGAATTCTGCGGTATTTGCCGCAATCCCGGCCTCCTTGACGGCCACGTCGCTCATGTTGAGGGGAACCCGCTTCGCGGGGTCGGCGCTCCCATCCGTGGTCCAATACTCCGGCGCCAGGGCCATGCCGATTTTCACCGCCAGGCTGCCCCACCCGATCTGGTCGCCGGGACTCTTCTGGACCGGCGCACCGCCCACGTAACAGGGCCACTTGGGGAAATAGAGACGGATATCGAACTTGCCTTCTTCGAACTGATGGGGGGCCGGCAACACGTAATCACACCAGTACCCCAGGTCGTCCAGGTAGAGGTTCCAGTCCACCACCAGTTCCATTTTTTCCAGGGCGGCCTCCACCATCTGGGGCTGGATCATGGCATAAAGCCCCCGGTACGGATTTCTGAAGAAGACCGCCTTGGTGGTGCTGGTCTTGTACATTCCGTAACCCACCATGCCGTAGTGACCCGGCGCCGAGAAGTCCTTGTTCCGGTAGATATCGTCGGTGACGGGAAACTGGTTACGGAAGTCCACCGGCTCCTTGGGAAGCTCAGGGTAAGGTTTCGCGGGTTTTGCAAGGTCCTCCAACCAGGGGATCTTTACGCCGTGAAGAAGGATCACGCCCCCCTCGTGATCGATGGCGCCGCTCAGTGTGTTGAGAACGCTGATGGCATGGCGAAGCCGCCAGCTGTTCGCGTAATTGGGCCCGGCCGGGTCGCGCTTGTAGGTCGGAACAAAGGCAAAAGGGGCCGCTGCGGCAAACTCGCGCGAGACCCTGCTGATCACGGCCTCGTCCACGTCTGTGATGCCGGCCGCCCACGCCGCCGTATTGCTCTTCACACCTTCTTCGAGAAGTTGAAGAACCGGTTTTGCTTGGACCTGGGTCCCGTCGACGATGATCTTGTAAGGGCCTCCTCCCACCACCGGTTCGTGGCACGTGTCCATAGGCTCTGCAGCCTTGTGGGCGCTGCACCAGGCCATCATGGAACCTTCCTTGTTCTTGACGGCCGTTCGGGTGTTCATGTCTACCAGGGCCGGCGCATCGCTGTACTTCTTCAGAAATCCGGCGTTGTACTTCTTCTCGGACACGATCACATGGATCATGGCCAGGGCGAGCGCGAGGTCCGTCCCGGGCTTGATGGAATAGTGCTCCGAGGCATACGCGTCGGCCATGGGCGTCCGCAAAGGGTTGAACATGACGATCTTGCAACCGTTCTTTTTGCCTTCCGCCCAATGGGCGAGCATTCCGCCCTTACCTCCCTTGGACAGGGAGTCGAAACCGAACCACACCTGGTATTTCGCCTTGTCAAAATCGTATCCCGCCACATGATGGGAGGGGGTATAGGTGCTGGAGTAGTACTTGTTCGGGGGATTGGTAAGGGTCAGGCAGTTGATATAGTAGTGGGTCCCGAAACACTCCGTCCTCTGGTCGCTTCGGATGACACCGAGGGATCGGGCGAGCTTGTTGGTATAGGGGTCCCCGGGGGAGCACATCAGAATCTCCTCCGGCTTGAACTTCCTGAGTGCTGTGATGATCTCGTTTACCGCGTCATCCGTCTTCACTGCGACCCACCCCGGATCGTGATCCGTCCCTTTCCTGGGTTTCGTCCTCTTCAGCGCCACCATGAGACGGTCGGGATCGTACATGGAATCCACGAAACCCATTCCTTTGATGCAGAATTTTCCCTTGGATACAGGGTCCTCGGGCCTGCCTTCAAGGGTGATCGCCCTTTCCAGTCCCGTGGCTGGATCCTGGCCCACCACCACATAATAGGCGCAGTCCGCCTCGCACGCCCTGGCGCAGACCTGTGGGACCTTCCTCGTGACCCGAAAGGGCAACTGTTCCTGCGCGTGTTGGCCGAATGCCGAGGCGGAGCGCAGGTTTCTGAAAGGAAAACCTGTCCCCGCCAAGGCGATGCCGGAGACGCCCGCGACCTGGAGGAAACGCCTTCTGGTCATTTCCGTTTTCCCGCTCATAGGACTCACCTCCCGCGTTTTGGAGGCCATGATCATGGGATGAATGCCGCATGCAAAGCCTCCTCGTTGGCGTGTGCACACGCTTACGTGAAGATCAAACTTCGTGCCAGGTCCTTCACGGGCACAAGGTCGCGTATCAAGTTGTTTTCGTTCTTCGATCAAGGAAGATACAAGGTCAAGTGGGCAGGGTCTGTAAACGGGAGGTTGACATACGGGTGGTCATGAGGGGAGACAATGGCGCTTCCGGATCCGGAGTGGCCCAGGAAAAGCGATTGGATCAGGGGGTTCTTGGACACTTCGTGTCCCATGACATCAAAGCAGCGCGTTTGAGGATGTGAAACCCTTCTCATCTCCGTGCCGGGTATCGTCTTCATCCTTGCTTGCATGAAACCGGATGAAGGCACCTTACAAGGGAGAGAACTACCTTCGTCTTGCTGTCCTCAACTCGGACATGCATCATCCTCATTCATCGATACTGAACCTCCAGGCGCAGTACCACTCGTTCGGGTGCGCGTCGGGGGGACAGCCGATGCACTCGGTCTTGATCCTCGGATCGATGGATTCCGCAAAATAGGGATACTCGACCATCCCGACGGATTTGCAGGGATAGTCTTCCAGGCCCTTTCGCTTTCTGGCCGATTGCACGCGGCAGTCGTTCATCTGGAAGACGAAACTTTTGGGAGACTCCTCCACAGCGGACTGGACGTTGACCGTGGCATAAAGGCGAAAGCCCAGGGCCTTCTTGAGCCCCTCCAGGCCGGGGCTGGGCGGCAGATCGAGGAACCGCCGGATGCTCCACGCCTCAAAGGGGGAGAAGTGGGCCCAGCAGGAATCGTTGCACCGCTTGGCATCGATCATGTTCCTGCCGAATTCCACAGCCTGAAACCACACGCCGTCGTTGGCGATCCAGTTGAGGGCGATATTCTCCTTGAGGGTGTTCAACGCATCCTTGGACAGGTCGAGCAGAGGCTGGGGAATGTCTCCCTTCATCTTGAATCCCAGTGTGTCGGCGAGTCGCTTCATCTGGATCCCGTACCCCCGCTCGTAGGCCTTCGTGAGTATCTCTTCCGCCCTGTCCCTGCCCAGCTGATGCCGAATCTCCGCGTACCACATGGCGTGATGCATCACCATTCGGTGAATGTAATCGATCACCAGGCGAGCGGTTTCCTCGTGGTTCAGATCCTCCTGGGATTGAATCTCTCGGCGCAATTGTCCCCTCTCCTTCCCGTTGGTTTGTCGAATGCTTACGGCACCCCTTCGCGCTGGATCTCGCTCTCGTGAACGCTCGGCGATTCCACCTTCGGCAGATCCCCTCCGGAGCCGATCCGATGGTGGCACGCGCCTTCTCGCGCATGGTATCGACATAGGACCGGTCACCGCGTGGATCGATGGCGCCGACCTTCAGCCCCCGTTCGACCCGGCTCCGGGGCGTATCAGCCCCCTCAGAATCCCGGAGTATACTCCCTGCCGGGCCTGCTCGGCCATAGTCTTGTTGAAATTTGCAGCTTTTTCCTTCCTCGTCGGTCCTCTCGGCGGTCTCCTGGAAAGGTTTTCCCGGATTATGCAGCCTCCAGCTTCTGCCGGGCGGCCATATCCATGAGCACCCTCTCGCGCGTCCTGTCGAGCCCCAGGGCCTTGCGCTTTTCGTTGATATGGGAGATCATCTTCTGCGCATGCTTCACCGGATCCGCCTCCAGGTCCCACATGCCGCCATAAATCCCCTCGAGCTTGTTGTAGAGGTAATCTTCAAACACGGGCGAGCCGCTTACCGGCAGCGTTACGCCGAATACGGTGTAAACACCCGATACGACGAAGTAGTGGCCGATGCTGATCGCCTTCTCGCTCATCCACTCAGGCGCCGACCCGGCCGCGGGAAGATCGGCGATGGTCCTCCCGAGCCCTCCTGCCTTGACCACCTCGGTCGCCGCCATGAGGATCCGGCTGTTGTCCACGCACGATCCCATGTGGAGCACCGGAGGGATTCCCACGGTTTCACACACCTCGGCCAGGCCCGGCCCGCAAAAGACACCGGCCGATTCGGGGGTGAGAAGACCGGCCTTTGCGCAGGCGATGGCGTTGCACCCCGTGGTAAGCACAATGACGTCATTCTTGATCAATTCCTTCACGACGGTCAGATGGCCGTCGTCATGCATGGTGCGGGCGTTGTTGCATCCGACCACGCCGCCGATGCCCCGGATCCGGCCGTTGATGATGTTGTCGTTCAGCGGGGTATAGGATCCGCGGAAGGTGCCGCCCAGGTGATAGTTGATCGCCTCATAACTGAACCCTGCGATGAGGGGGGAGATCGACTTCGGGATGATGACCTCCTTGTTTCGGTGAGGGAAATTGTCGATCGCGGTCCTTACGATCCTCTTGGCATCCTCGAAGGCGGTGTGCTCGTCGAACTCGATATGAATGGTATGCCCGGAGGCGATCCTGGCCTTGGGGTTTGTGGTGATGACCTGGGTATGAAAGCACTCGGCCACATTCGCGATGTTCTCCATGATGCACTGCACGTCGACCACCATGGCATCGACCGCCCCGGTCACGATGGCAAGTTCCTGCTGCAGGAAATTGCCGGCCAGAGGAACGCCGTGCCTCATCAGGATCTCGTTGGCCGTGCAGCAGATGCCGCTGAGCTGAATGCCTTTGGCCCCTTTTTGTTTTGCATACTCGACCATCTCCTCCATTTCCGCGGCGGTGACGATCATCTCGCTCAGGAGCGGCTCATGCCCGTGGATGACGAGATTGACATGGTCTTCCTTGAGCACGCCCAGGTTGGCGGAGCTCTTGATCGGATAGGGGCAGCCGAAAAGGACATCCTGCAGATCCGTTGCGATCATGGAGCCTCCCCAGCCGTCCGCGATTGCCGCCCTCGTGCACTGCGAAACAATGTTCTCGTAGTCCTGATCCACGCCGATATGGGTCCGGTGCATGATCTCGACGATTTCGCGGTCGATCCCCCTCGGAACCACGCTGAGCCTTTTCCAGTTCTCGTAAAGGGGCTTGGGCGCCCTCCGGGCGGTGCAAACCTCGCCGTCCTGCTGCCCCCATTGGGCCAGGGCCTTTTCCCCCACTTCCACCGCGATCTCATCGATATCGCGCTGAAGCACTTCGCCGCCTTCTCCCTCCACCGTGATCCCTACACCGAAATCCGGCGCGATCTCCAGGAGCTTCTTCGTGTCCTTGATCCGGTAGTCGTGCGTCTCTTTCCGAGCTGCGGCCAGAAAGGTCTCCGCAACTCCCCTTCCGTGGTCCGAGTGTGCTGCGGCGCCACCCGCGACCATGCGGGCGAAGTTCCTTGCCGCAATGGTACTGGCGGTCGCCCCGCAGAGCCCTTTGCGTGTGTCTTCCCCTCCCTGCTCAACCTCCTTGGTCAGCGGAAGCCTGCAGGGTCCCTGTGAACAGTTCTTGCAGCAGGTCCCCTGAACGCCGATGTTGCACGGCTTCATGGAAGCGGCGCGGTCGAAGATGGTCTCCACTCCCATCCCCCGCGATCGTTCGATCATCATCGCGCTGGCCGCGTCCGCGGTCAATTCGCCCGGCTTTGCCGACCTTTTCACCTTCTCTTTGGGCTCGGCCGCTTTCCCTTTGACTTCTTCCGTCATCATCTCGCTCCTCCTCTTCTTGAGCCGTCCTTGCAAGCTGGCACCAGCAATCTCCGTGCCGGGCTCAGGTCCCAATCGGGGCAGGGGCGGAAACGATGAAATCAACGGAACTTAGGAAAGTGGCAAGAATTCCGGCCCGGGACAAAGAGCCCGGCACTGGTAGCGCCGATGCTACCCATGGGTGCAAAGGCGCTCCCCTGGGCCGCGGCCTTCATGCGATGACGTGGCCGTTTTGTGATTCCGGACGAACGGCGGGTGATGCAACGCATCCGCGCCCAGACAGGGGCGCGGCTTTTCCCTCCCGCGATGCACCCGGGCTACATCCGCGTAGCGCAAGGCTACACGCCGCCAGGTGGTTCATTTCTTTTGCAATCCGCCCGGTTTTCCCGGTCGACCCCATCGGCGATGTAGCCAAAGATTTCAGGCGTGCCACCCGCGGGGACAACGCGGATCTTCGCCGCCGCCGGAAATTACGGGAAGCACCAAGCGGTTACTGAATTGTTTCAATCCTCCCCCTTCCCTGGCATCCTCGTTGCACTGGCGGAAGGATGAAATCTGTTTGCCTCCTCTTCCCCAATCATCCTGAAAGAGCGCAATCAGATGCCCCGGGATAAAAGGGGGGAGCGTGAACGTCGCATGGAGAAAGGGAGGTTTCGGTCATGAAGAAAAAACCCGTGGTCAGGCTGAGGAACAGGGGGAAGGGGCCGGCCCCTGAAAACGGGGCGAGGGATTCCTCTCCAAAAGGGCCCCAAAACATCTTCCTGCAGTCGGGGAGGAGCACCATCTCGGTCGATCAACCGTTTGATTACGAAGAGGTGGTCAGAGCGACCGGCACCCAATACGTGGATTATTTGCATCATGACGGGATCGTGTTCGCACCGTACGAGGTCCTGAAGAAACATCCGCCCGTTCCCCCCTCGGCCAGGGAAGAGTGCATCTGGATGAAGGCCGGCATCATCAATTTCAAGTTGTGCGACAACGACAGCGACTGCGATCACTGCGAGTTCGACATGAACATGCGCCGGGCCATGGGAGAAGAGGTGCGCCCCGGGAGAAAGGGTGCGGTGGGCGGCTGGGCGGCCCGGATCAGTCGTGAGTTCGAAACGGTCCCGGGACCGTGCGTCTATGCCTCGATGGCGAAAAGAGGCGGGCCCCTGAACTGTCCGGGGCACTATGAGTGCTTTCGCTGTCCCGTATACAGCGAGCAGGCGGCCGGGTCGGGGTACGAACCCTTGACCCATCCCCGGGTGACGCTCGCCTCCGGCTTCAAGGTAGCGGGGGATTTTTACTACCACCTTGGGCATGCGTGGGCTCACATGGAGCGGGGCGGCCATGTCCGCATCGGGATGGACGACTTTGCGGCAAAGGTGTTCGGGGAACCGAGGGCGCTCTTGCTGCCGGCGGAGGGAGACTCCGTGAGGCAGTCCGAGGTGGGGTTTGTGATCGCCCGGAACGGGCACCGGGCGCCGGTGCAGTCCCCCCTGACCGGGAAGGTGGTGGCGGTCAATGCAAAGGTCCTGGAAGATCCCTCCGCCTGTCACAAGGATCCCTACTTCCACGGATGGATGATGTTGATCGAGCCGTCCTTCCTCAGACAGGAGCTGAAACCCCTTTACTACGGGGAGGAAAGCCTCGCGTGGATGGAAAATGAAAATCGCCTTCTGCTCGACTCCCTCGGCCCCGAGTACGAGCGGTTGGCCGCCACCGGGGGAGAACCGGCGGAAGACCTGTTCGGCAGCCTGCCCGGCGCGGACTGGGACGGGCTCGTGCAGAAGATTCTTCGGACGAAGGTGAAGCGAGGAGCTTGGGACAACCATGAAGGATAGCGCAGGATCGGTCATGGTGGTGGGCGGAGGAATTGCCGGTATCCAGGCATCCCTGGATCTGGCCGGTTCTGGTTTCCAGGTGCATCTGGTTGAGAAGGATTCCGCCATCGGTGGCATGATGAGCGGCCTGGACAAGACCTTTCCCACGAATGATTGCGCCATGTGAATCCTCTCGCCCAAACTGGTCGAGGTCGGCCGGAACCGCAATATCCTCCTCCACACGTTGGCGGAGGTGGAGTCCGTCGGCGGTGCTGAAGGAGATTTCACTGTCGAGATCAGGGAGCTGCCGCGCTATGTCGACCCCGGCAGATGTATCGCCTGCGGCCTCTGCGCAGAGAAATGCCCGAGCCGCGTGGAGGATGATTACAACCAGGGGCTCGGCAAGAGAACGTCCGCCCATGTCCGGTATCCGCAGGCCGTGCCCCTCAAGTACCTGATCGACCCGGATCACTGCCTCTACTTGACGAAGGGAAAGTGCCGCGCATGCGAGAAGGTCTGTCCGAGCCAGGCCATCGATTTTTCCCAGCAGGAGAAGCGGTACGAAATCGACGTGGGGGCGATTCTCCTCGCCCCTGGGCTGCGGCCGGTGGATGCCCGGGCGGCCGGGGGGTACGGATACAAGAGACTTCAGAACGTGGTGACGAGTCTTGAATTCGAGCGGATCCTCAGCTCGACGGGACCCTATCAGGGTCACCTGAGACGGCCCTCGGACCAACAAGAGCCGCGGAAGATCGCCTTTCTCCAGTGCGTGGGGTCCAGGGACGGGAACCACCCCTACTGTTCTTCCGTGTGCTGCATGGCCGCGATCAAGGAGGCGATCGTGGCGAAGGAGCACGCCCCGAATCTGGATGCGGCGATCTTCTTCATGGACCTCCGCACCCATGGGAAGGAGTTCGAACCGTACTGCGCACGTGGGGAAAAGGATGCCGGGATCCGCCTCATCCGATCGCGCGTCCACACTGTGGAGCCCTCCGGCCCGAACGAAGATGCGCTCAAACTCGCCTATGTGGACGGGGAGGGCCGGCCGCGATGGGAGCTCTTCGACATGGTCGTGCTCTCGCTCGGCCTCGAAGTGTCGGAAGATACGGTCAAGCTTGCGGAGAAGATGGGACTCGCCCTCGATCCGGACCGCTTTGCACAGACCGGCTGCACGGCCCCGACCCGCACCTCGAGGCCCGGGATCTTCGTCTGCGGGGGCTTTTCGGGACCGAAAGACATCCCCCAGTCCATTACGGAAGCGTCCGCGGCGGCAAGCCAGTGTGCGGCCCTGCTCAGGGATGCCCCAAACCGGGGAGCTCGTCGGAAGCGCTGTCCGGAGGAGAGATGCGTCGACGGGGAGGACCCCCGCGTCGGAGTATTGGTCTGCCACTGCGGTGTAAACATCGGAACCGTCGTCGATGTGAAGGCGGTGAGGGATTATGCCCGGACGCTCCCGGGAGTGGTCTATGCAGCCGACAACAGGTTCACCTGCAGCGAGGACACCCAGCAGCTGATCAGGGATGCCGTGAGGGCGCAGCGGCTTAATCGCATCGTGATCGCCGCTTGTTCCCCCAGGACGCATGAGTCCTTGTTCCAGGAGACCCTGGAGGAAGCCGGCCTCAACCGCCATCTCTTCGAGTTCGCGAATATCCGCGACCAGGTCGCCTGGGTCCACAAGGATGCCCCCCGGGAGGCGACGCAGAAGGCCAAGGACCTTGTGCGGATGGCCGTTTCCAAAGCCTGCCTTTCAGAGCCCCTTTCCCCGCTCCGGTTGAAGGTCCACCCCTCGGCCCTGGTGATCGGCGGGGGGGTCGCCGGATTGAACGTTGCGCTCAACCTCGCAGATCAGGGATTCAGGACCTACCTCGTCGAACAGGATGCCCGCCTGGGCGGATATGCCGTGAACCTCTCACGGACATGGACCGGTGAGGATGTGAAGGGTTACCTCGCCCGGTTGACGGACCAGGTCCGGAGACATCGGAACATCGAACTCTTCCTCTCCACTCGCGTCAAGGACGTGAAGGGCTTCGTCGGGAACTTCACCACCACGGTGGAGAGCCATGAACGAGTCCGGGAGCTCTCCCACGGGGTGACGATCCTCGCCACAGGGGGGCGCCCCCTCGAGACGGAGGAATACCTCTACGGGCAGACGGAAAGGGTAACGCGCTGGCACGAACTGGAAAGACTCTTCGAAGCGGAACCGGAACGGCTCAATCAGTCCGACGCGGTGGCCTTCATTCTCTGTGTGGGGTCGCGCGAAGGGGAGAGATCGTACTGCTCGCGCGTCTGCTGCACCGCCTCCCTCATGAAGGCCGTTTCCCTGAAGGAGCGCCGTCCAGGGCTGGACGTCTTCATATTCTATCGCGACATGAGAAGCTACGGCCGGCGTGAGCGGCTCTACCGGCGGGCTCGCGAACTCGGCATCACCTTCGTACGGTACTCCCCCCGGGAGAAGCCCTCGCTCCAAATGGTCCTCTCCGGCGGGAGGGAGAAGGTGCGCATCACGGCCAGGGACCCGGTCCTGGGCATGCAGGTCAGCGTCGATGTCGATTACGTGAACCTCCTCACGGCCATCGTGCCCGCCGATCATGGACCCGTAGCCAGGCTCTTCAAGGTGCCGTTGAACCAGGAGGGCTTTTTCATGGAAGCCCACGCCAAACTGCGGCCGGTGGATGGCTCGACAGAGGGGGTCTTCGTCTGCGGCCTGGCCCACTACCCCAAACCCATCGATGAATCGATCGCCCAGGCACAGGCGGCGGCGATGCGGGCCTCGATGGTGCTCACGCAACGGCACGTGGAGATCGAACCCATGATCTCGGTCGTCGACGAGAAGCGCTGCATCGGGTGCGGCCTTTGCGAGGCCTCCTGTGCCTTCGGCGCCATGAGGCTGGTGAAGTCGGACGGCAGGGGGTGCAGCGCGGAAAGCCTCCCCGCACTCTGCAAGGGTTGCGGGCTCTGTGCGGCCGTTTGTCCGCGGAAGGCGATCGACATGAAGGGCTTCCGCGACCGGGAGATCCTGGCGGCCATCCACGCCGGGGGCGAAGACGCCATGGATCTCAAGAGACGCCGCCGTTCCGGGGCCGGGAGGGTCACTTCCGTCATGGGGTATCGCATGGCCGGCGACTGTTATTTCCACTCCGGTCACAGCTGGGTATCGGTCGAGCGGGGAGGGAGGCTGAAGATCGGGGTGGACGATTTCACCACCAAGGTGCTCGGCCGTCCGGAGACCCTGAGGGTACCACCCACAGGCGCCCTCCTGCATGAAGGCCGAAGGGGCTGGGTCTATGCCAGGGGAGGACACGAGGCGGATCTCGTTGCACCCGTGACGGGAAGGGTCTTCGAAGTGAACCGGAGCATCCTGGCCCAACCGGAGATCGTTTCCGAGGATCCTTATGGCCGGGGATGGCTCATCATCCTGGAGCCTCTCCTGCTCGATCGGGATCTCCGTCGCCTCCTGTCCGGCGAGCAAGGGCTGCGGTGGATGGAGGGGGAGACGCAGAAACTCCTCCAGCTCCTCGGTAAAGAGTACGAACGTCTTGCCGCGACCGGAGGAGAAGCCGTCCCCGATCTCTTCGGCAGTTTTCCCGAAGTCGGGTGGGATCGGCTGTTGGAGACGTTTTTCCTTTGACCAAGAGACGAACGTCGAACATCGAACTTCCAACGCCGAATCCAAAGACGAAACGGACCACGGACAGCGCACCACCACGGGCAAACTAGACAAAGGACAATCCCATGAATGAGCCATTCGAACCGAAGATCCTGGCCTTTCTCTGCAACTGGTGCGCGTACGCAGGCGCGGATCTGGCGGGTGTTTCCAGGATCCAATACCCACCGGCCATCCGGGTGATCAGGACCATGTGCTCGGGCCGGGTGGACCCCGCCTTCGTGATCAACGGCTTGCGAAACGGTTTCGACGGCATCTTCGTCTCCGGGTGACACATGGGAGAATGCCATTACCTGTACGGTAATGTCCATGTGGCGAAGGAGATGGAGGTCGTTGCAAACCTGCTGGAACGCTCCGGCATCGGCCGCGACCGTCTCTGTCTTCGCTGGGTGAGTGCGGCCGAAGGCCGGCTCTTTGCGGAGTATGTGACCGCGTTCAGCGAACGGATCCAGGAATTGGGGCCTTTCGACCCCGCCGCGAACGGGATAGAGCTGGCGGCCGCGGAAAAGGCCCTCACCTCGCAGCGGCTGCGCTGGCTCATGGGAATAGCGCTTCCGCTGACCCGCAACGGCAACGTGTATGGGGAAAGGGTCCGTGAAGAAGATTACGGGAAGCTTCTGGAGCGGGCCGCGGAGGAGGCTTATGTGGAGGGACTGATCTCGGAGGCCATCCGGGAAGCCCCTTTGTCGGTCAGAGAGATTGCCTTCTCGACCGGACTGCCCGTCCATACCGTCTCCCTGCGCTTGGGCGAACTGGAAAGGCGCCGGGAGGCGGAGGTTCAATCCTACCAGGGGACGACGCCCAGGTTTATACGGTGCGAGGGCTGATGCACGCGGGTCCATTCGGGCGAACGTCCGGGGAGAGAAAAATGAACATGTCCAACAAGGGCGAAAAAACGGGCGCGCTGATGGTGGTCGGTGCGGGGATCGCCGGGATGCAGGCGGCCCTGGATCTTGCCGGCCTGGGATTCTATGTCTACCTGGTCGACCGATCTCCTGCCATCGGCGGGCTCATGTCCCGGCTGGACAAGACCTTTCCGACCAACGACTGCGCGATGTGAATCATCTCGCCGAAACTGGTCGAGGTCGGCCGGCATCGCAATATCGTCGTGGTCACGGATACGGAAGTGATCGGCCTCGATGGGGAGCCGGGCCGCTTTCGTGTGGCGCTGCGTACCCTTCCGAGATACATCGATCCGTTGAAGTGCACCGGTTGCGGTCAATGCAGCACCGTCTGTCCGGTCACCGCCGTCGACCGGTTCAACGGGGGCCTCGCCCTGAGGTCGGCCACCCACATCACGTATGCGCAGGCGGTGCCTCTCTCGTACGTGATCGATCGGGATGCCTGCATCGGGTGCGGCCTCTGTGAAAAGGTGTGCATGGCGGAGGCTGTCCGGTACGGCGACCGGCCCCGGGAGGGTTCGCTGGAGGTGGGCGCAGTCATCGTCGCGGCCGGCAGCGACGTATTTGACCCATCCGGGCTCGAGCGGTACGGCTACCGCGAGTCTCCCGATGTGGTCACCAGCCTGGAGTTTGAGAGGGTGCTCAGCGGTTCCGGCCCGTTCAAGGGCCATCTGATGCGGCCCTATGACCGTGAGGAGCCGCGGCGGATCGCCTGGGTGCAGTGCGTAGGATCGAGGACCCGCGATGGGGCCGGGCACCCCTATTGCTCTACCGTCTGCTGCACCTACGCCGTCAAGCAGGCCATGGTCGCCAAGTCCCATAGCCACTCGACTCTGGACGCGGCCATCTTCTACACGGACATGCGCACCTGCGGCAAGGGGTTCGAGCAGTATGCCCGGCGTGCGGAAGAGGAGCTCGATATTCGTTTCATTCGCTCCCGCATCCACACCGTGGAGCCGTGCGGAGAGGGGGATCTCAAGATCCGCTATGCGAACGAGGCGGGCGGTTTTGTGGACGAGATCTTTGACATGGTGGTCCTCTCCGTGGGGTTCGAACCCGGCAAAGAGCAGGCGGAGCTTGCCCGGAGGCTGGGGGTGGAGCTGGACCGGTATGGTTTCGCCAGGACCGGCCGTTTCCATCCGGTCTCCACCTCCAGGACCGGGATCTACGTGTGTGGATCCTTCCAGGGCCCCAAGGACATTCCCCAGTCCGTGATGGAGGCCTCTGCGGCGGCCGCCGCATCGAGCGGTTTCCTGAAAGAGAGCAGGGGGTCGAAAACCCAGACCCCTGAAGGGGTCCCGGAGGTGGACGTGAGGGGGGAACCTCCCCGCATCGGTGTCTTTGTGTGCCGGTGCGGGATCAACATCGGGGGCGTGGTTGATGTGCCGGCCGTTCGGGACTATGCCACAACGCTCCCCCACGTGGTCTACGCAGAGGACAATCTCTACACCTGCTCGCAGGACACCCAGATCAAGATGTCGCGGATCATCCGGGAGGAAGGGATCAACCGCGTGGTGGTGGCCGCCTGCACGCCGAAGACCCACGAGCCCCTCTTCCAGGAGACCCTGCTCAACGCCGGATTGAACAAGTACCTCTTCGAGATGACCAACATCCGCAATCAGGCCTCGTGGGTCCACGGCAGGGACCCGGGCGCGGCCACCGAAAAGGCCATGGACCTGGTAAGGATGGCGGTTGCGAGGGCCGCTCTCCTGTCGCCGCTCCGGGAGCAGTCATTGGAGGTGTTTCCCGAGGCCCTTGTCCTGGGCGGCGGCGTCTCGGGCATGGTGGCGGCCAAAAACCTGGCGGACCAGGGCTACCGGGTCCATCTGGTGGAGCGGGAAGAGGAGCTTGGCGGCGCGGCCAGGCATCTGTTTTCTCCCTGGCGAGGAGTGTCCGTGCAGGAGTACCTGTCCGACCTCATCCGCGAGGTGGATTCCGATCCCTTGATCGCCGTTTACCGCTCCACCGAGCTCTCGAAGGTCGAAGGGTTCGTGGGAAACTTCGTCTCCACCCTCACACGCAGAGGCAGGCGCGGTGAGGTCCTCCTCAAGCACGGGGTCGCCGTCATCGCCACCGGCGGAGGGGAGCACAGACCAAAGGAGTACCTCTATGGGACCCATTCCCGGGTCATGACCCATCTGGAGCTGGACCGGAGGTTCCTGGATCATGACCAAATGCTCGAAAGGGCAGGCTCCGCGGTTTTCATTCAATGCGTGGGCTCGCGGGAGCCCGATCGGCCCTATTGCAGCAAGGTCTGCTGCTCCCACACGCTGGAATCGGCCCTGGAGCTGCGCCGGCGCAATCCCGGGATGCGGATATCCGTCCTGTACAGGGACATGAGGACCTATGGAGAGAAAGAGGACCTCTACACCCGGGCCCGGAAAGAGGGGATCCTGTTCATCCGCTACGATGTGCAGCACAAACCGCGTGTCCGACCGGCGCAGGGAGACACGATCGAGATAGGGGTCCTGGACCCCGTCCTGGAGAGAACCATCCACATCCAGGCAGATATGCTCGTCCTGGCGACCGGTATCATCCCTGCAGAGGGCCGGGCCACCGCCGGGTTCTTCAAGATCCCGCTGGAGGAGGACGGCTTTTTTGCGGAAGCCCATGTCAAGCTGCGGCCGGTGGATTTCGCAGCCGAAGGGGTGTTCCTCTGCGGCCTGGCCCATCACCCCAAGCCTCTGGAGGAAAGCATCTCGCAGGCTTTGGCCGCGGCAGGGCGCGCGGCGGGCTTCCTGGCCGCGGGCACTATCCGTGCGGGCGGCATGGTCGCCGAGATCGATCCCGCCCTCTGCAGCCGGTGCGCTACCTGCATGGAGGTGTGCCCCTTCGGTGCGGCCATGGACAAGGAAAGCGGCGCGATGGAGATCAATCCGGCATTGTGCAAGGGATGCGGCCTGTGCACCGCCTCCTGCCGCAGCGGTGCCGTGCGGCTGAGGGGGTTTGACGATGCCCAGATACTTGCCATGATCGATCAGATGTGAGAGAGTTTTCGTAATGTCCATGGATCACGCTGTTCTCCTCTCCAGTGAACCCACGGACCTCCGGGTCTTGCTCGAAAGGGGTTAATGGAAGAAGACCTTGGAAGACTGTCTCAGGACCCGCAGAAGCGGAGGCTGAATCTGGCCATCGTAGGGGGCGGGGAGACCTGCAGGTCCTTTCTCGAGTTTCTCCGGAAAGTGGAGCTGCCCCACCTGGATATCCATATCGTGGCGGTCTGCGACATCGATCCCCAGGCCGAGGGGATGCAGCTCGCCCGGGAGATGGGCCTGCCGATCACGCGTGACTGCAGCGAGATCTTCAAGATCGCCGATCTGGACGGCGTCCTCGAGCTGACTCGCCGGCGGGATGTGCTCTCGCAGCTGCTCCAGATGAGGCCAGGCGGCATCTGGGTGATCGATCACCTGCTGCTGGCATGGTTCCAGGCCTTCTTGATGTCCGAACAGGAACTGGGTTCGAGGGAAAAGGAGGTGACGCTCGAGAAGGCGGTCTGGGAGTTTCTCCTCCAGCAGTCCAACGAACGCATTGTCGTCCTGAACCAGGATTTCAGCATCCTGGAGGCCAACGAGGGTTACCTGAGGGCGGTCAACAAACCGAGGGAGCAGGTGATCGGCCGTCACTGCTACGAAATCACCCATGGCCTTAGCTCACCCTGCTCGGAATGGATGCCGGAGATGGGATGTCCCATGGTCGAGACCCTGAGGACCGGGCACTCGGCCCATGCGATCCATGAACATATCATGGATGGAGGGAGGACGAACTACTGTGACCTAGAGACGTTCCCCGTACGGATCAATTCAGAGGGGGAGATCGTACGGGTGATCGAGATCTGGAGAGACATCACCGATGAACTCTCGACCCGCTGGGAACTGAGGGTCAGGCAGCTGAAGACCGATTTGAACAGGGTGGTTCAGGAGGATCGGTTGATCTCCCTCGGCAAGCTCTCCGCCAGCTGCGTCCACGAGATCAACAACCCGATCCATGGAATGTTGACCTTCTGCAGTCTCATGCAGTCCATCTTGCGTCAGGGCAGCCCTTCGACCGACGATCTGGGCGCATTCAGGCATTATCTCGATCTCATGTCCGGCGAACTCGAGCGGTGCGGCGCCATCATCTCCGGCCTCCTCTCCTTTGCCAGGGAGTCTGCGCTGGAGGAGAAGGATGTGAGCCTCAAGGACGTGTGCGTCGCGGTCCTCTCCCTGACGCGCCATCGATTGGACCTGCAGGACATCCGTCAGGTGATCGACTTCCCGGAAGAACCCCTGATGATCAGAGGGGATGTCAATCAGCTGCAACAGTGTTTTCTGAACCTGATCTTCAACGCCGTCGATGCCATGCCGAGAGGGGGAACCTTGAGCCTGGTCCTGAGGGCCGATACCGCCCGCAAAGAGGCATTGATCACGGTTGCCGATACGGGCTGCGGGATCCCCGAAGCATACCGCCAGAAGATCTTCGATCCCTTTTTCACGACCAAAGAAGAAGGAGAAGGCACCGGCCTGGGGCTCTCCATCGTCTATGGGGTCGTAAAGAATCACGGCGGCCGGATCGAGGTTCAGAGCACGGAGGGAGAGGGGACCACCTTCTCCCTGCGATTTCCATTGGCCGGTCAGGGTGCGGAGGGGGACCATGGATGAGCGATTGCGGATTATGATCGTCGATGACGAGCTGATCGTCCGTGAGTCCCTGTTCCACTGGTTCAAGAAGGCCGGCCATGTCGTGGAAGCGGCATCGTCCGGTCCGGGGGCCCTGGAGCTCTTGAAGGAGAGGCCCTTTGAGGTCCTCTTCCTGGATATGAAGATGCCCCGTATGGACGGCCTGGAGGTGCTGAGGCGGGTCAAAGAAAGCTATCCCGGGACCACGGTCATCATCATGACCGCATACGGCTCCATCGAGTCCTCCGTCGCGGCGATGAAGCTGGGGGCGAGCGACTACCTCCTGAAGCCCTTCAAGCCCGATCAACTCTCCCTGGTGCTGGAAAAGGTGGCCCATCACCGGAAGCTGGTGTCGAAGTACCTGTACGTCAAAGGCCTGCTGGAGGATATCACGCGGTTCGACAACATCATCGGCCAATCCCCGGCCATGCGGCAGATGTTCGACCTCATCCCCGAGGTGGCCCGAAGCGACTCCTCGGTGCTGATCTCAGGAGAGACGGGGACCGGCAAGGAACTGGTGGCCAAGGCGATTCACGCCAAGAGTCTTCGATCCAAGGGCCCCTTTATCGCCATGAACTGCGGGGCCCTTCCCGATACCCTCCTGGAGACGGAGCTCTTCGGTCATGAGAAGGGCGCCTTCACAGGCGCCACCCAGGCACGCAAGGGGTTTATCGAGGTCGCTTCCGGAGGGACCTTGTTCCTGGACGAGATCGGGGAGATCAGCCCCAAGATGCAGGTCGATCTTCTGCGGGTCCTGGAGGAGAGAAAGATCACGAGGGTTGGGGATCGGGAACCGATCGATGTGGACTTCAGGCTGCTCTCCTCCACCAGGCGGGACCTCCTGCAGGAGGTTGGAGAAGGCCGGTTCAGGGCGGACTTCCTGTATCGCATCAATGTCATTACCATCCACATCCCTCCCCTGCGAAAAAGGAAGGAGGACATTCCGCTGATGGTCGACCACTTCCTGAGCAAGTACAGCAGGGAGACCAAGAAGCAGGTGGACCAGGTCACACCCGAGGCGATCGATTTCCTCATGCGCTACGACTGGCCCGGGAATGTGCGGGAGCTCGAGAACGCCATCGAGCGGGCGGTGGTGCTCTCAAAATCCCGGACCCTGGAGATCGCGGACTTCTCCTTTGTGAACCCCCCGCCCGCGGAATTCAAGAGCAGGGGGCGGAGTCTCCGGGAGGTGGAAAAGAGCTACATCCAGGAGGTCCTTGAAGAGCAGCGATGGAACATTACGGAATCCGCCAGGATCCTGGGAATCAACCGGGTGAGTCTGCACAAGATGATCAATCGGCTCCAGCTGAGAAGGCCCGCCTGACCATCCCCCGATGACCAGACATCCGCTCATCGGTGTGGTCCCCTTCGGCGATGTGCCTCAAGCGGCACTTCGGGGTGTCGCCGCCTTCATCCGTACCCGCCTGGAGCTCGAGGCGGAGATCATCCCCGCCCTCCCGAATCCCGCCTTTGCCTTTGACCGGAAACGGGGGCAGTACAATGCGGCCGCGATCCTCAAGGCATGTGCCTCCACCCCCTTGGACGAGCGTTTCGATAAGGTGATCGGCGTTCTGAACGTTGACCTCTTCATCCCCATTTTCACCCATGTGCTGGGAGAGGCCCAAGAGGGGGGAAGGTTCGCCCTTGCCTCCCTCTACAGGCTCCATGGGACAGACGACAGGGTTCAGGCCTCTCCCGATCAGGTGGTCGAGAGGCTCCTCAAGGTAGCCGTTCACGAGCTGGGCCATCTCTTCAATTTGGGCCACTGCTTGGACAAACGCTGTCTCATGCATTACTCCGGGAACCTCTCCGATCTGGACGAGACAAACCTCTCCCTCTGCCCTTACTGCTCCGAGTTCATGGCTTATGCGACCCAAAGGCCGCGTCCGCCTCGACCGGGCCACGGGGGAGAACCGGGCGGGTGAGGATCTGAGGCTCGGTTACCCCCATCGGGCATCCATACCATAGGGCAACGTATAGTTCGGGAAGGGATCGCTGCCCGCGTATTCCGCAATGTCGGGACTGAGATCCCGCCTCGACCGGTAATCGCACCCCGAGCAGTCCAGATGCAGCCACTGCTTCTTCGCCGCCTCGTCCAGGCAGACCGCATAGTGGGGGCAAAATGGATTCCTCTTTCCCTTCCGGTCCCTGGGACGCCTTTCCGCTTTCATGGTCCACTCTTTTTCTGCTTGCGCTTTCAAGCGCGCACCTCGAGCGCGATGCACTAGCCCCGCGTCATGGTTGCTCCGCACTTGGGGCAACTCTGCTGATAGCAGGGACTCCCCATCTGATGGGCGGCCTTTTCACCGCAGCTCGGGCAGACGCAGTAGCCCCCGGGGCCTGCGCCGAATCCGCCCCCCTGCCCTTTGCCCCCGCCTCCGCCGCCCCTTCCCATCCCCCTGCCCGTTCCGGGCCCCTGGCCCCTGGGGCCGGTTCCGTCTCCTCTTGGCATCGCTCACCTGCTTTCTTGCCTGCGCTGTTTCTTCATATGGTCTTCAAGGGCCTCCTGCAGCGTCTGACTCGCGAGAAACGCGCAGTGCCGGTCCTCCTCGGGCAGGCCCCCGAGGATCCCCAGGATCAATTCGCCCGTGATGTCCGTAATCTCTTCCGGAGTCCTCCCATGGGCCAGCTCCGCTGCGTAGGAACCGCAGATCATGCTGGACCCGCATCCGTCGGTCTGAAAGGTCGCTTCCTTGACCTTGCCGTCCTCGAATCTCAGGAATATCTCCATCCGATCGCCGCATGTCCCGGTGAGGCGGCCGTGCCCGTCCGGGTCCCGCATGCCGCCCATGTAAAGGGGCTTCAGCCATCTCTCGAAAGCGACTTCGCCGTACGCCTTTTTCGTCTCGTCAAATATCCGGCTCTGCAGGGCCCTGGTAAACTCGTCGAAATCCTCGGCCATCGGTTCTCCCGCACCCCCTCTCTGCAGTCTCGCTGTTCAGCCCGGCCGCTTGCAGCTGATGCGGCCGGTCTGATCGACCGGAAGCTTCTTGCGGTTCGTGGTCTTCTGTTGTAGGAGCAAGCTCCCGCTTGCGATCTTCCCAAAGCCGAATGAGTCGCGACCAGGGGCTTGCTCCTGCAGGTGATGAAGCTTCATACGAGACGTCAGTGGTCACACACGTTCGCCCCTGTCACGAGAATCCCTGCGAGGTACTGGTTGACCAGGGCTTCGGGTGGATCCATGGGTGCACCGGTGACCACCTTGATCCCGTTTTCCACGAAGAGCTGCTGCGCCCTGCTGCCCATTCCGCCGGCGATGATCACCTGGGCGCCCAGTTCATGCAGCCATTTCGGCAGCAGCCCGGGCTCATGGGGCGGAGGGGTATGCATCACCTTGCCCCTGATCCTGCCTCCCTCCGTCTCGACCAGGGCGAACTGCTCACAATGGCCGAAGTGTGAGCAGAGCTTGCCTTCGGCCAAGGGCACCGCAAAGACGACCCTGTTCCCATCGCCCGTTTTCGGGAGTTCTGCTGCCGCCGAAGCGGCCCTTCGTTCACGCAGGACGGACCGTTCTCTGGTGAGATCGATCACCTTGTCGGCCATGGTGTTGAAGGCCCTGGTGAACGGGGACCCGTCACCGCCCAGGCCGCTCACGCTCCCTGAGTCTCCCCGCCTGACGACTTCGGGCTCCAGCGGCAGCTTCCCCAGGAATGCCAGGTTCTCCCTGCGGGCGAGGAATTCGCCTCCCCTCGTCCCGAAGAGGTCGATCTCTTTTCCGCAGTGCGGGCAGAGCATCCCGCTCATGTTCTCCACGATCCCGAGGATCTTCATGTGGACCTGGCGGCAGAAGTGAATGGATTTTCGGACGTCGGCCAGAGATATCTCCTGCGGCGTGGTCACGATGAGCGCTTCCGCATCCGGGATCGTTTGGGCCACCGTCAGCGGTTCATCGCCCGTCCCCGGAGGCGAGTCGACGACGAGATAGTCCAGGGCCGGCCACTCCATGTCGGAGATGAACTGTCGGATCACCCCGATCTTGAGCGGTCCCCTCCATATGGTCGCCACGTCCTTGTTCTCTCCGAGGAGGGACTCGATGGATATGACCTGGAGATTTGGGGAGAAGTGAACAGGTATCGCCTTTTCCGCGTGAAAGGACGGCTGGATCGATCCTTTCAATCCCAGCAGCCTCGGTATGCTCGGGCCGTGGAGGTCGATGTCCATCAGGCCGACCTTCAGTCCCCGCCCGGAGAGGATCACCGCCAGATAGGCGGCCACCGTGCTCTTGCCCACACCACCCTTTCCGCTCATCACCAGGATCTTGTGGTCGATATGGCTCAGGGTATCCCTGATCTCCGCGTCCTGGATCTTGTGCTTCTCATCCTGACTCATCGCGTCCATCTTTTTTCCCATATCGATACGCTCCTTCTCGTGCATCGTTTATCCTTTTTCCGATACGGCCCGGTAGTACAGGGAGTGGCCGGTGCGTTCGGCGCGGATCCGGCCTTCCCGCAAGAGGCGCCCCAGGTATTTGGAGACCTCGTTGCTGTGCATGGCGAAAGCGCCGGCAATCTCCCCGCTGGTGCAGGGCCGCCTTCTCAGCATGGAAAAGATCGCGTCCTGATCCGCCTGCATGTCGCGACCGCCGACCGCTTTGTACTCTGCGATGCATTCGGCCCGGGGTTGAAACAGATGGCACAGGGACTCCATCCTCTCTCTGGGAAGGGGTGCCGTAAAATCCTCTGCCGGCGGGCGGCAGGCCGTATTCAGATGGATCCGATCCGGTCGGAGCAGATCCGCCAGCGCCGCAATCCTGGCCACATCGGAAGGCAGCGTGTTCATACCCGCGACAAGGAACACTTCGATCCACATCCGTCCTCTGAACGCGCCTCGGAACTCCATCACCCCTTCAATGAAGCGGTTGAAGTCGATACCCTCGTGAGGCCGGTTCACCCAGCCGTAGGATGGTTGGTCCCATGCGCTGAGGGACACCTTCACGATGTCGGCGAAGGCGGCCCCTTCCCGCACCTCAGGAAGGTCGAGCAGGGATCCATTGGTCAGGAGGACGGCGGGGATCGCGCAATGGGCCCGTATGTGCAAAAGCACTTGGCCGAACCGCGAGTGAAGCGTGGGCTCTCCGGAACCCGAAAGGGTGATATGTTCCGCCGTCCCGCCCATTTTCAACCATTCGTCCAGCTCTTCGATGACCCTCTCCGTCGGGACATATTCGTCGCGGTCGAGCGTCTTGTTCGTGGTCCGTCCGAGCTGGCAGAAGACGCAGTCCTGGCTGCACGTCTTAAAAGGGGTCAAATCCACGCCCAGGGACCGCCCCAGTCTGCGGGAGGGTACCGGTCCGAACAGGTATCGATATCGCATCATATCCTCGGATCCACACGTCCGTTTTTCAGGAAACCGTCCAGCACCTCGTCCACATGACCCTGGGCAAAAGGAATCAACCTTATGCCGTAGCCTTCGATAAGGCCGCTGTAAAAGTCGCTTATGGCCCCGCAGATGAACGTGTTGACGGAAAGCTCGGCCAGTTTCCCGGCCCGATGAAAAGGAGAGTCGTCATCGAAGCGCTCATGCCTCCGACGGACGACGGTTCCACCCGCCACCTCCAGCAAGAGCATCTCTTCGGCGGAATCTGCGACCGGAGAGACCCGGTTCTCCCAGATCGTAATCGCCACCCTCATGACCATCCTTCTCGGCCCAATCGTTTCCTACCAACCCCTTCAGCAATCCCTGTGCCGATTATCGTGAACTGGGGCGAGAACCGGGAATCTTGTGTATTGTAGGTGGGTTGAGGCCGGGTTGAAACTGCAGTCGGGGAGCGGCGGACGGAATGAGGGTCGCATGTTCGCGATCCTCTGAGGCGGGGGAATCGCGGGGACGCAACTCCCCCATTTCCTCCCGACTAGAAATGGAAGACCTTGGCTTCGGCGGCAAGATCGATCAGATGCGGCGCGCCGTCAAGCGCCATGTTTGGGTAGAACCTGGACTCGTCCACCTGACGAGCCTTGGCGCAGGGAATTCAGACCCCGATCGGTACTTCCTTTTCGACCAGGTAGGGCAGATAGTCGCCGGGGCAGTCACCGGTGATCGTCCTGTTGCCGAGGTCGCGGGTCTTGTCCGCCCAGGTGACGCCGTCGTCGACGAGGAAGACATGGACATGGTGGCCCTTGGAGTGTGAGATCTTGGCGAATTGAAGGCATCTCGTCGCCGCCTCGTTGTCGCCCTTGCCCAGTACAAAAAGAAAGTTCGCCATATGTCCTCCTTTCATTTCCACCATCGGCATCCCATGCCCATGGTCAGCCCGTCACGAATTGTAGAGAAGCCTTGGACGCACCCACACTAGCCCTCCCGGGCCCTGCCGCGGCTGTAAGGGAGTTCCATCCTGAAGCGCTTGATCTTCCTGAAGAGGGTGCTCTTATGCATCCCGAGTTCACGGGCGGTGACGAGCCGATTGTAATGGTTTCGCTCAAGGGCCTCCTGAATGACCCGGATCTCCGTGGACTGGAGGGCGGTATCCATCCTCCCGCCCGCAGGCTCTGCCGCCGCCGCACTCTTCGACCCTTCCGGCAGACACTGGAGTTCGATCCGGCCATCCGGGCATAAGACGAACGCGTGCTCGATGATATTTTCCAGCTCCCGTATGTTTCCGGGGAAGTCATGGAGCATGAGGAGCGAAAGGGCCTCCTGGCTGATGCCCGATACGGCCTTGCCCTGCAGCCGATTGAGCCGTCCGATGAAGTGTTTCACAAGCATCGGAATGTCCTCCTTGCGTTGCCGCAAAGGGGGGAGGTCCAGCCGAACCACATTCACCCGGTAGAAGAGATCCTGTCGGAAAAGCTTCTTCTCCACCAGTTCGGTCAGGGATCGGTTTGTGGCGGCGATGACACGCACATTCGCCTTCTCCGGTTCCGTGGCGCCGAGGGGCTGATAGGTGCGGTCCTGCAGAACCCGGAGCAGCCGCACCTGAAAAGCGGGGGTGAGGTCCCCGATTTCATCGAGAAGGACGGTCCCGCCTTCCGCGGCGGCGAAATACCCTGGCTTGTCCCTGGTTGCATTGGTGAAAGCGCCTTTCTTGTAGCCGAAAAGCTCTGCCTCCAGCAGGGAATCGGGGAATGCGCCGCAGTTGACCGCGACAAAGGGTCGGTCCCGCCTGGGACTCAGATCGTGAATGGCCCTGGCCAGGAGTTCCTTGCCGGTGCCGGTTTCACCCTGAATCAGGACCGTGCTCTCGCTCTCCGCCACCTGGGGGAGGATCCTGAAGATCATGTGCATGGCCGGATTCCGGCTGATGATGTCGCCCACCTGAAACCTGCTCTCCAGCTCCTTTCGGAGTTCCTCCACCAGGCTCATATCGCGAAAGGTCTCGACTCCCCCCAGGACCATGCCGTCCATGCCCTTGAGCAGGGAGGTGGAGACCACCACGGGAATGCGGCGGCCCTCCTTTACAATGATATGGGTCGAAGTGTCGATCAGCGATTTTCCGTGCTTCATGGTGCGCCGGAGGGCGCAGTCCTTTTCGCACATATTGGAGCGCAGGATCTCCCAGCAATAGTTCCCGATCGCCTGATCCCTCGGAACCCCCGTGATCTTCTCGGCGGCGCGGTTGAAGGACGTGATGCGCCACTCATGATCTACCGTGAATACGCCGTCCGAGATGCTCTCAAGGATGACCTCGGTCACCTGGTTGGGAATCTGATGACGCTTTTTCTCTTCCATCTTCTTCAACGGGACCAAGCCGGACATGATGGAGGCGTTGAGGAGTCTTGCAGTCGCCCGGACTGCGTGTCCTAAGCTCACCCAACGGTCATCAAATGGATGGTGTCCCCCTCATTCAGCGGGGTGTCCATTCGATTTTCGTAGGAAAGAATGGAAAAATTGACAGCGACGCGCAAACCCATGTCGATCGCCCCCTGCTGGTCCAGCAGGGCCTGATCCACCCCCCGGCCGTATTTCCTTGCCAGACCGGCAACAAAGTCCCGGATGGTCCGACCCGGAAATTCAAACTCGAGATCCTTCTTCTTGTTCAGGATCTTGTAGAGCTGGGGCAATCCTTCGATCCTGAGACGGATCTTCATGGCAGATCTCCTTTCTCTCACCCTTCTCCGCCCAGAGAGATCCCGGCGATACCCTGTTCCTCTCCGGGAGAGCAGCCTCTGAACGCTCCCCTTCAACCAGGGCCAGACGCGATATGCTCTCCAATGCTTGCCCCGCAAAGCATGTGCCAATCGACCGAAATCAAAAACGCTTTTTTAATCGGTAACATAACCCGCTCACGGAGATGCGCGTACCCGCCCTTAATTGCATAGTTGCAATCAAAGGGCCACCCTATTCTGCATTTCTGCAAAACTTCGGAAGATCTACGGGAGAGATCGATGGTCTGGCGGAGATGATCTGAAGCCGGGGAGTCAGGCTGCTACGGCATCCACCCTAGTTCTGAAGGCATCCATGGGCCCCCGGCCAGTGAGCGAATCTGATTCTTGTCAAAGGCGGCAGATCCTCGACCAGTCGACGGAACTGCCGGATGGTCATCTGGACCTCATCTTCCTCAGGGGTGATCACGATCACGTGAGTCCATTCGTCAGCCCATAGTTCATAGGCCGTTCGGGATAATTCCGTTGAAGCCCCGAGCATCAGCCCATCTCTTCTGATGAAGATCACGACACATCTCCTTAATCCCCACCCCGGCTGCGGGGCAACAGCATTCCCTTCGCCGGCGAGGACCAAGTCCGGCTGTGTCCTCCGGTATCTGTCCATCTTCATCCCCGCTCCTGCCTGGTCCATGTGAAACGGGTAATCATCACGGGCAGGACAATGCACGGGGTGGATCCTGTATGTCCGGTGATCTTTGGGAGTATCTTTGCGGTCGAACCCGTTTGTCCATGCCGCCATCCGGCGCATCAGGGACACGGACAAACGAGTTTGTCCATGCCGCAGTCCCGTTACGCCGGCCGCGGCGCAAGGGGGCGAGGGAGAGGGGGCCTGATCATGGCGGCCACGAGGGCTGCGCAGAGGGGGACGATCGCCAGGATCCACATGGTCTGGTGAAGACCGATCTGGTCCGCGATCCACCCGGACAGGGATACTCCCAGGCCGCCGGTCCCGAAGCCGAGCCCGAGGATGAGCCCGGAGGCAAGCCCCAGGTTCCGTGGCAGCAGCTCCTGGGCGAGCACGACGGTGACCGAAAACGAGGCCAGAAGGCTTGCCCCGGACAATGCGGTGAGCAGCCACAGCCACGGTCCTTTGGCGAGCATCATCAGGGAGGCGAAAACAGGGTAGAGAAGCATGCTGGCGATGATCACGCTCTTCCTGCCCAGCCGATCCGAGAGATGCCCGCCATACAGGCCCGCCACAGCCCCCCCGCCCAGGAAAACGGTCAGGAGCAGGCTCGCACTCCAGAGTTCCACCCCCTTACCCTCCAGAAAAAGAGGAAGGTAGGCGGAAGTGCTCATGTAGACCCATGCACGAAGGGCCACGATCATGCAGAGCAGAACAAGGGGGGTCCAGGGGATGAGGCTTTCTTCCCGGTTTGCGGCGCCCCGAATCGCCGTCGCCGCATCCTTACCCAGGATGCTCCCCCGGTAGAAAAGCATGGTGAAGGCGATCATCAACCCGGGAACGATCAAGCCGGCGGTTGCCCGCAACCCCAGCCCCAGGACCAGGTAGCTGCCGATGATGGGCCCGATGGCAAATCCCAGGTTCCCGCCGGTCGAGAATATGGCTGTTCCGAAACCCTTCCTCGCGCCGCTCAGCAGGGAGACGGTCATCATGGCCCGCGGGTGAAAGGCGGCCGTTCCGATCCCCGCCAGGCCTACCAGGACCAGGAGGATCGGGTAATTCGTGGCCCATCCCAAAAGACCCATGCACAAGGCCGTCCACATGATCCCGTAGGGTATGAACCAGCCCAGCCGAAAACGGTCGGCAATGTACCCGGCGAGGGGTTGAATCATCGAAGAGGTGAAATTCAGGACCGAGATGACTACACCCACCTGCAGGTAGGTCAGGGAAAAGGTCTCTTTCAGTTTCACCAGGACCACAGGGAGAATGCCCTGGGAGGCATCCACCCAGACATGGCCCAGAAAGATAAGAAATATTGGAAGTTTTTCCATGAATGGCTCCCAACGACTGTTTGCACGGACGGAAAACATTCCTTGTAGCACAGACGACAGTCCTCGCACAACCGACAAGTCCCCGCCGAAACACCGGGAATCGGTTTGTCGCCTATCCTTGGTTTGACACATACCTCCTTTGTGGCTATGGTGTGCTCTTAGCCACTCAGTCCGTCTCTCAAAGGAGAATCGGAATGAAAGGTACCCCTGTAAGCTTCTCTGCTGCATCGCTCGCCATCCTTTCTTTTTTCTTCCTGGTGACTCTCCCCTGCGGCTGCACGAGCAAGGAAGACAAGAAGACCAGACATCTCGAAAACGCTCGCCAATACATCGATAAAAGCGAATTTCAGAAGGCCGTGATCGAGCTCAAGAACGTGGTTCAGCTCGACCCCGAAGACGACAGGGCTTACCATGAACTCGGGGAGACGTACCTGAAGCTGAAGCAAGGGCATGACGCCCTCCAGGCATTTTTGAAGGCCGCCTCCATCAACCCCGAGAACATGAAGGCGCAGCTGAAGATCGGCCAGATCCTTCTCCTGGCCAGAAGGCCCGCCGAGGCGAGGGAAAAGGCCGAGCTGGTCCTGGAGGCCCAGCCCGATGATGCGGAGGCCCTCGGCCTCCTGTCCTCCATTCAGGTGCAGGAAAAGGATGTTGATGGGGCCCTGGAGACATTGAGGAAGGCTCAACTCCTCAACCCCGGGGACTTCAATGTCCATCTCACGCTGGGTCGGCTCCTCCTCATGAAGTCGGAGCACGAAGGCGCCGAAAAGGCGTATATGGAAGCGATTTCACTGAACCCGAAATCGAACACGGCGTATGTGGAGCTGTCCCGTCTCTATACCCTGAAAGGGGATACCGTAAAGGCCGAAGAGACCCTGAAGAAGATGATCCAGGCCGGGGGGGAGAACTATTCCAATCTCCAGATCCTGGCGCTCTTCTACGAGTCCACCGGGCAGTGGGAGAAGGCCGAAAAGACATACCGGTCTTGCGTCGATTCCTCCCCAAAGGAGGACGTCTCCCCCCTGATGAGTCTGGGCGGTTTTTATGCGCGCAGAGGCCTGTATGAGAGGGCGCTGGCAGCCATGAGCAGGGCGCTGGAGATCCGGAAAGGCGATCTCGAGGTGATGACGACCATCGCCCAGCTCCACTTTGACTTCAGGCGTTACGACGAGGCCGGAACGATCATCGACCAGGTGCTGGATAAGGACAAAGGGCATGTCGGGGCAAACTTTCTCAAGGGGAAATTGCACCTCACAGGCCGGGACTTCCCCCGGGCGGTCGAGAAGTTCGATCTGGTCGTCAGGGACAGACCCAGGAGCGAGGCCGCCTATTACTACCGTGCCCTGGCCCTCATCGGCAAAGGCGAGACCAGGCTGGCCGAACCGGACTTGCTGAAGGCGGTTGAACTGAATCCCAGACTCCTGGACGCCCGGCTGATCCTTGCCGAAAACTACCTGCGGGATCGGAACAAGGATCTGGCCCGGCAGCAGATCGAATTCGCCCTGAAACTCGCACCCACGGACATGCGGGTGATCTCCCTGCAGGGGAATCTGAAGGTGCTGGAAAACAATCTCCGGGCTGCCGAGGAGACGTTCAAGAGGGTGGTGGAGCTCCACCCGAACGAACCCGGCTCCTTTTTGCGCCTGGGGGCCTTTTACGCCACAGCGGGAAGATTCCCCGAGGCCGAAGAGAACCTGCGGAAGGCCCTCGATCTCAACCCCGAACTGATCGATGCCCAAGGACTCCTTACGGGGATCTACGTGCAGCAGAAGAAGTACGAAGAAGCCCTGAGCCTCTGCGACACGCAGAGGAACAGGATCGGAGACAAGCCACAGCTCCTCGCCTATATCGAGTACATGGAAGGAAGGATCCACCTGGCCCGAGGAGAGAGGGAGAAGGCCCTGCATCTCCTTGAGAAGGCCCTTGAGAAGGATCCGGAGATCCTGGGCGCCTACGAGGCCATCGCCCAGGTCCATATCCTCGAAAAGAGGCTCGAGCAGGCCAGAGTTCATTACGAGAGCATCATCACGAAGGACCCCAAGTACATCGCGGGGCACATGGTCCTCGCGACGATTCATCATGAATTGGGGGACCTGAAACAGGCGGAGACCTCCTATCGAAATGCGCTGTCCCTCAACAGAGAATTCGCCCCTGCAGCCAACAACCTGGCCTGGACACTGGTCGAGGCAGGCGGCAATATCGACGAAGCCCTGGGGCTCGCGCAGTCGGCCAAACAGAAGATGCCCAAGAATCCGGCCGTCATGGACACGCTGGGATGGATCTACTACCTGAAAGGAAGCTACCTGAGCGCCATATCGGAGTTACAGGACGCCGCTCGGATGGATGCCGGGAATGCCCTGATCCATTATCACCTGGGAATGGCCTACCACAAGAACCAACAGCCGGACAGGGCCGTGGATTCGCTGGAAAGAGCGCTCTCCATCGACCGGGATTTCAAGGGTGCCGAGCAGGCCCGCATTCTGCTGGAGGAAATAAAGGCAAAGAGCTGAAGACATCGGGGAAGACGCCCCTGCTACGCAAACGTTCCATCCTGTGCATTGGCCGATCTTCCGGCGGCCTCCTGAATCCATGAAACGGTTTCCCTTCAGAGCCATGTTTCTCTGCATCTTTTTCCCTCCGATATGCTATGCATTGACACTGCAAGGACTGGGACTGGCCCTGCAGGAGAGAGAGATAGCCGCGCTGGACAAGGTCATCCTGCGGAACCCGGATGCGCTCTACAGGGGCCACTACACGGTCAAGGATGAGGTCAACAGGAATATCCGCGAATACCTGGGCCGAAATCTCTGGACCAGGCTCGGCCTGGAGATGACCATCCTGGTCAAGACAAAGAAGGACAGAATCCTGTATCCGTCCGGAAGTAACCTGCCCGGCAGCCTGTCGGATCGTTTCGATGTGGACTTTACGGAGATCGCCTCCGAGAACTTCCAGGTGTTGAACGAGGGCATCACGGCCGCGGTGAATCTCCACATCCGGCATAACAGCTGGCTTGCCAATATCATTTTGCTGTTCTATGTATCTATTTCCGCATGGATCCTGACCAGGGCGGTCAAGGCCCGGGTCCGTGACAGCGAAGAAAAGGATGCCGCATGGAAGGAGACCGTGGAAAGACTTTCATCCAGGCTCCTCGGAACGGATCAGAAGCTGCAGGAGCTGGAGGTCCGGGAGACGGATTACAGGAGACGGATTGAGGAACTTCAAAAGGAAAAACAGATTCTTTCCTGTGATGTAGACGGACTCCTCGATGAGATCGAAAAACAGGAAGCGGGCCTCGTCGGCCGAAAGCAGGTCGAGGAGAGGCTCGAGTCCGAGGTCCACCGCCTTCGCCAGGAGCTGGACCGGGTAAAGGAAAGGATTCATCACCCAAAGATGCGGCGGCGGGCGGAGGCCGCCCAGAAAAGGCTGAGGGTGCTTTACAAAAACGTCCTCTTTACCGATAGGGCTATTGACGGTCTGCTTTCTCTGACCGACGAACAGCAGCTCAAGGCCGAGGAACTCGTTCACAAGTTGAACGGCCATGAGTCCGGCGTGAACGTGCGGAGGAAGGTCTTCGGAAGGGGGGGCAAGGTGGACGTCCTGGAAGCGGAATTCTCTTACTCCGGGAGACTTTACTTCCAGACAGACCACAAGGACAACAGGATCAGGATCATTGCCGTCGGCACCAAGAACAGCCAGGAGAGAGATCTCGCTTACATCGAGAATGCACAATGAAGGGCGGGGACCCGACACCGATGCCGCAAGAGACCAGGGGCGCCAGGAAATGTATTCTGATCGTTGAAGATGACCAAAACGTGCTTTCGATGATGGTCAAGCATATCAAGGCCGCAGGCTATGAAGCCGTCGAAGCCGTGGACGGGCTGGAGGCCTTGAGGAAGCTTCAGGAAGGGGAGTATGACCTCGTCATCACCGATGTGGTGATGCCCTACATCAGCGGGGTGGGGGTGGTGACCGCCATCAAGCAGAACAGGCCCGGCGTTCCGGTCATCGCCATGACCGGGTACGGCAAGGAGCCTGAGGCGGCCGCCCTGGAAAGGAAGGCGGATCTGGTGCTGGCGAAGCCCGTGAGGATGTCCTACCTGATGACCCATATCGCCGGTCTCATTGGACCGGCGGAGGAAAGGGGGAAGCCATGACCATGCTCTACGTGATCAGCGGCCCGAACAAAGGGAAGGCTTTCCCCCTCGACGGAGAAGTGGCCTACCTGGGCCGATCCCCTCAAAACCAAATCCACATTCAGGACAAGTCCGTCTCCCGGAAACACCTCAAGATCACGCACCGGGAAGGGAAGTATTTCTTCGAAGACCTGAACAGCCGCAATGGGACATTCGTCGATAACAGACCGATCGAACCGGGGCGGGCCGTCGAGGTGCAGGAGAAGGTGCCGGTGGCGGTCGGCAGCGTCGTCATCTGCCTCGGTGAGCCCGCGCAGTGGGACGTCCTGTTCGAGGACGACTCCATTAACCTGTCCGAAGGGTTCAAGGAGACAGGGGTCTTCAGGCGTCCGATGACCTCTCCGAGGAACCTGGACCTCATCTACAAGATCTCCAATGTCCTCATGCGCTCCCTGAACATCAACGAGACCATGGAAAAGATCCTCGACTACATCTTCGAACTCCTCAAGAGGATCGACCGGGGCGTGATCATTCTCGTGGACAGCGATTCCGGGCAGATCCTGGATGTGATCTCGAGGGTCTCCGATCGAGGCGACAGGACCTCGAGGATGTACAGCAGAAGCATTGTGGAGAAGGCCATCAGCGAACGCAAGGCCGTCATCATGTCCGATACGCAGACCGAGAAGGAGTCCGACCGCTCGGAAAGCATGGAGATGATGCGGGTGAGGTCGGTCATGTGTGTGCCCCTCATCAGCAAGTCCCAGATCCGCGGAGTCCTCTACGTCGATTCCGTGAACAAACCGTTCGGGTTCCGCAAGGAGGACCTCTCGCTCCTTTCGGCGCTGAGCGGTCCTGCGGCGGTGGCCATCGAAAACGCCCTGCTCTACTCCAGGATGGAAAAGCTGGTTCAGGAGAGGACCAGAAGCCTGGAGCAGACGCAGGAGAAGCTCAAGGAGAGCGAGACCAGGTTCAAAGAGATCTTCGACAACATGAGCAACGGGGTGGCGGTTTATCGCCCGGTAGACCGCGGCAGGGATTTCATCGTCCTCGACCTGAACAAGGCCCTCCAGACCCTCGAGCGGATCCCGGACAAGAAGCGGGCGATCGGCAAGAGCATCCGCAAGGTCTTCCCGGAGATCGGAAAGACAGGCCTCCTGGACGTGCTGGTCAAGGTCCTGAAAACCGGGATCCCGGAGCGTTCGTCGCTCTCTCTCATGGAAGACCAGCGGCTGCTCTGGCAGCGGGAATACTATGTGTATCGGCTGCCCTCCGACGAGATGGTGACCATCTTTGAGGATGTCACCGAGAAGCGAAAGGCCGAGGAAGAGCAAAAGGCCCTGCAGCGGCAGCTTTTTGTCTCTCAAAAGATGGAATCCATAGGGGCCTTTGCAAGCGGGACCGCGCACAACTTCAGGAACATCCTCCAGGCCATCTCGGGGAACACGGAGTACCTGGAGATGACCCACGTCGACGATCCCGAATTCAAGGACATGGCCCGAAGCATCTATGAGTCCGTTGAACGGGGGGTCGACCTCATCAACAACCTGCTCCACTTTTCGAGAAGGGGAGGGAAGTACGAATTCACCGACCTGGATCTGGCGGATGTGGTGTGGAGCGCCTGCTCCATTGTGCAGAAGGTATTCGACAAGAACATCGAGATCGTATCCCAGGTGGAAGAAGGGTTGATGACGAGGGGAAATCACTCGCTCCTGAGCCAGGCCCTCCTGAATCTCTTTGACAACGCGAAGGATGCCATGCCCACGGGCGGGAAGCTGACAATCACGGCCGGAAGAGAGGGAGACCAGCTGGTGGTGAGCGTCTCGGACACGGGCATAGGCATGGAACAGGAGGTGCTTGGGAAGATCTTCGATCCGTTCTTCACCCTCAAGGAGGTGGGCAAGGGGACGGGTCTCGGGCTCTCCACGACCCACGGTATCGTGGAGGACCACAAGGGCGTCATCCGGGTGTTCTCGGAGCCGGAGACCGGTACGACCTTCAAGATCTATCTGCCCGCGCTCCAGGTGGAGAAGTTGCCCAAGCCGGATCTGGAGAAGCGGATCATCCCGGGCAAAGGGCAGAAGGTCATGATCGTGGACGATGAGGACCCGGCCCTCCAGGCCCTGGTCGCGATGGTCGATCAACTGGCTTATCGAAGTCTCCCGTTCAGCAATCCGGTCGATGCCTTGAAGGAGTACGCCGGCCTCTCCCCCGATCTTGTCCTGATGGACAGAAACATGCCCATGATCGACGGCATCACCTGCATCCGGGAGATCCTGCAAATGGACCCGAATGCCAGGATCCTGATCGTATCGGGCTACGAGGAGTGCGGTCCGGACGGGATCGGAGAGGGCGTGAAGTCCATGATCAAGGGATACATCATCAAGCCGTGCCGCATCGAAGAGCTGAGCGTCGCCATGTCACAGGCATTGGCGGAGTGATGGGCCCTATCTCCGGTGGATGGCGTTAAGTTCCCCGCCATAATACAGTTTTGCCCCCATTTACTGCAATTAGTGCCTCCCTTAACTTGTAACATATCAAAACAAGGAGGTGCAGGTTATGTATGAGCTCTTGAAGAGTGCCACCAAAGCCTTGGCCGTAGTCTCGGCCGCGGCGATGATCTTTGCGGCTTCCGGTGCGGACGCCAGGGAGAGGGGCGGAGCCATAGGAAAAACGATGGATAGGAGCGCGGCCATGGACAGAACGGCTGCTCCTGCGGGTCTTGCGGTGAACGAGCTCCTGGGTATGGATGTCCAGACCCGGACCGGGGAGGAGATCGCCTCTATTGAAGACGTGATCCTCTCACGCAACGGCAACGTCCGGGAAGTGGTGCTGGATTACGAGGGGGACCTGGTGGCCGTTCCCATTCAGGATCTGAGGTTCAACCAGGACTTTGCGGTATACCACGGGACGAGAAGCGACCTGGACAATGCCAGGGACTTCTATGTCTACGGTTCGGGACCCTATGTATACTCGAGGGGCACCACCGGCGACCGGAGGGCGTATTACGGGGCCGATGTGCGCTACGGGAGAGGTCAGATGACCGACCAGCGTCTGGGAGCACCCGAGAGATGGGATTACGTCTATAGCGGACCCGACGCTTATCCTTATGGCTGGAGCAACGAAGAGCGGTCTTACGGTGCTCAGTTGTTCTATGGGCCCCAGATGCCCGCGAATGAGCCCTGGTTCGACGAGGAATAGCATCCGGCAGAGGGGGCGAAGGCCCGAAAACCTTGTAGCGCCAGCAGGCCGTAGGCTGAGGCCAGAAGTGAGAAAGGGGCGAAAGCCCCTTTTTCACGTTTCACGGGAGAAGGATCGCGTCGCGGGGGAGGTCGCAACCGCGCCCGGCTTGACCGTGGCGCATTCCCTGAAAAGCACGTGGGGGCAGGTTCCTCCGCAGTAAGCGTGGTCCAGCCGTTCGAAGATCCGTCCGACCGCCTCGCCCCTCGTGCCGAAGAAGAACTCCCTCCCGATCTCATCGACCAGGCCGGTGCTCTGCAGGACACGCATCACCGGGAGATGGACGTAGATGAATGCCGGTTGAATTCCCCGCTTTCTCAGATCATCGATCATCGACCTCATCTCATCCACGCCGCTTACGTCGATGAACCCGATCGACTCAAAATCCAGGAGGAGGAACTTCAGAGGGGTCTCCACCCTGTCCACGCGCTCTAGCATCTGCTCCACGGTGTACTCCGCGTTTCCGAAGAAGATGCAGTTGTCCGAGCGCAGCTCCAGGATCTGCGGGCATCCGGGTTTTCGGTGCACATCCGCATTCAGGAACATCTGGAGCTCCGGATCCCTCGTGATCCGAACGATGCGCGGGTGCATCGCCTTCCAGAGAAAGAAGACCAGGGAGACCACGACCCCGATCAGAAGGGCGTAATCTGGCTTGGTCACCAGGGCCAGTATGAATACCGCCAATGCGACGATGCCGTCGTGTCGATTGATCCTCCAGAGGGAGAACACCTCCCCTGGATGGAAGAGGGACATGACGGCGCTGATCACCAGGGCCGCCAGGGCCGCTTTTGGGATGTAGGCGAGCACGGGGGTCAGAAACAGGATGGAAAAGAGCACGCACAACCCGGCCACGAGGCTGGAGATCCCCGTCCTGGCCCCGGCCGAATAGTTGATGGCGGTGCGGGAGAAGGAACCGCCCACAGGAAATCCCTGGAACAGGGAGGTGGTCATGTTGGCCAGCCCCTGACCGATGAACTCCTGGTTGACATCGACCTTCTGCCTGGTCTGTGCGCTGACGGCCTTCCCGACCGAATAGGTCTCCGCAAAGCACACGAGGGCGATGACGAAGGCAGGACCGATCAGTGCGCTCACCGTCCTGAAATCCACCACGGGGGAGGCGAACACCGGCAGACCGCCGGGACTTTCCCCCACCACGGCGATCCCGCTGGTGTGGAGATCGAACATCACGAGGAGTCCGGTCGTGATGATCAGGGCAATGAGGGCTGCGGGGAGGCTGCTCCGATATCTCCTGACGGAGAGGATGATTCCGAACGCGAAAAGGCCCACCAGGAGGGTGGGGAGGTGAACCCGGGGAAGGGCCCGCACCAGATCCACAAGCATGAGGAAGATGTACTCCTGCCGGGGGACATCCAGGCCGAGCAGGTGCGGGATCTGGGTAGCGGCGATGATCAGGGCTGCTGCGGAGGTGAACCCCTTCACCGTGGAATGGGAGATAAAAGACATGACCAGCCCAAGTCTCAGGAGGCCTATGCCGAAATAGATCACCCCCACCATGAGGGCAAGCAGGGAGGACATCGTGATGAACGGAGCGCTCCCCGGCTCGGCCAACGGAGAAAGCGTCGTCAGAACGAGGAGGCTCATGATGGCTACAGGCCCGGTGGAGAGCTGATGCAGGCTCCCCCAGAGGGAGCCGACGACCGGTGTAAACACGGATGCATAGAGCCCGTACACCGGTGGAAGGCCGGCCAGGATGGCATAGGCCATGGATTGCGGAATCAGGACGACCGCAACCGTGAATCCCGCGATCAGGTCCCCGCGGAGGTCGGATGTCCTGTATCCCCGCAGCCGGTGGAGGAATGGAAAGACGACCCCCGGTATTCTCCTGCTTTTCCTTGGGTGCAAAGGCTTATCCCGGCGCTCCCTTACTGGTAAGGATCAGAGTTTTTCAATCTAGACCGGCTTATCGCGCCAGGTCAAGCGTCTCGGACGCGAGGACCCACTCGGGACTTGACTTTCATCGCCTTTGTGAGATGCTACGCCCTTGCCCCGTCAGCCGAATGATCCAAGGGGTTGGCGAGAAGGGCATTTTTGTATTGAAGAAGAAGATCTTAGAAGACACAATATCTGATAGTTCTCAGGATGGATTCTGACGCCCTGGTATAGTCGGAAAACGTTTAGTGCCGTCATCCCGGTGGAAACCCGGATCCACTGTTTCCAGTCTGCTGCGGGACGTCCGTACTCCGGCTTTCACCGGGGTGACGGCTTTTTACGAAAGCATCAATCTTGGCTGCGGTCCCTATATTTAGTGGTCGGTTTCAGATTGACATACTAAATAGACTGGCTTATATTCGCTCCTGACTTTTCGAGAAGTCCTCTTTTCCTAGTGTGGCGGTTTTGATGAGCCAGGAAGTGCAGCCGAGAAGAAGTGGTACCATAAGGAGGGTGCACGGATGAAAGGACCCGAACGGAAGCATGGGAAGGGTGCTTGTGAAGTGATTTCTTTGAGAGGCTGGAAAGAGGGGAAGAAACTCGAGGAGACCCTGGGAGATGGGCTTTTTTACCAGTCGCTCTTGGCCGAGCAGCGTGGGGGGAAGGAGGAAGAGGATCAAAGACATTTCGAGATCGCCTACAGCATCAGCTCAGAAGAATGGTCAGAAGATGAGCGTTTTGTTCAGATCGGAGAGGAGGAGATCGTCTCACCGGCAACCGATCAGGAAGAGAACGGCCTTGTGCCTTTCAACAGCGAGGTGATCGAGCGGTACGAGTTTTACGACCTGAACACGGACGACATCCACGTCGTCTACCGGATCCCCAGAAAACCGACTTTCCGTTAGAAACGCTTTGAACCGCAGTAACACTTCAGCTCTTTGAAGAATGGTGCGGCCTCTTTTACGTGCCGCCGTATACGGCATTTGTTTTTCACTGCCGGCCCTCCCCGGCAGGAAAGACAAATGCCTTTTTGTTCTTCCGGTCTTTGGTCAAGGTCGAGGGTCAGTTCTCCTTGCGCAGGAGGTCCCGAAAGGCCCCTCTGATCTCCGGAAAACGGAACTGAAAACCCGCCTTAAGCAGCCGGTTCGGCAGGACCCTCTGCCCTTTGACCACCACCGACGCAAACTCTCCCAGGATCATTTTCAATACAAACTGCGGAACAGCGGGCAGGAGCGCGGGCTTGCCCATCTCATCCGCCAGGATGCGGGTCATTTCCGCATTGGTCACGGGATGGGGGGCCGTGCAGTTGAACGGGCCTGAAAGGGCACGATCGTTCAGGATATGCAGGTAGATGTTCACAAGATCCTCTTGGTGGATCCAGGAGAACCACTGCCTCCCGCTGCCCAGGGGACTGCCCATATACCTTCTGAATACGGGAACCATCTCCCTGAAGGCGCCCCCTCCCCTCCCGAGGACCACGCCGAAGCGCAGGATGACCACACCTGCCCCGTGCCCTTCCGCCGCTGTCGCCGCCGTTTCCCAGTCCCTGCTCAGTGAGGCCAGGAATCCCTCTCCGGGAGGGCTCTCTTCATCCAGGGACTCGTCTCCATGGACTCCGTAATAGCCGATCGCCGAGGTGCTCAGGAGCCGAATGCCCCCTCCCTTGCCGCCTGAGAGCGCTTCCACCAGATGCTTTGTTGTAAGGAGACGGCTCTCACGGATGAGGCGCTTTTTCTTCTCTGTCCAGCGCTCGAAAATGGATGCCCCGGCCAGGTTGACGATCACATCGTGCTCCGGGACCCTGTCCTGCCATTCCCCTCTCCGGGTAGGATCGGCCTCGAGAAGAGAGAGGCCGCTTTGGGGGCTTTCCCCATTTTTCCTGCGGGTAAGTACCGTGACGCCGTACCCCTGCCGGAGAAACGCCCTGGTGAGCGCCCTTCCCACAAACCCGGTGCCGCCCGTCATGAAGATTTTCATAGATGCTTCCAGATGGATCAGGTTTTCTCTTGGGGGCTTTCGCCCTGGTACTGAACACGAGGCGAACGTTCGTTGCCGAGGTCTGAACGGATGTTAATCATCCGCCCTTGGCTTTCACCGGTCTCCAGGGCGCGACGGCATAATTCGAAGTATTTTCAACGCGGACATGCGAAAGCACAAGGGATAAAAATCATAAATGAACAAATGCCCTAGAGGAGATCCCCCATATCCATGTCCCCTCGGATACCGAAACGGGTCAATACGAAGTCGTAGCGGACCGGGTCCTCGGGGGTGATTTCGCGAAAGGCGTCGGTGATCTCGAGGGCGGTCCTCCCGTCTGCCTGTTTTCTGCGGGTAAAACCAAGGGACAGGCCAATCCGGTGCATGTGCGTGTCCAGGGGGACTACCAGCTTCGAGCGGTCCACCGTTCCCCACCCCCCGGGATCGACCTCATCCTCCCTGACCATCCACCGCAGGAGGAGATGCCAGCGCTTGCAAGCGCTCCCCTCATCCGGAGATGGGAGAAATCCCCTGCGGCACCCGCCGGCGGGAAGGTCGAGAGAGTGAAGGAATCTGGAAAGGGCGGGCAGGACGGATTCATCGCCGTCTCTGAGGCCGGCGAGGAAGCAATGATGGAGGGATCCGTACCTCTCGACGGCGGTTCGGATACCCTGGAAGAGATGGAAGAGATCCGCCCCCCGCGTGAAGCGGTGCCGGAACCCGTCGAAGGTCGACCGGACCCGCTCGGGCGATGAGTTCATCACAAAGAGAAAAGGGGAGCCCTCCATACGATCCAGGACGGTGGAGACGCTCTTCATGATCTGAGAGACCCTCCCGTAGGCCAGGGCGGAGGCTACCATTGCCACCACTTCCCGGTCCTTCAGGTCTGCATAGTCGTACAGGAAGAAGAGAGGGTCCGGATAGACCAGGTCGCGGCGGTGGTATCTTGTGAAGAGCGCTTCCAGTCTCTTCTTCAGGCTACTCCTTCTTGTTCTTGTCCTCATACATCGCCTTGTCGGCGCGCTCCAGGACCGACTCGGGCGTATCCCCATGGGCGGCCACGGAAATCCCCGCACTGACGGTCACCCGGATGTCTCCCCGCTTGTAGGACGTAAACCGCCTCTTGCCCAGATTCACTCGAAAGCCGGAGATCCTCTCCCGCGCCATCTCCTCGTTCATACCATCTATGATAGCGGCGAACTCATCCCCTCCAAACCGGGAGATGAAGTCCCCCTTTCGAAAGGTCTCGACCAGGACCTGGGCGACCTTCTGGAGGACCTTGTCTCCGGCCACATGGCCGAAGGTGTCGTTGATGCCCTTGAAGTCGTTCACATCGAAGAGGATGAGGGCGAAAGGAGAACCGCCTTGGGAGAGACTCCTGATCGCATTCCTGAGCCTCAGGTCCAGGGCCTTCCGGTTGTACAACCGCGTGAGGCCGTCCTTCATGGCGGCCGTGTGGAATTCCTCGGCCCTCTTCGCCATTTCAGAGGCGGCCTTTTCCGCTTCCACGATCCTCTTCTGAAGCCCATGGATGCTCTCCTGGGCGGAACGGAGTCTCTCCATCTCCTCTTCTTTTCTCGCCAGGACCATCTTCTTGATATTCTCGATCTTGGCCACGACCGCGCTCTTGATCTCGGAAACCGTGCTGTAGAGGTCGAAGGAGTCGACGATGAGCCCGACCTCTTCGTTCACCTTCATCTCGAAGTAGTCCACCTTCCTGACGTATTCTTCCCCGCCGAAATCCCTTGCCAGTATCTTCTCCAGCTCCTTGACATGATTCAGGAGAGAGAGGAACTCGGAGTTCACATACCTGAAGTCCTCCTGGATCTTCTCGCGGACGGACCTGATCAGATCCCTGAAATCCTCGGCTCCATGAGAGCCTGCAGTCTCATCCTTCAACCCTTCCCCCGCCGAAAGGGCCTTTTCCTTGACCTCCCCCGTAAGGGGGTACAGGTCTTCCATCAGGGAGAGCACCATCTTGCGGATGGCCCTCCGGGCCTGGTCCAACCTCTCCTTGAGATTCTCCACCTCTTTGAAGATGGATTCCGAGGCCCGGTCCTTTTCGAGGATCTTCCCCTTGATCTTCTTCAGCCCTTCATCGATCAGGTCGAGCGCGAGCGGCCCCTCGGCCTGGACCTCCCGCCTCAGCTCATCCCACTCCGAGGTCACTTCGAGCTGGGTCGCCATGGCGGATCCAAGGACGTTGACGACCCTCACGAGCGAGTCCCTTTCTTCCCGGTTGGCCCGCTCGATCATCAGGAATTCCTGCTTCAGCCGCTTCACCTCTGCCTTTGGGTCTTCTTTTTCCATTCCCATGTCCTGCCGACGGGCACTTGGGGCATCAGCAAACTCTATCTCGCCCCGGAAGCACAGCGCAAAGAAACAAGACCATGACTCAGTCTCTGAACGGTAACCCCGATCTCATTTCATGGTCCGCCCCGGACCGATACGTCACTAGATCGGCCGGGCGGCTTTGAAACTTGACCTGATTCAGGCAGGGGCCATGTGGAACCGCCACTTGCAGAACATGCCCTGGGGATGCGGATCCGGCGGAGCGAACAGACACTCCACCAGGATGCGCTCATCCACCGCCCTGGCGAAATCCTGGAACTCGCTCCTGTGCATGTCCTTGCACACGTACTCCCCCAGGCCTCTCCGCAGCCGCGCCTCCTGGGTAGGGCAGGAGGGAACGGAGATGAGGACTTCATCTCGCTTCTCCTCGATCCGGTAGCCCACGAGGATGCACCAGGGGAACAGTTTCAGTGCCTGGACAAACCCCTTCAGCCCCCTGTCCCGGATCCCGAACCGCCGGACCAGGTCCTTGGCGGCCATGCCTGCAACACGGCCCCAGACCTGCTCGTTCAGGCGCTCGGCCGTCGGCTGATCGAACCGCTCCGACACGTACAGAAACCAGAACGCATCCACCACCCGGTAGTGCCAGAGGAGGAACTCGACGTACTTTCGGAGCTCCGGGGCCTCCATCTCTTCGAACACGCGCAGGTCCATACGCTCTCCTCATCTCTCGTCGAGGGGGACATAGTCCCGACGGGTTTCACCGGTATAGATCTGCCTGGGCCGGTGAAGCCTGCCCTCGGGATCGTCTATACTCTCTTTCCACTGGCTGATCCAGCCGGGGAGCCGCCCGATCGCAAACATCACCGTGAACATGTTCAGGGGGATCCCTATGGCCCTCAGTACGATGCCGCTGTAGAAATCGACGTTCGGATAGAGGTAGTGGTCGATAAAATAGGGGTCTTCCAGCGCTACCGCCTCGAGCCTCATGGCGATGTCCAGGAGGGGGTCGCTGACCTTCAGCTTCGCAAGCACCCGGTCGCAGATCTGCTTCATGATCTTGGCCCTGGGATCATAGGTCTTGTAGACCCGGTGGCCGAACCCCATGAGCCTGAATGGATCGTTCTTGTCCTTGGCCCTCGCTATGAAAGGCGCCACATCGCCGCCCTCGGCCTCTATGCGGGTGAGCATCTCGACCACGGCCTGGTTTGCGCCCCCGTGCAGCGGCCCCCAGAGCGCGTTGACGCCCGCGGAAATGGCCGCGTAGAGGGTCACTCTCGAGCTCCCCACCAGTCGAACGGCTGCGGTCGAGCTGTTCTGCTCGTGGTCCGCGTGAAGGATCCAGAACACGTTCAACGCATCCACGATGTCAGGGTCAAGCCTGTACGGCATCACGGGGGAATCGAACATCATGTTGAGGAAGTTGGCCGCATAGAGAAGGTCCGGCCTCGGGTAAACGACCCTGTGCCCCCTGGAGATCTTGTAAGACATGGCGGCCATGGTGCGGACCTTGGAGAGCAGCCTCGTGGTGGTGATGTTGATCTCCTCGTCCTTGTCCGGAAGCTCCGGATAGAAGAAACGAAGGGCGTTCACCATGGAAGAGAGGATCCCCATCGGGTGAGCCCTGCGGGGGAAATTCTGGAAGAACTCCCGCATATCCTCGTGGACCAGGGAGTGATCGTTGAGCATTACGGAGAAGCGCGTCAGCTGTCTGCGGTCAGGCAACTGCCCGTTGATGAGCAGATAGGCCGTTTCCACAAACGTTGAATGCTCGGCAAGTTGCTCAACAGGGATCCCCCGGTAGCGGAGGATGCCCTTTTCGCCGTCCATGAAGGTGATGCTGCTCTTGCAGCTGCCCGTATTCGCATAGCCCGGATCATAGGTGATCAGGCCGGTCCGGCCGCGCAGGGAGGATATGTCCACCGCCCTCTCCCCTTCGCTGCCTACCAGGAGCGGGAACTCATAGGTCTTCCCGTCGACGATCAGTTTTACTTTTTCCTCCATATTTTCACCCCCTTAGATTGCAGATATTTCTACCACAATTCCAATCGCTCGGCCAGCGGGATTTGCAGAGGGACGACCGCTTCGCTCGCTTGGATATGTAGTGCTCATCCGGACATGACCCGTTCCGGATTCGTGCGATCAGCGGTCAGCCGATGGCCTGAATTTTAGAAGATCAAGCTGATTGCTGAACGCTGACAGCTGAAAGCGCCATCGGGGAATCCCAATTTCCGGATGGGCACCAGGTCGGTGCGGGGACACGGCTATCAGAAACGACAGGGGTCTTGCGGACGGAGGGACACCCGGATACGGCGGTCTACATCCGAATGAATGCTTTCCGGTGTCAAGGAGTCGCAGAGCCCCGGCTATGCCGGGACAGGCGCGCGGCCTCAGGTGGCCCCCCGAGGGGGGCTCAAGCTGAGTGGTGCTAACAAATCCGAAACCCGAAACACGAAATCCCAAACCATTTCAAATGACCAAAGATTCAAATGACCAAAACCACTTACCCGCAACATGTTGGGTCTGTTTTCTTCTTTTAAAAATCCGAATTTGAATTCCTCTTGTTTCGAATTTCGATATTCGGATTTCAACCATGCTCTTTCACCCCGGACCAAGACCAAGTCTTCATCTCTTCGATGTGGCTCCCCCGCCCCCGATGACATCCTTGCGGTGAACGACCGTGGGTTCGAAGCGCTCGAAATCCAGGGAAAGAATGAAGTCCGCCAACCCGTCCAGTTCCTCCTCGGAGAGGCCGTACTTGGGCATCGTCGTCCAGCGCGCGACGGCTGCTGGTTCCTTGATGTACCTCATCAGCCACTCCTTCGTCCGCCCTTTCGCGACCACGTTGGAGAGGTCGGGCCCCTCCTTTCTGCCCCCTTTCCCGAGGATCTGATGGCAGTAGGCGCACTCCCGTTCGACGAAGACATACAGCCCCTTCGCCTCGGAGGGGGTCAGGCTCCTTGCGGGCACGAGTGCGGTCTCCCCATAGGGACGTGCGCCCGCCATTCCCATCCAGGTCAGAAAGACAACGCCCACAATGCAGGAGACCCCGGCTGCGGCCCCAAACGGCCTGTCCGCAATCGCCCTCAGGTTGGACAGGGTCCAGAACGGCAACGTGAACAGGATAAACACGATCCCCACAGGCACCACGATACTTCCGATCATCTCGGTCTGTCCCGAGAAGAAAGTGAGCAGTTGGAAAAGCCACATGAAATACCACTCGGGTCTCGGCAGGTAGGTTTCGTCCACCGTGCCGGCGATCTTCTCCCTGGGCACCTCGGCAAAAATGGAAAGCAGGAAAATCACCGAAAAGACCGCTGCAAAGACGACTGCGCTTTTGGCCAGGTGTTCGGGAAAGAACCGATAGAGTCTCCCTTCCCCCCTTTTTCCCTTTCCGCCTGAACCGTAAGGGACCGGGTGATCCGCGATTCCATGTATCCTCACGAGGTATACGTGAAAGACGGTGAGGAGCATCAGGACGGCCGGGAGGGCGAGCATGTGCAGGGCATAGAAGCGGGTCAGGGTGAAACCGGAGACCCTGTCTCCCGCGAGCATGATCTTGGCGGTGATCCTGCCCACAATGGGGATCTCCGCCGGTATATTGGAGCTGACCACGGTGGCCCAGTATGCCTTCTGATCCCAGGGGAGAAGATAGCCGGTGAAGCCGAGCCCCAGGGTAATCAGGAGCAGGCAGACGCCCGCGATCCACGTCAGCTCTCTTGGCGCTCTGAACGATCCCGAGAAGAAACCGGAGACCATGTGTAGGAAGACTGCGATGACCATGGCCCCTGCACTCCAGTGATGGATCCCGTGCAGGATGCGGCCCATGGGCACATGGTGGATGATATAGTGGATCGACTGATACGCGGAATCCGGCGAGGGGCTGTAGTACATGGCTAGGAAGATCCCACTCACCGCCTGGATCGCGAACAACAGAGCGCAGAGACTCCCCAGGGTGGCCGGCCACCCGAGATCGGGAGGCAGTCTCTTGTAGAGGAACGGCCTCAGATGGGGCTCCCAGCCGATGCGGTCCGAGATGAACTCCTTCAGCCGCGACATCCTATGCCACCTCCACGAACAGGGTCCCGTCCTCGACCTTGAACCGGTGTCGATCCAGGGGCCGGGGCGGCGGGCCTGTCTTCACGTCGCCGTTCATGTCGAATGCGCCGCCGTGGCAGGCGCAGACGAAAAGCCCCTTTCCCTGATCCCAATGAACCGTACATCCAAGGTGGGTGCACGTGGCGTTATAGACGACGATGTCGTTCACGTCGGGTTTGCGCCACACCAGCACCGGCCTGGTGATCTGCTGCCTGTAGAATCCATCCTGCACTTCATAGCGGAGGTAGTTGGTGGTCACCTGGTGGGGGGGCAGGTTCTCCATCCTTTCCACCGGAACCCATCTCCTGGGGGTCTGGCGCATGGAAGGGCCGACGAACGCCGGCGCCAGGACACCCCCCATGGCGAAAACGCTCGCAGCGCCCAGCCCGAAGGACAACCGCTTGAGAAAGGTCCTCCTGGCCATGTCCTGCACGCGGCCTCCCTCGCGCCCGGGTCGGCTGGGGCATTCGAGGGCGGGCTGCTCCGCCGGGGGGATCCGTCTCGCCCCCCTGATCCGCCCCACCTCCATTAGGGCGATCCGTTGTATGTACTTGATGGCCCTGGTGGGGCTGATCTTCTTGGGACAGGCCTCCGTGCAGTTGAACTCCGTCCTACAGTAATAGCAGGAGTCCAGGACCTGGCTCATCCGCTGGAGGCGCATACGGTCCCTGCTGTCCATGAGCAGCGTGAACGCCCGGTTCAGTGCCGCAGGCCCTGCGTAGTCCTCATGGTAGTTCACCATGGTGCAGCTCGATACGCAGCAGCCGCACGCAATGCATTCGGTCGAGAGGCCGATCGCCTCCCGTTCCTTCGAGTCGGGACGTATGACCGCCGGTTCGGGACCGAGCTCTTTCGGCTCGAAGTAAGACCTGGCCTGTTCGAACTTCCTGAAGAACGGCTCGAGATCCACCACCAGATCCTTGATGACGGGGAAGTGGTTCAAGGGACGTATGGTGATCTCTCGATCCCTCGGCAGGTCGGATACGTTGGTCTTGCAGGCCAGCCCTTCCCTTCCGTTGATGACCATACCGCAGGATCCGCACATATTGACCCGGCACGCGTACCGGAAAGACAGGGAGGAGTCCTGCTCCTTCTGGATCCTGAGAAGGACGTCCAGGATGGTCGTGCAGTTCTCATTCTCGATATCCAGCTCGTAGCGGTCGTAGTGGCCTTCACCGCCCCTGGTCGGATGGTAGCGATAGACTCGGATGCTCCGCCGGTGAGTGGATTTTTCGGACATACCGTTTCGACTCCTGTTCACCTGGTGTCGTGCGACCGAAATCCCTTTGCCGATGCCCGTCAGGGAATGCAAAGAAGCGTCGGACGCACTACACTCTAGTAGATGCTCTCCCAGATGATGACCAGGGCGGCCAGCCCAAGGGCGAGCAGTCCATAGATCAGCATCTTCTGGTACTTGACATTGATCAGGTTGAAGTCCAGCAGGATCACCCTGATTCCCAGCGTTGCATGAAAGCTCACCGCCAGCAGCAGGAGAAACTGCAGGAACGGGATATAGGTCAGCGTCAGGTGCAGGACGAGAAGGACGATGATGGCGATCGCCGAAACGCGCTGCCACACCCATGCCCACATTCCGACATGCGTGCCCCTGCGTCTATACGGGTCGAGTTCCTTCCACTGAAGGGGAGCACGGTTCTCGATTCTGATCTCTCGTTCCATGGTCGCTCCGGGGGATGATTGGTGACTGATCACTTCCTGTATTTCTGGCACTCCTCCAGCCCTTTGTACCTGAACTCCACCGGCTGCGTCTCGAACACGGGGGTGCCTTGCTCGCCTCTTTTTACAATGATGTTGTAGAGCGAGTTCCGGTCATCCTGTTCCGGGTAATCGCTCCGGTAGTGGGCCGCCCGCGATTCCTTTCTCATCCGCGCCGACATGGCGGTGATCCTGGAGACGTCGATCATGTTCAGGAGATCGATCAGGTAGTTCCAGGGCATGTGGTGGGCCTTTGCACCGGACAGCCTGGCTCCGCGTGCTCCTTCGGCGATCTCCTCGATCGTATCGACCGCCTGCGAGAGGCCCTCTTCCGTGCGTACGACCCCCACGAGATTCCAGTTGGCCTCGCGCAGCCGATCCCGCAGCTCAAAAGGGGACCTGCCCGAGGTCCTTTCGAAAGGCGCGCTGTAGCGCTCCACCAGACTCCTGACCATATCGTGGCGCGTCTCCGGATGGCGGCCCCTTTCCTTGTGGAGAAATGCGGCCAGGGCCCTGCCCGCCTGTCTTCCGTAGACGCATGAATCGCAGATGCCGTTGCCCCCCAGGCGGTTGCCGCCGTGCACGCCGCCGCTGTCCTCCCCCGCCACGAAGAGGCGTTCGAGGGAGGTCCTGCAATCCCTGTCGATGACGGCCCCCCCCATCATGTAATGGGCCGAAGGCGACACGGGGACCGGTCCCCTGGCCAGATCGTAATGGAACTGGCGACAGCGCTCGCACATGCCGGGGAAGTTCTTCTCCACGAACTCGGCTCCGAGATGGGCCGCATGGATATGGACCCCTCCTTCTCTGCAGGCGCGCCCGTTCATCATCTCGAGATAGATGCAGCGGCTCACCACGTCCCGGGTGGCCCTCTCCGCCACGTTCGGGGCGTATCGCAGCATGAACCGCTCACCTTCGCCGTTGAACAGTTGTGCCCCCGCGCCCCGGAGGCCCTCTTCCAGCAACGAGCCCGCCACCACGCTCCCCGGCACGATCAGCCCTGTGGGGTGGAACTGGACCATCTCCATATCCCGCATCCGCACACCGGAGCGGTAGAGCATCCCCAGCCCGTCCAGGGATTTTTCCGGGCCGGGCGCATGAAAACGGTAGTTCGTAGGCCCGCCCCCGGTGGCGACCAGGGTGGCGGAGGCCTCGACCGTGATGAACTCCCCTCTCCTCATGTCGAGCAGCAGCGCCCCGGTGACCACGCGACCCGATGCGTCCACCAGGAGATCCAAGGCCCTGCAATCCTCCATCACCGGGATAGAGCGCCTCGCCACCTGCTCGGTGAAGCGGCTGATGATCTCGATCCCCGTAAGGTCCCCCTTGTGGACCGTCCTGTCGAAGGACTGCCCCGCAAAGGGCTTCTGGTGGATCGTGCCGTCGGGGTTCCGGTCGAAAAAGCAGCCGAAGCGGTTCTCCATCTCCTTGATAGTGGGGGTCGCCTCCTCGACCAGGGTGCGAACAAGCTCCTGATCGTTGACGTACTGCCCGCCCTTGAGGGTGTCCATAAAATGCTTTTCAGCGGAATCGGCCGAGTTGAGCACGACGTTGAAGCCGCCCTGCACCATCCGGCTGCATCCGCCTTTTCCCCTCAGCGCCTTGGTGGCGATGACGATCTTGAGGTCGGGATCGGCATCGTGGGCGTAAAGGGCCGCAAGCTGCCCCGCAGCGCCCATGCCGACGATCAAGAGGTCTGCCTTCAGGGTATCCATCCTAAACGCCTATGTTCCGGTAGATCTGGGAAAGCTTTCGGATGGCGCCCTCCTTCACGTCAAAGTAGAGATGGCTGCCGTGGGAGTCCATGGCCACGATCAGGGGACCGAAGTCCTTGACCCGGAACTTGTAGATGGCCTCCGGATGGAGGTCCTCCCAGTAGACGTTCTCGACCGCTTCGATCTGCTTGGTCTCGACCGCCGCGGCGCCGCCCACAATGGCCAGGTAGCAGGCGCCAAGTCTCTTCATGGCATCGAGGCTCCCTTCCAGGAGCCCCCCCTTTCCGATGACCGCCCGGACCCCGTACTTCTCGATGAGGGGGGGCGTGAATCTCTCCATCCTTGCGCTGGTGGTCGTCCCCACGCAGATCTTTTCCCAGCCGTCGGCGGTCTTCCTCAGGCTCGGCGCCGTGTGGATGCAGGCAGCGCCTCGGAGATCCACGGGCGGCTCCTGCCTGCCGTCGAACATCCGAATCTGTGTGGCATCCCGTATCCCGAAGATATGCCCCTGAAGGATCACCGTGTCGCGGACCCTCAGTTTCCTGATGTCCTTCTCCGCCAGGGGCGTGGTCAATTCATGATGTGCCATTCATCCCTCCCTCTGCCCGGGCCGACCATACGGCTCCTGTGACTCATACGGCCGATTTGTCCCGGCCGACCTTCCGCTTTCCGCCTCCCGGACTTCCAATCAATACCCATACTCCACCCTGCCGTCCGCGAATATCCTCGCCCGGGCTCGCCTTGCGGGCCAGCATTGGGTGTTTACGGCGACCGGGTTCTGGGTGATGTGGGTATAGGCGGTCTCGATGTGGACGGCCAGGGCGGTCGTATCCCCGCCGAGTCCCATGGGCCCTATCCCGGTCTGATTGATCGCATTCAGCAGTTCCTCCTCCATTTGTGCCACCTGAGGATCCGGATTCCTGGATCCGACGGGCCGGGCAATGGCCTTCTTCGCAAGAAAGCCGACCAGGTCGGAGGTGCCGCCGACCCCCACTCCGATCACTCCCGGAGGACACGGCTTGGATCCGGATTCCAGGACCGTGTCCAGGACGAACTTCTTGACCGCCCGGACTCCGTCCGCCGGGATGAACATCTTCACGGCGCTCATGTTCTCCGATCCCGACCCTTTCGGGACCATCAGGATGTCCAGAAAGTCGGCCCCTTCGTCGAATTCCCAGTGGATCACGGGCAGGCCGTCGCCGACGCTGGTCTGGGGATTGATCCTGGTCAGGGGATGGGTGGAACTGCCGCGGAAAGGATGTTCGAGGGTGGCCCGCCGGGCGCCCGCTTTCAGGGCCCTGGCTACCCCGGCCCCGTCTACCGGGAGCCTGCTCCCGATGGTCACGAAGTAGATGGGAAGACCCGTATCCTGGCATACGAGGAGGCTCTCTTCCTCCGCCACGCGGATGTTCTCGAGAATGGTCCGGAAGATCTGCCGGGCCGTCTCGTTCGTCTCCCGCTCGAATGCCCTGTGCAACGCCTCCTTTACATCGGGGGGCAGTCTCTTCAGCGCCCTGATGTAGAGCTCTTTCGCAACCTCTTCGACCATCTGAACGTTGTACCCGCCCATATCCGGCTCCTTTTGGGGCTTGATTTCAGCATCAAGTAGCAAGATGCATACCACCTTCGGAGTAACTGCAGGAGCTTGTTTTTCCCTCAAAAACTAATTCGTCAATCGCCGGGACTCCTGAGGGCCTGCCGAACTTTGGGCTTGAATTTCATCCTCGAGTCTCCGATAATCCCCTGACCTCATCTCTTTCTGCCGGAGTGTTCAACCCTTAGCTTGGGGATATCTTATGCCTTGGAGTCCCGCAAAGAAGTATGAGACCCTGTTGAGAATCAGCAATGCCATCATCAAAGAGCATACCCGGGAAGGCCTCTTCCGGACCATTGCCACGGAGATCAAAAAGGTCTTTTCCTATGATCGGTGCAGCATCAATCTATACGATCATGAGACCGAGACACTCTCCTATTTCGCGACTGCAGAGGGAATCAAACCGGAAGGGATCACTCATGAAAGCCGGCCGCTGTCCAGGGGTGCGATTGCGAGCCTGGTGATGCAGACCAAGACCCCGGTCGTCATCCGAGACCTCTCAAAACATCCTGAGCTGACCACCGCCGGCACGCTGTTGAAGGAAGGGTTGAAGGCAACCATGGCCTTTCCACTGGTCATTCGGGACAAGTATCTGGGTTCGTTCCACGTCGCCTTCAAGGAGCTGCCTTCGAACATCGATGAACTGATCGGCTTCTGCGGCGAGGTCGCGGCACCCATTACGATCGCGGTCGACAACATGCTCTTCTACGACGAGCAGAGGAAAAAGAGCGAGAGACTCGAGACGCAAAAGCAGTATGTCCTGGAAAAGATCGGCAAGCTGTACGGGGAATTCTACTTTCAAAGCCCTGTGATGAAAAAGCTCATGGATGATGTGCACCTGGTGTCGGGGTACGATACTTCCGTCCTGGTCACAGGAGAGACCGGCACCGGGAAGGATCACGTTGCACGGTACATCCACAACTCGAGTCCGAGAAAAGATCAGCTCTTCGTCAAGGTCAACTGCGCCGCCTTGTCGCCGACGCTGATCGAGAGCGAGCTCTTCGG
>JAGVAP010000006.1 GCA_020060215.1 Deltaproteobacteria bacterium | reverse complement strand
TTCCCGCCGGCCTTTCACGGTATCTCAAAAATCGCTAATGGCCGAACTTGAGCCCCCATCCTTCGAACATGAACAGGATCGCAAACCCGTACCACAATGTGTAGACGACATAGAACACGAGGGAGAAGACGACCGTTCCCCACCGGTCCCCGATCTTCTGTGGTTCAATGGTATAATAATTATAGGCGGTTTCCACCGCTTTTTTCTGAACAAGGCTGATGATCTTGGCCTCCTTGAACTTCTTGTCCTTGTTGAGGCTCTTCTGCATCTCCTCCAGCCCCTTCCACCAGTTGTAGACGGCCTTTCTTTCCCGGTAGCCGTATTTGGTCGAAAGGGCCGCACCCTTGTTCCAGTACATTGCGTCCGCATCCGCCAAGGCATTGCCCAGGATCATGGCCAGATCGCCCCTGACTTTGAGGTCCCGCCCCGTTACGTCCACGGTCGCGCCGCCGGCCTTGAAGAGCTTGGCGGTCTGGACCGCCTCCTCTTCGGCGGTCATCTGAAGGTTTGCGCTGACCACGTTGTTTTTGAACTTCTCCACGTCCTCCTTGATGGCCGGGATGTAGTAGGCGGAACCTTTGGAGATGGAATTGTAGAGGTTGTCCAGATAGTCGAGCCCGTTGTTGCCGTTGAAGAGAGGCATGAAGAAGAAGATGAGCACGACCACGAATCCGATCATCAGGCCGAGGCCCAGGAAGAATTCGCTCTTTTGTCCTTTCATGACAGCGCCTCCTCGCCCTTGAGCGTCTTGATGTTCTTCAAGAATGTGCCGATCACCCACACCCCGAAGCCCCCCACCACGATGAAGAAGGCGACGATCCCGATCATCTCCAGGACATACCCCGCCTGTTTGGACAGCGGGATCACCTCCATCTCCCCGAGTTTTCCGGGGAGGGCGAAGATCCGGTTCACGAATCCGGCGAGGACGGCCATGGCATAGAAGCCGCGGATCGTGATCCCCTTGACGACCTTGGTCACCATGGCCCCGATCTGTATGCCGGTAAGAGACCCCAGGAGCATCCCCATGGCCAGCGTATAAAAGATGAAGCCGTACACGGCATATTGGGTGATTGCGGCATAACCTGCCGTGAAAATGATCTGAAAGATATCGGTACCGACGGTGGTCATGGAGGAGACCCCGAGCATGTACACGAAGATCGGAAAGGTGAGGAATCCTCCCCCGACGCCCATGATCCCCGCGGTCAGTCCCACCAGGGCGCCGCTGAGCACCAGGAACACCCACGAGATGCTCCTGCCCCCGGGAGTGAAGTCGTGGTCGAACGTGACCATCGGGGGCACCTTGACCGACTGGATCCGCCTGGGCAGATTCCCAAGATCCGTCCCTTCGTCTTTCCCGCCGTGCGCGCCCGTTCCTGCCCCATGAAAATCCTTCTCCCTCTTGGACGCCTTCAGGAAGTCGGCCATGGCGTAGAAGCCGAGGGATCCGAGCATGATGGCGTAGATGGTGGTGATAAAGGCGTCGCTCAGGACGGGGTTGATCTCGTAGAGGACGCGGTTGATGTATCCGCCTATGGTCGCCCCGATAATGGCCCCGATCAGGAAGACGACGGCCAGAGGCACGGAGACGTTCCCGAGTTTGCGGTGGATCACGCTCCCCATGATCGCCTTGGCGAAGATGTGGAAGAGATCCGTTCCCACCGCGAGGATCCCCTTGATCCCTGCGCTCATGAGCGCAGGGGCGATCACGAACCCGCCGCCCGCGCCGATGCAGCCCGTGATGAGACCGGCAATGAGCCCGATCAGCACGGAGGCAAAAAAGACACCGTTGGTGTAAAAGGCCGGGCTGTACGCCTTCTTCCCCCCGAGGAACTGCGGCAAGGCATCACCGAGCGGATCGGCAAGCGCGACGCCGCCGAGGATAATAGGTAAGAGCATCAAACCGAGCAGGGCCATTCGCTTCCGGTCCCGGAAGATGGTATTGGATACCTGGATCTCCCATGAGGCATGGGCCCTCGCGCCCGCCATCATAAATTTTCCCCATTCATTCATAAAGCCCATATTTCTATGTCTCCCCCTTTGCGTTCTTCGAAATGGAACTGTTCCCAGAAAGCAAGGTCACGATCACCCAAAACGTCTTCTTCGTGTCCTTCGTGCCCTTCGTGGTGAAGACCTCTTGTTCAACCACGAAGGACACGAAGAGCACGAAGCCTTTCTCTAGTGTGGTGCGACCGAAATCCCCCGGCTGATTCCCATGGCCGGCCCGTCACGGAATGCAAAGAAGCGTTGGACGCATTACATTAGGTTCCGTTCGCCGGATTCCCCAGATCCCCCATCCTCCGGATCTTCTCCGCCTGGATCTTCTTCTTCTTAAATGCGTCCTGAACCTTGTAGAGTAACTCGTCGATGTTGATGGGCTTCATCAGATAATCGAAGGCACCGGCCTCCATCCCTTCGATGGCGACCTCCAGGCTTGCATGTCCGGTGAGCATCACCACCTCGGTTAGGGGGTGGCGCGCCTTGATCGCCCTCAGCACATCGATGCCGTCCATTTCCGGCATCTTTACGTCCAGCACCACGACATCGACCGGGTTCCGATCCAGAAACTCCAAGGCTTCCGGTCCACTCCTCGCCCCGAACGTCTGGACCTTGCGCAGGTTGAGCCGCTTTACGAGCGTGTCGAGGAATTCCACCTCGTCATCCACCAGCAACAGGCGAAAAGATTCCACTATATACCTCCAGGGGTCGGCCAGGACTCACAACGGCTGGCCCTTCACCGGTCCTTCTCCAGCTCGAGCACCCTTCCTGGGAATCGCATCAGGTCTTTGATCCTGGCCTTGCGGATCTTCTCCTCATGCTCCGACTTCTTCTGGAAAGCGTGGCCGAGCTTCACCATGAGATCTTCCATGGAGACCGGCTTCAGGAGGTAATCGAAGGCACCGAGCTTCATGCCCTCGATACTCGTCTCGACTGAGGCATGCCCTGTCAGCAGCAGCACCTCAAGGAGAGGACGAACGCTCTTCAATTCCCGAAGTGTCTGGATGCCGTCCATACCTCCCGGCATTTTGATGTCCAGGATCACCACGTCGAACAGCCGCTTTCTTGCCTGGACCAGGGCTTCTTCCCCGCTCGTCACGCCGATCGCTTCTATGTCCCTCTTGAGCAGACGGTTGACTGTGGTTTCCACGAAGTCCTTTTCATCATCCACCACCAAAACGCTGAAGGGTTCCATGGCTTCCTCCTGCCTTAGGCGGGCTTCGCCCTGTCTTGGATGAGACCGGCAGCACTTGCCGCCTGAACATGTGGCCTCATGGCGTCCGGGATTTCGGCTCTCGGGCTTTTCTACTCTTCAGGGCCTCCGAGACCTTGAAGAGGAGGTCTTCGAGCTTCACAGGCTTCAGGATGTAGTCGTATGCACCCAGCTCCATGCCCTCGATGCTGGTCTCTACCGATGCATGACCTGTGAGAAGGATCACCTCCGCATCGGGCTGCATCTCCTTGATTGCGCGGAGGGCCTCGATACCGTCCATCCCTCCCGGCATTTTGACATCCAGGATGATGACGCTGAAGTCCTTCTCCTTCAGTCTTTCAAGGGCTTCCTCACCACTGCGTACACCGGTCACGCTGATCTTCCGCTGCTCCAGCCGCCTCACGACGGTCTCAAGGAAGTCTGCCTCGTCATCCACGATGAGAACGTTGAAAGGATGCATGGAACCTCCACGACCGGAATATCCGCCCCGGTTGGGCTGAACTCAATGGTTTGGAAGGGGTATCTCGAAAGAAGAGAATCCGGTGATACTTATAGCCCAGCTTGAGGATTCCCGCAAGCCGCAACTATTGCGGTGATGGGCAGACGCCGACAGGGACCGGTTTCCTGTACATTGTCCAAGAAACGGTCCCTGGCGGGTGGCGAGGGGGGCTGCCCCCGAGGGGGGGAGGCCATGGAGACCAGGCCAATATTGACACCAGGGCTTGGTTCGATCGAGGAGATCCTTGTCCTGCTCCTTCCGGTCTTCGCCGGAACGCGGTCGAGAAAGGAGCCGAGCCGCTCAAGCGGCCACGACCAGAGGCGTTGCCCTTTTCATCGCCTCCAGGGAGGTCGTTCAGAAAGACGGCGATCTTTCTATTTTGTCCTGTGCCGTTCACGGCCTTCGGTGATCATGGCCGTCTCGCGTACCCCACCTTTGCCGAACTTGTTGATCTTCACCCCCCCCGAGAGGCGGGGGAAGCGATCCATGATGCAGAGCTCGTCCGGGAGCTTGTAGGGGGCGATCTTCTCCGCCAGGAAGGATCGGATCTCCGAGAGATGTACTGTCTCTCCCGCCTTCGGCACGATGCAGGCACAGATGCTCTCCCCCAGAACGGGATTGGGGGTCGCCACCACACTGACCTCCTCCACCTTGGGATGGTCCGCCAGAAGCGTCTCGAGCTCGTAAGAGTAGACCTTGAACCCGCCCCGGTTGATCAGGTCTTTGGTCCTGCCGAAGATGCGGATGTAGCCGCCCTCTTCCCTGGACACGAGGTCCCCCATGTACAGCCAGCCGTCCACCACCTGCTTGGCCGTTTCCTCGGGGTTGTTCCAGTAGCCCTTCATGACGTGCCATCCGGAGAGGGTCAGCTCGCCGATCTGACCGTCGGGGAGCTCGCTGCGGGTCCCCGGGTCTACTGCGCGCACCTGGGTGCCGGCCACAGGAAGGCCGACGTACTTCTCCCGTATATCGAGGGGCGAGGGGTAGGGGCACATGAGGCCGACGCCGGGCCCGACCTCCGATGCCCCCCAGAAAGAGGTGATATACACCCCCATCTCCTCCTGCACCCGGCGGATGAGCCCTTCCGGCGCGATCTGCCCCGCGATGAGCCCCGCCCGCAGGCTGCTCAAGTCATATTGCTTTCGATCCGGCCGGCTGAGCTCCAGGATATAATGGGCCGGGGCCCCGAGCTGAAGCGTGACCCGTTCCCGGGCGATCAGATCGAAGCATCGCTTCGGGTCGAATTTGTCCATGACCACCAGGGTGGAGCCCAGGAGGAGGGGCTGGATCAGGATGGAACCGCAGCCGTAGGAATGGGACATGGGCAGAAAGCCGATGAAGACGTCATCCGGTCCGGCATTCACGCCACGGGAATACTCCATCCCTGCCCTTACCGCCTGCATGTGGGTGATCATCGCGCCCTTGGGCCTGCCTGTGGTTCCGGAGGTGTAGATCAGCATGGAGAGATCGTGCTCGACGTCTATGGCCGTAGGCCTGGGGCGCTTCCCTTTACCCCGCTTGAGCATCTCGTCGAACCGGTACACCCCCTCGCCTTCTCCGTCGCCCACCACGAAGATCCCCTCCAGGTCGGGAAGCTCCTCCCTCATGGCCAGGAGGGAGGTGAGATAATCGTACCCCTCCCACTCCCGGAACAGGAAAACCCCTTTTGCCCGGGAGTTCCTGAGTATGAACTGCGCCTCGGACACCCGGTAGTTGGGATTCGCCCAGGCCACGATGACCCCGAGCTTCTGGAGGGCGTAGAAGGCGGTGATGAACTCGAGGGAGTTCTTCATGTAGACGGCGACCCGGTCCCCCTTCCGGTAGCCCAACTCCTGGAGGGCGGCGGCCAATGCATCGGACATCGCCTCGATCTCTCGGTAGCCCTCCCTGCGCTCCCCGTCCACCACAGCCGTTTTCTCAGGATATCGCTCGGCGCCCCTCTTGAGGATGCCGGCCGTCGAAAGCCCGGCCCAATCTTCCATAAGCCCCTCCCGTCGGGAACCAGGATTCCACTCGTTTCATGATATGGCACACCATTTCACATTTGGGTCTGCCGGTAAAGCGTTTTCAGAGGTAGTTTCATTTGCGGATACCTTGAAAACCCTCTTCGGGCGCGGGGGTGTTTTCTGCTTCCCCCGCATTTCCCGTCGTTCCCGCTGCTCGCCCCTTTTCCGGGAGTTGGAGCGTGGAACGATGAGGATGCAGCGCGGGGACGACGGGGAGCTTGGGAACGGAGGGGACACAGGGTCCCCTCCCCTGGGGGGAGGGGGGGGAGGGGGACACGGGGTCGGGTTTCACAACGAGAAACTTGCGGATGCAGCGCGAATGCCGAGTGGAGGTCCGGCCTCAGCCTACAAAGATCTCCCGCTTGTCTTCCCTGTGATCGACCATGTAGAGGAGCTTCACCGTGTTTTTCAACTCCCTTTTCAGATCCGCGATCCTG
>JAGVAP010000068.1 GCA_020060215.1 Deltaproteobacteria bacterium | reverse complement strand
CTGGTCCTGGTCCGTATGCACCGATTCCAGGCCCCGCCAGACCGCCGGCCCCCTGCGGGAAGCCGCCCTGCGGGGCTTGGGCCCATGCTGTAGCGCCAAGCGCCAAGATTGCAAATGCCAGAATTACTCTTTTCATTGAATACCTCCTGTCTAGGGTTGATCTTTTGCTCCGCTTCTTCAATCCTCAAATCATCATTAAGGCGAATGGGGCCATGTGAGAATGGGTCTTCAGATGCATTTGGACATGACCGGCAGGCTTAATCTGACAACGAAAAAGGGATTTCGACGGGGGAAATATGAGGTAATCGCCTCTTGCAGGCGCAGGTTTTTGCGTTTGAGTCCAAATAAGACCGCCCGACGCTTCGAATACAACGCCACCCCCATTGATGCACAAGGACCCCGCTTTTAAGGTGGAGAAGTATCGGGGCGAGGGAGAAGACAACCTAATAAGAAAGAGAGGTAATAGCGTATGAAGAAAGTATTTCTCGCAATCGGCATAGTCCTACTGAGCAGCACCCTGGCTTGGAGCCAAACCGGCTGGGGCGGGTATGCAGGCGGGTACGGGGCAGGTCCCCAGAACCCTTATGGACCCACGCAGTCGGCCCCTTACGGGTCGGCGCCGCAGCAATGGGGCTATGGAGGCTATGGTCAGATGCAGCAGGGGTGGAGTCAGCCGGGAATGGCCCAGATGCAGCCAGGGATGATGGAGCAGCCGGGGTATGGCCGACCTGGGATGATGCAGCAGCGGGGATATGGTCAACCTGGGATGATGCAGCAGCCGGGCTATGGTCAGCCTGGGATGATGCAGCAGCACATGGGCCGGATGCAACAAGGCATGCAGCAGCAGGGGCAGATGGGCGAGCCGACCATCCAGATCTCCAAACTGAGGAACAAGCAGGTCCAGAGCCGACAGCAGGAGAACCTGGGCAAAGTAGAGGATGTGGTGATTACGCCTCAAGGAAGGGCCGCGTACCTTCTGGTCGCCAGAGGGGATCGTTTCGTGCCGATTCCCTGGAGAATGGGTGATGTCCAGATCATGCAGGACAAGATCGTGACAAACCTGTCAAGGAATGACTTCGAAAACGCCCCCACCGTATCGAAGCAGCAGCTCGTCAGGCTTTTCCAGCCTCAGTTTCAGCAGCAGCTGAGGGCTTATTACAGCCCGCAGTCCAGGCAGCAGGCCCAGGGAATGCAGAACCAGCAGCTGCAGCAGCAGATGGAGTCTTTCCGGACATCCAACCTCATCGGGAAAGAGGTCCAGAACACCAGGGGTGAGTCGGTCGGGAAAGTCAAGGATGTGGTCATCGATCAACGCAACCGCATGGCCTATGCCATCCTGGATGTAGGCCAGTTTCTGGGAGTAGGCGAGAAGCAGGTGGCGATTCCCGCAAGCAGCCTGCAGATGACGGGCCCGGGACAGGATACGCTGATGAGCAACCTGAACCAGGCTCAACTCAGACAGATGCCCGAGTATCAGGCGCAGAGCCAGCAACAGCAGCGCGCCGGCGCGGGGCAGCAGAAGAGGGGACAACAACAGCAGGGCCAGCAGCAACAGAAACAGCAGCAGGGACAAAAGCAGCAGCGGCAACAGTCCGGCCAGCAGCAGTAGACCAGGATTCGCGGGGGCATATATTTGCGATATCGGAGAGGGTGACCTTTCCGATATTTTTTTCTTAAGCTGGTTTGTCCTGAAGATTACGCCCCAAGCCCCATTGATTCTCCGATCTTCCGGACAGATCCTTGAGATGAACTGCAGAGGAACAGCTTCAGGGAGGAACAAAGATGAAAAAACTTCTGTTTGCAGGCGTCATCGTCATCTGCTGGTCCACCTTTGCCCTGGCCCAACAATTCGGGGCGGGAACTCAGGCAGGAGCAGGAGGATTCGGAACACAATTCGGCGCCGGGGCAGGGACCCAGTATGGGGCGGCCCAGCCATATTCCGGCGGCTATGACAACCAGTATGGGAATCAGCAGCAGTTGGGCGGACAACGACAGGGCTATCCGCAGCAGCAGTATGGTGGCGGCTTCGGAGCCCAACAGCGGTATGGGACGGGTCAGCCCTATGCCGGGGGATATGGACAGCAGTACGGGACCCGGCAGCAGTTGGGCGGACAACGACAGGGCCATCCGCAGCAGCAGTATGGTCGCGGCGTCGGAGCCCAACAGCGGTATGGGACGGGTCAGCCCTATGCCGGGGGGTATGGACAGCAGTACGGGACCCGGCAGCAGTTGGGAGGACAACGACAGGGCTATCCGCAGCAGCAGTATGGTCGAGGCTTCGGAGCCCAACAGCGGTATGGGACGGGTCAGCCCTATGCCGGCGGAGAGCAGTATGGGGCCGAGCAGCAGCCCTACCGGATGCAGCAACGACAAGGCGGTGCTCAGCAATACGGGTACTATGGAGATCAACCCGGCTATGGCTCCCAGCAGTACGGTGGCGGAATCGATCAAGGGTTCGGAGAAGGAGCCCTGTCCGAAGAAGAGGGCCTTTTTGAGGATGAAGCCGAGTTCAGGGCTCCGGGATATGGAGCAGGGCTGGGTGAGGAATATGAAATCGAGGAGGAGTGAGGCTTGATTTAAGTTAACCGGGCCGGCCGGAGGGGCGGCCGGCCTGCAGGACCAGAGAGGAAATGGAAGATGAAGAAAGTAGTTTCCGGTGTTGTACTTGTACTTATCGTCCTTGGGAGTCAGCTGGCAGTGGCTCAGCAGTCCGGACCGCCGGTCCCAAACCAGCGGCCCGGTTCGGGGATGCCGCAGGAAGGACCGATGGGCCTGGAACAGACGGCAGCGCTCCTGTCGGAGCCCGATTTTGCGGATCGGATAACCAGGTACCCGTATCTTACTTACGATATCGCTCGATTCCCCTATACGGCCTGGATCTTCTCCAACCGCCCTGAATACAGAACATGGGCCCAGCGCTACCCGATGTTTTCCCAGATGGTCGCCACCTCCGCTCGAAGATGGGAGAGGTTGAGCGATTCCCAAAAGGCGGAGTTCTTCCGCCGTAATCCCGACCTGCGCGAATTGGAGGAGACGGTGACGGCAGAGGCCGGAAAGCAACCGCCCCCAGCGGCAGAAGAGGGGCCGGGGCAGGCGCAGGATGGACCAATGGCTGGGGGAGGATTCCCGGGGGTGCAAAGACCGACGGGGCCCCAGGCCGGAGCATCTGGGCCGATGGGACGGCAGCCTCCTCCACAGCCGGGCATGAAACCCCCGCCGGGGGTCACCGAACAGCCCCCGGGATTCGCGCAGCAGCAGCCTCAACCTCCGGGCCTGCCGGGTCAGCCACCGGAAATGGCGCAGCAGCAACAACCCCCGCCGGGGCCTCCGACAGCCGCCAGGGAGGAGGAACCGGGTGCACCTGGGATGACGAAACCCGAAGAGCGGCGCCCGGCACCCGAAGAGCAGGAAGCGAAAGAGGGGGAAGAGCTGGCTGGAGTGGATGAGCAGCCGCAACCGGGACTCGCAGAAGAAGAGCCGGAGAAGGAGCCGATCGCAGAGCAGAGGCCAGAGGTGCTCCTGACCCGAGCCTATACGGCCGAGGAACTGAAGGGTCGCGAAGTAGAGGGCCTTCTCGGAGAGGACCTCGGGGAAATCGAGGACGTGATCATCGGTCGAAACGGTCAGGTGGAATTCGTGGTCGTTGCCTATGGCGGCTTCCTGGGGCTCGGCGAAAACCTTGTTGCAGTCCCTTACAGCGCCCTTCGGCCAGGCCCGCTGGAGGACTCCTTTGTCGTGGGCTTTACGAAGGAGAAGCTGGAGCAGGCGCCTGCCTTCGAACGAGGGAAATGGCCTGACTTCTACACCGAGGCATGGAGGGGGGAGGTTCGAGGCTATTACAAAGAGTAGGGCTAAATGGAGGAATGATCTCGGTGGTACGAGCCATGGCTATGCCGGTGACTGGTGTCGGGAACAAAGGAGATTGTTTCCAACTGGAGCGCCAAACGGATCAGAACCCTCACTCCGAACCAGGAACCGGCCGATGAGCTTCAATATGAATGAATATCGTTGAAGCGCTATTCCTGTAGAAAACCGATCTTGCCACCCCCGGCGGCAAGCGACCGGGGCTGACCTCCCCCCCTTTCTCGGGGGCCTCCCGACACCACCAGTTTACTGGTAGTACTCTTCTGATGCCCCGGGGAAACCATGATCAGGGAGGAAATGTTTGAAACCGGCCGCTCGGTTCCCCGGGTAGGGCACCAGGGGCTTGGGGGCGTCCCAGGGGAGGCGGTGGCTGAAAGGGGTTTCCAGAGGACGGTTCCGGTCCGGATCCATGAAGAAGATGGACCCCCACCAGACCCACATGAACTTCCAGACCGGGTACCACCGCCTGCTGTAGGGAGACCATGGGTCTGCGCCCGGGTCATTCACGTGGACTTGATCGAATTCTCCATCGCCGTCGAGATCGCGGAGCCCGGTCAGGACCATCCAGTGGTGTTGGCCCTGCGGCGCCATGCGGCTTCTCACGCCGACGATAACGGGGCGGTTCAAGCGTAAGGAGTAAGCGATCAGATCGAGACTGGTTTGCGGGCTCACCCCGGGCAGTTGCGCGGATAGGTAACGGGTATCCCAGAGCCCGTACAGGTAGGCTGCCGCGTTTCTCAACTCGACCTGACCGGTCCCCGGGTGAGGCAGGTTGTACTGGTTGAGCTCGGGTATCAGCCCGGTATCGACCAGCCAGTCATCGACCTGTTTGATGTGGTAGGAATCCGGAACGAACCGACAAAGGTATGCGGCGGACATGACCAGGGCAGCCGGGCCGCAATTCATGGACCGGGCCCAATCGGTTCCCAGGCCGTTGCGTACATCCAGCTGGGAAAGCCAGGGGACGTCAAGCTTGATTTCGAACGCGAAGACGTTCGAGGCCAGGGTCACCAAGGCGACCGCGAGCACGATTGCCTTTCTCATCGACTTCTCCCGCCGCATCATTCTAACGAGACCCCCTGTGGCCGACCGGGGCCGTACGTATATACCAAAAAATGCGCTTCCTGCCTAGCCCAAAGCTACAGGCTTTCCTGTACGACGTGACCCACTGGTCACTAAAACCCTCTCCTCCGGTGGAGGACCAGGCGTGGTTCTACCGATCCGGGATGAAAAAGGCCCGCTTGAAATCCAAATGTCAAAAAGTCCGAACCCATAGGCTGGGATAGAGGATGGTGATGCCTGAACTTGACGGTCTCGTTTCATACCGGTGAAAAACGGGATCCCGAATTCTTGGTGAGTGGCAGTTCAGTGTCCCTCAGAGTCCAGCAGTCCGGCCTCCGCAAGGATAGAAAGAAAGGTCGGTTTTACGCCGGATACGTAAAGGAATTACGCCTGCTCCCCAATTGTTCGGGTCGGCTCCCCGCCTTAGTTTGTAGAATACGATCGCGGTCGAGGCGGCTCGCATGTGGGGGTAGAACTCTTCAGTCATGTGGGGTCAATGACTGAAAGAAAAGTGAAGATTCCAAAAAAACGATGCACCTGTTTCAATGAGGTGTGAGAGAGGTGAAGAAAAATGAAGAGATGGACAAGTGTATTTGTGATAGCAGGATTCATGTTAACCCTGGGATTCCTTTCCTCGTGTGACACGGGTGAAGAGGCTGGGCAGGCCCCGCCGCCGGTGGTGGAGGAGAGGGCTCCCCAACCGCAAGCGGAACCGGAACAGAAGGGTGGGGCGGCCGGCGTGGCTCCGGGACAGCCCTCGCCCCGGGGTCCGGGAGCTGCCGCCCCCGGTGGACAGCCGACGACGCCTCAGACCGGTCCTGGTGCAACCGGCCCGGGTGGAGCACAGACAGAGACTCAGCCGGGTGGGGCTGGCCAAGATAGCCCGGACAAGGGGCCCCTGGCAGGCCCGGAGGCAGGAGGGTTCGGCACGAAGTAGCTGCTCCAGGTTTTTGCATAGGGCGACCAACAGTACAGGGGGTCGCCCTTTTTTCATCTCAGGGGCCTGGTCCCGGATTACCCGGGTTTTCTCCGCAGAATACAGAATCACATCCATTCGGATTCCCGCTCTCCACAAGTATTAAGGAGAGCAGGGAATATCTGCGACAGTGAGATCGGGAGGGGCAAAGCTTCAATTCCCAAAATGAAGACGGAATAAGTCTAGGCATCAACATTCCCTATCCCAGCTGTTGTTTGGACCTTATGAACATTTTAGCTTGATTGGTCATTTTCAAGCGGTCCATTTTCATCCCGGATCGGTAGAACCTATCCGGGTCCTCCACCTGGGGTGGAAGTTTCAAAGGGAAATGATGGGTTGGTGGCGTGCTGGAATACACCCCCTGAGGGGTGCACCGATGGCGGCGGCTCGGGGTTCTCCTTCGGCATTTCATCGGATTTGGCTACCGTGGTCCCAGGGATGCTCAAGAGATCGGCAACTTCAAGACCATTCCTCTCCTTCTCCGTCCTGATGACGGCATGGATGATCTTCTATCCGTTCCCCGTGCGCGGAAGCGATGCCGGTTCTTCGAAGCCGGCAGCCCATTCCCAGCCGGGCGCAGGAGGAGAAGGGCCCGTAACGCTTGAACCGGTCATCGTCACCGCGCCCCGGGTCCCTTCCCCCGTTGCCCGGGTGCCTGCAGCCGTTTCGATCTTAGAGGAAGAGGACATTCGCCTGGGGCAGCAGACCGTGACCCTGGAGGAGTCGCTGGTCCGGGTGCCCGGGGTCCTCGTCCGGAACGAAATCAACTTTGCCCAGGATCTCCGCATGTCCATCCGCGGCTTCGGCGCCCGCTCGGCCTTCGGCATCCGCGGCATTCAGGTGTACGTCGACGGGATCCCGCAAACCCTGCCGGACGGCCAGACGCAGCTGGATTCCGTCGACCCCGCAGCGATCGAGCGGATCGAGGTCATGCGGGGCCCCATGTCCGCCCTGTACGGCAACTCCAGCGGGGGGGTGGTCAACATCCTCACGCGGGAAGGGCCGGAGAGGCCGTTTGCGGAGGCAAGGGGGGTACTGGGAGAATTCGGGCTGTTCAAGTCACTGGCCCAGACCGGGGGAAGGACCGAACGAACGAATTACTTCCTGAACCTCTCACGGATGGAGATCGACGGTTTCCGCGAGCACAGCCAGGCGGAGACATGGAAGCTGAATACCAAGGTGCGCCACGATCCGGAACCGTTTTCCAGCCTGACCTTCCTGTTCAACGCAGTACGTTCTCCCAGGCTGGAAGACCCGGGCGGGCTGACCGGAGAGCAGGCAAGAAGCAACCCGCGCCAGGCATCTCCGCTCAGCCTCCGATTCGACACCCGCGAGGAGATCTCAGGCGAAAGGCTGGGGTTCGTATACCGCAATGCATTGACGTCGAATCAGAACCTGGAGGCCGCCGTCTACGCGGCTATGCGTGACTTGGACAATGCGACACCCTTCCGGTTCGTGGAACTCGAGAGGGAGGTCTACGGCGGAAGGTTGCAGTACGACATCCTTTTGGAGACATTCGGAATACCCCACCGGTTGTTTGCGGGCCTCGACTTGCAGCTCCAGGACGACGAACGGCTGAACTTCGAAAACGTGGGGGGATCTCCCGGCGAAAGGCTGCTCCTGGACCAGGAAGAGGAGGTCCGGAACCTCGGTCTCTACCTGCAGGAAGACATCCGGCTTGCGGAGCGATGGTCCCTCGTTGCCGGCGGACGTTACGACCGGGTGGAGTTCGACGTGGATGACCGGCTCATCGCCGACGGAGACGATACCGGTTCGAGGACCTTTGATCAGGCTACCGGCCGGTTCGGGTTGAACCACTACCCGGCACAATACCTGCAGCTCTACGCGAACGTGGCCCAGTCCTTTGAAACCCCGACCACCACCGAACTCTCCAATCGGCCGGAGGGGGGAGGCGGCATCAACCGGGAGATCGAACCACAGAAGGCCGTCAATTACGAAATCGGGGTGAGAGGCTTGACCGACTATCGCCTTGCTTACGAGGCCTCATTGTTCACCATCCGCCTGGAGGATGAACTGATCCCTTTCCGGGACAGGACCGATCGCGTGTTCTACCGAAATGCCGGTGAATCGAGGCGAAGCGGGGCCGAGGTGGGGGCATCCCTGGAGGTCGTCACCGGGCTGAAGGCGAGCCTTGCGTACACCTATCTGGATTCCGAGTTCACGGACTACGTAAAAAGTGGGAGGGACCTGGCGGGGAACGACGTCCCCGGTCTGCCGAACCAACAGTTCTACGGGGAACTGCTCTACCGGCACCCCTCCGGGTTCTACTCGGCGATCGAGGCCCTCTATCTCGGCGAGTTGTACGTCGACGACGAGAACACCGGGAAGTCCGGGTCCCACACGGTCTGGGATCTTCGCATGGGGTACACGCTCCGCCTGGGGAACTGGGAGGCGAACCCCTTCGTGGGTGTGAAGAACCTCTTCGACGAGACGTATAACGGCAACGTGCGCATCAACGCGAACGGCGGCCGATATTTCGAGCCTGCGCCCGGGCGGAACGTCTATGGCGGACTGGGAGTGGTCTATTTCTGGTAGCAGGTTCCCCAAAGGCCATCTCGTTCAGGCCCTCCTTGCCTCAGTGCTCCTCCACGGTCTTCTCCTCTTCACGATGTTCACCTTCCCCGGGAGCGGCGAACGTGCCCCTGTTTCTGGAGAGAAGGTCTTGTCAATCGTCCTGGTTTCGCCACCGCCGGGTCCACCCTCGCTCGTGGAACCGGATTTCCCGGTCCCGGGAGACGTCAGGACGAGGGAAGCGGTGGTTCCTGCCGCCGACATCCCTCCGATCGCGCCGGAGCCTGATCGCCTGGAAAAGCCCCCCAAGGCACAAAGACCTGGAAAACCGGCTGCCCGTAAACAGAACGACCGGACCGCTCCCTTGGGTCGTAATGACCGGCGGGCCTTGTCGAAGGCTGGCGTATCGTCGCACGATCACGCTCCTCCACCCTCTGCCTCGTCCAGGGATGAACCCCCTTTTTCAGAAGAGGCCGCAAACAATTCATCTCCCGCTGCAGGCGGGTCCGAGGAGAAGAGCTTGCCGGGCGGGTCGGCCGGCGGTCCCGACATTTCGGACCCTGGGGGCGGGGGATCGAAGACCGCCCCCCCGGTCTGCGTCCATGGGCCGAGGCCCCGGTATCCTTACCAGGCGCGACAAAAGGGATTGGAGGGGACCGTGGTGGTCGAGGCACTCATAGATCCCGCGGGCGTCGTCCGCGACACCCGGATCGTCCAGGGGAGCGGTCATGAAAGCCTCGATCAGGCTGCATGGGACGCGGTGAAGGAGTGGCGCTTCAGGCCGGGGCAGAGGGAGGGGAGGAGCGCGTCCATGTGGGTGCGCATTCCGGTGACGTTCCGGTTGAAGTGAGGCAAGGAAGATCTGCCACCAGAGCACGAAGACACAAAGACGACAATTTGCCTGCAGGAGCAAGCTCTGCTTCCGTCTCTACATTTGTGCATGCTCGAGCCGTTGAGAACCGACCTGCTGCGGAGGGTGGAGAGGTTGCCCCTACAGGGAGCCTGTGGAAGAAGGTGTATGTTCCTGCTCCTGAATAAGATGGTGCAAGTAACCTGGATCAGGACTTCCCCTGATTCCGACTCCGCAGGGGCGGGCGTTAGAGTGGGGTATGGGAGCGACCGCTTCAGTCGTGATCTGCACCGCCTCCAGACCGGACGACCTTTGTTCCTGTCTCGAGTCCATCTATAAAGGACAGTCCACGGCGCCCTGCGAGATCCTCGTCGTGGACAATGCGCCCGAAGATCCACGGACCCGTGCTCTGGTGGAACAGCGCTTTCCGGATTGCAGACTGGTCTCGGAAAACCGCAAAGGGGTCCCTTTTGCGAGGAACCGGGGGATCCTGGAAGCGACGGGCGAACTCGTCTGCTTCATCGATGACGACTGTATCCCCGCAGAGCATTGGCTTGAGGCAGTCCAACGAACCCTCTGCGAAAAGCCGAGGGCAGGCTGCTGCACGGGGCCTGTGATCCCACTTGAGCTGAAGACCAGGGCCCAGGTCCTCCTGGAGGAGCGTGGAGGGTACAACAAGGGTTTCACGAGGCGTGTCTTCACCAAGGAGACGGGAGGAAACGGCTCAGGAGCGTACCCGGTCCAGGGCTGGGTCTATGGAACGGGCGCCAACATGTCCTTTCGAAAATCCGCCCTGGTCTCGATCGGTGGGTTCGATGAGAGGCTTCGGAGCGCGGAAGATCTGGACGTCTTCTTCCGGTTGATCGCCAGAGGGTTCGAGTTGATCTATGAGCCGGTCGCAACGGTCTCCCATAAGCACCCGGAGTCCTATTCGGGTCTGCGGAAGAGGCTGTTCGGGTGGGGTTGGGGCTATGCGACCTACCTCCTCAAGATCAGCCGGAACGAACCGTCCTATCGGACAATGGCGCTCAGGGAACTGAACAGCTGGCTCCTCCGATATCACGTCGGGGAACGTCTGCTGAAGAAGATCTGCTTCCGGGACCTTCCCGGTTTTCCCCTGGAGTTGATCATTGTCGAGATCGCCGGAGGCGTCAAGGCGGTCCTGGAGGCGGTGCTGTCGGGAAGGGCGGCTCCGGGAGGGAAGAAGTGATTGAAAGCATCATGTTCTGGAACGAGCTCAACAATCCGGCCCACTGGCACGGGGGCCGTCCGGGAAAAGACCCCTGGCGCATAGAGGATCCGGACTGGATCCTGGGGATCGAAATGGTCAGGCAGGCGAGCGCTTCAGTCCGGGAGCGGCATCCGGGGATCGAATGCGTATTCTCCGGCTTGTCCCCCATGGACGCCTGGTTCCTTGAGCTTGCCGCCGTTCGTGGCGCCCTTCCCCTTTTCGATGCCGTGGCAGGGCACAACTTCTGGTTCGACTTCGGCCCTGCAAGCACACACGGCGAAGACGGCCTGGAAGCGCTCCCTTCCCTGGTCGATTCGTTTCGTCGCGTGACCGAGCAGGAACTCGGGAGACCCCTGCCGGTCATCCTTTCCGAAATCGGCGTCTCTTCCTTTTCAGGGGATGAGTTGCAGGGATGGGCTACGGAGAAGACCCTGCGCGTCATCGACGAGATCATGGATCGATACCCCGACACCCGCGCAACCTGGTATTCCCTTTTCGATCTTCCGGAAGAGTATGTGGTCACCTCCCTTTACGAGCCGGATTCTCATGGTGAGGTGAGGCATCGGAAGTTCGGGCTTTTCCGGTATCGGGAAGGCCGGATGGTTCCAAAGGGGGCGGTTCGACCCTTCCTGAGGCGGCGGCACCCTGAAAAGATCGGCATTACCCAGTGGTTTCGCCTTCCGTGGCCGGACACGACGATCGGGCTCACATCCGAAGCGGCTCAGGAGCTGAGCTACAGGGTCCTGGATACGGCCCCGCCGCTGCTGAAGAGCCTCGAGGTGGAATGGCTTCGAATCAATGTGACCTGGTGTGACTGGTACTGTGCATCACTGGGGGAGGTGGAAGACGGGCTCAGATGGTTCGACGACCTGATCTCCGCCCTCAGCGGATTCAGGCTCCTGGTCACGATCTTCCAGGCCCCGCCGCAGCTCGTGCTCAACCCCGGACGCTACGCCGCAGGCTCGGTTCCCAAACCCGAGCACATCGGCAAGTTCACCCGAATGGTGGTCGACTTTCTCTCGCGATACGCGGGGGCAGTCAGAAGTCGTGACGCAGCGTGATCGGGGATCGGTCAGCGGTCATTTCCCTTTGAAACCTCCACCTCCGGTTCAAAAGGATCACTTTCTTCAAAAAACCAGGAACGGTCGTTTCTCAGAAAACCAATAAAACAAATTTTTCTGGGACAGGGGATGCTGACGCCTAAACTTGTTCCGTCTTCTTTTGGGAATGAAGGCTTTGACATTGAGTTGACATTAGGTCTTTGAACCTGGGCATTCGGTCGGAACCCCTTCGAGGGGGTCTCCTCAGTCGCGCGCCTGTCCCGCCAAGCGGGGCTCTGCGGGTGGAGTCCCACTGGTCTTCATAGATGGGTGGAGCGGAGCGAAACCCATCGGTCTTGAGGGTCGTGTTCGAAAAAGAGGGACTTTCCACCTTCGGACCTGGACTTTCAGACAAACGACCTAGGACAACCGTTACCATCAACGGCAGAAGATCAGGCCGTCCGTAATCCGGCAGGCGTCCTGCTTCGCCGCTGCGAGGAAGTTCAGGAGGGAAATGTGGTGGCGGATGCCGGCTGCATCCATCGCAAAGGCCGTGTCCAAGTCGGAAAAGGCGGGCGTGTGGGGCTCGGTGATGATGGAGTAGACCCGCAGCCCGGGTTCGACCTCTTTCAGGTAGGAGGGGAGGAATCTCCCCGTATTCCTCGGGTCCAGCCATTCAACGCTCTTCATAACGTGAAGATTCCCGAGCACCGCAATCATCTTGGCTGTCGGGTCTTTGCGAAAGAGGTGACCGATCCTCCCTGCCATCCACTGGTCCCGCCGCTGCCCGTTCCGCCTGTAGGATCTGGGGAGGTCGAGGGCGAGGGGGGCGAGAGGGGTCTTTTGAGAAATCCTTATCAGGTCCCGGTACTCAGGACAGTCGATGACATGAAAGATATCGATCTCCTCCAGGCCTTCGCCTTCTGCCATGAACCGATCGATGGCGGGCTGCTGCTCGGAGGTGATCTCCAGCCCCAGGTGGGTCAAGCCGGCTTCGCGAAGGGCCGGGAGGGCGTCCGCCAGGCATTCAAGGATGAATGGACGGCGATGATTGCCGCCCAGCAGTACCACGTCGTTTTCGAGGACCTTCCGGACCAGAAAGGATCTCGGGTCATAGACCTTTTCACGCATGTAGCGTCCTGCCTTATACTGGGTTCCCCGCACATGGAAGGTAGGGTGCTGTAGAAATTGTACGGGTTCGGATCCGGATTGCAAGGGGGGGGAGTACCTTCGCCCAAAAAAAATGCACCGGACGCGGTGTCCGGTGCATTCGCTGAACGGGTCCGCTAGTCGAGGCTGTAGTGCCGCCGCAGCTCCTCCACGGTGGAATCCCCGAGGCCCTGCACATTGTGGAACTCGTCAAAGTCCTCGATCGGCCCATGTTCGTCCCTGTACTTGAGGATGCTCTGAGCCGTTTGGTCTCCCATGCCTCCGATCTTCTTCAGATCGTCGATGGTGACTTCGCTGAATCTTTTCTTTCCTGCCATTTTTCTGCCCTCCTGTAAAAAGGGGTCAGCACCGCTCGCGTCCACGATGCTGCGCGGTTAGACTCTCAGTCTTTCCTTCAGGTCATCGATGTACTCTTTCTTGATGTTCCTGATGTTGGCCAGATCGTCGAGGCTTTTGAAGGGACCGTGTTGATCACGATAGTCGATGATCTCCTGTGCGGTCTCTTCTCCCACCCCGGCGAGATGCATGAGCTGCTCTTTGCTGGCCTCGTTGATATTCAGGTGTTCCTTCATGGTTCGGTACCTCCCTACTTAGGGTCCTTTAAAGATTTGCATGGCCCGGCCTGTGTACAATGGGGGTATGTGCTTATTATTCTTCTGCTGTCGGCTTATGTTCGATGCAACTGCAGGAGCAGGCTCCTGACAAGCGAGTGCTCGTTCACTTATATGCGGGCTTGCTTCCGAAATGTTTGACATGAAACCCTCGGGTGAATTAAGTTGCTGATGTGAAAAACCTTCTTCTCATCCTGCTTGTCGGTGTCGCCCTCCTGGCCAGCTTCAGTGAGGACATCTATGTTTCCGTGTGGCCGCCGGAGGCGGGAAAAACCCTCTACCTGACCTATCGGTCCAAGACCCCCTTCAGCTTTGACCAGGAAAAGGCGTTTGGAAGCAAGCGGGAGGTTGCCGTATCGCAGTACACGCCTTTGTACACCTATATACCGGAGGCAACCGAAGCCGGTAAGAAGAAGATGAAGGAGCTGATCCAGAAGGTCACAGGGATCCAGTCTCAACCGCAGCGGGACGGAGGAGAGTTCGACAAGTATATCAAGAAGCAGTTCGGAATCGAGCTGGGCGTGGACTCGGCCGCCGCTCTCCTGCAGTACCCGAATATCGCAAACCTTCTGCAGGCCGTGATGGCCGTTGAGGACTCCATTCTGCAGAGCAGGATCGTCGAGGATCCAAAGCCCCTCAAGGGCAAGAAGACGGTCGAGGTCCTCTTTCCCAAACCGCTTGGGACCGTGGCCTTCCCTGCAGCGGAGGTCATCACCCTGGAGCAAGCCAGGGAGATCCTTCAGGGGAAGATCTCCCAGGTGTTCTGGCAGGTGGAGAAACGGATCCTCGATCCGGTCGTCCGCATCGCCCAGGCAAGCATTGGGTCGAATCTCAAATATGACCAGGTCGAGAACGACCGCAGGATCGAGGAGATCGCTCGGAGATACCCGTCCAAGACCGTTCGCTACAATGCCGGGGATGTTCTCGTCCCCTTCCGGAAAGTCCTGGTCGAGGAGGACGTCCTGCTCCTTTCGGCACACCAGGAGACGGCGAAGATGAGGCCGGGCAACGGAAGCGTTTTCTGGGTTTTCTTCGCGATCGCCTTTTCAGTGGGTGCCTATGCCTTTTTTGCAGCGAAGCTTTTCGACTTCCGGAGCAGTGGGAGGAGACCTCTTCTGCTTCATCTGTCCGTAATGGTCATGGCCATCGTCCTTATGGAGCTGTTTCTCCTCCTGACCTCTTTTCCCATCTACGCCCTCCCGGTTGCGTTTGTTCCTCTGCTCATTTTCATGCTCCACCGGGAGAAGATCTTTATCACCCTGAGCTCCATCCTGGTCGTCCTGCTGGTAAGCTTCTTCGTGGGTCGCAGTCTTCAAATCCTGCTTTTCTTCGGCTTCGGATCGCTCATGGCGATCATGGCCACCCCGGTCATCCGGAAGCGCTCTCATGTGTTCCTTCCGTCCCTTCTTGTCGGGTGCACGAACGCGGCGGTCGTCCTTTTTGCGCTGATGGACGGGAAGGCCCATTTCGGATGGTTGCCTGTCGAAGGGCAGGCCGGGATCCAGCAGCTGGTGCTGGAGAACACGAACATCCTTTTTCAGATGGGCTGGGCCTTTGTGGGGGGATTCGTCGCCGGTCCCTTCGCCCTGCTGCTCCTTCCTTTGATGGAGCGTGTGTGGAAGACCGCATCCACCTTCAAACTCTTCAAGTACACGGATCTCGACCACCCTCTCATGAAAGACCTCCTCACCAAGGCCCCCGGCACGTATCAGCACACCATGACCGTGGCGCACCTGGCCCAGGGGGCCGGGGAGGCGATCGGGGCCGACTCGCTCCTGGTCCGGATCGGATCTTACTATCACGATGTCGGGAAGACCTCCGCCCCCAACCACTTCGTGGAGAACCAGTTCGGCGGCGGCAATCTTCACCAGGAGCTTTCTCCGCAGGAGAGTGCGAAGATCATCACGGACCATGTCGAGGAGGGGCTGAAGCTTGCCAGGGAAGCGGGACTGCCGGAAGTGGTGCAGGAGTTCATCGCCCAGCACCACGGCACCCGGCTCCTGGAATATTTTCACGACAAGGCCTGCAATTCATGCGGGGAGGGGCGCGTTCCGGAAGGCGATTTCCGGTACCAGGGCCCGAAACCCCAGCGGGTGGAGACGGCCATCGTCATGATCGCGGATGCCGTAGAAGCCGCATCCAGAAGCCTGCAGGAGAAGACGCGCGAGAAGATCGACGCCATGATCCTCCACATCATCCAGGCGCGCATCGCGGACGGCCAGTTCGACGAGTGCAGCCTTTCCACCCGGGACCTTGCCGGGATCCGGGCGAAGCTCGCCGAGTCGCTCGCTGCATCGTTCCACACCCGCGTGGAATATCCCTGGCAGAAAGAGCCGGGAAACAGCCCCAAGAAGGAGGACTCCTCGAAGACGATCCCGTTTAGAATCTCCTCGGTCTGAACTCTTCGTTACCCGGGATAAGCCACCGTGCTGAGCAGTGCGTTCTCCGCCTGCCTCGAGTCCAACCGCGTATGCTGGACCACAATAGGGACATCGGATTCGATGAGGCTGGCATAATCCGTCCCCTGGGGGATCGGCTCCGGATCCGTGAGGTCGTTGAATCTCACATGCCGGGTGCGGCGCGCGGGGACCGTGAGACGATAGGGCCCCGCCGGTTCCCGGTCGGAGAAAAAGACCGTGATCTGCACCTGTGCGTCCTGATCCGATGCGTTCAGGAGACACGCCGTCTCATGGCTGGTCATCTGGGGCTCCGGGCCGTGGCTCCAAGTCGGGATGTATCCCTCGGCAATCGCCCATCGCCTGCTTCCGATCGGTGATCCCATTCGTACCCTCCTGTCATTGATCATTCGACATTGCTGTTCCCGTAAAAAGTCGAAAACCCGCCCTTATCCGTCATTCCGGCGCTTGCCATCGCTCTGGATCCCGGTTTTCACCGGGATGACGAAAAAGAGACCTTTCCGAGCGTAGGATGGGTGGAGTGAAGCGAAACCCATCGCCCGTGTTCGGGAAGAGATGGAGTTCGCTCACGCCGCGCAAGTGCGTTGTCGTTTGAATGCCACTACACCCGGCCAGCCGTAAACAGACAACTCTTCTATCCGTTTCTGCAAATGACCCGGCGAATGAACAGGGACAACCATTCACCCGAATGACGGATCGATCAAGGCGAGTTTCGTTTCCTGGTCATAGAAGCGCCTGAGGTTGCTTGGCGACTCATGGATGACGACCTCCAGCGTGGGCCAGACCCGGCCCTGCAGCAGGTGTCCGCCCCAGGCCGATCCATCGGATCTGCCCAGGACCGTGTGGGCATGGACCTGCGGTTTGCCCTCCTTCAATGCAATGTCCCCGGCGAGCACCAGCACCTCCATCTGTTCGTCAAGAGGAATCTGCTTGTAGTCTTTCCTTTCCCGGTCGAAGTACGCCAGCACCGCGCTCTCGAAGGCGCCGATGGCCGTAAAATGACTCCCGGTCAGGTTCCGTTCCTCTGCAAAATCGGTCAGCCCCTGAATGACCTCCTCTCCCTTGTCGAAGATCACGGCAAAGACCCGCTCCGCCCCTTCCGCGATGATCTTGGTCTTCATAGATTCTCTCCTTCCTTAATCTCACGGCTTCAAAACCGGATGTACTTGTGAAAGCCTCTTTCTCGGACTTCGGAATAGATGGGTTTCGCTCCGCTGCACCCATCCTACGAGGGCCGCCGACCGCCATGCTCTTTTCCATTGCGAGGGAGGGCTCGCCCGCCGTAGCTTCAGCGAAGGAGGGGCTCGCCCATGCCTCGGCCCACTCGGGCACGGTTAAACACATAGCCTCCAATGAGAAGACCCGCGATCGTCAGCCATCCTCGGTTCTCAAAGGCCCAGTCCGTCCATGCCCTCCCGTTCCTTGAAAGGGAAGGGTGCCTTGGCCTCTCCATGTAGAACCTCTCGGGATAGGGCCCGGGAGGTCCGCTCTCCCCGTCCTGTATGGCCATGAGCATGACCTGGGCCAGATGAAGGGGTTCGCGGTCGGTTGCATGGGCGATCTGCTCCCGGCAACTGAATCCGTCGGCCACAATGAGGGTGTCCTTCTCGGCCTTTCTCACGGCAGGCAGCAAGACCCTTTCCCCGATGTCCATGGAGAGCTCATAGTTTCCGCTCCTGAATCCGAAGGCCCCGGATATGCCGCAGCACCCGGAGTCGAGGAGTTCGAAGTCCAGCCCCATCTTCGAGAGCATGTCCTCCTCGCTGTCGAGCTTCAAGACTGTTTTGTGGGTGCAGTGCCCGTGCACCACCGCCTTTCGGCGGAGCCGGGGGGGCGTGTAGTCGGACGCTTCCTTTTGGAGGAATTCCTCGAGCATGTAGGCTTTCCGGCCGAGTCTTTGGGCACTGAGATCATGGGGGTAGAGATCGAGCAGTTCGTCCCGGAAAGTGGCAAGGCAGGCCGGTTCCAAGCAGACGAGGGGAGTGTCTTCTTCGATCAGCGGCGCCAGAGAATCGAGGATCTGCCTCAGGAGCCGCTTGGCCAGGTCCACCATGCCGTAGTCATACAGAGGCCTCCCGCAGCACAGGGGTCGATCGGGAATGAGCACACGGTACCCGCTGTGCTCCAGCACCGACATGCCGGCCCTCATCACCTCCGGGTAAAAGAAGTTGTTGAAGGTATCCGGCCACAGAATCACCGGGGGCTTACCGTTCTTCCTCTCCGGCCTCTTCTCGAACCAGCGCCGAAAGCTCTCCCGGGCAAAGGGAGGGAACTGTCTTCGGATGGAAATGCCCCCGAACAGCTTGAACAGGGAACTGAAGGGTTCCGCCTGGGTGAAGAGGTTTGCAATCCCCGGGACCGCGGAGGCCAACCTGCACCACCAGTAGATCAACCCCATGGTGTAGGCATCCAGGTGCCGGATCCTCCCCTTGTAGTAATGGGAGTAGAACTCCGCCTTGTACTTGGCCATGTCCACGTTCACGGGGCACTCTCCCTTGCAGCTCTTGCAGGAGAGACAGAGATCGAGCGCCTCGTGCACGTGTCTGTCGCGCCACAGATCCGTGATGACCTCTCCCTTCATCATCTCGAACAGGAGGCGTGCCCTGCCCCTGGTGGAGTGCATCTCCTCACGGGTTCCCATATAGCTGGGGCACATGGTGCCTGAGAGGAGTCCCCTGCAGTCGCCCACGCCCACGCAGCGGAGCGTGGCATAGGGGAAGCTTCCCTTGTCCTCGATAAAGTGAAAGTGGGTCTTCAGATCGGGCGGGTTGTATCCGGGACCGAGCCTGAGGTTCTCGGTGTTGCCGTAAGGGTCGATCACCTTCCCCGGGTTCATCTTCCATTCTGGATCCCAGATGCGCTTGAATTCCCGGAACGCCTCCATCAGCTCCGGTCCGAAGAGTCTGGGCAGAAGCTCGGCCCTGGACTGGCCGTCCCCGTGCTCCCCGGAAAAGGATCCGCCGTACCCGACGACCATGTCGGCCGCCTCTTCCACGAAAGAGTGGTATCGTCCGATCCCTTCCTTGGTCAGGAGGTCGAAGTCGATGCGGGTATGGACGCAGGCCTGACCGAAGTGGCCGTAAAGGGCGCAGGCGTATCCGTACTTGTTCAGGAGATTCCGGAGGTCCCGCAGGTAGGGCGCAAGGTCCTTCGGGTGCACGGCGGAGTCCTCCCACCCGGGCCACGTATCGCTTTCGCCGGGTACCCGCGCCGTCGCGCCGAGGCCGGACTCCCGGATCTTCCACACCATCTTCTCTTCCTTGCGGTCGGTGTAGAGCTTCATGGCCGGTGAATCGGGCCGGCCCTTCAATCTCTCCATCACCTCGCGGGCCTTGTCCTCGGACTCATGCCGGTTCTCCCCCCCGAACTCCACCAGGAGCCATCCCTTTCCCTCGGGAAGGAGGGTCAGGTACTCCGGGTGCAGACCTTTCTTTCTCATGTCCTGTGCAAGGTTGTCGTCGATCCCTTCCAGTCCGACAGGCCCGTGCTCCAGGATCTCCATCACCCGATCCGCGGCCCTGTAAACGTCGGGGTACCCGAGCACGAGGAGAGTCCTGGCCGGGGGGCTGTGGAGCAGGCGGCCCTTGGCCTCGAGCACGGTCACACACGTCCCCTCGGATCCGACGAGGGCCCTGGCGATATTGAAGCCGTATTCGGGGAGGAGGTGCCCGAGGTTATAACCTGAGACGGCCCGGGGGATCTTGGGAAACCTCTCCCGGATCAGATCGCCATAGCGGTCCCGAAGGGAACGGATACGGGAGTAGATCTCCGCACGCCTGCCTCCTGCCTTGACGATTCGCTCATATACCTGATCGCTCGTCTCGCCTACCCGCATGCGCAGGCCGTCATAGGTGAGGATGTCCAGTTCGAGGATATTGTCGTCCGTCTTCCCGCCCATGACCGAGTGGATCCCGCAGGAGTTGTTGCCGACCATGCCTCCAAGGGTGTTGTGGCTGTGGGTGGCAGGATCCGGGGCAAAGGTCAGGTGGTGTTCTTCGGCGGCGTTTCGCAGGTGATCCAGGACCGTTCCCGGCTGGACCCGCGCAAAGGCGCGATGGGGATCCAGCTCGAGGATGTGGTGCATGTACTTGGACATGTCCACGACGACCGCAACATTGCAGCACTGCCCGGCCAGGCTCGTGCCGGCCCCCCTCGGGAGGAGAGGCGCGCCGTACTTGCGGCAAAGGGCGACCGTCTGCACCACGTCCTCCGGTCCGACCGGGACGACCACGCCGATGGGGACCTGGCGATAGTTGGACCCGTCATTGGCATAAAGGGCGCGGCTGCCGTTGTCGAACCGGACCTCTCCCTGGACGCTCTTCTTGAGCTCCGCCGCAAGGGAGGCGGAGTCCAGTTTCCCTGCACCGGGGATGGCTTTTCTCTTCATAGATCCTCCTGTTCTTGAAAGAGGTAGGGAGTAGGCAGTAAGGAGCAAGCAGAAGGAAAGAGAGTGATTTCAAGTCGCAACGGCAGCCCAATGCCCCTGAAACGGTTGCGCTTCTTGTGCAGATGCTTGATGCTCGATAGTCGATTCTGGATATCTGGGTCAAACGAGAGACGTCGAAATGAAGCCCCCTCCAGTATTGGCTGATGCTGGATGCTAGCATACAGGCAACGCAATTTTCTTTCTTCTTTCTTCTTTCTGCTTACTGCCTACTGCCTGCTGCTTACCGCCTGCCGCCCTCACGCGACCGTGTAGAAGGCGCCGAAGACCGTCCCAAACGCCATGTGGGCGATCATCGTGCTGATAGGCGTCTTCCTGCCGTAGTTCAATCCCATGAATCCCGGCGGCTCCAGCATGCGCGTCGGGGTCGGCCGGTCGTGCTCCGTGCTCATCCGCGGATGGATGTAAGGCAGCACCGACATGACCACCGCCAGCATGAAGAGCCCGTGGCCGGTCCCCAGGATGAGACCGAGGACCCAGCCCGAGCGCTTGAGATCCTCGAAGATGAATGCGTAGATCAGGCACAGCGACCAGCCGAGCACAAAGTGGAGCGCCACACCGAGATACTCTGCCCTGTCGCGATTCCCGGTGAAGGCGGTGCCGATCATGAAGGGGAGACTGATCCGGCTGACCCCCATGCCCTGCGCCAGATACATGATCGTGGTCAGGATCAGGGTCGCCACAAACCCCCATAACGCAACGCCTGCAAAATCCGGTTTCATTCCAGGCACTGCCCCTTCTACTCCCCCTCCATTTCGGGGGCCTGGTCGGGGGGGGTATCCGTCCCCTCGGCCTCGGAGATGGCCAGGGCGGCTTCGATCAGCCCGATGTGGGTGTAGGCCTGGGGGAAGTTCCCAAGGAGCGTCTTGGTGTCCCTGTCGGTCTCCTCCCCGAAAAGCCCCAGGTCGTTCGCATACGAGAGCGCCTTTTCGAAATCCCTCCTGGCCCCCTCGACTTCCCCCAGCCGGGCGCGATGAGCCACCTCCCAGAAACTGACCATGAGAAACATCCCTTCCCCCGGCGGCAGGCCGTCCTCGTGGGCGTCGGGGTCGTAGCGATAGAAGAGCCCGCCATGGTGCAGCCGCTCCCGGATGCGGCGGTATGTGCCCACCATCCGGGGATGGCGGGGGTCCCTGTAGCCGTATTCGGTAAGGAGCAGGAGGCTCGCATCGACGTCATGGTAATCGAATGCCGTGACGTAGCTCCGGATTTCTTCATCGTAGCCGCGCTCTTCGATCTCCTTCCGGATCTCCTCCCTTTCCCGGGTGAAGCGATCCAGGGGGATGCGCAACCTACCTTGCTCGTGCATCCTGATCAGCCGGTCCAGCGCCACCCAGCAAAGGACCTTCGAATGGGTGTTGTGCCGCTTCCCGGAACGGATCTCCCAGATCCCCTCGTCGGGCTCCCGCCACTTCCGGCAGACGGTCCGGCCGAACCCGGCCAGAGTCTTCCCGGTGGCCCGGCCGATTTTCCCATTTTGCTGCACGTACTCCCAGGCAGCCTCGACGACCACCCCATAGGTATCGAGCTGGAGTTGATGGGTGACGAGGTTTCCCACCCGTACGGGACGCGAGCAGCGGTAGCCTTCGAGATGTTCCAGCTCGGACTCCTTGAGGTCTGGCTCTCCATAAACACCGTAGAGGACCTGCAGCTCCGGCTGGGTGAGGCGGGTGGTGTGGAGGAGCCATGAGAGAAATGCCTGGCCCTCACTCATGAACCCGAGGCGAAAGAAGGCCCGGAACGTCATGGATGCATCCCGAAGCCAGCAGTAGCGGTAATCCCAGTTTCGTATCCCGCCGATCTTTTCCGGCAGAGACGTCGTGCACGAGGCCACGACCGCTCCTGAGGGGGCGAAGGTGAGGAGTTTCAACACGAGCGCGCTTCTCAGCACTTCATTCCTGTAGGGCCCCCGGTACCGGCATTTCTCCAGCCAGTTCCGCCACCACTGAGCGGTGGTGTCGATCAGTTCGAAGGCCGGCCCTCCCAGGGGGAAGAGGACAAGAGGCTCCTTCGCTGCAAAGCACAAGGAAAAGGCCCGGCGATCCCCCCTCTGAAGCCTGTGCAAAGCATAGACGGAGGACCGGTCTTCCGAAATGGTCATGGGAACGTCGGTTTGCAGGAGGTATGCATTGCTCCCATCCTGAAAAAACCAGGAGAAGCGGCCCCGCTGTGAAAGCGACGGCACGTGCCTGCCGAAGTTCGGCCGGGGTTCATAGAGGATCTCGACCTCCGGCTCCCCTTCGAGACATTCGACCACGCGGAGGATGTGTCGCTCCGGGCACAGGAGGATGCTCCTGCCTTCAGGGGAGTAGATGGGCATCAAGTCCGACAGCCGGACCTTGCCTTGTTCGTTCTCGAACGTCGTCTCGAGGACGTTGCTCTCCGGTATGTAGCGCCGACTGCTTGAAAACGGGGGTGAGGGGGAAATGCGGAACCGGCCGCCCTTTCTTGCGTCCAGCATGGCGCAGAACAGGGGAGGGCTGTCGAAGTGCGGAAGACAGAGCCAGTCTATGGAGCCTCTCCTCGAGACCAGGGCCGCGCAGCTGCAGTCCCCGATGATGGCATAGTCCTCGATCGGATCGTAGGAGCAGTCAGGGGCTGCAACGTTGTCCGTTTCTTCGAATATTCGATGCTCTCGCTTTCCCGATCTCATTTCGCTCTGATTTACTCTTCAAAGGTATCCCATTTCACATGCATGATGCCGAAACTCATGGAAGTAAATGGGGGCATTCCACTATTTCGCTGTTTGGGGATCCAAGACATCCAGGAGCTGCATCCGGCATCAGCCGGTAATGGCGAGGGCCTTCGTAGAACGTCTCTCGCTTGGGCGCACATGAAACGCATCACCTGGACCCGAAAGAGGTGCGTGAGTCGGTTATCCTGCCGGATACCTCTGCGGGTTCCGGAAAATACAGGGGAAGACCCATTTATGACTCCACGTGCATTGTTATGGGATTCTGAAAGGGCGAGCGAGGACTCCGGAGCGCCCGTGAAAACCAGGGCTGAATGCCCGGAAAGAGGGAATGCCATGGCCGACAAATCGAGCGATTTTCTGGTCCAGCGTCTCTACGAGTGGGGTGTCAGGAGGATCTACGGGTACCCGGGGGACGGCATCAACGGGATCATGGGGGCACTCGACCGGCATAAGGAGAAGATTAGGTTCATCCAGGCGCGGCACGAGGAAGAGGCGGCCTTCATGGCCGCGGCCCATGCCAAGTTCACCGGGGAGGTGGGCGTGTGCCTCGGTACCTCGGGACCAGGAGCGATTCACCTGCTCAACGGTCTCTACGACGCGCGCAAGGACTCCACCCCGGTGCTCGCCATCGTGGGGCAGTCCGCAACCATGTCCATGGGGACGGATTACCAGCAGGAGGTGGACCTGATCAGCCTTTTCAAGGACGTCGCCCGTGACTTTGTGCACATGGCGAGCACGCCGGCAGCCATACGCCACCTGGTGGATCGTGGCCTCCGCATCGCCAAGGCCGAACGTGCGATCACCT
>JAGVAP010000014.1 GCA_020060215.1 Deltaproteobacteria bacterium | reverse complement strand
CGGCGGCGCCGCGGGCCGCCGGGCAGGGGGTAACCCTGAACCCCTGGACGCTGCCTCTAAACGAGTATCTTCCTGTAAACCCATTCGGCTGCCCTGAGCGCCTGTTTCAGACTCCCTTGACCGTGCCCTTCCAGGGGGGTCCTGAAAAGGAGCCTGCATAACCGGTAGAGCGGGTCATCGGAGCCGAGTTCACCATCCGGAGGGCCGTCGATGAGAATGAACTGACCATCATGGGAAATCTGCCGGTAATCGGTCGCGCTCCCCACAAACCGGGCCTCTTCGTCGTTGCAGCGCATCTCGTAGAGCCCTCCCTGCAACGTGGGCTTCAACGCCCCACGTCCCCGCCCCATGAGAAAGAGGATGAGGTGGCTTCCCGTGGTGTCCCTCCGGTATTCCCGATTCAGCAGGGCAAGATCGGCATCATAGTCCAGACCCATGAACTCCAGGAGATGTATGATCTCCATGGGGATCAGCCCCATCCCGATGTGCAACTGGGAGAGCATGGGAAAGGCTCCTGTAAGCCTGGGGTTGATTTCCATCGGATATACCCTGTCCGTCCCCTTCTCGACGACCAGGTCGATCCCCAGGATTCCCCGGTACCCCATTCGCCTCAAGTACTCTCCGATGGGTCGGGACTGGGCCAGGACCTCAGCCCTGACCGGGGCGGGAAACGGCGCGCCACCCCATGAATGGCCGCAAAAGACCCCGCTCTCGGGAATCGAACGGCTGAACGGGAGGTCGAGGAGCTGGATCTGCGGACGGGAGAAGAGGATTCCTTTCTCCGTGATGCAGAGAGCGATGGATGCAGGAACGCCGTCAATGAATCTGCGCAGGCTGACGGTCTCCAACCTTGAATCCCTCCAGGTCCCTCCCTTCAGCCGGGATCGAAGGGCGTGGAATTCTTCCCTGGAGTGGATGAAGAAGGTTCCACGGCCGCCCCCCTGCCGGACTTCGGGCAGCTGCGCGACAAAACGGGGTCCGAGATCTTCAGTCCACCTTTCGTACTCACGGGCCCACAGCTCACCGATGGGAAACAGATCGCCTGGAGCCGTGTGCAGCGCCAACCGCCGGAGGAGGGCGTGGAAAAAGGACCTGGAGCCTGTGCGGGTGCGCAGGCCGGATGGATTCGCCAGGAGGATCCAGCGCTCCAGGCGGGCCAGCTCTTCGAGTTCGGGATAACTCTGATAGAGAAAAAGATAAATCGGCTCAGGCAGGCCTTTCAGGTACCGCCGGGTAAGGGGATGGCTGAGGAGAAGGCCTGACTGGAAACCCGGCTCCTTGACCGTTCTTCCGATCTGCTCCTCCAGACAGAAGACCTCCACTCCTTGCCGAATGGCCCCGAGATCTCCTGTCTTCCTGAGTGCAATGATTCGATAGTCTTTGCTGAAATAGGAAGGAATGATCCTGGAGTAGGCGGTCATGCCCACGCCGACGAGGCTCCCCCTCAGTGAAGAGAAAAGCCTCCTCGCGTCGTCCAGGCCGTGTAGCGGAACCGGCTTGGTTCGGCCTTCCGTCATGGCAGCGCGCCAGGGGATCGGCAGAAAGCAGGCGCAGGTGTCGCGACGATGTGCTGGACCGGAAGCATCCTTTGACTCGTCTCCCCCTGCAGATTCGACGTTCTACCTTCTGCAATGGACATTCTTCTCAGGCCCCGGACTCCACCTGGAAGCAGGCCACACGGCAACCAGGGGAGATCTCCCAAAGGAGAGGCGATTCGGTTGCGCATCTCTCCATGGCTCGAGCGCATCGCTCGTAAAAGAGGCAGCAGACAGGAGAGTTCCTCTCCCTCTCGACCGCCAGGAGGGAGTTGAACTTCGTTCCGGTTTCATTCATCCCGAATTTGGGCAGTGCGTCGATCAGCGCCTGGGTATAGGGGTGCTTTGGACGTTCGATGACCTCCTCTGCGGATGCAACCTCCACGAGGCGGCCCCTGTATATGACGGCGATGCGATCGCAGAGGTATCTTGCCGCGGCAAGGTTGTGGGTGATGAAGAGGATGCTCACACGGTATCGGTCCCGCATGTTGAGCAGGATGTTGTAGATCTGCGCGGAGTAGGAGGCGTCCAGCATGGACGTCGGCTCGTCGGCCACGACCACTTCGGGTCTCAGGACCATGGCCCTCGCGATGGCGACCCTCTGTCTCTGTCCGCCGCTCAACTGGTGGGGAAAGCGATAGAGGAAGCGCTCCGGCGGAGAAAGACCTACGTCGCGGAGGACATCCATGACCTTCTCCCTTCGTTGATCCCTGCTTCCTTCCCGATGGATGTTCAGGGGTTCAGCAACGCTCTCCATGATGGAGAGCTGGGGGTTCAACGACTGGTAAGGATCCTGGAAGATCATCTGCACCTTTCGGCGGTACTCCTGAAGCGCCCTGCCTCTGAGGCCGGTGATGGGCTTCCCGTCCAGGCGGATCGTCCCCTTCTGCGGCTCCTCGAGTCTGACGATCAGACGGCCGCAGGTGGTCTTTCCGCTGCCGCTTTCTCCGACCAGGCCGAGGATCTCACCCTCGTTCATCTGAAGGCTGATCCCATCCAGGGCGGTGACCTTCAGATGACTTCGACCCCTGATGGTCGATCTGCCGGCGTAGATCCTGGAGACACCTTCGAGTTGGAGCACCGGTGGTCTATCCATCGCCAGCCCTCAAGCCTTCCCGCAGCAGGAGCACTTGACATGGTGATTCACGGAGATCTCGACCCAGCACGGGGATTCCAGACTGCAGCTCGATTCTGCGCCCGGGCAACGGTCACAGAAGCGGCACCCCGCAGGCGGTGCGATCAGGTTCGGGGTTTCCCCGGGTATGGGCTGCAGGCTTTTCCTCTCCGTCAGGGTCGGAAAGGAGGAGAAGAGGGCATAGGTGTAAGGGTGTTTCGGGGATCTGAAGACCTCCTCTTTCGATCCGATCTCCACGAGCTGTCCCGCGTACATGATGCCGATATCGTCGCAGACCTCGGAGACGATGGAGATGTCGTGGGAGATGAAGATGATCCCGAATCCCAGTTCCTCCTGAATCCTCTTGGTCCGTTCCAGGATCTGATGCTGCACGATGACGTCCAGTGCGGTCGTGGGTTCATCCGCGATGATCAGTTTCGGGTTACAGGAAAGGGCCATGGCAATGACCGCCCGCTGTTTCATCCCGCCGCTGTACTGGTGCGGGTAGTCGGCCATGCGGCTCTCCGGCAGCCCGACCAGCCTGAAGAGCTCCCCAACCCGATCGAGTGCCGCCCGCCGATCCATTTCCGGATAATGGGTCAACAGGGCCTCGACGATCTGATCCTGAACGCGGTGTACGGGGTTGAGCGCATTCATGGCGGCCTGAAAAATCATGGCGATCTCTCTCCACCGCAGCCTCCGCATCTCCTCATCGCTCTTGGCGAGGAGGTCTTCTCCGTCAAACCGGATCTTTCCTTCGGTCACCTTCCCGTTCGGCGGGAGCAGTCTCATGAGGGCCATCCCCAGTGTGGTCTTGCCGCATCCCGACTCCCCCACAAAGCCCAGGGACCGTCCCTTGTCCAGGGAAAAGGAGACCTTCTCCACCGCTTGGAGGATCCCTCTTCCGGTCTGATATCCGATGCTGAGTCCTTCAACCGACAACAGGGCCATCAGACGGCTTTTTCCTCCTTTCTCAACCTCGGGTCGAGCACCTCTTCCATGGCCCTTCCCAGCATGTAAAAAGAAAGCGTGATCAGCGAGATGCAAATGCCGGGCGGGAGAAGCCAATACGGGGCCTTGAACATGTGTCCTGTCTTCCACACCCACTGCAGCATCATCCCCCAGCTGACCGTCCCGGGGTCACCGAATCCCAGAAATGCCAAGGCCGCCTCGATGGTGATGGCTGAAGTGACCCGAAAGGTCATGTAAAGGAACGACAAAGGGAGCACGTTCGGCATGATGTGCCTGAATATGATCCTGAGATGGGAGGCCCCGGCCACCCTGGCCGCATCGATGAAGGGCCGCTGCTTCAGGGAGAGGGTCTGGGCCCTGATCACCCTGGAGACACCGGGCCACCGGAAAAAGGCGATGATCAGAACAATGGTCCAGATGCTCAGCTGTCCGAAAAGGGACGCCAAAATGATCACGACCAGAAGAGTCGGCATCACCATGACGATGTCCGCCAGGCGCATGAGGGCGGTGTCGACGAGCCTTCCGGCATACCCGGCAACCATGCCGATGGCGGTGCCCAGAAAGATGCTGATGAAGGCGGCCGACACGCCCACCATGAAGGCGATCCTGGCGCCCGCCAGGAGTTGGCTCAGGATGTCTCTGCCCATGAAGTCGGTGCCCAGCCAGTGCTTCAGGGAAGGTCCGGTCGAGGAGGTGACGTCCGGATCGACGCCCGCCATCGGGTGGTACATGGGGTCGAGCATGGGAGGGATGAAGCTGCCCAGCGCCATGAGTCCGAAGAGGACGAGCAGGGCCATTCCGATTTTTCCCAGGAGATTGTCGCTGAAGATCGACCAGCTCTCCCGGAAATGGGACCACCAGTGGAATCGTATGCGGACGCTCTTGTCTCTCATGACATGCAACTCACCGCGGACGACACTGCAGAATGTCCAATGTCCAATGTCCAATGTCCAAAGCCGAAGGGAAGAGAAAAACAAGAGATCATCATACAGCGGAAGCAACGACTTCCATGTCTTGCCTTGGAAATTCTGAATTCTACATTGGACATTGGACATTCTCTCTTCAGTAGCGGATCCTCGGATCCAGATAGGCGTAGAGCACGTCCACCACCAGATTGGAGACAAGCACCACGGCTGCGATCAGCAGAAAGGATGCCTGGGCCAGGGGATAATCGTTGTGGCTCACCGCCGAGACCAGTTCCCTGCCGATGCCCGGCCACGTGAAAACCGTCTCGGTCAAGGCCCCGCCGTTGATGGAGAAGGCGAGGCTCAACCCCAGACTCGTGATCACCGGGAGCGCAGCGTTTCGGGCCGCGTGTCGGCTCCGGATCACTTTTTCGGTCAATCCCTTGGCCCTCGCCGTCAGGATGTAATCTTCCCTGAGCGTATCGAGCATGCTGCTCCGCATGATCAGCAGATAGCTGCCGAAATGGATCAGAAAGAGGGTGGCCAGGGGGAGCGCCATGTGGTGGAGGATGTCCGCAGCCTTTGCCCAGAAGCTCGAATGGGGATCGAGCCACACGTCCTCTGAAATCATCCCCGTGATCGGGACCCACCTCAGCTTGTAGGCAAAGACCCAGATCAGGATCAGCGCAAGCCACGGGAGGAAGACGGTGTGGGTGACCAGCGAACCGATGGTCAGCCCGACATCCACCTTCTTGCCCTTATGCCATGCCGCCAATTTCCCCCAGGAGATCCCTGCCAGCGCCGCCAGGATAATGGAGGTGGTGAAGAGAAGGATCGTGTTCGGCAGCCTCTCCCAGATGATCTGCGCAACAGGGCGGCCATAGTGAAAGGAGTGGCCGAACTGTCCGATGCAGAAGTTCTTCAGATAGACCAGGTACTGCCTCCACGCGGGCTGGTCCAGGCCCAACTCGGAAATCATCCGCTTCACGTCCTCCGGTGTCATCGACGGATCCACCATGCGTGAGACAGGGTCTCCGGGGGCAAGGCGGAAGAGAAAGAACAAGGCCGTGAGGATGACAAAGAAGATGATCACGATCTGGATCAGTCTTCGGAGGACGAATCGATGAAGTTCCATCTCTATTTTTTTTCTATCTGGCAGAAAGACCAGATATTCCCTATTCCTTCGAGCATTTCAACCCACCCGGTGAAGCGATCGGTCCGTACGGCCTCGATCAGTTTGGGATTGTATATGGGAATATAAGGCACATCCCGGAGAATGATCTTCTGCATCTCCTGGATGATCCCCCTTCTCTTTTCCATATCCATTTCGGCGGAGGACTCCTCTGCGAGCCGGTCGAAAGCGGGATTCCTGTACCCGCTCATGTTCCATCCGCCGGCCACGTCATTCCTCGACACAAAGAAGTTGCTCAGGTACTCCGGGTCGAGAGAGAGGCTCCCGTATCCGAGGACGAAGAGGTCGAACTGGTGCCGGGCCTTGACCTGCTCCATCAGCGAGCCGAAGGCCATGGGCTTGGCCGATGCGGGGATCCCGGCCATCCTGAGCCATTCCTGTACCATCATGCCGACCATGGCCCTGTGCGGATCGTAGTCGGACGGCGGGGTCAGGATGGTAAACTCCTCCATGGGGGTTCCGTCCGGCAGGATCAGCTCCTCTCCCTTGACCACTTTGCCCTCCCCGTTCACCGGCGGTACTTTCCACTTGTAGCCGGCCTTGTCCAGGATCTCGTATGCCTTCCGCGTCCGCTCGTCCCTGGAGAGCCCCTCGCCGTACACAGGCACGTCAGAGGCGTGCCAGAACTTGTTCCCGGGAGGGACGATGGACTTCATCTTGATCGCATGCCCCTGAAGCACCCTCTCCAGGATGAAGTCCTTGTCGATCAGCGTGGCGACGGCCCTCCTGAAATGCACGTCTTCGAAGGGCTTCTTCCTGAGATTGAAGCCGAGGAAGTAGAGCCCGCTCTTTTCGTTGGTGAAGAGCGTCACACCCTTTTCCTTTTTCAGGTCTTCGAGGTAGCCTGCAGGGATACCCCACCAGAAGAGGTCGATATCCGCTGTCTTCAAAGCAAGGACCGCGGCATCCGATGTCCCGTATACCTTGAAGACGATCCCTTCTATATGGGGGCCGAGAACAAACCCCTGCATCTTCTGCCCCCTTCCGAAGAAATGGGGGTTCTTTTCCATGAAGAGGTACGATCCCTTTTTCCACTCCTTGAGAAGAAATGGCCCGGTCCCCACGGGGTTGTCCATCTTGCTGTTGTGCAGGGCAGCGAGCGGCTTTTCGGCTTTCCTCGCCTCCTTCACCACCGGTTCCCACTGCTTCTTCTGCACGATGTCCGTGGTGAGAGTCCTTGCAAGGAAGGTCGCGGTGGGCCTTTCGAGGTGAAAGCGCACCGTGTGCTTGTCGATGACCTCGATCTTCTTGACCGGCTCCCACTCGGAGTACTCCCTGGGCACCTTGAACTCTCTGATGACCTCTCCTGTGAAGGCCACGTCCTCTGCGGTGAATTCCGTTCCGTCGGACCACTTGGCGGGCCTCAGCTTCAGGGTGTAGGAGAGCGTGGCTTCGTCGTAGGTCGGCTGCTCCGCCGCAAGCCACGGGACCAGCTTCAGGTCTTTCGGTTCGCGCAGGAAGAGAGGCTGATACACCTTGCTCAGGACGCGCCGGGACCAGGTGTCGCTTGCGCGCCAGATGTTCAGGGTCTTCGGCTCCTCCATGATCCCGATCTTGATAATGCCCTTGGCCAGGGCCGTGCCGCCCTGAAAACCCGGGAGCAGCAGAACACAGGCAAAGGAAAGGAAAACCAGGCCCTTCACGATTTTTCTTGAGTTCATCTTTCCCCTCACTTTCTCTTCTTCGGAGGCAGGTTCATCTCACTGACCTTCCGCTCGATAAAGTCAATGACATCACACTCCAGCTTCACCTTGTTCAGACGGTTGATCCGGGGTATGCCTCCGGGGCTCAGGACGTTGATCTCGACCAGTCTGTCTTCGATGATATCGATCCCGACAAAGTAGAGTCCGTCTGCGACCAGCCTCGGTTTGAGCGTGGTGCAGATCTTTCTCTGGGCCGGCGTCACCTCATGTTTGTACGCGGTCGCCCCGGCATGGATGTTCGTTCGGAATTCCCCATCCTGGGCCTTTCTCCTCATGGCGCCCAGGATCTCGCCGTTCAACAGCAGGATTCTCACATCCCCGTTCCTTTGGACCCCGTCCAGATATTCCTGGACCATGATCGGCTCTCTTTCGGGGTAGGCCTTGTACGCCGCCACATAGTAGTGGATGAGGGAGTTGAGGTTCTCTCTGTCTCTCACACTCACCTTGATGACCCCTTCACCGCCGTAGCGGCGAAGGGGCTTGACGATCATGGCTCCCCCGAAATCATCGATGATCTTCTTGAGCCTTGCGGGATCCCTGGACACATGCGTCTCGGGGATGATCTCCGGGAAGTTCAGGATATAGAGCTTGCTGTTTGCAATGATCTGCCCCCTGGTGCTGTTGATCATGAAGACGCGATGGTTGACCGGGTCCAGCCATTCCATGCTCTGATAGATGAGGGGAGGGTTCTTCCGCAGGAAAATCGCATCGAGCTCGACCAGGCTTTCATAGATCAGTTCGTCTTTGTGGAGACAGTGGATGAGGGAACGCCAGTACTGCTTCATGCTCATGTCCTTGGGGACGGTGATGTTCCTCATCCTGGAAACCACCTCGTTCCGCCGGATGTAGATGTCGTGAGGTTCCATGAAGAAGACGGTATGCCCCCTCTGGTTGCATTCGTACATCAGGTGACTGGTCGTTTCATTCAGTGGATTTATGGACTCCAGCCTGTCCATCACAAAGCCGATTCTCATACCCCGCTACCTTTCCCCATGATCGAGCATCGTATGATCGCCGCTGCAATATCCTTGCCGGTGCATTTCTCCAGCCCTTTGAAACCGGGGGTGGAATTCACCTCCATGACGCGCAAGGACCCGTGCCGGTCCTCTACCATATCGACTCCTGCCACATCAAGTCCCAGGGCTTCTGCGGAGCGGAGGGCCAGGGAGGCCGTCTCATCGGAAACCGACACCGCCTCCGGTTTCCCCCCCAGATGGATGTTGGATCTGAACTCCCCCTTTCTTGGCGTCAGGGACATGGCCCCGAGGACCTCACCGCCCCCTACCAGGATTCGTAAGTCCTTTCTCTCCTCTGCAGGGATGAACCTCTGCATCAGGACTCCGTGCCCTTTCTCGAGCCGGAGTGCGAGGGTGGGCATGGCCTTTTCCATGGAATGGAAAAGGAAGACGCCGCTCCCCTGCCTGCTGTTCGAGATCTTGATCACGATCGGAAACCCTCCCAGGCTCGCAAGGGCATCGGCGAAGTTCGACCGATTGCTGGCATAACGGGTCTCGGGCACAGGAATTCCGGAGGCGACGAGGGTCTGCAGAGACAGAAACTTGTTGCTCGCGAGGAGAATGGCCTCGAATCGATTCATGACCGGGATCCCCATCAGCTGAAGCTGCCGGATTGCCGTGAGGCCGTACTCCTTGATGGTGGCCCCGAGTCGCGGAAGAACGACATCCGGCCGGCGAAGGGGAACGCGGCCGTCCAGGATCCATTCGCGACCACTTACGCCCAGGTACAGTTTCCCGGGGTGAATGAGAAACGCCCTTTGTTCGAGAAGTCCGGCTGCCTCCAGGAGCCTTCTGTTGGGATGATAACGATGACCTCTGACCGTGAGAATCCAGATATCCATTCCTGTTGCTGAAAGGGAGCAGGGAGAATACGATCCACTTCCCAAACATGGTAGAGCAAAAGCGTATGGGTGTCAATTTGGAAACTATTTGTAAAAACTGGAAGATCATGCTTTAAAACCCTCTATGTCCGACACGAATCACGAGACGGACTCCGGCATTTTCTACTATTTTGGCCGGAGTGAAGAGATCCCCGAGGAAAGGTTGTACCGGATCGAGAGGCTGATTGCCGAGCACGGCGCGGTCGGGCGTGCCTTCATCCGGGACAATCTCCGGAACGCCTATCTAATCGGCTATGCGCAGGACGCGGGTGGAGACGTCATAGGGACGGTGGTGCTGAAGCGGCAGAAGGAACGGTATGTGCGGCAGATCGAGTCGGCCACCGGACTGGATCTGTCCGGGTATCTGGAGAGAGGATATACCTCCGTCCATCCTGCGTGGAGGGGTTTGGGGATTTCAGGGAGACTGATCCAAGGGCTGGTCGAGCGAGCCGCCGATCAGCGCATCTATGTGACGATCGATCTGGAGAACGCACCGGCCCTGGAGCTTGCACGGAAGAACGGGATGGCCCTTGCCGGGAAGTTTTTCAACGAGCGGACGGGCCGGAAGATCGGGGTGTTCGTCAACCGCTGATCGAGGGTCGTGTTAAAACCCTGGTCCCATGGGTCAACCCCGGAACCGCAACCCGGAGCTCTTCTCCCGGCCGAGTCACCGACCCGCAATCGAAGAGACCGGGTACCTCCCTCACCCTCCCGGGCTGGACGGCAGGGAATCCGGACAGGGGGATGACGGCTGCCCTTCGTAGCCCTGGATCTTCTCGTGGAGTTTCCGCAGCCGCTGGCTCAGGACTTTGCAGATCTGGAGGGCAATGAGAGGATATTCCCTGACGATTTCCGTGAACTCCCGCTTGTCGAGGACCAGGACCCTCGTATCCGCCTCCGTACGTATGGTTGCGGACCTCACCAGGTCCTCGAAGAGGGCCATCTCCCCAAAGTAGTCGCCTGCCCCGATGCGATCGAGGACGATCTCCGCCCCTCCCTGACCCTGTTTGATCACCGAGACCTCTCCCTGGATGATCATGTACATGGTCTCCCCTCTCTCTCCCTCCTTGATGATCACCGTCCCTTTGGGGTATGTCACTTCCTCGGTGATCGAGGCGATCGCAGCCATTTCGCTTACCGAAAGCCCTTCGAAGATATGGATGGTCCTCAAGTGGAGGATCTTGTCAGGAATAGTGATTCCTGTTTCCATTTCAGCCCCCTTCAGGAGAGATTGCATTCCGTTCTTGAGCGCATATCGGACAGCCGCATCGCGGACAAATTCATTCCCGGACTCCAGGAGGGTCTCGATGTCCGCTGTTCTCCCGTCGTCCAGCCCCTGACTGCCGAGGAGATGGAGTGCCAAAACGACGGTTACCCAGTCCCGCTTGGCCAGCAGATCGGCTGCGAGTGCTCCCGGGTTCGAGTCAAAACGGCCTACCTGGACGAAGTTCCTGCCGACCTGCAGGCATTGGAAAGGGGAGAGGTCTTCCACCAGGGGGATCATTCCCTTGGACAACACGCTGCCAAGGGTGTCCTCCAGGGCCTCAACGGCATTGGCGCGCTGGCGGGCATCGGCCGAGAGGATCCCCTTGTGGATCATCCTCAGACGTCCTGAAGAGTCCTGGGCAGCGAGGATCCGCAGCACGGTATCCACCCGCTCTTTCTTCTTTTGAATCAAGTGATCCACCAGCAGATTCTTCTCGGGACTCTCCGGAAGACGTCCCAGGGCCTCCGCCTCGGCCACATGGGAGTACGCCATCACGATCTGGGACTTAGCAAATCGCATCACATCCAGATCCCGGATCTGCAGCAGTTGAAGGAGCGAAAAGACCCCTTCTCTGAGCTTTCGGTTCGGGATGGCCAGTGATTCAATCAGGATCTCCCCGTTTTGGATGGAAGCCCGCTGGAGTTTCGCCATGGCCTGACCGCTGATGGTATCCGAGGCGTCGCCCAGCAAGGGAATCACCGCCCTCAGGGACTCTTCATCGGCAAGCGTCATGGACTCCATGGCGGCCGAGCGAACCCTCTCGGAAGGGCTCCTCAGATATGGAATGGCGATCCCGTTCAACCCCTCGGCCCCGAGGGAGCGCAAGGCTTCAAGGGTGTGGGCGACCATGTCCGGGTCTGTCTCCTTTTTCAGGATCTCGGTCAGGGTGGGGATGTATTCCCGGTTTCCACTCCCGCCCGCGGAAATGATCCCGGCCTTCCTCTCGTGAATCTCCTCCGAAACAAGCCAGGCACGGATGAGCGGATCGTATGCTGCGGGGTTCTCGTTGTAGAGACCGGCCACGGCGTATGCCCTGATCTCAGGATGGGTGGCGGCATCCAGCACCTTGTTCAGGAATGGACCGGAGACCCTGTGGTCCATTCTTGCCGCCGCCTTGAGCACGGAGCGCGTCAATTCGGGACTTCTTCTCTTGATCATTTCCACGAAGGTCGGTATGGCTGCGGGCCCTGCATCACCGGACATGATCTCGAGGAGCTTCGAAGCGGTCTTTTCATCCTGGTTCTTCAAAACGGCGAGGATATGGTCGTCCAGGTTCTTCACCCCGAGGGACCGGATCAGGTCTGCGTACCAGAGGCATGCGCTTCCTTTGCAGGAAAGGAAGTTCTCGACCAGTTGGGACTGCACCCCCCGGTCGAGGAATATCTGGCCCACGTCCTTTTCCTCGAGGGATTTGATGTCGAGCATGTTCCGGGAGATCAAGTCCAGGAGGATGGCCGAGTATCTCCTCTTGAGGATGATGGTGGTCGAGATCCACACCAGTACGAAAAGGATGGCGATCATGGAAAGATATCGCGGGTGCATGATGCTCTGAAAGAACAGGATCGTCCCGGACCCCACGAGGATCCCGATGCGGACCACGGTCCCCCTGAGAAAAGGCCTGATCGCTGAGCGGTGCTCCGGCGGGAACAGGCCCATCAGAACGGATCTGGCAGGGTTGTTGATCGTGTTTCGGAGCACGGTCGTGGAGAGCTGGGAGTACATGGCGGAATAGATGTCGAACTTGAACAGGTACGCCAGGAAGGCGATCACATAATTGCACGGATGGAACATGAGCGCGATGGGCAGGCCCCACCGGCCGTAGATCCGGCCGACAAAGAGCAGCAGCACGAAGCTGACGATGTTCATGAACCCCCGGAAGTAGCCGAAGAATCGCAGCATCCCGCCTTCGGTTCCGAAGGTCTGGTCCACGGCGAAATTGAACTGGAAGTTGATGATCGGGATCACCATGTTCGGTACGAGGGTCAGGACGATCAGGACCTTGGCCAGGGTGGATTCCTTGATGATCGGAACGACCTTTCTCAGCTCATTCAGGATGGAGGAGCGGCCCTTTTTGCCCTTCTTCTCCTTTTCCCCGGTGTTCAAGGAAGGAAAGAGGGAGCCCATCCGCCCGAGAATCACGGCCCCGAAAAAGGTAGTTCCGGTGTATACCAGCATGAGATTGTCGATGCCGATCGCCCGCGCCAGGACCGGCGTGAAAAAGCTGCCCGATACGCCTCCCAGGACCCCCCCTGCGGTCAGGAGCGGGAAGAGCCTCTTGGACTGGCGTGTATTGAAAAGATCGTTTGCCGTGTCCCAGAAGAGGAGCCCCAGGAGGACCTCGTACTGAGACTTCATGATATAGATCACGGGATAGATCATCTCGAATCCGAAGGGGATCAGGAACCGGATCAGCCCTACGGAGGTGCCGCATACCATCAGCAGGTAGAACAGGAGGCGGCTGCTCGGCGTCCTGGCCATGATGCCCGTCAGAAAACTCATGAGGAAGAAGGTGGCCACGGCATTGGTCATGTAGATGACGGGCAGGTATTCTACGCCGAAGCGCTTCAGGAAGGCCGTTTCCCCGAAGTTGTTGAGCAGGATGTCAGAGACGTGAATGGCGAAGAAGAGGAGGGCGGACCAGAAGAACAGGCCCAATTCGCCTTCATAGATCTTGAGCCATTTACCCAGGAATCTGGTCATCAGGCATTGTCCGCCGATTGTCGTCCGTTGGCCGTGGAAACCATTTGGTGCAAACCCTGCATGCAGCACGGGAACCTGCCTGCATCCGGCACCATGGGTTCATCGAATGTAAGCAGCCGTAAGATCGGAAACTACTGACGATATATCAAGAACAGGGCCATGAAAATACCGCTTCATTCGAGGAGTGTCAAGGCGGGCTGATCATCAGCGACAGGAATGCGAGGAAATCCTTTTTTTGATCTGAGGCCGGCCACGGGGGTCGGCAGATCCGTAGGATGGTTGGAGCGGGCCGCAGCGCGGGCTTGCGCGGCGAGAGCGAAACCCATCAGGTTAGAGGCCGGGGTGAAGGACGGGTTCAGCTTCGCTCCACCGGTCCTACGGAGACAGGCGGAAAGGCCCATTCCGGACGAGCACGAGCTGCCGGAAGGTATCAGGAGGAAGAACGAGGGGTGTCGGAAACCCTGCCGGACCATTTTTGCGCGGTCACCACCCTGTTTCGTCTGCTGTAGTCCTTGACCGCCTTTGCCCGGCCGTATCGCCCGGTCCTCTCGATCAGCTCCAGAGCACCCTGTATCTGGGCAGGGTCCATCTCGACGAGCAGCCATCCCCCCGGCACCAGGAAGTCGGCGGCACCCGGGATGATGGCCTCGATCCATCGCATTCCCTTCGTGCCGCCGTCGAGGGCCATCCTCGGCTCAAACCCGATCTCCGGCATGAGGGTGGGGAGCACCTCGGAAGGCACGTAGGGGGGGTTGGAGACGATGAACTCGAACGAATCGAAGTGCGGCTTGAAGGGTCCGAAGAGGTCCCCTTGGACGAATCGGATCCTCTTGTCGAGTCCGTGTCTTCGCGCATTCTCCACAGCCACCGCCAGCGCCTTTCCCGAGAGGTCCGTCGCACAGAGAAATGCATCCGGGATTTCCAAACCAAGGGAGATGATCAATGCGCCGGAACCCGTGCCGAGGTCCAGGATGGAGGTCCCGGAGGCGGTCGGGCCGAGCTGACCGAGAAGTTCAACGGTCTGTTCCACCAGCAGCTCGCTCTCGGGCCTGGGGATCAGGACATCGGGTCCCACGAGGAAGTCGATCGACCAGAACTCCTGGGTCCCCCTGATATGCTGGAGCGGCTCGCGGCCCGCCCTTCTCTTGACCAGCATGCGGTATCCGGCCACCTCTTCCTCCTGGAGAGGGCGATCAGGGTCGAGATAGAGCTGGATCCGGTCGATATGAAGGAGGTGCGCCAGCAGGACTTCAGCGCTGAGTCGCGGGTGGTCGATATCCTTTCCTTGAAAATATTCGGTGCTGACTTTCAGGAGTTCCTTGATGGTCCAATGGTCCCGGGCCATTATTCTCCTTTCAGGGCCTCGGTCTGGTAGTGGGTTATGATCGGGTCCAGGAGCATGTCCAGTTCCCCCTGCAATATGTTCTCGAGCCTGTAGAGGGTAAGGCCGATCCGGTGGTCCGTGACCCGTCCCTGGGGGAAGTTGTAGGTGCGGATCTTTTCGCTTCGATCGCCCGATTTCACCATGTTCTTCCGCTCCTCCGAGATCCTGGACTGCTGCTCGGCCGTCTCCATGTCCAACAGCCTGGAGCGGAGCACCTTCATCGCCTTGGCCTTGTTCTTGTGCTGCGACCGCTCATCCTGGCAGGTTACGACCAGCCCGGTGGGCATGTGTGTGATGCGCACGGCCGAATCCGTCGTGTTCACGTGCTGCCCGCCGCGCCCGGAAGATCGGAAGATATCGATCCTGAGGTCCTCGGGATTGACCTGCACGTCCACATCTTCCGCCTCGGGAAGCACGGCAACGGTCACCGCCGAGGTGTGGATCCTTCCCTGGGCCTCGGTCTCTGGTACCCTCTGAACCCGATGGACGCCGCTCTCCCTTTTCAGACGGCTGTACACGTTCTCTCCTGTAATCAAGAGGACCGCTTCCTTCAAACCCCCGAGGCCCGTATCGTGCTGGCTCATGATTTCCGTCTTCCAGCCCATCAACTCTGCATATCTGGCGTACATGCGAAAAAGCTCGGCGGCAAAGAGAGCGGCTTCCTCACCGCCCGTGCCCGCCCTGATTTCCAGGAGGACATTCCTTTCATCGTTGGGATCCTTGGGGACAAGAAGGATCTTGAGCCGTTCTTCCATGGCCTGAAGCCGTGCCCTCAACCCCTCGATCTCCTCCTTGGCCAGTTTCCTGATCTCCGGATCCGGATCTTCCAGGAGAGAGCGGTTGGACTCGATCTCCTGCTGCATACCCTGATACTCTCTGAAGGCGCCTATGATGGGGGACAGATTCCCATGCTCCCTCATGAGTTTTTGGTAGGTCTTCTGATCGCGGACGATCTCCGGTCGAGCCAGGTCCCTTTCCAGCTCCTGGCATCGCTCTTCGATCTCTTTTAATCGCGTGAACATATCCGAACTCCGGTTTCCCGTGAACCTTGAACCTGGTAACGCTTAATTGAAAAACCCGACCGGGAGGCGACTCCCGTTCGGGTCCATGTGATTGGTGAATCGGGAAGAAGAGGTTTCTTTATTCTTTTCCCTTTCCCGCTGAACCCTTGGGTCCCTTTTTCGACTCTACCTGCGAATACTTGGTCCTGAATCGCTCCACCCTGCCGGCTGCGTCCACCAGTTTCTGCTTGCCGGTGAAAAAGGGATGGCAATTGGAGCAGATCTCCACCTTGATCTCCTTGAGGGTAGAGCCCGTTTCAAAATCATTGCCGCAGGCGCAATGAACCACGGCCTTGTTGTATTCCGGATGAATGTCTTTCTTCATGATGTAATCTCCTTGTGCTAAGAGGTTCTTCGTTCAGGAGTTCCCCGTTCACCGTTCAGGGCTGTCTTTCCTTACCCGTGATCACCTGGCACTTGCCCGCTGACCTCCGAACCCTTGAACCTCTCATAAGTAACTTCACCCCTCTGTGGAGCAAGCCCTGCTTGCGGTTCGTTCAACCCCCCCAGAAGATCGCAAGCAGGAGCCTGGAAGATCGCAAGCAGGAGCTTGCTCCTACAGAAGAAGACCCGCAGGAAGTTCCCTGCCGCCTCAGCGGCAAGCGGCCCCCTGACCACTGGCCTCACTCACTCATCGAGGCCAAAAACTCTTTATTATTCTTCGTCCCCTTCATTTTGTCCAGCAAAAATTCCATGCTGTCCACCTGTGTGAGGGGCGCGAGCAGTTTCCGCAGGATCCATATCCGGTTGAGGTCTTCCTTCTCAAGGAGGAGCTCCTCCTTCCGGGTGCCCGACCGGTTGATGTCGATGGACGGGAATACGCGGCGGTCCGTCAGCTTCCTGTCCAGGTGGATCTCCATGTTGCCGGTGCCTTTGAACTCCTCGAAAATCACCTCGTCCATCCGGCTGCCGGTATCGATCAGGGCCGTGGCAATGATGGTCAGGCTGCCCCCTTCCTCCACATTCCTGGCCGCACCGAAGAATCTCTTCGGCTTGTGAAGCGCATTGGAATCGAGTCCGCCGGAGAGGATCTTGCCGCTCGGCGGCACGGTGGCATTGTAGGCCCTGGCGAGCCGTGTGATGCTGTCGAGAAGGATCAGGACGTCCCTCTTGTGCTCGACCAGCCTCTTTGCCTTCTCAATGACCATCTCGGCCACCTGGACATGCCGCTGCTGCGGTTCGTCGAATGTCGAACTGATCACCTCGGCATCCACGTTGCGCTGCATGTCGGTCACTTCCTCGGGTCTTTCGTCGATCAGCAGAACGATCTTGTGAATCTCCTTGTGGTTGGCGGAAACGCTGTTCGCGATATTCTGAAGGAGCATCGTCTTGCCCGTCCTGGGGGGCGCCACGATAAGGCCCCGCTGGCCTCTCCCCAGGGGGGTCATGAGATCCATGATCCTGGCAGAGTAATTGTCGGGCGCTGTCTCGAGCTTCACCCGGCTCTGGGGATAAAGAGGAGTGAGGTTGTCGAACAGGATCTTGTCACGGGATATCTCGGGGTCTTCATGGTTGACCTGCTCCACCTTCAGGAGCGCAAAATACCTTTCCGTATCCTTCGGCGGCCGGATCTGACCCGAGACCGTGTCCCCGGTCCTGAGGTTGAATCGCCTGATCTGGGACGGCGAGATGTAGATGTCATCCGGGCCTGGCAGGTAATTGGAGTCAGGGGCCCGGAGGAACCCGAAGCCGTCCGGGAGGATTTCCAGGACTCCTTCCCCGTATATGAGGCCGGCCCTTTCTGAGTGCGCCTGAAGGAGCGAAAAAATGAGATCCTGCTTGGGCATCCCCGAAGCCCCCTCGATGGCGAAATCCTTACCAAGGGCCGTCAGCTCGTTGATCTTCATCTTCTTAAGTTCGACCAGATTCATACCGGGATCTCCATTGTTCGTTACGGTTTCTTCCTTAACCTGAGGGACCTCACGCTTTGGGCGTGTGCGGTTTGGTATTGGACTTCTTGCCAAGTGCTTATCCTCCATATCGGGTTGAACGGCCCGCTTTCAGGCCGGTGCGAGAAAACCATTCTCCTGCCGCGGCAGAAGCTTTTCAAGTCGGGGCAGATTCCCCGGGAGTGAAGACCCCTGAGCGTTCGGCGACTTCCCCGGAAAGATTTGGGAGCAAGCGACAATCCTTCACTGTAGGTTCGAAGAGAGTGATGAAGATTACCCGCGAAGCAGATGAATTGGCAGGCATGTTTCTTCTTTTCTTCAGTTATAAGAAAGTTTTTGCCTTTGTCAAGCGCCTTTCGCTTCGCGGTTTGAGGTTGGAGGAGCGCTCCTCTTAAGGTTGGAGGCGAGCTGCCTTTTGCCTCAAACCTCCAACCTCAAACCTCCAGCTTCTTCAACTCCTCAATGCACCTCTCCATGTCCGCAGGCACAGGGGCATGGAACTCGCAGAACCTTCCTGTTTCCGGGTGATCGAAGCCAAGGCTCTCCGCATGGAGCATTTGTCTCGGAATCTCGGGAAGAGGACCTTCTCTGCCATCGAACTGCCGCCGCCACCATCCCCGCTTGAACCCATACACCGGGTCCCCCACGATCGGGTGCCCGATATGCGACAGATGCACCCGGATCTGATGGGTCCTTCCGGTCCTGGGTCGCACGGAAAGCAGCGTGAAACGGCCGCCCAGTTCCTCGATCCTTTCCCAGAAGGTGATCGCCGCTTTCCCCCCGGAGGTCGAAACCGCCATCTCTTTCCGCCTTACCGGGTGACGGGCGATGGGAAGATCGATCTTGCCTTCCTTCTTCTGAAAGAGTCCATGCGCAAGAGCCAGGTATCTCTTCCTGACTGCGCCCGACTTGAATTGCCATGACAGGAGCCCGTGGACCCTGTCGTTCTTGGCCACGACCATCAGTCCGGACGTGTCTTTGTCGAGGCGATGCACGATTCCGGGCCTCAGGACCCCTCCGACCCCCGAGAGGTCACGGCAGTGTCGCAGGAGACCATGGACCAGAGTGCCCGTGAAATGGCCCGGCGCCGGATGGATGACCACGCCCGGCGGTTTGTCGATCACGAGCAGAGAACCATCCTCATGGATGACGGAAAACTCGACGGGCTCGGGTTCCAGCGTGCATGGCCGTGGGGCAGGTACGACAAGGTCGATGCGGTCCCCCGTCTTGAGGCGATGGCTTGCCTTGACGGGCGCCCCATTGACCTCCACGAGTCTTTGTCGGATGAGCTCCTGCACCCGTGATCGGGTCAGGTCCTCGACCTGGGAAGCGAGAAAGATGTCTATCCTCTGGTCCCTTCCATCCTCACTGACGTGGACGGAAAAGGCCCTCTCGGATTCTTTTTCCACGTAAGGAGTTCCCGGAGCTATGAAAAGATCTTTTCCAGGTCCTTTTCTACCTGTGATTCCTCCACCTGTTTGGCGAGGGAGATCTCCTTGACCAGGAGGTTCTTCGCCGTATCCAGCATCTTCCTTTCACCGAAGGACAGTTCCTTCTCGAGTTTCAGCATCAACAGATCCCGATAGACCTCCGCCACCTCGTAGACCGATCCCGTCTTGATCTTCTCCATGTACTCCCTGTAGCGGCGGTTCCAAGTCTGATTATCGACGGGCACGTCCCTTTCCTTGAGGATGGAATAAAGCTTCGGGACCTCTTTTTTCTGAATGATCTCCCTGAGCCCTACGCTTCCCACATTTCGGGTCGGAATCATGATGATCATCCCGTTGTCCAGGATCCGCATGACGTAGAAATCCTGGCTCGAACCGGATATCTCCTGTGTCTCGATCCGTTCGATCACCCCGACTCCGTGGGCCGGATAAACCGCTAAATCACCAACTTTGAACATCAGTGAACTCCTGTGGTCACGAAAGGGCCGGGAAAGAGCAAAACCCTCATCACCCGGAAACCCCGGCCCGCAACATGGGCCGGAGTTCCAGGTGGTGACTGAAAAAGCTAGAAAGTCAAAATCCAACCGATCGCCGGCAGAATAGGCGCGATCACCAGGGAGACCACGGACATCAGCTTGATCAGGATGTTCATGGCCGGCCCCGAGGTGTCCTTGAAGGGATCACCTACCGTATCCCCCACGACCGCCGCCTTATGGTTGCTGGAACCCTTGCCGCCGAAGCTGCCCGCCTCGATATACTTCTTTGCATTGTCCCAGGCCCCGCCGGCGTTGGCCATGAAAAGGGCCAGGAACGCGCCCATCACGGTCGCGCCCAGGAGCATGCCGCCGAGCGTCTCCTTGCCGAGGAGGAACCCGACCGCTACCGGCGTAAGCACTGCAATCAGCCCGGGGGCGACCATCTTCTGCAGGGCCGCGCCCGTGGCGATGGTGACACACTTCGCCGGGTCCGGCTTGGCCCCTTCCTTCCCTTCGAGAAGCCCCGGGATCTCCCGGAACTGGCGCCTGATCTCTTCCACGATGCTGAACGCGGCCTCCCCCACGGAGGTCATGGTCAGCGCTGCCGCAATGAACGGAACGATCCCGCCGATGAAGACCCCGATCACGACCATCGGGTTGGTGATGTCGATGATCGTGATCCCGGCCGACTGCACGAAGGCGACGAAGAGGGCCAGTGCCGTCAGGGCCGCGGAGCCGATGGCGAACCCTTTTCCGATGGCCGCCGTGGTGTTGCCGAGGGCGTCCAGGCTGTCGGTGATCTTCCGGGTCTCAGGCCCCAGATGAGACATCTCCGAGATGCCGCCGGCGTTGTCGGCAATAGGACCGTACGCATCGACGGTCATGGTCGCACCGACGGTGGCGAGCATGCCCAGGGCCGAGATGCCGACCCCGTAGATGCCGGCCATGCTGTAACCGATGAAGGTGGCTACGCAGATGCCGAGGATGGGGAGATAGGTGGACTGCATGCCCACGGCCAGTCCTGCAATGATAACCGTGGCTGGACCGGTCGCCGATTGTCCGGCGATCCTCCTGATGGGGGGGCCCGAGGTGTAGTATTCGGCCAGGAGGCCGATCGCGATCCCGCAGATCAGACCCGAGACGACCGCCCAGAAGACGCCGAAGGGCATCCCGAGCGCGTTGATCAGGAGGGCCGTGAGGATGATGAAGACCCCTGCTGCCACAAAGGTGGTATATCGCAGGGCCCCTGCCGGATTGCCGGAGGAGAAGGCCTTGATCGAGAAGATGCCGACAAATGAGCTGATGAGACCCGCCATGGCGATCAGCACCGGGGCGGCCATGTACTTCAGCTTGATCGCCTCAACGCTCAGGCCTTGCAGTGCGGGAAAGTCTTTGAGGAAGTTGGCCAGGTCCTGGGGGGTGTTGATCGCCAGGGTCGCACCGATGGCGATGGTGGCGATCACCGCGCCCACATAGGATTCGAAGATGTCGGCGCCCATCCCTGCGATGTCGCCCACATTGTCGCCCACGTTGTCCGCGATCACGCCGGGGTTCCTGGGGTCGTCCTCCGGGATCCCCGCCTCGACCTTACCGACCAGGTCTGCGCCGACGTCCGCGGCCTTGGTGTAGATGCCTCCGCCCACACGGGCAAACAGGGCGATCGAACTCGCGCCCATGGCAAAGCCGTTCATGTACTGCGCGGTCTGCACGTCCCCGCCGTAGATCCAGAACCAGAAGCCGAAGCCGAGCAGCCCGAGGCTCGCGACGGCCAGCCCCATCACCGAGCCCGAGAAGTAGGAGACGGTCAGCGCCCTCGCCTGGCCGTGCTTGTTGGCCGCCTCGGCGGTTCGGGAATTCCCCTTGGTGGCGGCGGACATTCCTGAAAAGCCGGCGAGCATGGAGCAGAAGGCGCCGGTTGCAAAAGCCACCGCAGTCCGCCAGGACACGGCCAGCGCCAAGAGGATGAATACCGCAATGATAAAAAAGACCAGAACCGAATACTCCTTCTTCAGGAAGGCCATGGCCCCCTTGTGGATCATGCCTTCCAGCTCCTGCATCAGAGGAGAGCCGTTTGGCTGTTTGCTCACGTACTGATAGATGAAAAATGCGATAATCAGACCCAAAATACCTAAAAACGGAGCGACCCAGGTTAACTCCTGCATCAGTGTTCTCCCTCCTTTTGATCTAGGTTTTGCCAGTTCACATCAGACATCGCCTTTTCAATACCCGACAACACGAATTCCTCGCACGCCCGAACCGCCAGTCGAACGACTTCTTCCATGACTGCCTCCGCGTCAACGCCGAAGGGACTGAGGACAAAATCCTCCACGGGTTGCGGGGGTCGCGGCCGACCCACCCCGATCTTCACACGGGCAAACCTGTTGGTTCCCAGATGGTCTATGATGGATTGGATCCCCTTGTGTCCTCCAGCGCTCCCGTTCCTGGCGACCTTGACCCTCCCGACGGGAAGATCGATGTCGTCATGCACGACCAGCAGCTTGTCCATGTCGAGGCCGTAGTAATCTGCGCACGCCCTGACGGCCATACCGCTCCTGTTCATATATGTCTGAGGACAGAGAAGGATGATCCCCCGGCCTTCAAGCAAGGCCCGGCCGCTCCTGGAATGGAAACTTCGGCTTCGCAAGGTGACATTCAAGGATGCAGCCCATTGCATCACCACCCTGAAACCAATGTTGTGGCGGGTTTTCCTGTATTCCGGCCCGGGATTTCCGAGACCTACGATCATGTATGTTTCTCTCGCGAGTCCGACTCACCCCCTTTCAAACAGAATGGAAGTAACGAGTGACAAGTGACGAGTTCACAGCCGCAAGAAATCGCCTGAAACTGCAACTTGGGAGCTCGTGTGTCCCATCCCGGGACGTCTCGTGACTCGCAACTTCTATTCGGAAGCCTCCGGAGCCGCTTCCTCAGCCGTCTCCTGGGCCTCCTCTTCTCCTTCAACCTTGGCTGCCTTTACGACAGGAATATTGACGGCTGCCACCGTCTGGGCCCCGTCCATTCCGGTCTTGATCCCCTCCGGCAGCTGGATGTCCCTGACATGCAGGGACTGCCCCACATCCAGGGCTGAGACGTCCAGGTCCAACCGATCCACCAGCTTGGAGGGGAGACAGGTGACGGTAAGCTCCCGCAATGCCTGCTCCAGGATCCCGCCCTTGGATACCCCCACGGGGGTGTTGACGCAGTGGATCGGGATCTGGAAGGATACTTCCTTGTCCATGGGGATTTCATAGAAATCGGCGTGGAAGAGGATCGGTTTTACCGGATGCGTCTGAAGCTCTTTCAGGATGACCGTTCGAGAATCCGAATTTCCGTCCGAATCGATCCGAAGGGTGAGAAAGATGTTTTCACTGGTGGTCTTCCTCAAGATCTTTTCGAGCTCCGGTACGTCCACCGCCAATGGCATCGGTTCCGAGTGGGGACCATAAAAAACGGCAGGGATCCGGTTCTGCCGCCGGAGTTTGCGGGCGGCCTCCTTTCCCTGTTCTTTTCGTACGCGCGCTGTAAGCGTGGGTTGCTCCATTCTCTCCTCCCTACACAAATAGATTGCTCACCGAATCTGAATTGTGGCTCCTCCTGATGGATTCTCCAAGCAACTCGGCCACGGAGAGCACGGTGATCTTTGCGCACTTCTTTGCCTGGTCGGTCAGGGGGATCGTGTTCGTTACCACCACCTGATCCAGGGGCGAACTCTTGATCCTGTCGATGGCGGGCCCGGAGAGGACCGGATGAGTGCAGCATGCATAGATCTTTCGCGCACCCCTTTTCGCGAGGGCCCCTGCGGCCTGGGTGAGTGTCCCCGCCGTATCCACCATGTCATCCAGGATGACCACGGTCTTCTTCTCTACTTCGCCGATGATGTTCATGGCCTCGGCCACGTTGGGCGCATCCCTCCGTTTATCGATGATGGCCAGACCCGCCCCCAGCCGTTTGGCAAAGGCCCGGGCCCTCTCCACTCCTCCGGCATCGGGGGATACGATCACCAGGCCGTCGGCAAAGTGATTCCGGATGTGGGTCAGGAGTATCGGCGCTGCATAGATGTTGTCCACAGGGATATTGAAATAGCCTTGTATCTGCCCCGCATGGAGATCCATCGAGACCACCTTGTTCGCACCGGCCACCGTGATCAGATCCGCCACCAGCTTGGCGCTGATCGGCACCCTCGGTTTCACCTTCCTGTCCTGCCTCGCATACCCATAATAGGGGATCACCGCGGAGATCCTCCGGGCGGAGGCGCGCTTGAGGGCGTCCATCAGGATCAGGAGCTGCATCAGGTTGTCGTTCACGGGGGGGCAGGTGGACTGGATCACGAAGACATCGCTTCCCCGGACGTTCTCATGGATCTCGACCTGGGTCTCGCCGTCGCTGAAGGCCTTGGCCGTAATCGCCACCGGTTGGATCCCCAGGTACTCGCAGACCTCTTTAGCCAGCGCAGGATTGGATGTTCCGCTGATGACTTTCATTCAATTTCCCTCAACAGTGGCGACGTTCGAGGTTTGAGGAGCGTTCCGCTGCTGCTCCACTTGAGGTTTGAGGCAACTTCATTTTTCTGCCTCCAACCTTTAACCTCTAACCTCCAACTTCTTCTGGCTGGGGCGGGAGGATTCGAACCTCCGAATGCGGGCTCCAAAGGCCCGTGTCTTACCGCTTGACGACGCCCCAGTTCCAAAGAACAGTGACGAGTCACGAGTGACGAGTCGACAGTTGGGAAGACGAAGAATCGTGACAAGCCTATCAAACGACAGCCGTTCCGGGCGACAAGTTCGAAATGTCTACAACCGAGTGATTTAGATCGTACAATGGCTCTTCACTCGTCACGTTCTCTTGCCCAGTCCGCCACGACAAACACCTCACCCAGGTTCATCGGTACAAGCCGCTCACGTGCTCTCCGGGCCCTGTCCTCGCCTTCAAAGACCCCAAAAACACTTGGCCCACTCCCCGACATCAGGACCCCTGCCGCCCCTTCCTCTTTCAAGTGTCTCTTGATGGTTTCAATGGTTGGGAAGCTGGCTGAGGTTACGGTTTCTAAGTCATTCTCGAGGATGTGGGCAAATGCAAGGGAATCATTGCCTAATCGATTCTTAATATAATGATATTCATCTCTTGTCAACTCATTTAATCTATAGTTCCTGTATACCCAGGCAGTGGACACGTGCAGCGGAGGTGCGACGATGACATACCAGTGGTGACCCCAACCTTCTACGGGTTCGAGAACCTCTCCTATGCCTGTAGCGACGGCGGGTCTGCCTACCAGGAAGAAAGGGACATCTGCTCCGAGACTCACGGCCAGGTCATGCAGCCCTTTCGGGGGAAGAGGGCTGCCGAGGATCTTATTCATGGCGAGCAGGGCGGCGGCGGCATCGCTGCTTCCGCCGCCCAGCCCTGCGGCAACCGGTATGTTTTTTTGCAGTCTGATATGGAGCCCAGCCTTGGACCCGGTCCGCTGACGAAAAGACCGCACCGCCTTCAGGACGAGGTTGCTTTCACCCGCCGGGACTTCGTAGCCGGTGCAGAAGAGGGCGTCCTCCCCTTGGCCGGCAACCCTGATCTCCAGGAGGTCGAACAGGCCGACCGGCACCATCAGAGAAACCAGATCGTGGTACCCGTCGGATCGGACGCCGATGACCTTCAGTCGAAGGTTGAGCTTTGCCGGGGCATTTATGCTTATGATGTGTTCGGAGCCCGTCACGGCTTGTCGGCCGCTTTCACATATCGCCACCGCAGGTCGGCGAGGACGCTCTCAAGGAACTTGGATTCCTCCTCAGTAAGGTTACCCTTGGTCTTGGCCTTGAGCATGGCAATGAGGTCGATGGTGTGTTTGGCGACAGGCAGATCGGTCTTGCTCTGCCCCGTATAAGGGTCCTGGATCTCACCCAGGTGCAGCAGGGCCGACGAGCTGAGACTGAAGATCAGGGTGTTGAAACTCACCTCCGGCAGGGGAACCCTTTGACCCGTCTCCTCAGCCGGCCCTTCCGCCTTCTTCCCTTCCGGCTTCGGCGGCCTTTTTTCAGCCCCTTCCTCCTTCAGATCTCCCTTTTCATCCAAGGACCGTCTGTCTTTGATCACGAATCCCTTTTCTTCTTCAGCCATGACACGACTCCCCTTCTTCTTCTCTTTCGCTTCTCACCACTCGCAGAGTTGAGTCAACTCGTTGGTTGAGTTCGAGTTCCAGTAAAACGTCCTGTTCACCCTTCGATACCCTTCGATCCCTCAGGGCAACGGGTCAAGTATGCCGTAGTATCCGAAATTCCGTTCGTGGTGAGGTATCGAACCATGAACGGAATGCCCGCGCAGGACTTTCTACGGGAACATGATCTTTCCGGGAAAGAAAGTCCCGATCACCCATTGAAACAGCGTACGTCGCCTCCTCCGAAAAGGCCCCCAGCACACTCCCCCAACTCGGCGTCAGGGGAGGGGGAGCATGGATGGCATATGGATTGCATGGATACGCATGGACGAGACCCCTATCAACTATCACACAAGGGGAGGGCTTTCAAGACCGATTCTGGAGGGGACCGACACGCAGGATCGGTTGTGATCGGGGACAACGCCATGACACCCTACGTATACGCACCGGGAGTACAGAAATTTGTTGACATTCCTTCTGCAAGCTGGTACAACTCGCCACAATTTTCGCCCGGCCTGGATGGGAGTCTGGCTCGGGCGATATCACGGAGGAAAGGGGGTGATAGCAGGTAAGTAAAAGTTATTGTTCGCTTTCTACAATCTTAACCCTTAGGAAAAAGTCATTTAGGAGGAAAGAGTCATGAAGAAGCTTCTTATCGGTTTTGTAGCCGCTATGTGCTGCTTTGCCATGGCAGCGCCTGCTGTTGCGCAGGTGAAACTCAGCGGCATGATCACCCTCGACGCCTTGGTCTATGACCAGGACAAAGAGAGAGCCGTGGCCGCGGGCGTACCTGTGGCTACCCCCACAACCCGCGAAGACAGGACGAGGACAGGTATCGACCTTCCCCAGGCCCTGAACCGCTTTGACGCCCAGTGGACCAGCGAGGACAAGAAGGTCCACGGCAGGTTGCAGTTCCGCGGCGGCACCGGGACCGCTGGTGGTTTTGGAAGGGTGGATACCTTCGCGATCGAGTATGCGTACATCGATTATCACTGGACCCCGAACTGGTACAGCAGGTTCGGCCGCTCTGAGCAGACCTTCAGCATCATGGCACCGAGCCAGACCCTTGGGCAGGCCCAGGCGCATATCGTCGGCGCCGGCTGGGGTAACGTCCATGGCGGTACCGCCAGGGATTCGATCAAGAACTATTTCAAGTTCACCGATATGGTCAGGCTGGAAATTGCATTGATCGATCCTGACAACGATGATGCAGCTGCAGAGGCGATCCCGGGTGGCACCGCTAGGGCCGGGGCTGCCATCGAGGAAAACAGCGTGATCCCGAGGATCGACGCTGCCCTGAACATCAAGATCGCCAACTTCGTGATTGAGCCGAGCGTGACCTGGCTGACCCAGGAATACGAAGGACTCGCCGCCGGTGAAGAAGACACCTTGGACATCTGGGGCGCGGCTGTGGGTATCAGCGCCGGTTTTGGCCCCTTCAAGATGGCCGGTGAAGTCACCTACGGAGAGAACCTTGGCGTCGGGAACTACGTCGGTGCCAACGGTGCTCCCTTTGGGTTCGCGAATGCCGCCGGCAACAGGCAAGTCGAGGATACGGAAGAGATTGCGGCCTGGATCGACCTGGGCTTCAATTTCGGTCCTGCCGAGATCCACGGCATCATCGGCTACCAGCAGTGGGAAAACGATGGCAGCCCCCTCCTTGCCAACGACAGCAACGATCGGGAACGCTGGATGTACGGCGTGAACCTGCCCATCAAGATGACCAAGAACTTCACCATCAAACCTGAAATCTTCTTCTATGACGATGATGACGGTGCGACGGTCGCCGGCGTCGCGACCGATTTCGGCAGCGAGTGGATCGCCGGTTTGCAGTTCCAGCTGGTTTTCTAGCCTGAGCTAGCACCTCTTTTTCCAAACCCCCTTCCCCGACGTGCGGGGAAGGGGGTTTTTGTATCGCAACCGGGAGGTTGGATGTAGGAGCAAGCTCCTGCTTGCGATGGAAGCGCTGGAGCCTTGAACGGGCGTGGGCGCATCGCAACTGGGAGGTTGCTCCTTGTATGGGCGCTCTGAAGAGGTGTTTGGATGTAGGAGCAAGCTCCTGCTTGCGATGGAAGCGCTGGAGCTTTGAACGGGCGTGGGTATCGCAACGAGTTACTATCGCGAATCGATGAGATAGCCCGCGAAAGAGGCATCAGCCGCAATCGGTACATCCTCGACGGCCTGCAAGAAAGGCTTGGGGGAGCACCAGGGGAAGTGGCCCAAAGGGTTCTCTGGCAACCACACCGAAAGAAAAGAATTTAGGTGATTAGCGCCCCTACTTCAAATCAAACACCACGATCCGGCTTCTGGGGCTGTCAAAGACCGCCGTCTCCTCGCGGATCACCGAGACCACCACCATCTCGGGCAGATTGTCGTCATCCACATCCGCCACAAGGTAGCCTACGGTCGCCCCGCCCAGTCTCCTGGTGCTCCACTTCGTCTGGAGCCCCACCTCGTCTCTGACCAGGAACTCCACGGTGCCGTTGGAGAAGCTTCGGTATTTGTCAAGCAACCGACCCATCTTGGAAGAATTCCTGCAGACCATGACCTCCTTCCTGCCGTCTTCATCGATGTCCGTTATCAGGATGGGGGAAGGCATAAAGATACGGTCCCCGTCCAACCCCTCTCGCGCCAGGAATGCGTAAGTTCCGCCGTAAGGCTCCTCGCTCCTCCAGACCTCCTCACCGCCCGCATAGAGGACCAGAAGCTCGGAGGAGGTCAGGAAGACGGTGTCCGCAACGCTTCTGCCGTCAAAGTCGACCAGGGCGAAGTTATAGACATTTCCCCCTGCCGGCAGCGCGACGGGTTCGGTACCCACGAATTGGCTGCCTTCCCGCTTTAGATACTGGATGCTTCCCATGAAACCCCCACCGGTCGCCCGCCGCTGTCCGATCAGGACCTTTCCCTTTCCCGGCATATCCATGACCCTGAAGAACCAGCGCTGCCCATCCGCAATCTTCCGAAATCCCTTCCCGTCCCACTCGAGCACGAATGAGCTCACGTCGACCGCCCCGGCGTTGCTCACATAGATCTCGGCCCGGCCGTTTCCGTCCAGATCCCCAACGCTCACCCACAGGAAGTTGGTGGCGAACCGCTCCTTGTAGGTCTTGAACTGCACCAGCGCTTTCTCCGCCCACTTGTACACGTACACAGTGTCGGGGCTGACGAGCACCAGCTCGGTTTTTCCGTCCCCGTCCACATCCCCCGCGTCCATGCTCACGACCTCGGTCTTGATTCTCTGGGTATGGCCGACGCCCTTGCCTTCGAACGCCTGCCCTTCCGCCGTAAGTCCTCCGGGGCCACCCTGCTGCTGAGCAGGTGCCGGTGACGCAGCGCCCATGGGCCGGCCCATGACCTTTTCGTTGATGTCCTGGGCGAACTGGGTGATAGTGGGGATCACCGCATCCATTCCCTTGGCCTGATTGAAGGCGGTGACCAGCTCATCGGAATTCGCCACGTCGAGGATCCTGGCATCCACGCTGACACTGTCTCCGAAGACCGTGAGACTCCCAAGGACCACATAGTCCACCTGGAGCCGCTTCCCGACGGTAATGGCCGCCTCCCTGTTGAGCGCCCCTTTGTGGCCGGCTGCTTCAGCCTTGACCAGTCCCTTTTCGAGCACCTCCAACTCGCCCTTCCAAGCGAGCCTGGAGCCGAGCATGTCTACGATCCCCTCCTGCAGGAAGCTGAGATCGCGGTCTGCGTTCATGGTAAACGGGAGGATCGCGATTCTCTTGGGCGATTTTGCCGTGGATGGCGAAACCCACAGGAATGACAGTGCCGTCACCCCAAGGAGCAGTCGAACCGAAAGTCGGAGATGCAGTCGCATGATGTTTTTCCCTTTGATGTGATCTGGAGATCGTAGACGGGCCAAGTCCGCCTATTTCAGTCCATTTTCAGCCCCGACTAGTTAGCATTTCACCTGTGGGTAGTCAATGCAATTCATCCCCCCCGATTCACCATCAAGCATCATCTGCGGCATTGCCCTCGTCCCTCGTCGCTGCGCGGTACCGGCCAGTACGACTCGCTCCTCGGGCTGTCGGGCGCCTCCTAAGCATCTGACGCCTGCTGGTGAATCGTGAAAACCCCCAACCGGCAGGTTTCACGCAACAAGGCGAAGGTTGACGGTGGATTTGGGTCCCCTGCCAGCCCCTCCGCTCTCTCGTCCCTCTTACAATCGAAGGGTATCGAGGGGCAAACAGGCAGGTATCAGTTCCACCAAGCGACGTTTTTCAGATTTCTCGCGGATTTATCCTGAGCGAGCCGAAGGGCCCCAAATGACGGAAGGGGGCCCACTTGGAATTTCCATATGAGAGAAGATGGACGGCAGCGGAGAATCAGGTCCTGTAGAGGGAGTAAAACTGACCGCTCTTGTCGAGCTTGTCCCCTACCGTATTCCCGCAGACGGCACAGCGATATTCGTATTTGTCTCCCTCGGGGAGGACAAGGAGAAGGGACTTCCTTACGGGAACGGCGCGCCTGCACTGGACGCAATAGAGCTCGGATGCCTCGAATTCGTCGAAGCTCGCCTGCTTCCTGTTGGGGGATCGTCTGTTCGCAGGGGGGAAAGGGGGTTGTTCTGCCATGGTTTTCCTCACAAATGAAAGGTCAGGTCCTGCACGAATTTCCAGACCTGAAAGCAAATATAGTTCGCAAATGAAGGGAAGGCAAGATGCCGGGCAGTCAGCGGTACTTTCGCACAGCGAAGGTAAAGTCCTCCCTCCCATGCAAGGAGATGTGTACTACATCCTGAATCAGCTGGTATCCCGGTCCTTCCGGATAATCTCGCGCGTGTCGCTTCGCAGTCGAAACGAGCTCCTTCCGGCCCGCAGTTCATGGAGATGATCTTTATACGTTCGTCCTTTTAACTCATCCCTCTGCTTTCATTTTGCTCCTGAAAACCATGGACGCAAAACTCACCGCGGACCGGGTCGGTTCTTCATGCCAGCATTCGTAACTCAGCACCTCTCCCCGGCATCCGGGCAGGACTTCCAGCAGGCATGCAAGGGCGGAGAACCCGCAGACGTTAAAGCGATCGCCTACCCTGGCCGACTCGCCCCAGAAGCCGTCCGCATCCATTCCGCACAAGGCGTTCAGCAATTCCCCGTCGTGGGCCCTGGCCTGGGGCTCCAGCGAGGAGGCAGGCAACTGGTGCCCGAACTTCATGCCGATGTGGGAAAAATCCACTCCGGCAATCAGCAGCGTGCCCTCGGGGTCCTCTTCGAGGAGCGAGTGCAAGGCTCCGAGGAATCCGCCGGCCTTCTCGAGATAGGCCGTCCGCCGGTATTCGGGGACGCAGGACTGGATCGACCCGCAGAGGATGGGGACAATGGAGAATGACTCTTCCGGCAGAAGGTGCTGGAGAAAGAGCACCTGGAACTCGATCGAGTGCTCTGAGCGATGGATGAAATCGTCCTGTGAAAAGGCCGCCGGCGCACCGGAGCGCAGTCGCTGCACAGTCGGTTTATCGGACCGAACCGTACCCAGGGGGGTCTTGAAATCTTTTTCCGTGAGACTGAAGAGGCCGTCTGCGAGTCTGTGACCGATCCCGAGCAGGACGACCCTGGAAGGGGAAGCGCCCTTTAGGGCGTTATAGGCATTCGCGTACCCCCTCTTGCCTGCATTGAGGTCTATGTGGGGTGACACGACGGCCCTGATGGGCGGCAGAGCAGGAATCGGCTCAGCGGGCCCGGAGGACAGGACCTCCTCAAGCTTTTTCCTGAGTTCATCAGGGTCGGCCGGATAGGCGCTTCCGACGTGGGAGCAGCTCCTGATCGACTCCCCTGCAAACCGCGAAACCACTTTCCGCTTGGCCTCCATGAATCTGGGGGAATCCAGGAGAAAGGAATCGTCCAACTGGGCAAGGAGCCTTTGGATCTCCTCCCTTCCCACCAGCACTCCTCCCCCCTGTCTCATCAGGAAGGTCTGCAGGTCCACCATCGACATGCTTCCGTCGAGGAGGGTCATCAGCTGGTACATGGGGACCGGGATGGCCTTACCTTCCTGGACGAGACCCAGATGGTCCCTGATCAGGACGAGCTGTTCTCCCCCGTATTGGATGGGGAAGAACTCCAGATCACGCCTCATGCCGGGCAGCATTTCACTCATTTTTCAGCCATCAACAATGGGAGATCGTTCCACCTTCAAAGAAAAATCCCCCCTTAATGTAGGAATGATCCACTGACATGCCAGTGGTATGAACAATGGCTGTGCCATGTAGGAGCAAGCTCCGCTTGCGATTCTTTCGGATCGGAGAAAATCGCAAGCAGGAGCTTGCTCCTACAGAAGACCAAGAAACCACCACAAGTTACCCCGCCATTGGATCTGACCTCGATTGAACGACAGGGGGGCTTCCGATACCACCAGTTTACCGGTGGTATTCATTCTCCCCTTATAAAAGGGGGACTTTCATAGCCGGTATGATCGTCCTCACCAGTGGCGTGTAATTGATTTTCCCAGCCTCCTTCAGTGGAGGAGTTGCGATCCATTTCTCTGCACACCCCCCTTTCCCAAAGGCACCCACAACCTGAAATCCTCCAGTCGCCGGTCCACCTCTTTCTTCAGCTCGTAGGATGGGTGGAGCGAAGCGGAACCCATCAACCTGATCTCTCAGCCTGCGAATCGATGGGTTTCGCTTCGCTCCACCCATCCTACAACTGGATTCGATTTGGATTCATAATAGCGCAAGCACATGCTTTTCCAAATAGCGGATCACCTCCTCCATCCGCTGCATGCACACTTCCCTGCGCCTGCTTACGTGTTCACCGTCCCGCAGCCGCACCGTGTTCATGGTTGCGCCCGGCGCGGCCGACGCGGATGCCGGGAGTTTTTCGGGCAGCTCTTTCCCGTTCATGATGGCCCACGCCAGCGTCCATGCCCTGGCGACATTCAAGATGTCATAGCCGCCTCCGCCCAGTGCAAGCCATGCGGGTGCGTATTCAGAGAGGAACGAAATCACCTGGCAGAATCCCGTTGTCGTCATTTCGAGGGAAGCCAGCGGGTCGTCCACGAAGGTGTCCACTCCCAACTGCGAGACCACCACGTCCGGTCGGAATCGTTCCATCAGCGGAGGGACCACCTCGGAGAACCCCTTCCAGAAGACCGCATCGTCCGCTCCCGGGAGCATCGGGACATTGACCGAATAGCCGAGCCCTTCGCCCTTTCCTGTCTCCACCACATCTCCGGTCCCGGGAAAGAGCGTCCTCCCGTCCTGGTGAAAAGAGACGGTCAGGACCCTCGGATCCTCATAAAAGGCCCACTGGACCCCGTCCCCGTGATGGGCATCGATGTCCAGGTACAAGACCCGCTTCCCCCTGTCCAGGAGCTGGTAGATGGCCAGGACCGGGTCGTTCACGTAGCAGAAACCGGAGGCGCGGTCCGGGAAGGCATGGTGAAGCCCCCCCGATATGTTGAATGCGACGCGGACTCTTCCCTCTCCCACCTCTCGGGCACACTGCAGCGAAGCCCCCGTATGGAGCAGAGACCATTCCCACACGCCTGGAAACATGGGATTGTCGCCGGGACCCAGGCCATGGGTATAGTAGCCCGTGAATTCTCCCCGGCTTGCCTGTTGAAGGACCCTGATATAGTCCGGGGTATGAAACCGCAGCAGCATCTCTTCTCCTGCCGCGTCGGCCGAGACGATGCCGGCCTCCGGCAGTTCGAACAACCCGTAGGACCGGCACAGATCGCGGGTAAGGGTCAACCGCTCCATCCTGAGCGGATGGTCTCCACCGTACTCGAAACGGTTGAACTCGTCAGAGAAGACGAACAGGGATTTCAATCAGATCTCTCCCAGGGTAAGGACTCCAGAATCATCCAGCATCCAGCACTCCGGCGTCGGGCAAGATCATATAATCAAATCGAACATGGATCAAGCCGCCCGGCCATGCCGGCCATCAGCAGGGTTGCGCATACCCGGCCTCGTCCTGTATCATAATTGAAACCATTTTTGGAAATCACTGTGAGCTCTGTGAGGAAACCAGAAAACAGCCTCATCCAGGACGTGACCGGGATCATCCTCGCCGGCGGGAAGAGCAGGCGGTTCGGGAAGAACAAGGCCTTCATCCCCATCGACGGGGTCCCTCTCATCGAGCGGGTGGTCTCGGTCATGGCATCGGTTTTCGAGCATCGGCTCCTGATCACGAATACGCCCGAGGAATACGGTTACCTCGGGCTGCCCATGGTGGAGGACCTGATCAAGGGACTGGGCCCTTTGGGGGGCATCTACACGGGCCTTGAGACGATCCCGCATGATGCGGCGTTCTTTGTCGCCTGCGACATGCCCTGTTTAAACGGGCAGCTGATGCGCCACATGGTCGGGCTGAGGACCGGGTACGATGCAGTGGTCCCAAGGATCGACCGCATGTTTGAGCCGCTCTATGCGTTGTACGCCAGGACCATGCTCGGCCCCTTGAAAGGGGCTGTCGAGTCGGGGCTCCGGCAGATCCTGGATCTGTTTTCGCGGATCAGGGTCAGATACGTGGAGGAGGACGTGATCAGGGGTTTCGACCGGGACCTCAGGTGCTTTGTAAATGTAAACAGGCCCGAAGACCTGGCCGGCATCGCGGGCGAGCAAGGCCGGTCCCTGTCCGAGTGGCCGGGAAAAAAGCTATGAGCCCGTCCTTTGAGCCCACCCTCTGTATGCCTGACGACGATAAGAGCTGCTTTGCCTGCTGTCCTCCTATCCGGCCCGCCGGGTATGAGCACCTTCCCTACCGGAACATGGTGAAGAGGATGCTCCGGGAGAACACGGCCGGCTTCGACCCCGGGCTCAGATCGGTTCAATCCATTCGGGGATACAGCTGCTGGGGCCTCGGGTACCTGGAACCACGGCGGAGGCTTGTGGGTTGTCTGCTTCATCCGGCTCGCCATGGCGGAGTCGATCTCCGGTTCAGGATCGACTACGGGGAAAAATGCAGGAGGGAGAGCTGCCCCGACTCAAAGACCTTCCTGGCCTTGACCCCTGCCGCGAAACGGTTCTGGCTTACTCTATCCGAAGGTCTCGATTCCTTCGCCTACTCGAGCAGGAAAGAAAACCCCCTCTTTTCCATCCTGGGCTGGGGCGGAGCGGTTCTAGACATGATCGCAGAAACAGGGTCGGACAGGCCCCTTGCGAGGGGGTCTCTCCCTGTAGAATATCCCTTGTTCGCGTCGGCCCTCGTACCGAAAGCAAATGCGTATCTCCTCCGGAGGCTTGTCGTTCCGGGGGGAGTCCGGCTGCTGAGAAGCGTCGAATTCAGGATGGCGTTCGAACGTTTCTCCGGGAAGGTCTCCGATTCTCTCGCCCGGGACCCGGGGTCAAAGGGGAATGGCACGCCCTCTCACCTGCTCGGTATGGAGCAGGACTTTCAGGACTTCATGAGGCTTCACCTGAGGATCGCCAGGATCGATCCTGACGAGGCATTGCTTCTGAAGAAAGAGGTGGACCGGCGACTGGAGGATCTCAGGTTGTGGGTGCACAGAACGCCCGCGGGGTGACCCTCCGTGTCTTGAACCGATGTTGTAGGATGGGTGGAGCAGAGCGAAACCCATCGATTCGCAGGCCGGGTTCCAACGCGATGGGTTCCGCTTCGCTCCACCCATCCTGCGAGATACGAGCCGAGCTGTTCCGCGTTACAGGATCCATAGCTTCAAAGTAGCTTGACCCGTCACGGCAGTTCACCTATACTTCTGTTTTCACGTCGAGTTGTAAGCAGTTTCGACCGGATGGCGGATAGAACGCGTGCCGGGTAAAGAACAGAGCCCCGCTCGGCCGCGTAATGTTCATGCACATAACGTATTCAGATCGGGAGGTATGTATGGGGAAAGTAGGAATCATCGGCGTTGGCCAGAGCGCATTTGTCCGGGGATATCCCGGATCCATAAGGGAGCTGGCGTTCGAGGCATTCAAGGAGACCATGGCGGACGCCAAGATCTCGGTGAAGGACATCGATGCCACCGTGGTCTGCTCGGCCCCGGAGTATGACAAGCAGAGGAGCCCGGCCGGGGTGCTTGCAGAGTACCTGGGACTCACCCCCCAGCCCACCTTTTATGTGGAGACCCTGTGCTCATCGAGTTCAACCGGATTAAAGCTGGCCTATTCACTGGTCAAGTCGGGTCTGCACGATGTGGTCATGGTCATGGGGTTTCAGAAGATGTCCGAGATCACCTCTGCCGAGTCGCAGGAGAGGATGGGCCGGGGCGCGGACATCCAGTGGGAAAGCCCTTTCGGGACCATGATGCCCGCATACTATGCCATGCATGCCCACGGCCACATGGCGAAGTACGGGACCAAACCCGAGGACCTCGCCCTGATCAGGGTCAAGTCCTCCACCTACGGCCAGCTCAACGAGAAGGCGGTCTACCGCAAACCGGTGACCATGGAGATGTTCTCGGATCCGGAGAACGCCATGTCCGGCCCGGTGGCCAGTCCCCTGAGGGTGGGAGACTGCTGCGCCAACGCGGACGGCAGCTCGTGTCTGATCGTGGCAAACGAAGAGAAGGCGAAAACGTTCTCGAAGAAACCGGTCTGGATCCTGGGCATCGGCGCCGCCTCCGCCCCGGTGAACATGGCCGGCCGCGATCTCTTCAGCGGACTCTCCGTCGGCGAGACGGCGGGCAAGATCGCCTACAAGATGGCTGGGGTTACCCCAAAGGATATCGATGTGGCCGAGGTGCATGATTGTTTCACCATCGCCGAGATGATGGCCTATGAAAACCTGGGCTTTGCAAAACCCGGAGAAGGAAAGGACCTGATCAGGAGCAAGGAGACGTACAAGGAGGGAAGCATCCCCGTGAACGTGGACGGCGGCCTTCTGTCAAAGGGCCACCCGATCGGCGCCACCGGCGGCTCCCAGATAAGGACGATTGTGCTCCAGCTCCGAGGCGAGGCGGGTCCGATCCAGGTGAAGGACCCGGAGATCGGGCTGGTCCACAACATCGGCGGCGTGGGCCTCTATGGAAATGTCACCATCTTCGGGAGGTAGGAGAAATGGGAAAGAAAGATGAGGATCTTCGGTTCAGCAAGTTCGGAACGGTAAGTTTTACCTCCGTTACGAAGACGAACGATTTTATAGACAAGCTGGAAAAAGGCCAGGTCATGGGGACCCGGTGCAAGGGGTGCGGACAGCTCTTCTTCCCCCCCAGGGCGGATTGCTATCAATGTCTGTCCAGCGACATGGAATGGTTCCCGGTGGAGGGCACCGGGACACTGCTCACCTACAGCAAGCTGCAATACGGGCCGGTCGGCTTTGAAGGGGATCTTCCCTATACGATCGCCCTGCTGGACTATGGCAAGTACAAGGTCTTCGGCCGGATTGCAAAAGAGATCCCCGATGATCAGGTGAAAGTCGGTATGGCGATGAAGACCGTGGCGAACCCGCTCCCCAACGGGAAGATGAACTACGTCTTTCAGAAGGCATAGGAAAGGCAGCCACCAAGACACAAAGACACGAAGGCATGGTTTTCTTTCCTTTGGGGCTTGGGGTCTTGGTGGCTGAACTTCTGTTGAACCGGCTCTGCTCGCGCACACACCATGACCCACCACCTCGAATCACCCCAATGGGCTGAAATATCCATCCTCCTTCCTGCCACGGCCCATGAGGCCATGAGCGGCTTCCTCTTTGATCTGGGTTGCGAAGGGCTGGTCACGGAAGGGGACCGCTTGAAGGGCTACCTGCCGGTCCCCCAGGAACTTGAACCGGTGAGGCAGCGGGTCCTTCTTTTCGTTGAAGAGATGAGGGAGATCTTCCCGGAGATCGGCCCGCCGGATGTTCTTCTTTTGCCGATCGAAAACAGTGACTGGAGCGAGAACTGGCGCCGCTTCTTCCATCCAGAGATCGTCACCCCCCGACTCTGCGTGGCCCCGCCGTGGGAGACGCCTCCTCAGGACTGGAAGGGGGAGCTGATCCTGATGGATCCCGGTCCTGCGTTCGGCACAGGCCAGCATGCCACGACCCGGATGTGTCTCCGTGCGCTGGAGCGTGCGGGCCTTTCCCCGCGCCGGTCCTTGCTGGACGTGGGTACCGGGAGCGGGATCCTCGCCATCTACGGGGCAAAGCTCGGCGCAGGGAGGATCCTGGCCGTGGATACCGATCCGGAGGCCCTTCGATGGGCTGAGAGGAACATCCGCATCAACGGGCTCTCGGGCAGGGTCGAGTTGACCGGGAGAGCGGTCGAGACCCTGGAGGAGCGCTTCTCCGTGATCGCAGCCAACCTGACCGTGGACGTGATCCTCGATCTCATCCCGTCTTTGCTCCGCCTCATGGAATCGGGGGGGACGCTGATCCTCTCCGGGCTGCTGCGCGAGCAGGTCGAAAGGACAAGAAGCCGTCTCCGGCAAGAAGGTCTCCCGATGGGGAAGACCTATTATCGTGGCGAGTGGGCGTCGGTTGTCACAGGAAGGCGCAATCGTTGACGGAGGCTCTTATGAGATTCCATCCCCTGGAGCAAGCTCCCGCTTGCGATTCACCGGAATGACGGAAGTGCCGTATCACGCAGGCGGAATGCATTAGAAGACGAGCCGAGGCAAGAGTGGACACCGACAGGTTCAGATCATTGAGACGCTTCGTCATCGATGAGGTCCGGCCCGAGCAGGGACGGGTGTCGATCACCGGGCAGGAGGCCAGGCACATCTCTCGTGTCCTCAGGATCCGCTCCGGCGACAAGATCGTCCTCATGGACAGAAAGGGCGGACGATTCCTTGCGCGGGTGGAGGCCGCCGGGTCCGGCGAGGTGACCGTCTCGATTCTGGAAAACCTGCAACCGCCCCTTTCCCCGCGCGCCGAGATCATCATCGGTCAGGCTTTGCTCAGGTCGGGGCCCATGGATTTTGTGATTCAGAAGTCCACGGAGTTGGGAGTCTCGCAGATCTTTCCTTTCCAGTCCGGGAGGACGGTCGTGAGGCCCGATGAAAGCGGGAAGGCCAACAGATCCAGGCATTGGGCCGAGATCGCCAAGGCCTCCTCCAAACAGTCCGATTGTGAAAAGCCGCCGCTCATCCATCCGGTTCTTGCATTCGGGGACCTGGTCGACCGGCTCAAGGGCGGAGACCTTCTGAAGGTCATCCTCTGGGAAGGGGAGGAAGCGAGGGACCTGAAAGGGCTCATTCGAGATCGCGAACAGGGCAGGGGAGTGGTCGGGCTTATCGGACCCGAAGGGGGCTTCTCCCGAGAGGAGATCGAAAAGGCCGCCTCGGCCGGGTTCCTGCCCGTCTCCATGGGCCGCAGGATCCTCCGCGCCGAAACGGCCGCCGTCGCGTTTGCAGCCATCGTGCAATACGAGTTAGGCGATCTCGGGTGCTGAAACCGCAGATCCTTTGTGCCACTAAGACACAAAGACACAAAGAGCATTGCTGCATGCTTTGTGTCTTAGTGCGTTCGTGGCGGGATTCTCTCTGCTACTTCATCGCGAACGGGTTCTCGAAGACCGCCGCCTCTCCGAGCTCCTCCTCGATCCTCAGGAGCTGGTTGTACTTGCTGGTCCTCTCCGAACGGCACAGGGAACCGGTCTTGATCTGGCCCGTTCCCATGGCCACGGCCAGGTCGGCAATGAAGGTGTCTTCCGTCTCGCCCGAACGGTGGGAGATCACCGCCTTCCATCCGGCCCGGTGGGCCATCTCTATGGCATCGAGGGTCTCGGATAGGGTCCCGATCTGGTTGAGCTTGACGAGGACCGCGTTGGCCGATCCTTCCCTGATCCCCCTGCCGATGCGCTCCGTATTCGTGACAAAGAGGTCATCCCCGACGAGCTGCGTGCGATGGCCGATCCTGTCGGCCAGCTTCTTCCAGCCTTCCCAGTCGTTTTCGTCAAGACCGTCCTCGATGGAGAGGATGGGGTAGCGGTCTACCCATTCCTCGTAGAACTTGATCATCTCCGACGTACTCTTCTGGGACTTGTCGGACTTGAAAAACACGTATTTGTTCTTCTCGAACATGGAAGAGGATGCGACATCGAGGGCGATCACCACATCCTTTTCGGGCTTATAGCCGGCCTTCTTGATCGCGGCCAGCAGCATCTCCACGGCTTCGTCGTTGGACTTCAGATCGGGCGCGAACCCCCCTTCATCACCTACTGCGCTGGAGAGCCCTTTCCCTTTCAGGACGGCGGCCAGGCTGTGAAAGATTTCCGCCCCCATCCTCAGGGCGTCCCTGAAGGTCTTGCCCCCGATCGGCATGACCATGAACTCCTGGAAGTCGACGTTGTTGGCAGCGTGAACCCCTCCGTTGAGGATATTCATCATGGGCATCGGCAGACGGCATGCGCCGGCGCCTCCGATGTATTTGTAGAGCGGGATGTAGAGCGAGTCTGCGGCCGCCCTTGCCGCCGCCAGGGAAACCCCCAGGATCGCATTGGCCCCCATCTTCCCCTTGTTCGGCGTACCGTCCAGCTCGATCAGGGTCTTGTCGATCATCCTCTGATCCAAGGCGTCCATGCCGACCACGGCCGGTCCCAGGATCTTGTTCACGTTGTCTACCGCCGTCAAAACCCCTTTGCCCCCGTACCGCTTCTTGGTCTTATCCCTCAGTTCCACAGCCTCGTACTTGCCTGTAGAGGCCCCGGAAGGCACCGCTGCCCGGCCGAATGCACCGTCAGTGAGTCCAACCTCCACCTCTATGGTCGGGTTTCCCCTTGAATCCAGAATCTCTCGGGCCGCCACGATCTCAATCGTTTCCATAGGCACCTCCAGACGGATTAAGTTTGCAAAACATAAAAAGAATAGGTTCTTTTATTCTTGAAGACAAGGAAAAAGGCTGTTAAGAGATGCAGGTTGGCGGGGCTGGCCGTCGGGATCTCCTGGACAGGCCCCGACAGGCATGGTGTCGCACAGGCAATCCGCAAATCAATCGGTGGGGTATAGAGCGATGGAGACAGCAGCAATGATCCTGGAGAAGGCCGCCTCTGAAGGGCGGACGACGCTCTCAGAGCACGAGTCCAAGGAGTTCCTCCGGGCTTACGGGATACCGGTGACCAGGGAGATCGAAGTCCGAAGGCCGGAAGATCTGGACAAGGCCGTCGAGGAGATCGGCCTCCCAGTCGTAATGAAGGGTTCTTCGTCGCGCATCGCACACAAGTCCGAACGGGGGCTCGTCAGGCTGGACATCCGGAACGCAGGGGAGGCCGAGAACGCCTTCAGGGAGATCATGTCGCTCATGGCCGAGGAGGGGGCGGTCCTGGTGCAGGAGATGGTCCAGGGAAGAAGGGAGTTGATGGCCGGACTGATCCGGGATCCCCAATTCGGCCCTTGCGTGATGTTCGGCCTCGGGGGCATCTTCACCGAGATCCTGAAGGATGTCTCCTTCCGGGTGGCGCCGCTTGAAAAGAGGGATGCCCTCGAGATGACCGGGGAGATCAGGGCCCACAAGATCCTTGGTGCGGTGAGGGGTCTCCCTGCGGCGGATGTGGATCGACTGGTTCAGATCCTGATCAGCGTGGGGCGGATCGGCCTCGAGCACGAGAGGATCAAGGAGCTCGACATCAACCCGCTCATCCTGGATGGAAGCAGGCCCGTGGCCGTGGATGCCCTGATCATTTTGCAGGAAGAATCCATCGCGCAGAGACGCTGAGACGCAGAGAAATCAGGGATTGGTTGTGAGTGAACCCTCCACCTCTGTTTTTTCTGGTGCGGGACCCGAAAGGTTCTACCGATCCAGGGTATGAAGGAAGGTTCAAAGTAAGCGTTCAGCCAAGCCGCCAAGGTGATGCGGCGAATCGATGGCTGCAGAACGCACCTGTCGCTCATCGGGTGAGGTCTCACTGTTTTCCGATTCCACTGCGCCTCAGCGTCTCTGCGCGAGCCCCCTCTTTCGCTTTCAGTCAACGGGAGAGGCCACCACCAGGATGACCAGGTCGCGCCCTCCGGTGTTCCGCAGGGCGTGTGAGGCGCCTGTGGGGATCCAGACGGCATCCCCGGGTCTCACGGCCCTGGTCTCCTCATCGACCGTCATCTCCCCTTCGCCGTCCGAGATGAAGTAGATCTCCTCCATCGGATCACGGTGGGGTTCGATCGTCTTTCCCGGTGCGAGCCAGGCTATGGCGAGAAAGCCGATCTCCTTGAGGATCCGCCGGTCCAGGACCATCTGGGCTATCGCTCCTCCATGTGCAATGTAGGTGGTTTCGGTCACTTCAGGGTCTGTCAGGTTTCGAACGATCATCCGGGTCATTCCTTTCTCTTGGGGTGGACATCGATGCTGGCCTATATGAATGTGGGCAAGAAGCCCTCCAGCATCTTTGCAGGTTGCTCTTTGCCTCGGATATTCTGTAGGATAAAGCACAACCGGGTCCCCCCTCAAGTGGATTTCCTTCTGGTCAGTGCCTATCATCTCTTGAGAGAAAAGGAGATAAGCCATGGAGAAACCAAAATCGAACCAGGGGCTGCGGGCCATTCAACGGGCTGAGATGAAGGACAAGGTGGTCCTCATACGGGTGGACCATAACGTCGTCAAGAAGGGAAAGATCAAGGATCCCTATCGAATCGACGTGACCATCCCCACGCTCTATGCCGTTGCCGCTGCAGGGGGGAGGCCGATCCTGATGACCCACGTGGGTCGCCCAAAAGACAAAAAGACAGGCAAGATCAACATCCAGGAAGGGGATTCCGTGAAACCGATCGCCCGCTACCTGGAACAGAAACTCCCGATCAGGATACAGGTGCCGGAGGTCCCGGCCGAACCGGAAGCCGGGATTCTCCGGATGGGGGAATCGCTGAAGGGACCCCTTCAGGACCTCAAGTCCCGCAAGATCGATATGATCTACCTTCCGAACACCAGGTGGTTCAAGGGGGAGCAGTCCAAGGGGCCGGAGAGGGCCCTGTTTGCGGAGGAGCTCGCCTCCCTTGCCGATCTCTTCGTCAATGATGCGTTCGGGTCCTGGCAGCCCGATGTATCGACCTTTGACGTCGCAAAGAAGCTGCCCTCCTACGCCGGGCACCTCCTGCAGAAGGAGATCTCGAACCTGGAAAGGGTGCTGAATCCGGAAAGGCCGTTTGTAGCCGTCATTGCCGGATCGAAGTACGACACCAAGATCGGACCCCTGCAGGCCCTCTATGAAAGGGCGGATTACCTGATCCTGGGGGGCCTCATGTACAACACCTTTCTCTCGGCAAAGTACGGAGTCGAGATCGAAGGGGTCACGGAGGAGGATCGCGGGCTGGCGGCCTCCCTTGCGGAGACCGATAAGGAACAGGGAAAGATCCTGGAGCTGAAGCACCTGGAAGAGTCCGATACCATGGAAGGCAAGATGGAAGGAAAGCACCGGACCCGTTCCCTGGATGAGCTCATGCAGAAGAAAAAGGCGGGTTTTGTCCTGGATGCTTCCCCCGACTCCTTCGAGGACCCTAGGGTGAGGGAGATCCTCGGCTCGGCCAAGACGATCTTCGTGAATGCGGTCATGGGGCTCATGCCCGATTTCGCGGAAGGTTCAAAGGCGCTCTACGAGCTGATTGCGTCCAACAAGTCGGCTATGAAGCTCTTCGGCGGGGGGGACACCCTGCAGGAGCTGAGGCGGCTCTGCCCCGGTGCCTACCTCTCGGGAGTGGACGACCCGCGCACGTACTATTTCACAGGCGGAGGGAGCGTGCTCACGGCCATCGAGCAGGGGAGCGCGTACAAGCTGAAGCCGGTGGAGGCATTGATGGAATCCTGAGTCGCTTCCTCCTGCGCCAAGGCTATGGAGGACAGGTCGCTCCACCCATCCTACAAGTGAAGAATTGAATGGAAAGCCATGGAATTGACTCCTTTGTTCGATCCCCAGAAGGCCGGCCGTCCCATGAGGGTGGCCGGTTTCATGTCCGGTTCGGGTACGAACATCGTCAGAGTGATCGAGCTGGAGAAATCCCTGAATGCGCAGGAGGGTGCTTCCCCGTTTGAGGTCGTCTTCATCTTCAGCGACCGGTCGGATGGGTCGTGTCGCGGGGAGAGGATTGCGCTCGAAAGAGGCATTCCATACGTCAGTTATGACATTCGCCGGTTTCACCGCATCAGGGGGCTCAAGCGGTCGGTCAACGTGCCGGAGGGGTTTGCCGCGAGACGGGAGTTCGACCGGGTCGCTCAGAAGCTGGTCGAGTGCTTTGAGATCGACGTGGTCGCCCTGGGCGGGTACATGAGCTACACGACCCTCCAGAGATGCGTCAATGTGCACCCGGCGGATCTTTCGATCCGGACTTCGACAGGGGAGCGGAAGTACGTTGGAGACCATGCGGTGGAGGACGCCATTGTCGCAGGGGAGAAGTCTCTACGGTCCACCACCATCTGGACTGATCGAGGGGTGGACACCGGCCCTATCCTGATGGTCTCCGCGCCCCTTCCGGTGGAGCTCCCCGAGCCTTTGGAAGCGCTCAAACAGGACAAGGAAAGGCTGGCGCAGACAGCCGGTCTCCACCAGGAGCGGCTCAAGGAGGCAGGCGACTGGCGGATCTTCCCGAAGACCCTGGAGATGATCGCCAGGGGCCGTTTCGCCCTGGACGGCGAAGGGCGGGTTTACGTGGACGGCCGCCCGGTGCCGCACGGGTATCGAGAGGGATGAGCACTTGGACGCTTAGAGGTTCAGGGCTCTTCTATCGCTTCGTGACCTTCGCGGTGGAATCACCTCCCCGGTCGAAGCTGATGACCTTGAAATAGGAGATCACCCCCTTTTCCTTAAGCCGGGAACCGGTCCTGTGCGCCTCCCGCATGTCCGCAAAATCGCCGACATAGGTCCGGAACCACCTGCTTCCGGCTGAAGACTCTTCCACATAGAAGGCCTTGTGGCCGTTTTTTCCCAGACGGGCCACCTCCTTTTCCGCGTTTTCCTTTTCCTTGAAAGAGCCGAAATGGATGAAGTGAAAGGTGCCTGAGGCGTGGTTCTCCTGCCTGCGGGGGGCCCGGTGCGGGGAGATCGCAGCTTCGGGCTCATCCTTGAGTGCCCTCACATAGCACTCGTTCAGCAGGCCGAGCGATTTCAGTGCGGCAGCCTCCTTGTCCGCCGCTGCCTTTGATCCGAATCGTTCGACATAGACCCGGTGCCATTGTCCCTTGCCGGGGATGGTCTCCAACCGGACAAAGGCGTGATGGCCCATCCTTTTCATCTGCTCCGAAGTCTGCTCTGCAGTAGCTTTGTCAGGGGATGCCGCCACCTGTATGGAGTAGAAGGTGGCGCCCCGGCATGGGGGCGCTGCCGCGAGGGCCAGGAACAGGCAGAAGCCGATCATCGCGCCTTTTAGACGGACGGTCCTCATTTCGCCCCCTGATTGCGCAGGTCCGGTCCCGGCCCGGACTTCAGTTTCATGATCTCCTTTTCCAGGGCTGCATTCCTGTCCTTGATCCTGACCAGTTCATCGTCGGCAATTCTCAGGCGGTTCGCGAGGATCTGAGCGAACGCCTGGTAGAGGATGCACTGGAAGGCCTCCCGCTCCTGGCCTTTCAGCCGATCGATGTACGAGGCATCCATTGCGAAACAGACGCTCCTGGCAACCGCCCTGATCGTTGCGGACCTGGGGGATCCGTCGATAATGCCCATCTCGCCGAAGATGTCCCCGCGCTCATGGAGCAGGCCGATGGTCTCTCCTTTCTTTTCAATGGAGATCTTGCCGGAGACGAGGAAGTAGATCCAGTTGTCGTACTGGCCTTCCCGGATGATCACCTCACCAGGATCAAAATGGTGGATTCTGCTCAGAGACAAGACCCCTGCCAGGTCTTCTTCATCCAGGCACCTGAGGGCCGGCATGAACCGGAGCTTGTCAAGGAGCTCTTTGTTGTCCACAGGATAGTCGCCCATGGTCACCTCCCTGCGACATTGCCGTTTCGGAAGTGTTCTGCAAATCGTGTGCCAGGGTGGGGGCGAGGGGGATGTTTGGAGGGATGGAATAGCGGAAGGGTGGAATGATGGGTCTAAGAAGCTACTCCAATCTTTTCAGTTCTTCCCATCATTCCATATTTCCATCATTCCGGCGTTGCCCGGAGCGCTTCCTTGATCCTCTGCAACCCTTTCTGTACGTTCTCGTGGCTGTTGAACGCGCTGATCCGGATGTGGCCTTCCCCGCACCGGCCGAACCCGGCTCCGGGTGTACAGACGACTCCGGCCTTCCTGAGGAGCATGTCGAACATGGCCCACGAGTCCTCGCGCACGTCGACCCAGATGTAAGGCCCGTTTTCTCCCCCTGTGCACTCGAAGCCGAGTGCGATCATCTCTTTCCTGATCAGTTCCGCATTTCTCATGTAATAGTCGATCAGTTCTCTCACCTGCTTTCTGCCTTCCGGGCTGTACACGGCCTCCGCCGCGCGCTGGACGGGGTAGGAGACGCCGTTGAACTTGGTGGTCTGTCGCCGGTTCCAGAGCGGATGCAGCAGATGTTTTTCGTTCCTCTCCGTGAAAACGCGGCAGTTGCTTGGGACCACCGTATAGGCGCAGCGGACCCCTGTAAAACCGGCCGTCTTGGAGAAGCTCCTGAACTCAATGGCCACCTCCCTGGCCGACTCGATCTCATAAATGGACCTGGGCAGCCGAGGGTCCCGAATGAATGCCTCGTAGGCCGCATCGTAGAGGATGAGCGCCTTGTGCTCCCTGGCATACTCCACCCACTCATTGAGCCGGTCTCTGCCGAGCGTTGCGCCGGTGGGGTTGTTCGGAAAGCAGAGGTAGATCAGCCCGGCCGGCTCTTTCGGGAGGTCGGGAAGGTACTCGTTTTCCCGGGTGCAGTCGAGGTACACGATGCCGCTGTATCGGCCCTTGTGAAAAGGGCCTGCGCGGCCGGCCATCACGTTGGTGTCCAGATAGACCGGATATACCGGGTCCGGTATGGCGACCTTGGTGTCGGAAGAAAAGAGCTCCTGGATATTGCCGACGTCGCATTTCGCGCCGTCGCTCACGAAGATCTCCTCAGGAGAGATATCGGCGCCCCTCGACTGAAAGTCCTCCCCGGCAATCTTCTCCCGCAGGAACGCGTATCCCTGCTCGGGTCCATAACCGCGGAACGTGCTCTGATCGCCCATCTCATCGGCCGCCCGGTGGAGGGCGTCGATGCAGGCGCGCGGAAGGGGGAGGGTCACATCACCGATGCCCAGGCGGCAGATCTCGACGCCGGGGTTTTCCCGCTGAAAGGCGGAAACGCGTTTTGCAATCTCCGAAAACAGGTAGGAAGGCTGGATCTTGAGATAGTTCTCGTTGACCTTGATCACCTCGATCTCCTTTGTGGTTTCAGTTCGGGCGCAAACGGGTGTACAGAATAACGTATCGAGTGGATTATGGGAAGGGGGAAACAAAGGGGCGGATCGGGCCGCGGCCCGAGAAGTGCGGGCGGGATCTCCTCCCGGCAAGGGAGATCCTGCCCGGTTTCACCGCTCGCAGTGCCACCCAGAAATCGGGGACTTCTGGAAGGAGCTGTCGGCCGCCCGCTTTCAGCCTTCAGCCGACCACCTGTTCTTCGACGTGTTCAGCTGAGTGCCGAATGCGATCGCGCGCATCCGGAAAGACCTTTTCCGGATGGGCACTACGCAACAGCGGTATGGCTCTTCCTGCAGCCCAGCTTCCTTGCGATCCCGAGGCCCGCAAGACCGCAACCCAGGAGAAGGATCGTCGAGGGCTCCGGCACCGGATAGCCCGTGCCGACCGTGAAATCGTCCCAGAGGGTGTAGGGCTTGTCCGAACCCCAGCCGCTCAGGGGATCATTGAACATCGTGTACAGACCGATGTTGGTCCCGAGGTTCGTGTAGTCGTTCCTGTAGGATGCCCCGACCTCGACCCCGTCGATGTAAAAGTGGATTCGACCGTCCGTCGCGCTCAACTGGAAGATCAGGTTGTGCCACCCGACGGACTGGGTGACACCCGTGTTCCGCCATCCCGGGTAACCTTGCCCGGCCGTGACATAGTAGTAATGACCCGGCACGAGGTCCCTGCTGCCGAACTGCACATCCGTCCAGTCTCTTGTCCCGCCGTTCAGGTACAGGTTGACCCAGTCCGGCACGGCATAGAGCTGGCCTCCCTTTCCAGCCCCCCGATCGTCATAGAACCAGACGCTGGCATATGGGTTGTTCGCTTTTGCCAGCGACTCGTGGGGCAGCCCGTTGGCCTGCACGCCGGCCCACCACATCCAGCTCTGGGGCACCGAATCGGCGTACAGCTTCAAACCGTGCCCGCCGCTCCGGCCGATGGTGCTCTGCTGCATCTTCGCCACGGGCGCGGTTCCGCCGGCATAGGGCGTGTTGGACCATCCCGGTGCATAATCCGTGGTCCATGGGGTGTCAAAGCTGTCCTGAAACAGGATCGCCGCGTTTGCGGGTCCAATGGCGGCGAGGACCGTCAGGATCGTGAAGGGAAAAACCACACTCATCAGTGACCTTTTCATGCCATTCCTCCTTTCCGTGACAAGCCGTTTCCTCGAATGTCATCCATTCCGCTTCAGTCGCAGTCGCGATTCCCGATCTCCATTGCGAACCTCTTAGGTCCGGAGAGTGGTAGACTCAATGGGAAAAAGCGCTCATCAAGAGGTGCGCAACAGGCGTATTCTTCCCTCCCTCTCCTCTTATGCCTGTCATGGAAATGCGGTCCCCCATTTCCGCATGTCGTCCTTCTGTGACCTCCGGATACACAAGTGACCGTATGCCGAACGTGCTCAGGACGGCGGCCGGGCGGGTGCACGGGGTTGACAAACTCATCCCGCCGTGTTCTAAGAATGGGATACCTTGAGCGCCCATAGCTCAGTTGGATAGAGTGACGGACTACGAATCCGTAGGTCGCAGGTTCGAATCCTGCTGGGCGCGCCATTAAGCGCAAGAAATACAGGGGATTATGCAGATGTCACCAAGTCGCATAATCCCCTCTTTTGTTGCGTGTGTGAGTCCGTGTGTGAATTTCTGCTGGCTCGCTCAAATACCTCGATTGCTCGACGCTCCGCCCCGGAGACGCTGTGGAGGTAAATCTCGGTCGTGGTTCTGTTCTCGTGACCGAGAATACGCTGGATCGCCCCGATCGGAACATTGTTGTCGTCCATGACGGAAGCGCCAGAGTGCCTCAATGGATGAAAACGGAAATACTGGACTCCGGCCTTTATGCAGAGAGTCTTCATGAACTTTTTTCTGTCCCTGTAAGGGCCTTCCTTGAAATCTCCCGCGGTTTTGCTCCAGTACCTGTGCCAGAAGACCCATGGCTTCGTAGCGTCCCTCCTGGCATACCTCTTGGTGAGCACCTCGAGGAGCTTTTCGGTCATGGGCACTTTCCTGGGTGTGAGATGTCCTCCCTTTTTCTTCCGGGTACAGAGGGTCACCGACCTCTCATCGAAGCTCAGGTCATCCCAACAAAGGCGGTTTATCTCACTGACCCTCCCCATCGTCTCCCGAATGGTCCAGAGGTAGTCCTGCACATCCGGTTTTGCAGAAGAGATCACCTTGTCTGTCAATCGGCATTGAAAATTGACCCACCATAGGCATGCAATTTTGACCCACCCCCAAGTTAAAGGTTTATATATGCGATCCTCCTGTATGAAGCGGTAGAGTGTTCAGGAGGATCGGGTTTTCATTCTCCAGGAATCGTTTCCGGTTTCGATGATCTCACAGTGGTGGGTGAGACGGTCCAGCATGGCCGTGGTCATCTTCTTGTCGGGGAAGACCTGGGGCCATTCCCCGAAGGTGAGGTTGGTGGTGATGATCACGGAGGTCTGCTCGTAGAGCTTGGAGATGAGGTGGAAGATCAGGTGGCCTGCGTTTTTGGAGAACGGCAGGTACCCCAGCTCATCGAGCACGACCAGATCAAACCGCACCAGCGCTGAGGTAAGCCTGCCCCCACGCCCGGCCGAGTTCTCCTGCTCCAACTGATTGGCCAGATCCACGAGGTTGTAGAAGCGGGCTCTTGATCCTTTTCGGACAGCGTTTGCGGCGATGGCGATGGCCAGGTGGGTCTTGCCTGTGCCCGTGCCGCCCACGAAGATCTGGTTGCTGTGCTCTTGCAGGAAGGCCCCTTCATACAAAGAGCGGATCTGGGGTTCATGGATGGGGGATTGGTCGAACCGGAAGCTGTCCAAATCCTTCATAATGGGGAAGTGGGCCTGACCGAGGCGGTAGCGGATGCTGCGAAGCCTGCGCTCGGCGGCCTCGGCCTTGAGGAGTTCCAAGATCACCTTCTCCGGGATGGCCTTTTGCTTGCGCCCATTGGAGAGCACCTCATCAAGGACCGACTGCAGGCCCGGAGCCTGAGCGCTTCCAAAAGTGACAGTATCTCGTCACGAAGCATGATGGCCCTCCTTGAGCAGCGAGTCGTAGCGCTGGCAATCGGCCACCGGCGGTTCACGCAGTTTCAGGGGGTCAGGTAACTCCTTCTCCCCTGCGGGGGCATCGTCACGGCTGCGGTGAAGGAAGTTGAGGACCACCTCCTCGGAGAAGGTCTTTGTGGCCAGGGCTTGACGACAGGCATCCTCCACCGCATCAAGCCCGTAGAGGGGCACCGACTGCAAAATCCCCACAAACTGCCGGTCCCAGTCCTCATAGCGTTGCTGCAGTTGCTGTCCCACAAGCTCGATGGCTTCCGGCAGCACCCACTCCCTAAAGGGGGCGCCGTTGCGCAGTGCACCGGGTTTGCGATCCAAAACAGGCAGGTAATGCCAAGGGTCGAAGATCGTCCTGCCCCGGCCAAACTGCCTCGGGTGATCCCCGATCACCTGTGCGTCACGAACGATCACGATCCGATCGGCATAGACCCGTAACTGGACGCTCTGCCCCACATGGCGGCAGTCCACGCTGTAGCGGTTGCGGTCGAAGGAGACCAGGCTACTGGGGCTGACACGGGCCGGGCGCTCGGCGTAGCTGTCAAACCGGGGCGGCAAAGGGGTCAGTCGCTCCCTCTCCGCTTCGTACGCCTGCCACACGCTCTGCCCACTGAGAGCGGGATGGGGGTGGGACTTTGCCCACTGGATGCAGCGGCTCTTGAGCCAGTCGTTGAGCTCGGCAAAGTCCTTCACCTTCGGGCGGGGCGTGAAGAACCGGCGACGCACCGTGCCCACCTGGTTCTCCACCTGGGCCCTTCTCCCACCCGGCAGCCGGTGTGCAGGCCACCGGTTCAAACAGGTAGTGGGAACAGAGTTGACCAAACCGGCTGTTAAAGTTGCGCTCCTTGCCGGAAAGAACCTTGTTCACCACTGCCTTGAGGTTGTCGTAAATTCCCCGCTGGCACACCCCTCCGAAGAACTCGAAGGCTCGGATGTGGGCGTCAAAGACCATCTCCTGGGTCTCCCGGGGATAGGCGGTCACCAGAAAATACCGGCTGTGGCATAAACGTAGGTGGGCCACCTTGACCGTCATCGGCATCCCGTCCATCTCCACCTGCTCGTGGCTCCAATCAAACTGGAACGCTTCCCCGGGGTCAAATACCAGTGGGATATAAACTTCCGATACGTTGCTGCTCTTTTGCTCCCGCCACTCTCGAACGTGGCGCCGGACACTGTCGTAGCTGCCCGTGTAGCCTTCCCCCTGAAGCCCTTCATAGAGGGCTATGGCGGTGCGACGTTGCCTCTTGGGGAGCTTCTGGTCCCTGGCTAGGTCTTCTTCCAATCCCTTCATGTACCGCCCGATGGCCGGCCGGGGTTGTCGCCTTCGCCGATACTCGAAAGCAGTCTGCTGGCTCCGGAGCGCCTTCCTCACGGTGTTACGAGACAACCTCAGTTCTTTTGCGGTCTGCCTGATCGACTTGCCGTCACGGAGAATCATTAACCGAATCTTGCGAATAGTCTCCACGATGAGCATCTCCCCTCCGCCCTCCTTCCACCCAAGTCCGGGTCGCTTAGAGAGCGGTAGGGGGTGGGTCAATTTTGGATGCCGATCACATCCAAAGGTGGGTCAATATTGCATGCCGATTCACACTCGATGGTCTTTCGGGCCGCCGCAGCATCGTTTACCTGCTTGAGGATCCCCCTCTTGAAATATGGTATGAAGCGGAGAATCGGTGAATCGGCGAGCCGGAGATGAAAGAGAGTATTGATCTCTTGAAGGTCACCGTTTCTCCGTTTCTCCCCATCTCCGGTTCGGTCTTCCAATGGGCCATGAGCTCGGGAAGGGTGAAGGGGACCGGGATGTGGTGCTTCATGGTGTCGAGGAGTGACCAGAGGCTCTTCCCGTCCGTCCGCTCAGTGTAGATCGGGAAGCCGGCTGTCTGGAGGGCCACTAGGTCCCGGTACACGGTCCGCGGGTGGATGTCGAGTTCCGCTGCCAACTCGGCCGCGGATTTACCGGAGGAGGTGAGGAGCGTCTGGATGATCTTCCACTGCCGCCCTAATTGATCTCCTCTTGCCATACCGCATCTCCTCCTGCAGCAGGGTTAAGAGCGGTGAAGCCGCGCCATATCAAATTGCGCAAGGCAATTTTATAGCTGGTCCCCTCTAGCCATGCCGATATCCCCCTTCTTTTTCGAAGAATGGTGAAAAGGCGGCTTGATATATACCACTCATTCCCGGGTTTTCCAAACCCTTCTCAGCCCATGCCTCTCTCCCTCGTTTCAATTATCTCAAAATTCTTTCTCCTCTTTGACCGTACTTGTCAAAAGCGCGCCATAGAATGGACACAAATCGAAAAGGGGGTGACTGACGATGAGATCGGTGCTCGGGTTGTACCTGGAAGAAGTCAAGGTTGGCGGGAAACAGAGCCACAGAAACCTGACCCTGTTTCCACTTCTCTCAGCCTGCAAACTGGAACTTGAATACCTGTTGCTGGACGAAGCTCTTTCCGAAGGGACGATCGAAATCTTGGAGGTAAGCAAAGAAGGGACGGTTCCCGAGCTCAAGGTTGTGAACAAGTCCCCCCGCATGGTCCTCATCCTGGATGGGGAGGAGCTGGTCGGGGCAAAACAGAACCGGATCGTGAACACCACCATCCTGATCCCGGGGGAAACGGTCGTGGTGATCCCCGTCAGTTGCGTGGAACAGGGGAGATGGACCTATGCGAGCTCCAGTTTCTCGAGCGAGAAGAGAATGATGTCGGCAGGGCTTAGGGCCATGAAGTCGGAGCAGGTGCGGGAATCATTGAGGACATCGGGTAGGCACCGCTCTGACCAAGGCGCCCTCTGGTGCGAGATCTCCGAGAAATCAACGAGACGAGGGGCAGTATCCCCCAGCATGGCAATGTCGGAGATTTATGAGAAGGACCGGCCATCCCTCGAGGAGTATGTGAAGCACTTTCACCTCATCGGTTCGCAGGTGGGCGCGGTGTTCATGATCGGTGGAAAGGTGGCCGGCATGGACGCGTTCGGAAAGCCCGAGACCTTTACGAGCGTCTTCAAGAAGCTCGTGGAGAGCTACGCCCTGGATGCGATCGACTGGTATGATCCCGGAATGCAGAACCGGAGAACCGGCGAGGGGGAGAAACGGAGCGGTAATGAAGATGAACGGATTTGAGAGCCGAAGTGGCGGGAAGAAAAGGTTTTCACTGTCACCGTGTCTCCGATTCACCGTTTCCCCGATTCAGACTTTGCTCTCTGCCTGGACGACCAAATCCTCCACCTATCCATCTTTACAAAGACAAACGAAACGGAACACGCGGCCCAAGGCTCAAGGATCTCCCGGTTCTCCAGGAGAAGCAGGTACAGAAATCAGAACTGATCCATGAAAAACATTGATCATCAATGAGCCAGGGTATATCCAATTGGCTGCAAACACTTTCAGGAGGGGTGAAATGAAGAACTCGTGGCAGGTTGCAACCGCCGCTGAAGCGTTTGCCGCTGCACAATTCGCCCGATGCGGCTGGGATGTCTCAGTTCAGTATGGTGCGAATCAACCCGAATATGATTTGGTTGCAGTCGATCGCGAACGTGTCTTGAAAGTCTCTGTGAAGGGTAGCAAAGATGGCGGTTGGGGGCTCACACAATCACATATAAAAGATGCCGATTACCATGGGGCGGCAGACAAGTGGCTATTAAAGCACAGCAACAAGACTGTCTTCTGTCTCGTTCAGTCAAGGGTACAACCGCGGAAACACTTCCCAGGATGTATCTGGCAACTCCGCTAGAAATTGCCGATTGGTTGAAGAAGGCGGCAGCGGGCCGTGGGGATACGATCTTATACGAAAAGCATGTTTGGACGCCTCGAGGTTACGCAGCTGGAACGACGGACGAAATTCCTCTGTCATGGAAATTCACCGAAGAGCGGCTCGAGGAGATAGCGAAGAAAGCTGAGAGATCGTGACTTCTGCATTGAGATTACTGCATTGATCAACCCCTTAAGTATTGAACCTTCAAATTAACCGAAGAGGTACCTGTGTCGCGCATCCTTGCATTTACCTCAGGTCCCGATGATTGGAAGGCGCTGCTTGCTGACCCAGAAAAGCACTGGCGCTCTGGTTACTCCGCCCGAACCCTTGCTCACTGCTGGGAAGCAGCTGAGGGGTTTCCACCGGATGTAGCCCTCCCGTTCAATCAGTGTAAGGAACCGCTCCTTGAGGATCTCACCCCCCTCCTCGCAATCCCGGAGTTCAAGGTTCCACTCCCTGGTGGATCGCGAGCTTCCCAAAATGACATTTTCGTACTGGGACGCTCCAAGGCAGGTCCGGTAGTAGTAATGGTCGAAGGCAAGGTCCGAGAGTCTTTTGGCCCCACCCTCGAGGAGTGGCTAAAGGGCGCGTCGCCCGGGAAAGAGGAGCGGTTGACCTCCCTTCTTCACTCGATAGGCCTTAACACCATACCTTGTGGTGCGATTCGCTACCAACTCCTCCATCGGACCGCGTCGGCAATTATTACAGGTGAACAGTATCGCGCCGCGGCCGCTGTCTTGTTGGTCCACTCTTTCAGTCAAGAACGGGTCGGGTGGTCGGATTACCAGGCGTTTACTGGCCTGTTCGGAGTTGAGGCCGTAATAGGGTCTGTGCAGCGCCTCGGCAGGTCCTCTGCCATTCCGCTATTCGGGATCTGGGTGGTTGGTGATCCTTCATTTCTGAAAAGCTGATTAAAGGGAAAAGATAGGCCCATGGGAGTAGACAAGGCAAAAGGGGTTATCTACGGGCTTGCCATTGGGGACGCGCTCGGCGCGCCAACGGAATTCATCAAGCTCCCAGAGATCAAGCGGCGGTATGGGCCTCAAGGCATCTCTGCTCTCCCTGACCCTGCCCTTTTCACTGATGACACCCAGATGAGCATCGCCATTGCCGAGGCGCTCATTCAGGCAGGAGAAAAGGACATCGATGCAATAATGGAGGTAGTGCGGGAAGAGTTCATCAAATGGCTCCATTCTCCCGAGAACAACCGGGCACCGGGACGTACCTGCCTCAAAGGCGTGGCCAATATGGAGAGAGGGATCCACTGGAGCAAGAGCGGGATCGCCGAATCAAAAGGCTGTGGCTCAGCAATGAGGGCAGCCTCGATCGGCTACCTTTACCATCAAAATCCGGAAAAGCTCAAGGAGGTGGCCCATGCAACCGGCATCTGCACCCACGGGCACCCCACTGCCGACGCGGCCTGCATCGGGGCCGCATACCTGGTCAAACTTGCCTTGGACCAAGTCAAGCCCGAGGACATCATCCCACAACTTCTTCGCTTCACATCCGGCATCTCCGGGGAGTTCGATGAAGCCATCCAGAAGGTCGCCCGGTGCATCGAGTGGGAGGACGAAGAAAGGGCGCTCACTTATTTGGGCGAGGGCTGGGTCGGCGAGGAGGCGGTCGCCCTTGCCCTTTACTGTTTCCTCCGGTACCCGGATGACTACAAAAGCACCGTCCTCCGCGGCGCGAATTCGAACGGCGACTCAGATTCAATAGCGAGTATCGCAGGCTCCATCAGTGGCGCATATCTCGGGATCGGGGCTATACCGCCGGAGTGGATCATTAAAATCGAGAAACAGACCACCTTGGAAGCCTGGCAGACCGCATGGCGGAGAAGAAAGAACGAATCGGGGAACCGGCGAAACGGTGAATCGGGGAACCGGGAAGAAGGAAGGAAAAATGGCTGAAAGGATAGCAAGCTATAAAGACTTGCGGGTTTATCAGAACGCCATGGATGCCGCAATGGAGATATTTGAGCTGACCAAGAGCTTTCCTCCTGAAGAGAAGTACAGCATGGTCGATCAAGTGCGGCGGTCGTCTCGATCCGTTTGTACGAACGCAGCGGAAGCTTGGAGGAAACGGAGGTACAAAGCAGCATTCATCTCGAAGCTCAACGACTCTGAAGGTGAAGGAAGCGAAACCCAGGTGTGGATTGAGTTCGCACGACGTTGCGGCTATCTTGCCAGTGAAACCGCCGCGCGACTTGATGCCAAGTACGATCAAATTCTAGGTCAACTTGTGAAGATGATCGATGAGGCGGACAAATGGCTGATCAAGTAATCTCCGATTCTCCGATTCCCCGCTTCTCCGGTTCTTCTTCAGATGTCCCTTTCCCCCGTTCCTACTGGGTCGTCCCCGGGCAATTCCTCGCTGGCTGCTACCCGGGGTCCCTGGACAAGAAGGAAGCCGAAAGAAAGCTCCGGGGTCTTCTCAACCACGGGATCCGCCACGTGATCAATCTGATGGAACCAGATGAGTTCAACTGGGACCGGGAGCCCTTCAAGCCCTATGAGGGTCAAATGGCAGCGATCGCCGATTCCATGGGTCTGGATGTCACGTTCGAGAGGAGGCCCATCAGGGACGGGGGAGTGTCCCCTCGCGAAGACATGGTCCTGATCTTGGACAGCATCGAAGCCAACATCAAAGAGGGGAGGGCTGTCTACATCCATTGCTGGGGAGGGAGAGGAAGAACAGGCACGGTGGTCGGCTGTTACCTCGTGAGGCACGGCCTATGTCAGGCCCACGAAGGCGTGGACAGGATCCATGAGCTCCGAAGACACACAGAGGACCACGACCAACCCTCCCCTGAAAGCAGCCGCCAATTCGAAATGGTCCTCTCATGGGCGGAAGGAGAATAAATAGCGCGGGTTTCGAGCTCGAAGTTCAGGCCCGAAAAACCTGATCTATCCCCCAGCGATCTACAAGAGGTTGTTATGAAAGGACCAAAGGTGCATTGGAGCAAGAAGTACCCTGGCGCTTTTAGCGAGACAGACTGTTACGTCAAGATCAACGGGCTCCCGTTCTCCAGTCAGGGTGCGTACCTTGTTCCCTTCGTCCCCGGCATAGATGAGGGTTTGGTCGGAACTCTCTATCTCTACAGAAAACTGAATGGGGACTTCGTTGGCACTTGGGCCAAGAAGTTTCTGACTAAGCTATATGATGTTAAGGAGTTTAAAGGCCCAAGGGGTGACAGGAGAATGACCTTTCGGTTCAAGTGGCGGGGGCGGGACTTCTCTGGCGTTTGGTATGAGAAGGATGAGGACGTGGTCCACGTTAAGGAGAGTTCTATCCCCTTGCGATTCAGAAGGTTCATGAAAATCCCGCGTTAAGGGGAGACAAAATCTGCTCAAAGAGAGGGAGGAGAAGATGTTTTGTTTCATCCATGCAGCTGACCTTCATCTGGACAGCCCCCTGGTGGGGTTGGAGAGCTACCAGGACGCCCCGGTGGAGCAGATCCGCGGTGCGGCGAGGCGCGCCTTCGACAACCTCATCGAGCTTGCCACCTCCAGAGAGGTCTCATTTGTCCTTTTGGCAGGCGACCTCTTCGACGGGGATTGGAAGGACCAGAACACCGGCATCTACCTCATGAACCGGCTTGGACAGCTCAAGGGGGCCGGCATCAGGGTGTTCATGATCTCCGGAAACCACGATGCCGCAAGTCACATAAGCCGCGCACTTGTCCTCCCCGAAAACGTCACCCTTTTCCCTCACCGGAAGGCCGAGACCCGCGTCCTCGAGGAGATCGGGGTCGCCATCCACGGCCAGAGCTTTTCGTCTCGGGCGGTCACAGAGGACCTTTCCCGCTCATACCCGTCCGCGGTGAAGGGGCTCCTGAACATCGGACTCCTGCACACCTCTGTGACCGGACGCCCCGGGCACGAGCCCTATGCGCCGTGCACGGTCGAGGGGCTCTGCGCCAAAGGGTACGATTACTGGGCCCTTGGCCACGTCCACCAGCGAGAAGAGCTCTCCCGGGACCCCTGGATCGTCTTTCCCGGGAACATCCAGAGTAGGCATGTCCGCGAGACCGGACCGAAAGGGTGCACGCTCGTGACCGTGGACGAGGGGCACATCCTGGGGATCGAGCACCACGACCTCGACGTCCTCCGGTGGCAGGTCCTGAAGGCGGAGCTGGGCGACTGCTGCTCCACAGATGCCGTCACGGAGATCATCCGTGAGGAGATGGAGACCGCCCTTGGGGATTCCGGGGACCGCCCCCTTGTGCTGCGGCTGGTCCTGGAAGGCTGCACCCCGGTTCACGGTGCGCTCCACGAAAGGTCCCACTCTCTGACCGAGCGGTACAGGGAGCTCGCAGCAGGCCTTGGGGACCTCTGGCTGGAGAAGGTGGTCATCAACACCCGCAAGCCTGATGGACCCCGGGAGTGGTTCCCTGACGACACCCCCCTTTCCGTGGTGGAGAACGAGGTCTGCGATCTGCAGGGGAGGGGTTCCGATCTCCTCGCGCTCATCCCGGAATTGGGACAGCTTCGAAACAAGCTGCCGCCCGAGCTTTCAGAGGATCCCGAGCTGTTTCCTTCGGGTCCGGACGGTCTGGGGTCCCTGTGTGAAGACGTGAAGGAGTTTCTTGTCGGAAGGATGCTGAGGCAGGGAGGGAGACATGAAGATTGACCGGCTGGACCTTCGGGCATACGGCCCCTTCACCGGACGGGTCCTGGACTTTGCCTCCGCTCACCCGGGGCTCCACGTGGTCTACGGCCCCAACGAGGCAGGGAAGAGCAGCGCCCTCCGCGGGCTGAAGGCGCTCCTCTTCGGGGTCCCGGAACGTACGGAGGATTGTTTTCTCCACCGCTACGATCAGCTCCTCCTCGGCGGGTGTCTGCGGGAAGAGGACGGGAAGGTTCTCCCCTTCTTCCGCCGCAAGCGGAGAAAGGGCGACCTTTTCGACGAGAAAGACAACCCCCTGGACCCGGCCCTTCTCGGGTCGTTTCTCCAGGGGGTGGAGCAGGGGCTCTTCGAGACCGTGTATGGGATCGACCACGAGACGCTCGTTCGTGGCGGGCAGGAGATCCTGAACCAGCGGGGCGACGTGGGGCAGGCCCTTTTTGCGGCCGGGGCCGGGGTCACATCCCTTAGGTCCCTCCTCGACGCGCTTGAAGAGGAAGCTGACGATCTGTTCAGGCCAAAGGCATCGACCAAGGCCGTCAACGAGGCATTGTCCCGCTATCATTCGCTTCAGACGCAGCTCAGGCAGAGCTCCCTCACGAGCAGGGAGTGGCAGGAGCACAGGAGTGCGCTCGAGCAAGCGGAAAAGGCGCTCCAGGAGACGAGCGGTCTCCTGGCGGAAAAGGATCGGGAGAGACGGCGGCTCGAGCGGATCCGGAGGGCTCTCCCTCAACTCGGGAAACGCGCGGACATCCTTGGAAGGCGCGCGCTCATGGGGCCGGTCAAGGTCCTCCCGGACGACTTCGGGAAAAACCGCAGGAAGGTTGAGGAGGAGAGGCGGGAGGCCCAGATCCGTCTGGAGAAGGCGGCAGAGAGACTCTCCGAGCTCGAGAGGAAGAGGGCGGGCCTCTCCCTTGACCTCGGCATCCTCAGTAATGCCGACCGAATCGGCGAGATGCACCAGAGGCTGGGAGTGCACCGGAAAGCCTTGGCGGATCGGCCGAGGCTCGATGGTATGCGGATCAGTCACAAAAAAAGCGCCGCCGACCTGCTCAGGCAGATCCGGCCGGACCTACCGCTCGAACAGATCGAGACCCTTCGCCCCGGGCTTGCGAAGAAGAGGACGATCCAGACCCTCTCGAGCCGCTACGAGGCCCTGCTGCAGCAGATCGAACAGATAGGGGAGGAGGCGCAAAAACAGGAAAAGGGACTGGAGAGGCTCCGCCGAGAGCTCTCGCTCCTCCCGGCAGCATACGAGAGCGGTGACCTGCTTCAGGCCATACAGCCGGCCCGAAAGGCGGGCGACCTGGACAAGGAGATCCGGGAGAAGATTCATGCCCGCAACCGGTCGCTGAAGCAGTGCCAGTCCACCCTCGATCGGCTTGGGCTCTGGAACGGCCCCCTGGAGGATGCAACGAAGGTTTCTGTGCCCATGGCGGAAACAGTCGACCGGTTCGAGGGGGAGTTTCAAGTACTCCACCAGAAAAGACAGGAGCTCCAATCGGACCGCTTGAAGCTCCAGGAGGAGCTCTCCCGCCTGGCAGAAGAGGTGCGTGCAATCGAGCATTCAGGCCAGGTACCGACCGAAGCGGATCTTACCACCGACCGGGAGAAACGGGACCAGGGCTGGTGGCTGATCCGGCGCAAGTGGCTGGATGGTGAGGATGTGGAGGCGGAGGCTACGGTCTTCACCTCCGGATCCCCACTGCCCGAGGTTTATGAAGGGCTGGTGAAGCGCTCCGATCAGACGGCCGACCGTTTGCGCCGGGAGGCGGACCGCATTCAAAAGTACGCTTCTCTGAATGCGCGGATGGAATCGCTCGGGGAGCGTGAGTCTTCCATCAAGGGGGAAGCGTCGAGCCTAGAAACCGCCCTCTCCGATGCCGAGCACAGCTGGCGCGAGCTCTGGGCCGCTTGCGGGATCACGCCCCTGACACCGCGGGAGATGAGGGTCTGGCTGACGGGGTTTGAAAAGTTGCGAGATCAGCTCGGGGAAGCCGAAGCCATTTCCGCCGAGATCGCTGCCCTGGAGAAGCGCCGGTGGGAAGTTCGGGAGAGCCTGATCGGCGCAATGACCAGGGCGGGGCGGTGCCGGGAATTCCTCGGCGAGGAACTGGGGCCTGTCTTGAGCTTAGCGGAGGATCTCCTCGAATCAGGCCGCAAAGAGCATTCCAGGCGCGAGAAGATGGAGGAGAAGATCCGGGAGATCGAGGCCGACTTGAACGGTTCACGTGAGAGGCACAGCACCGCTCGAGTGAGGCTTGAGGAATGGCGGAAAGAGTGGACGGCAGCGGTCGCCCCTCTCGGGCTGGACCCCTCCGGGAGTACGATCGAGGCATCGGATTTCATAGAGAGCCTCCAGGCCTGTTTCGCAGCCCTGAAAGAGGTGGACACACTAGAGGCGCGCATACAGGGGATTGACCGGGACGCGGAGAGCTACAGGGCCGAACTGGAGAAACTGGTCCTGGAGGTGGCACCCGATCTCCAGGGGGCTTACCTCGCACAGGCCGTGACGACCCTGCAGGAACGGTTGGTGACGGCGCAGAAGACCCGGGCGCTCATCGAGAGTCACGAAGAGGCGATCGAGTCACACAGGCAGGAGATCCGCCAGGTCGAAGAGGTCATCGCCGCCTGCGGCCTACGGATGGTCGATCTGCTGAAAGCATCCGGGTGCAGAGAGGAGGGGGATCTGGACGAGGCCGAACGGCGCTCGAAAGAGTACCGGGATCTCAAGCGTGCCGAGGAAGAAGTGGAAGCGACCCTGGTGGAGATCGCCGAGGGGATTCCCCTCCCGGAACTGATCGATCAGGCGGGCCGTGTGGACCCGGACACCCTGCCCGGCCGGATCGAAGAGCTCAGGCGAGAGATCGAGACAAACCTCGATCCTGAGATCCGCCGGCTTTCGGAGACCATCGGCAGGGAAAAGAACGAGATGGCCCGCATGGACGGGAACAGCCGTTCGGCCCAGATCGCGGAGGACCTGCAACAGCAACTTGCCGGGATCCGGCGAATGACGGAGCGGTACATCCGGGTGAAACTCGCCTCCAGGATCCTCCGTGACGTGATCGAGCGCTACCGGGCGGAGCACCAGGACCCGGTCCTCAGACTCGCATCCCGCTATTTTGCGGAACTGACCCTGGGCTCCTTCTCAGGTCTTCGCACCGACACCGACGACCAGGGGCAGCCCATCGTCGTGGGAGTGCGGCCGGGAGGGAATTGGGTGACGGTGGATGGGATGAGCTCCGGTACCCGGGACCAGCTGTACCTGGCCCTGCGGGTCGCCACCCTGCAGTCACGACTGAGCTCTGGCAGGCCCATGCCGTTCGTAATCGACGACGTCCTCATCAACTTCGATGACGACCGGTCCCTGGCCACGCTGAAGGTACTGGGCGAGTTGGGTCAGAAGAACCAGGTCATCCTATTCACCCACCACAGGCGGATCTTTGATATGGCTCAGAAATTGAAGGAGGGTCAGCCCGTCTTCGTGCATGAACTGTGAAAGGTTGAGGTCGGAGGCCATTGAGTTATCACGTTTTGTTCTTTCTTTTTCGAAGTAGGAGTGACAAATGGCAAAATTCTACGATGTTCCTGTTCATTGGAAGGATGGATCGGTAACTCAAGGGAGAGGTGTCGGCAACAACGCTGCTTGGAAATGCAAGTGCAAGCAAATCCTCCTAGGTCCACACGAAGCTCTATACAGGATCGAACCTTGTCCCGGTTGCGAAAAGACTTTCAGGATCGTGCGTGGGAGAAAGCCGAAGTATGTTGATCACGTTCAAGAGACCTGATGGTCTCCTTGACGTTGAACCTTGAACTTTGAACCTCCTAAGCACCCAAATGTTGTTGATCTTTGAGCATCTTAGATGTAGATTGTGCCCGTTTTACAACCGGCCAGAGAGGTTTAGGGGAGGAATGAAGAAGAACCACCTCAATATGCTTGGAAAATGGAAGCGAACCCCATTCCTCAAAAGAACAGGGAATGGGGTTTTGTGCTCTTGGTCAAACCCAAGCCTCACTTCTCTCCGATATTGATCCCTATCGCAAACCCTTCTCACCGCTGAGGAATGAATATGGCTGGAGTTTACGAGGTTTATGTGAAGACCCACTTCTCGGCGGCCCACTCCCTCCGGGGGTACCAGGGAGATTGCGCCCGCACCCACGGGCACAACTGGATCATCGAGGCCTACGTGAAGTGCAAGGAGCTTGACCAGATCGGCATTGGTGTCGACTTCCGGGACATCAAGCAGGCGGTGAAGAAGGTCCTCGAGGGGCTCGACCACTTCAACCTGAACGAGCTTCCGGCATTCACTGCGGTCAATCCTACCTCCGAGAACATCGCTAAGTTCCTCTACCACGAGTTGGGGAAGGTGCTCAACTCAGATGTCGTCAGGATTTCCAGGGTCAAGGTGTCGGAGACCCCCGGCGCCGGCGCATTCTACTGGGAGGAGTGAGTTGTCCCTCAAGATCAACGAAATCTTCTACAGCATCCAGGGAGAGTCCTCCTATGCCGGCTGGCCCTGTGCGTTCGTTCGCCTCACAGGGTGCAACCTCAGGTGCTCCTACTGTGACACGACTTACGCCTATGCGGAAGGAACAGATTTCTCGATCGACGAGATCGTTCGAAAGGTTTCTTCATACAGCTGCCCTCTGGTGGAAGTCACTGGAGGAGAGCCCCTGATCCAGGAGGAGACGCCTGCGCTCATCACCGAACTGCTCCAGAATGGCTACAGGGTTCTGCTCGAGACCAACGGGAGCCTCGATATCAGCAGGGTGGATCCCCGGTGTGTGAGAATCGTGGACATCAAATGCCCTTCCAGCGGCCAGGCAGAGAAGAACGATCTCGACAATCTCAAGAGACTCACTGAACACGATGAGGTCAAGTTCGTCATCGGGGACCGAGGAGACTACGAGTTTGCCAAAGAGAAACTCCCTCTCATCCCGAAACCTGCAGACGCGAGGAGGCAGGTCCACTTTTCACCCGCCTTCGGAAAGATCGGGGTGGAGGAACTCGCCAGGTGGATCCTGGAGGATCGGCTCGAGGTGAGGCTCCAGGTTCAGCTGCACAAAGTCGTCTGGTCACCGGACCGAAGGGGAGTATAGCCCATGGCAGGAGGCAAGAAGAAGTCCGTTGTCCTCTCGAGCGGCGGGATCGATTCGACGACCGCCATGGCGATTGCCCGGGCCGAAGGATACGAGATCTACAGCCTGAGCTTTCGCTACGGGCAGCGCCACGTCTTTGAGCTCAAGGCCGCGGACAAAGTCGCCGCAGCCCTTGGGGCCAGCGAGCACCTGGTGATAGACATCGATCTCAAGAAAATCGGCGGATCGGCTCTCACTGCAGACATCGACGTGCCCAAGAACCGTGATGAAGGCGAGATGCTGAAGGAGATTCCCGTCACCTATGTCCCCGCCCGAAACACCATCTTCCTATCTTACGCCCTGGCTTGGGCCGAGGTGCTCGGCGCCTCCGACATCTTCATCGGGGTGAATGCGATCGACTACAGCGGCTATCCGGACTGCCGCCCCGAGTACATCGAAGCATTCGAGAGGATGGCCAACCTCGCGACCAAGGCAGGGGTCGAGGGGAAGACCGTCCTGAAGATCCGGACCCCCCTCATCCAAATGACCAAGGCAGAGATCATCCAAAAGGGCATAGAGCTGGGTGTCGACTACGGCATGACTCACAGCTGCTATGACCCAGCTCCCGACGGGAAGGCCTGCGGGCAGTGTGACAGCTGTGTCCTGCGAAAGAAAGGGTTCCGCGAGGCAGGTGTTTTGGACCCAACCAAATACATCGTGAGGTCGCCCCAGTGATCGACGTCCAGAAGCAGCCCGGCTTCAACGAGATCGACATCGACAAGGTCGGCGTCTGCGACGTCACCTACCCCATAGAGGTCCTCGACAAGCGTGCCGAGAAGCAGTCTACGACCGCCACTATCAACATGTACGTGGACCTCCCCCGCCAGTTCAAGGGCACCCACATGAGCCGGTTCATCGAGGTGCTGAACCAGCACCGGGGGGAGATCACGGTCCGGAACATGGGGCAGATTCTGAGGGAGATCGCGCGGAGCCTCGAGGCAAGATCCGCCCACATGGAGCTCGCCTTCAAGTATTTCATCGAGAAGGAGGCGCCCGTCACCAAGTCCCGGAGCCTCATGTCCTACGACTGCAGGTTCATTGCTGCGTACACCGAAGGGGACAGCGAAGACTTCATCCTCGAGGTCAAGGTGCCTGTCATGAACCTCTGTCCTTGTTCAAAAGAGATCAGCGGCACCGCGGCCCACAACCAGAGAAGCGAAGTTACTGTCCAAGTGCGGTTCCGGGATTTTGTCTGGATCGAGGATGTTATCGCGACCGTGGAGGGGGCGGCAAGCTGTGAACTTTATGCGATCCTAAAGCGGCCGGACGAGAAGTACGTCTCCGAACGGGCTTACGAGAACCCACGCTTTGTCGAAGACATTGTGAGGATCATCGCCCATGAGTTCATTGAGGATCACAGGGTCACCTGGTTTTCCGTGACTTCTAAGAATTTCGAGAGCATCCACAACCACAATGCGTATGCCTTCATCGAAAGGGACAAGCGAACCCAGAGCAGGAGTTGATTATGGTCAGCAAGCTTGCAAAGGTGGATCTCAGGGAAGTCTGGACCAGTGAACCGAATTTCACCAGTTGGCTGTACGAAAACATCGATATCCTCAACGAACAGCTTGGGATCAAACTGAATGCGCTGGAAAAGGAGAAATCGGTCGGTCCCTTTTTCGTGGACATCATGGGAGAAGATCAGGAAGGCAGGCCGGTCATCATCGAAAACCAATTGGAGCGCACGAATCACGATCATCTGGGTAAAGTGTTTACCTATTTGTCAAACCTGGAGGGTAAGACTGCAATCTGGATTACCAGCGAACCCAGACCAGAGCACGTCACGGCTATTTCCTATCTGAATGAAATCGTTCCAGAGGATACCAGCTTTTACCTTCTGCAGCTTCAAGCGTTCAAAATCGGGGACTCCGACCCGGCACCCCTCTTTACAGTCATTGCAGGGCCGAGTTCGGAGGCCAGTGAGCGCGGAAAGATCAAGAAAGAGTTTGCCGGACGGGAAAAACAAAGATACGAGTTCTTCGAGCAATTGCTGGAAAAATCAAACAAGAAGACTTCCCTTTTTGCCAATGTTTCACCCACGGGCTACCAGCACTGGATAAATGCTGGAGCAGGGAAATTTGGACTCGGTTTGAGCTATGTGGTGAAGCTGAACCAATCCCGGGTCGAGCTCTTTATTGCAGGTCTTGAAGCAGAGCAGAACAAAGCTAGGTTCGATACTTTGAAAGAAAAAGGGAATGAAATTGAGGCCGCCTTCGGTGAACCGTTGGAATGGGATTATAAGGAAGGACGCAAACAGCATTACCTGAGATCCTATTCCAAGGTGGGTGGCCTTCAAGATGAAGACAAGTGGTCTGAGATACAAGATGATCTGGTGGATCGGATGGTCCGAATGGAAAAGGCCGTAAAAGCTCACGTCAAGGCTCTGGCTTAAGATTCTGAGGACGATAGCGGATGAGGATCTACCTGGCTGGCCCGATATTTCAGTGTGCAGACAATGAGTGCATCTCCTGGCGCGAGGAGGCAAAGGCCAAACTCAATGGACATGTGGTGGTCGACCCCATGGAAAGAGACTATCGAGGAATCACGGATGAGAACTACAAACAGATCGTGGAGGATGACAAGGCTGCAATCGACACCTGTGACGTCCTCCTGGTGAACCATCACAAACCGAGTGTCGGGACCTCCATGGAGATCCTGTACGCATGGGAAAGGGGAAAGCACATTTACACGATTTCCGACAACGGTGGAGTGAGCCCTTGGATGCTGTATCACTGCCACGGGATCTTCAAATCCATAGATGAGGCAGTCCTAGCAGTGGAGGGACTGCAGCTCAAATGAAGATCCTGGTCATCACCTCCTGCACGGGGGAGAAACAGCACACCCCCGACGGACAGCTAACCAAGAAGGACTTCCTGGCTCTCCATGATCGTGAGAACTTCCAAACCTTAGAGGAGAGGTTGACGGAGCACCGACTCCCGGCCGAGGAGATGTACACCGGGCTGCAGCATGTGCGGCTGATGCGGGGGGTCCAGGACTTCCGGACGAAAGCAGGGAAGGACTCAATAGACCTGCGGATCGTCTCGGCCGGGTACGGTGTGATCAAGGGAAGCCGGAAGATCGTGCCGTACGAGTGCACCTTCCAGGGGATGAAGAAGGGAGAACTGAAGGAATGGGCTGATCACCTCCGTATTCCCCACGACATCCGTAAGGTCTTTGCACAGTCATACGACCTTGGACTCGTACTTCTTGGGGATTCCTACCTTGCCGCATGCCAATTGGATGATCAGATTCATCTTGGTGGCCCCACCCTCTTTTTCTGCGGAGCCGCAGTCAACAAAAAGTTCCCTGCCATTCAACATGCCCGAACCCTGATTTTGACGAACAATGAAACGAAGCGGTTTTCATGTGGCCTGGTGGGGCTGAAGGGAGAGGTCGCGTCACGACTCCTCACCAAGATCTCTGACAATCAAGCGTTCAGCATCATACCACCGAATGCCGACTTGCTGGCGCTCCTCGATGGAGCACAGAGAACTTCCCAAGAATCTGCTCCCAAGTCCCGGCCGAACTCGAAGGTAGACCAGGTCATCACGATCCCTGAGTCCTGGTGGAAAAAACCTCATCGAGCAAAGCTGAGATACTTCATCCCGGAGTGGGACGACCTTGTGGACCCGGACTACGACTTTATCAACGATGAGCACTCGGGGGGGACAGGTGACTGGTCCAACGAGGTCTACGCACACCAGCTTTACCCTGAGCCGAATTACGACGGGATCCTCATGTCCCGGGCGGTGGCTGAGAAGAGCAAGAAGAAGAAGGAGCGGATCAATGCCTTGGGGGTTCATCGATTTCTGCGGGTACCCAGGGAGTTCCCGATCATGGGGGATTGCGGCGCCTTCGACTACATCATGAAGGAGACCCCGCCATACACCACTGAGGACGTGATCGATTATTACACCAGGCTAGGTTTCGATTACGGAGTCTCGGTGGACCACCTCATCGTCACGGCAACCGAACACCAGAAGAAGTCCCGGTACGAACTGACGATCCACAACGCCGAGGAGTTTCTGAAGGCTCATCGCAAAGCAGGCCTTGAATGGGAGCCGATCGGTGCGGTCCAGGGGTGGGACCCTGACAGCTATGCCAAGGCAGCCGCGCAATATGTGAAGATGGGGTACAAGTATCTCGGTCTGGGTGGGCTTGTCAGGACAAAGTCCCGGGATATCATCGATGTCGTCAAACGCGTTCGCGCGTCAATCCCTTCAGATGTATCCATACACCTATTCGGGGTGGCTCGCCTAGATGCTGCGGTGGACTTTTTCACGGCCGGAATCCAGTCTGTGGACAGTGCCTCCTATCTGAGACAAGCCTGGATGCGGCTCCATCAGAGTTACGCCTCCTCTGAGGGACCCTATGCGGCTCTCCGCATACCAGAGGCTGGCAAGAGTTTTCGTGCCAAGCACATGTTAAGCAATCCAGAGATGACTGACGACAAGATCGTCAACATGGAGCAAAGAGCTCTGAAAGCGGTGAGGGCTTATGCGGTTGGTCAATGCAGCCTCGGTAATTGCCTTGATGCCTTGCTGACGTACGACCAGTTTGTGACGAAAGAGCGGATTAGCATGGAAAAGGCATATCGGCGGACGCTGGAGCATAAGCCCTGGGCTCAATGTCAATGCGCCATCTGCCGGAAGTGGGGGATAGAGGTTGCGATTTTCAGAGGAAATAACCGCAACCGAAGGCGTGGGTTTCATAACACATATGTCTTTTACAGGTTATTTCAGGATGTCTTATCGGGAAAAACTGTCCCATTTCTAAACAAAGATCAATGGAATCTCTTGCTCTTCGATAAGGGAAGTACTGCATGCGCTATGACCTGAACATAAGAGAGAGCGTTCGAAAGAAAGTAAAGGTAATTGCTCAGGACATGTGCCAGTGGGAAGCGAAGCCCCGGATCAGTTCAGAAGAGGAGAAACTAATACTAGCTTCAATTCGGCCATTTGCCCATACAACTGAGGCAGAGGGATTTCGCATTGGAGGAGTTGACGGTAGTGGCGACTATCCAAGTTTCTCCTACGCTGATTCCTTCGTTTACGTCGCCAGTGCCTCTGGAACGGTCTATCAGACTGACAGACTCCATGGATTGAAGGAAGAAGACTGTCTCAAAGAACCGACCTTGGAGTTTCTTTGGATCCCCGAAGACCCAGCAGAGGCTAGGAATAGATGGCTGCCCTGCCTGCAAGCGCTCGCCGGAGTGCCGGTGAGGGATGCCATATCTTTCTCAGACTACAGAAAGCTGAAGGATGTCTCTTGCAGGAAAAAGCACACTGTGGACGGTCTTCTGGATAGCCTTATACTACCCAGGGCTTCTGACTCCTCTAATGTCGGTATCCAATTGAGGTCAACTGCAGAGTTCGGAACAGCTTTCCGACTTATCCACCATGATCCATCCTGCCATTATGTCTTGATGGACACCACTATGTCGCTACCGATGGTGACGCGCCAGGAGCTGAGCCTTTTCTATGAGCACCTTAAGAGGCTCTGTTGCGTCGAAGCGCGGAAGCGAGGCATTTGTTTCCTAACCATCAGCAAGTCACACGGATTTCCATCTATGGAGTTGATCGAGGGGCTAGCTGCACAGGTCATGGGGAAGACAGGAGGTGAAACAGCCGAGCATTGGTTTCTCCGGCTGCCGTTGGAAGGTGTTGACGACTGGAGTTTCTCGTTGGCCACGGAGCGAAGGATACCACCTGTGGGGGCAATGACCTACCTTTTCAGGCTTCACAACAATGTTCCGGTGATGCGCATGGACATGGACTTGGAGACTTGGAATCAGAGGATGAGGGGTGATACAGCTGCAGAATCACGTATGTTCTCAGATTTGGACTACACCGGTCATGACCAGCGAGCCTACGGTTATCCATACCCCATCAAAGCGAGCCATGACCGGGCGCGGCTCTCAGAAATGGAGCGAAAGGCGCTCCGCAAACAGATCATCGATGCGGCGGTGGCAGCGGGCATGAAGCGCTCGCTCTTCCGTGACGTGTCATCGGCTACGGGGCATGCGTAAATGAAGACGTTGGACGACCTTGTAAAGGACCTCGGCGGAGTGGGAAAGCGCTTCGGAGTGCTGGCGGAGAGCAATACCTATCAACTAACCGTCATCGCCAAGAACACGGATGTGGCAGTCGGGGATCTCTTCCTCTTACCGTGCAAAAGAGGACCGGAGCGGTTCTATGTGTTCCGGACAACTCAGTATGCCAACATCATGAATCGTACCCTCGAGATGAATGACGTGGCGCGGAACAAGCTGACCATGCCCGATTCATTTCTTTCACAGGATCTAACTGAGGAAAACCTGATCGAGCTCAAGGGAATTGTGCTGGGTTACTCTGAGCGGGAGACATCCGGCTGGGTGTTCCACCGTCCGCGCCGGCTTCCCGAGCATTTGACCGATGTCTACAAGGTGAATCCAGGTGACAAAATCGTTGCCGAGGTGGTGCGTACCCTGATGCAGTCCCAGCTCGGGGAGGATGGTCTCTTTATTGGGAATCTCCTTGCCGGCGAGAGTCCAATCGACGGAGTTCCTGTCCAGCTACCTCCGTACGCGTTGACCCATCACATTGCCATTTTCGGCCGGACAGGCTGCGGGAAAAGCAATCTGATGATGATCCTGTTGCGCTCCATTCTGGATCACAACAGGCTGGTGTCTCAGGGGAGGCGCAAGGGTCCTCGGTGTTCCATATTTGCGATCGACCCTCACGATGAGTTTCAGACTTGGCATGCACGTACAGGAGGGGCTGATGGGGTGCGGGGCACAGTCAACAAGTACTCAGCCAAAGAGCGAAAAGATCTGGTGGATCCTTTCTACTACCTCACCGCAAAAAACCTGTCTGGTACTGGCCTGGAGCGTAAGGTGCGGATGTCCAGGGGCGATATCACTCCTGACGACCTCGCAAGCACGATCGAATTGACGGACCAGCAGATCAGTTTCGCGAACCAGTACTATGCAGAGCAGGGAGACCGCTGGATCACCCCGCTGCTCCTGCTGGATGAACATGACGACCACCTCCAGGGGGCAGCCGCTGTATTCCACCCAGGAACCATTTCCGCGGTAAAAAGACGATTAAGAATCGTGCAAAGGGGTAATAATCGTATTTTTACGTCCTTCGATCCAACTGCCGGATATCTGTATGACTCCAGCATTCCGGATATCATCTGCGCTTTGGAGCAAGGACGGGTATTGATCGTTGACAGCACCTCAATGTCGGAAATGGAGCAGTTTCTGCTCACCACCGTGGTCTCAAGAGTGTTGTTTTCTCTCCGTAAAGCTTTGCGATCTGCGGACGATGCCACCACGCTGGAAACGGAGATCCGTTGTGCGCTGGGCAATGACGATGCGAACGGACTCATTGGCATGCAGTCATTGGCGGACGAGCTTGTTAAGAGGCTGAAAAGGCGGGAGCTGCCCTATCTGCATGGAGACGAGATCTGCTCCCCAGACGACCTACCATTTGTGAACGTGGTAGTCGAAGAAGCTCCGAGCGTCCTCAACCCCAACCGGATCCGGTTCGGTAGCGTATTTCGTGACATCTGCCGCCAAGGACGTAAGTTCGGCATAGGGCTGACGATCATCAGTCAACAGGTCACGGCGATAGATGAGGGCATCCTGACCCAGATCAACACCGAATTGACAATGGCGCTTGGTAACGAGGAAGAGCGAAGGGCAGCCATCCGTAATGCCTCCGCTGATTTGATGGGCTTTGAAAGAGAGCTGCAGGTGATGGCCAAGGGGCAGGCAATTGCGTCTGCCTCGTACCGGGATATTCCGTTACCGACTCAGTCGCCTGACTTTGACAAAGTTGAACTTTCTTGACGCAAACGAAGACCCAGGCAACCTTCGAAGCACTGGAATCATTTTCTAGCAAACTATCGGCTCAATGATCATTAAGAGAATGCTCTTGCGTATGATAGAAGCCGAAACCATCTACTCCCTAAAACGACACCTGCAGCATCGAGGTCTAGGTCCGGATTCCTGGCTGGTAACTGACATTGCCGTAGACAGCGACGGATCATATCGACGCTCACCACATGCCGCCGAACTAGAACCGATGATGTCCATCCCGATCTCAGGGTTTTATCCAGACCTCGTCTGTTTCTATAAGGGCCCGAGCGAGGAAGGACTTGCTGCTTTCGAGGTGAAAGGCGCCTTCGAGGACTGGGTCAAAGGCATGACACAAGCCAGAGCCTACCGGGAGGGGGTACATCGATCATATCTGGCTTTGCCGTCGGGCTCCGAAAGACGTCTTAGGACTCTGGAAAGAGATGCGCAGGAGAGTGGAATTGGAGTGTGGGTGCTTGAACATGAACAATGGCACGAGATTGTGCCTGCCGCAAGACCTAGGCCCAGTCTGGCAGAGAGCAGAGACCTCATCGCTGCTATTCAGGGAGTTGTATTACCTCGCCGCCTACAGCTGAACCACCCGCTTAACTACCTTGCGGTCGTATGGATACGAGCTCATTTTTCAAATACGGATTTGATGGAGGGATTAGAAAAACTCTGGGGAGATCTTCGGACATCTGGATCACGCCAGCACGCTATCAATGGCGCTCGTTATCTTGGACTGCTTGCTCATGATGACAGTCTTACTAAGCTTGGTATAACTGTTGCGGATCTCATGGAGTCTCTCGGTTTTGGTGAAAACCGAAACTTAAACAAGAGAAGAAGACTTTTCGATGAGAGCTCAGGATTAGCTGCGATAATACGGTTGGTTCTGACGCAGCAGGGAAGTACTGATTTGGTGGTTCAGACACTCGAGAAGGCGGGCAATGTTGAAATGAACACGGAGGAAATGCTTATAGAAGGTTCCAAAATAAACAAGCCTTTGGCTTCTGGCCTATTCCTCGCTGACCCTAAGGACATCGAAAAACATTTTATTCCAGCTTCCGCATTCAGCCCATCTTTTGTCTTTCAGTTCAAACAGACCCTCTGGCATGCTGGTATTCTATCCACTCCAGCCCACCGAAGTGCCGGCAAAGGAGCCGCAGTATATGACTCGAAGGATGATAGATAGAAACTGGAAGACAAGCTCTTTCGTGGCCCTAGCAGGTAACAGTGGTGGTACATTGCATAGAGAACTGTGAAAATACTAATAGAATCGTTTGCAGGTTCTCTGAAATGTTTCTCCCCTTATTGAAATGACTAATTCGATACGCCTTCAGGAAAGGACTGAGCATTGGCAGGTGAGAAAAAAGGCAAAGCTTACGAGGCATTCGTCAAGCTGACGCTGGAGAAGCTGCATCAGAAGATGGATTTCCGGGGATCGATCTTCTGGGATGAGAAGCCTGAAGCGATGACAATTGTCCCAGACTTGACCATTGGGGGCAGCAAAGACAAACCGGAAATCTTTTTACTGATTACACATAGTGGATCAGCAAAGGAATCTGAGAAGAAACTCTGGCGGAACATGGGTGAATTGGCCGAAGCTAAGGTCTGCCTGCCGACAATCCCACGTGTCTTCAACATAGCCTTCGATTCGGTCATTAAGGAGAACCTGAAAGAGGCACAAGCGGCAAGCTTCGATGGTCAGCTGATTGTTGGGGACCTTGATTACGGCCCTGAACTCCAGGAGTGGATTGATCAGAATCTCAATAGGTTTCCAAAGGAAAAGGAGGAAAAAGTCGGATTCCTCAAGATGGAGTCCAGAGTCGACAAAGTAATCAAGGGGCTCCTCCAACGCTTCACGAACGACCTCCGAAGTCTTCTCAGACAGAAAGCCCCAACCGAACTGGACGACCTCTGGAATATGGAACGGCAGCGGCACCGCACAACCCGTGTCCCCAAAGCCCGCAAAACTTCGGTCCGGCGGGGTCTCAGCAAGCTTCTGATCTTTGAGGACCTTGAGCTGTGCCTTCGTCTATATACCGGAAAGAAAGTGAAGATCGATGAAATTCCTGACTATGCATACGAGCTGGGGCTAGCGGGTAAAGCGGTGGGTAGGGCAACACCTGCAGACGAAGAGATTCAGAACGCCGTCTCCACCATTGCTGAGCCGGCGGCAAAATGGATCTGTAGAGCAGCACCAGTGGAAAAGGTGGCTTCATGGTTAAGCCTACTAAGGAATATTGGTGATCTAGACCTATTAGGAGATTTCATTCTCAAGCACTTTGATTCTCTGATTGACAGTGAAAACCTCCTGTCAAACTTCAGGAGCCTTCATGCTGATCCAGACACGTTAGTGGAAGGTGCAAGATTGGCCAGTGGGGCTCCGTCGACAGTCTGGTTATTTGAAATGCTGATGGAACTTATCAAAGCCTCGGAAGAAGAAGCTAACGGATATGGCTACGCTCAACTCGCCCGAGAAGTTATAGGTGCTGGGTTTGGTTCTGTTCGCGATCTCTCCGCTCCAAATCAATTCGGAGGGGGCTTTGGACTTTCCGCGTGGATTTCGAGAGATTCCAAGTCCCAATTCCGATCGGATCTTCTAAAGGGTTGTGCAAACGTTATTGCAGCCCGTTTGGCTGCCATTGGGAAAGCGAGAACGAAATACCTACTTGCCGAACTCAAGGAAGGAATTTGTAAAAATGTCATCGAATCCAAACTTTGCACATATAAGGGTTTTGAGCCACTGCGCCTTATAGCAGAAGATAAGGTTAAGGGTTGCATAAGAAAAAGCATTCGCTCATGCTTTGGGGAACGTGCTGGGTTGATCGGTCAGGCGACGAAGACGACCGTACTGCAAAAACAAAAGACCATCATCGATTGGCAGTCATGCTCTGATGCTGGACGTGACCATAAGAAAAAAGAACTGTGCGGACGTGCAGTTGCTATCAGGTACTCATGGGATTCAGAAGCCAATAAATTTATCCCTAGACCCGGCATTGAAAAGTTGATCCTCCTGTTAGATGGCACCTGGCGACAAGAAGACCTTGATGCCCTCGCTCGTGCTGGATGGGATGAGATCTACTATCCGGATGAAATGGAAAAGCTGTCAAAGTCAATCGTCTGACATAAACCTCGGTGGATGGTAGATGTCAAAGATCTCCGAAATCTCCCGCCAATATCATTCGGCCCTTTCCTTAAGCCAGAATCAGTATGAAGATCTATACCGTCAGCGGGTGGAGGCTACGGATGATTTCTACAGGAAGTTCTTTCAGAGGCTGGTCTCCAATTTCGCTAAGAGATTTGAAGACGAGCGTTCCCGTGCACGGCTGCAGGAGATCATCGAACGGGCAACCGGGACCAAGGCCCTCCAGTTTATCGCTGTAGATGGAACCTGTAGGAAAGAGGTCTTTTCCGATCTCATCACCTTCTTTGGTGGTGCATACGGCGCCCGCGGAGAGTTGGCTCTCGCCGGCGGGCAGCACCGCTTAACCTACAAGCGGTGGTCTTTGGACCATGATGTCTCAATGGTTGCCTGGGTTCCCGTGCCCTTTGCCCGTCTTGAGGAGGTTTCCCCAGCGGAAGGCGAGCAGTTCCTAGTGACCGAAGAGGAGAGAATCAACCTCTCCGCTGTTCATATCCAGGTCATGCAGCTCGCAGAGATCTTCCTCGCCTACAACACCGTCACCTCATCCAGACTCGATGCTCCACACATCCTCTTGATGGATCTCTCCCCTTCCTCGGTTTTGGCATCCGTTGCCACCGCTCAGAAGAACATCGGCCTAGAGGGCTACCCCTATGACCGACGTGCACTGACCAAGGCCGACATAACCATTGCCCTCGCGCACCCCTTTTCCGACTATCTCGGCATCCCATCCCCCAAGAAGATGGACCTTTACAGGGTCCTGGTGGCCGAGCTTCAGCGTGCTCCTGCGGCATCGCTCGACCTCTCGGGGATCTCTTCGAGGCTGGGTGTAAATGAAGAGGATCTGAAGAGGGCAGCCGATTTTCTGGTAGGAAGAGGCATCCTCTCGAAGCCGAGGATCGGCGAACAGCACCATATGCCCAAGGTGAACGTGCTGGAGTCCTGGGCTTACGTTAGGGAGCTCTTTCAGAACATCTGCTCCCGACTCTTCCTCAAAAAGGACCCCATGGCCCTCCAGTACGATGCCCCGGATGCCAATGGGCTTATGCGGCGACGCTGGATGGCCCCCGACGATCTTGGGTTCCTGATCGGGGTGGGGATGAGACTCCTGATCGAGGCTTGCTGGGAAAGGAAGATCCTCTTCTACGGGATCGTGAAGGATTCCTCTTCCTGCTATCTCACCCGGAATTTCCTCGGTGTAAGCCTCGAAACCGGGTTCCACGTGGAGCTGAAGGACATGGAAGTGGGTGTCCTTCCCTGGACGGACCGGATCTTCTGCGAGATGCTCCCGCTGATCAACGATGAGATCCATGCCCCCTGGGGAACGATCGAGTTCGACTCCGCCTTCATGACCCTTCACAGGGAGCGAGACCCCGAATCCGGCGCGACCCGGGTCGCCGGAGTGATGGGTCGGATCGTCAACCAGGAGCGGCTCTTCGCCAAGAGCCTTGCCCAGTTTTTCTTGAGGAGGGACAAGTCCACTCCCCTCATGGGACACGTGGTTTTCTTGGAGCGGCTTTTCGGCCCCACTTGGGACAAGCTCGGGACCGACGGGGGACCGGCGGAGATCCTGATCGAGACCCCGGAGATCGGGAAGCTCGGTGCCTTTGCGTGGAGGGACCGGGACCACACGAATCTTGGTCAGTGGGTGATGATGTACCTCCTTTCTGTCCTCACGAGGAACCACTTTGCGGAGGCGATCGGGTACCCCGATCCCCTGCACAAGGCGGACTGGGGGGCGAAGACCATCGGCCGTTCCGTTGGGGAGGTCATCAAGTCATCGACCCAACTCCTCGCCTCCAAGCCGATTAGCCGGACGTTCCGGGAGATCAGGGATCGGGCTAGGAGGTAAATGAGGCCACTCGAAATATATCTCGATGTCGAGACAACCTGGAACAGAGAGCTGACGGTCCTCGGGTTTCGATCGTCCGAAACCAGCGTGGTTCAGCTCGTAGGTCGGGAGATTACCAAAAACCGGGTTAGGAATGAGCTGCCAAAGAGGGGCAGGCTTTACACCTACAACGGGGCACTGTTTCGATCTTCACTGCATCAAGAAACAGCTCGACCTGGATCTGCGTGACCGGTTCGATTCCTGGGATCTCCGCTGGATCTGCCAGCGACAGGGCATCTGCGGGGGACAGAAGGTCATCGAGCGGAAGATGAAATTCCGGAGAAAGCTGGAGGGGCTCGACGGGAATGACGCGATCCGTCTATGGAGCCGCTACAAGAAAGGAGACGAGAAAGCCCTTAAGACCCTTCTTCGCTACAACCGGGAAGATCTGACTGGGATGGTGATGATCAAGCGGGCACTTGCCAGGCGTGGACTCTTGTGAAAATGAGGGAGGAAAGCGGTGTTTGTCAAGGAACTCGAAGGGACTTTGATGGAGCTCACCGAGGCGCCGGAGACCAGATTCCGCTACGTGGTCTGGTTCGACTACACCCAGAAGGCGATCAACGAGATACAGGATGGGACCCTCCTTGCCGTCCCGAACTTTGCCGGGAACGGGGAGACCCACCGCTACAGTGTCCTGGAGGTGACGACCATCCTCCCGACGCACTACGCCTTGAACGCGGGGACCGGCGGATACCCCGGCTTCGTGGTGGAGGCAGCCCGGAGCGCGGCTGAAGACTGGGAGACGCAGGACACGTCATCCACCGAAGACACGACGAAGATCCGGGTGGTGGCCATTCCCACGAACCTCGAGATCATCGAACCCCTCACAGGGGAGACCCAGATCGGCCCCGAGAGCAACATCGCCATGGTGGGCTCCAAGGTTCGGATCCTGGACACGAAGTACTCCAACCTGATCGCCAACAACGGCATCGACAAGGAGAACGAGCGGAACCTCACCATCATCGGGACGCTCACCCGGGACGACAATGTCGAGATCCTCCTCCGGATAGAGGAGCTCTACCGGACACACTTTGCAATCTTTGGCTTCACGGGTGTTGGGAAATCGAACCTCCTCTCCACCATCGTCAGCAAGGTGCTGAACGACGCTCAGGAGCCGCTGAAGCTCGTCTTCTTCGATCTGATGAGCGAGTACACGGTGCTCCTGCTCGATCAGTTCCTGAGCGAGAAGGTGATGGGGAGGATTCTCACGGTCGGGAGGCACACCCTGCCGGAGGGGCTCTTCCAGTACCTGAATGACATGCCGCAGAAGCCAGGCCTCGACGTTGCCACGAAGCAGCTCCTCCGCTACACCCTCATGCCGAAAGCCCTAGTGAAAGACCGCGAGAAGATCGGGAAGGCCCTCCAGGAGATCATCTCCAGGAAGCTGATCCGCTACTTCCACGAGGCCCAGAGCATCAGCGTGTACGACTTTTTCTTCTCGAGTTCAGTGGTGACCTGGGCAAAGAATCGGCAAGCCGTAAAGGCCGGGCAAAGATCCGAACTGGCAAAAAGGGCATTACGTTCCTGTTCCTTGGGAGATTATAAAGCCACCCGGTTTAATCCTGATGTGGCTCGTAGGATCAGGGAGGCCCTCGAACGGGAGCTCAACCTGCCGACAGGGGCGGAATACAAGAAGGACGGAGACTTCACCAATCACCTCAGCAAACTGGAGGACCTCGAGAGGGAGTCTGGAGAGACCTTCTCCACGGGCACAACCCTGGCGGACCTGGTAAACGACCTCAACGACGAGAAGCACGCCTCCCTCTGGGTGATCCAGGCCCACAACCCCCATGAGCTCAGGGGGTTTGCCAAAAGGCTCGGGGACGAGATCTACGAGAGCCGCAGGATGGCCGGGCGGATCGACCCGCTGGTCTCCTTCATCTTCGACGAGGCGGACGAGTTCATCCGGCGCGATGCAACAGGCTCATATCAGGAGTCCGCGGAGATCGCGCAGACCTTGGCCCGCCGGGGCCGAAAGTTCGGTCTAGGTCTCGGGATCGCAACACAGCGGATCCGCTACCTCGACACTAATATCATGGCCCAACCCCACACCTACTTCATCTCCAAGCTCCCGAGGCTCTCGGACCGACAGGCGGTCGCCGAGGCCTTCGGGATCAGCGAAGAGCTCCTGAACCAGACATTCAAATTCAAGAAGGGCAACTGGCTTCTGATGAGCCACGACGCAGCCGGCCTGGAAGCCATCCCGATTCCTATCAAGACACCCGATGCGAACCGGCGCCTGTCGGATTGGCTGCGGTCGCGAAAATAGTCCAGTGTGTTCCTGGGCTGTTTCAAAATGATTGATCGTCGACGACCATTGGAAAGGGAAGAGCAAATGACCAGCGTGGCCTTGCAGTGCGCGGAGTGCATGAATAACGCGGAGTGGATCTTGACGGATGCTGATCTGAGAAGAAACAGCAGCGGGAAATATGTCTGCGACGCGTATAAGAGAGGCATCCCAAAATATGTCGAAGAGGGAGAAAAGGATTGCCCCAGGTTTAAGCCGATGCCGGAGGAATGATAATTGCTCCCGCGATAGCTCGGGACGAAGCTGAACTGACACAAGAGGACGTAGTTCAATGATCTCCCTGGGTACGTTTTTCAGCATCTGCAAGAAAGCGACAGAGCGAGAGCCGAACGATCAGCAGAAAACGGTGTTGAAGGAACAATCCGGCCAGGCGCTTTTCATTGTGGCCGGACCCGGGACTGGCAAAACCGCATGCCTTACCCTCCGGATTCTGAAGCTCATCTTCGTAGACGACCTGCCACCAGCATCCATCATGGCTACGACATTCACGAAAAAGGCGGCAGCGGAGCTCCGCTCCAGATTGCTGAGCTGGGGGTTCGGCCTCGTGGAAGCCCTCCAGACCGAGAAAGGGATCTCATCTGACGTTCGTGAGCGCGCAGGACGAACCGACATCAACCAGGTGCTCACGGGAACGATCGACAGCATCTGCGAGCAGCTCCTCCAGGATTACCGAGATCCCGGGACCATGCCGCCGGTCATGGCCGACGAGTTCGTAGCCAAGACCCTGCTTCTCCGTGATGGTATGCTCTCGACCCAGCTGTACCGGAATGAAATCCTAGATTCCTTTCTCGGGGTGGTCCATGGAAGCAATGGGTACGGCTTCAATCTGGGCCGAAAGGTAGACCTGGTCCAAAGTTTTTGGGACCGCCGTTTTCACGATCAGGTCGATTGGGAGGCCTTTCTGAAGGGCGGTCCGAAACTTCAGCGGGAGGGTCGGGCAAAGCTCGACCAGGTGCTGGAAGCTTATCAGGCGAGCTTATCGGAGCGAAACCTCGTCGACTTCTCACTTCTCGAGCAGGAGGTCCTGCAGAGAGTGAAGGATGGCAAGCTGAAAGAGTTCACCAGCCAACTCCGGGCGGTCCTGGTGGATGAGTACCAAGACACGAATCTGCTACAGGAGACGATCTATTTCGAGCTTGCCAGGGCGTGCAAAGGGGCGCTCAGCGTGGTCGGTGACGATGACCAGAGCCTCTATCGGTTCCGCGGGGCCACGGTGGAGCTCTTCCGGGACTTCTCGGAGCGCTACGCCAAGGCGTTTGGCCCCAAGCCGAAGAAGGTCTTTCTCAAGACCAACTACCGCTCGACAAAGACCGTGCTCCGGTTTGCCAATAAGTATGCCGTCGTCGACAGGGACTACCAGTCCGTCCGGGTCACGGGCAAGCCGCTCCTCGTCGAAGGGAAAAAGGCGGTTGAGGGGATCAAGGTCCTCGGGATGTTCCGGGAGACACGTGGAAAGCTCGCCTCCTCTCTGGCCGATTTCATCCACCAGGTCTTCAGGGGAAAAGGATACCTGCTCCCGAACGGAGAGAAGATTCAGGCGGGGCTGGACGGAGGTGATGTGGGGGACTGTGCCCTCCTCTGCGGCAGCCCGGCCGAGTACAGCTCAGGGGATAAGGAGCGCCTGCCTTTACTTCTTCGGCGGGAACTGGGATCCCGCAAACCTCCAATCGAGGTCTTCAACCCACGGGGAGAAGAGCTCACCGAGATCTCAAAGGTCGAAATCCTGGGGGGGCTCCTCCTCGAGTGCCTCGATCCCGGTGGTGAGGTCCAAGATGGGATAGCGTGGCTGGGCAAGACGATCGGCGGTGTCTTTAACCGATGGCGTAAGAATGCCCTCGATTTTCTGGAGAAGGGGGATCCTCCCAAGGGGCTGAAGTCCTATGCGATTGGGTGGGCGGAGCGGGACCCGCGCCGAAAGGGCTTCGCATGGCCGAACTCCGTTCCGGTCTTGGAGCTCCTCTACGGGTTAATGCACTTCTTTCCTGATCTACACGATAACCCCGAGGGGCAGGTGTACCTGGAAGTCTTCGCGCGTCAGCTCTCGGCCTGCGAGAGCGTGGGCAAATTCAAAGGGCGTTTGGTGACAGACCCCAAAAACCCCGGTCTTTCCAACGCCTCCATCAAGGAACTCCTGGTGGATTTCCTGGGACCGATCGCCTCGGGCACGATCAAGGTGAACGAGGACCTGCTGGAGGCATTCCCGAGGGACCGGTTGAGCATCCTATCCATCCACCAGGCAAAGGGGCTCGAATTCCCGATGACCATCGTGGACGTCGCCTCCGACTTCAATGGCAATTATCCGGCTCAGGCTTTCAAGCGTTTCCCGGAAGATGGGGGGCCTCCGCACCGGTTCGAGGACATGCTGCGGCCCTACTCCGATCTGGATAAGCCCGGCCGATCGCAGATAGACAGGGCCTTTGACGACCTCTACCGGCAGTTTTTTGTGGCCTTCAGCCGCCCGCAGAAGGTGCTGCTGCTGGTAGGGCTTCGAAAGTCTTTTCCGGATCTGCAGATACTCAACGTGGCCACGGGGTGTAACCGGGATGGATTGAACCAGTGGTCCGGTAAAAATCTGCTGCTGATGATCTGAGGGGGGTATTCGATGCGACTAGACAAGCGTCCGCCGGTCCACGTTCTCCCGTCCTACAGCCTCACAGGCGACCTCCTGGGTTTCCTGCGTTGCGGCCTCGAATACCGGTACACGCGGATCGGGAAGCTGCCTTCTGTAAACCCGGTGCAGATGTGGTTCGGCCATTTCATCCACGGGGTTCTGGAGGAGGCCTACAGGCGGTTCGACCAGCGGATGAAAGACATGCCGTGGCCGAAAGAGACGATCGCCGAGATCATCGAGATCGTCAAGAGGAGGCTTCGCGCCCAGAACCTCCGACCCTGGAGCGAGAGCCTGGAGCAGCTCGGGGATGCCCGTGCCGAGGCGGCGATCAACGAGCTGGGGCCGGAGCTCTTCCCCCTCATCCACCGGGCCGAGGTGCGGCTGCGCGGGGCCAGGAGACTCCCCCTCAGCAAAATCCCTCCGAAGTACCAGCTCCGGGAGCTAGACCGCTACGAGATGGTGGGGGTCGTGGATGTGATCACCCACGTGAGGCTGAACGACCCGGCCTTTCGGAAAAACCGCATCGTCAAGGCAATTCTCGAAGGTATTGGGAAGGTTCCTTCCGAAGAGTTCGAGGTGATCCTGGACTACAAAGGGATGAGACGGCATCCGTTGAAGCCAGGCTCCGGTGCAGTCACCCCGTGGGAGTCCTATGCGTGGCAGGTGCAGACCTACGCGCACCTGAGGGAGAGTCATGAGGACAGTCTGGCGGTTGCCGCCGGGGTTCTTGTCTATGTGAATGAGCTCTTCTCGACGTGGGACGACTTTGAGGAGCTCCGAATGGAAATCGAATCGGGGCTAACCGACGTGGCACCGCCCGCAGGGTCAGAGGACAAGAAGATTTTGGGTCTCCAGACACCAAAGAAGCCCAAGGAGACGGGGAACCCATACCCACCCCAGATGTCCCTGGATCTGAGGCTCCGACGGGCGTTTCGGGTTGTGCCCGTATCAAGGGAAACCATACGCCAGGCACTCGATAATTTCGATGATGTCGTTGCTAGAATTGAGATCTGCAGGGGGAAAGAGCAGGAGAAGGGGTGCATCCTGAACACCTGGGAGATCAACGCTGAAGATGAAGACACCTGCAAGGTCTGCTCCTCCCGCTCATTTTGCCCGGGCTACAAGAAGGAAACTGCTCCGCGGCTGCCGGGGGTGAGGATCAGGATGTAGTGCTACGGTTCAGGGCGTAGGTCGAGAAGACCATGCTTGTTGCCGAAAGGGGAAGGGTCTTCTTCGTAGCCTCTGCCAGGTTGCAGAGCGCAATGTGGAGACGGTCGGTCGGGGAGGGGTTTGGGATGCGCTTCCCGGGATCGGACCAGAGCCGTCCATCTGCGGCAAGCTTCACGTAGGAGCTGGAGTCGACCGAGTCGACGCCGAGCTGGAAGAGCCATCGGGTGGTGTCCGGTTTCCCGAGGCCGAACACGTGGAGAGGGCGATTCCCGATGAGGTCGAGGATACGGGGGATGAGCGTATCAATCAGCTTTTCGTCATGGACGCGCGGCACCAGCCCCCCTGCGGCAAACCCGTCGAACTCGTGCGCCGAGAGCTGGCGGGCAGCGTCCATGTAATCGTCGAGACCGAGTCCCTGGATACAGGCAAAGAGCCTTAGGTCCTTGCGGCGCCGGTTGTTCAAGGCCCAGATCGCATTCTCGACCGTGAGGCGCACGCGGCGATCGGCGTCCTTTCGCTCCATCCCGGGGGGGATCGGGAAGTCCAGGGTGAAGGCGACATCCGCATGCTGCTCCTGGAAGTCGAGGAGTCTGAGCGGCGTGAGCTCATCCACCTCTTCCCCATTTTTGACACGGAGGAGACCGAGCCCCGCTTCCTCGATGATCTCGGAGCCCGGGAGGAGGGCCGCGAAACCACCCGAGTCGACGAGAAGAGGGATGCGGGGCTTCGTCTTCATGGTCTTTGCGTAGTGGTAGCTCACCATGACCGCAGGCGCGAGCCTCGGGAGGTAGGGCTGGATGAGGGCATCTAGAGGGTACGCGCCGCCAAAGGTGGTGACCGGGATGTAGGCCGGGTAACGGATCACCCCTCCGGCAGTCTCGAGACAGCGACACGATTTGGATTGGGGGTGTGGATCTTTCATTTTTCAAACCATAGATCCAAGAGGTTCAGAGAACTTGGGAGTCGGGTGGACGAATCCACCGCTCCCGAATCCAAGCGGGATCCGGAGGCGGACCGGACGGCAAGGATGTGCTTGCAGAGGTTCCCTTTGGCGAAATCGGCGCAATCGCATGCCCAGTCGCTCAAGTGAGCGCGCACCTTGTGGGGCTCGAGCCCGCCGCTTACCAGGAACCCACCCCCGTCCGCCGGTGAGACCTGGAGGTCCATGGCGCGCCGGAGCCGGTAGATGTCGACCTCCTCCTTCTCCAGGTGTGGTTGTGCCTCTTCACAGGAGATACGGGGGGCGGTGCGTTCAGTGGACGGGATCGTGCAGGCTGCATGGACCCGTGCTTCCTCGAGCCACGCCTCGGCCCGCTTCTGGGAGAGCCGGGGGATCCCTTCGAGGTCTTTGAGCGTGGCGGAGGCGAGCATGAGGATGCTTTGAATCCCCCGCCTCCTGAGCACACGCGCCCACTTGGCGCCGAGTCCTTTGAGAAGGGTGAGGGTTGCTGCTTGTTCCGGGAGGTTGTTGGAAATCATAAGACGCTGGAGCTCGACCCTTTTTGTGGCTTCGTGCTTTAATGGCGGATCGCCCTCAGCTGCTTCTGTTTGTCCGAAGGAGTACTTGCTGGTCGCGGCCGCTGCAAGCAGCAGTCGATCGAAGGATTCCTGGAGACGGTTCAGCTCGAATGGGTAGAGCCCGAAATCTTTTGCGACCTGATCGTTGTCCTCGACCTGGCTCCAGGTGAGTAGTGCGGCCGCGGTCTTGAGGGCAGAGAGCAACCGTTTGCCGTTCGGGTTCTGGAGCCACGATCGAACCTCGGGGAGCTGAGCGGCTGCGCGGGAAGGAAACCCAGTGAGCCGATGCGCGAGCACCTGCAGCTCTTCAAAGTCGACGGGAATGACCGGCTCGCAGTCCGGGGTGAGGGCCAGCGCAAACAGCAGGTCGAACTGGGTGAAAGAAGGCAAACGCTTGAACAGCGTTCGCATCATGAGAATGGTGGCTGGTTGAAGGAGGTGTCTGGTCGCAATCCGGCCGAGGGGTGTTGCAGCAAGCCGGGATTCGCTGGAAGGCCCGTCCTCTTTGGGGGCAACGGGTCGGAGCATTTCGGCCTGGATCATGTCGTCGACCGTCTTTCGGATCGAGAAGGGTTTGCCTTGAAAGGCGGCGAGAGTCCGGGTGACAGCATGTTCGAGCTGGGCTTCACAATGGCAGAGACCTGAGCCGACCTCTGCGATGACCTGCTCTGCGAGGGGGGCCGGCCGGCTCAGCATAGATTCGATACGCTCGAATCTCCCACTCGGGTAACGGTCGGCGGTGCGGTCCCAGGCCGCGGCAAAAAGGACCGCCTCGCCGGATGTGTCGAACCCTGGGCGACCCGCCCGGCCGGCACGCTGCCAGATGGTGTTGACGGAGAGTGGTGCAAAGCGAGAGCCGTCGAAGAACTGCGTGTCGTAGAGCACCACCTGGCGGACCGGCATGTTCAACCCCATCTCCAGGGTTCCGGTGGTGATGAGGACATCCGTGTTCGAAGATCGGAAATCGTGCTCGGCCGAGTGCCGCGCCTTCTGGGTGAGGCCCGCGTGGTGATAGTCGGCGCGTATCCCTTTTGACTGGAGGAAGCTCGACAAGTACTCGCATCGACGACGGCTCTGCACGAAGACCAGGATGCGCCCGGAAGGATTGCGGGTGTGCTCTGCCAGGAGATGCGGTTTTTCATCCGCTTTACGGTAGCGCACAATCCGCCAGGTCAAGGGGACCGGTCGCCAGGTGGAGCCGTATTCCAGACCGTGGAGCCAGTCGGCCAGTTCCTCGCGGTTTCCGAGTGTGGCTGAAAGGCCAATGAATCTGCAGAAGGGGTTCAGTCTGGAGAATCGTGAAATCGCACCCTCCAGTCGGGGACCGCGATTTCGATCGCCGAGCAGGTGGACTTCATCGATGACGACCAGATCCACCTGGGGGATCCAGTGCCAATGAGACCGCCATGAGCGGGTGCAGGCGTCCAGCCGCTCGGGGGTCATGATAAGCACCTCTGCGTCCGAGAAGGAGACAGGAAATTTTCTGTCGCCCTTGCCATAGTCGCCTGTAAAGACGCCTACTTCATGGGGGGAGAACTCGGATTTCCAGTGGGGGTAAAGCTCATCGGCAAGGGCCCGGAGGGGGGTCAGGTAGATCGCGCGAAACCCATTTTCGATGACATGCTGGATGGCCCGGCGCGCGAGCCAAGTCTTCCCGGAGCCTGTCGGGAGCTGAAGGACGCAGCTGAACCCGGACTCAAGTATCCGTGAATCGATGACAAACTGTTGGGCTGGGTTCATGGGAGTACAAATCAAAAAACTTACTGGTTAATTGACATTTTTATGCATCTGTGTCAAACAAAATGCGCTTTTATTGATAAAATACATGGAAGACCTAACAAGGCTTAACACTCAAAACCTGAACATCCGCTTACTCGCTTGGGAAAAGAAGCACGAATCCGGCAACTGGGCCGACGTGCTGCGCAGGAAAGCCGGGATCCCCAAGAGTCGGGCAAGGGAAATTCTCGAAGGGGCCGAGCCGTCGGCGGAGGAGCGTGAGGCTATCGTGGAGGGATTCGGGATAGAGGAGGAGGCTCTCGGTTCCGCGCGTCTAATGGGGATGTCCGAAGAAGAGGTGCTTGCCAAGAACGTTGGACACCTGATTAGCAGCCTGCCGAAGGGGGAGCAGGGAAAAATGGCGGCAACCCTCGGGGCCGCCCAAGAGAGTGTTTCACGCTGGAAGAAGGGTGAAAAACCTCCGAAGCAGAAATACGTCAAGCAGATCATGCGATACCTTGGATTGAGTTTGGACTTGGATCTGCGTGTCACCCCCCTTTTCCTCTCCTTACGGCCGGTGGGACAGTTTTCACAGCGGGCGTGGCTACGAAAGCAGGTAGAAGAGCTGCCAGCCGAAGACTTATCGAAGCTGTTTCCGGCCCTGGAGAAGCTGCTGAAGAACGATGAAGATCATTGACCTCGGACACACAGGTGAACCCTTTACGGAGAAAGTCCCCGGTTGGGACAATGTGGGTCTTTCTTCGAAGTGGAAAGGACTTGTCGAGGAGATCGCCCCGGGCTCGCGGCCGCACGACATCCAGGTTCAAGTCCTCCGGGACTGCAACCTCCTCGGCTCGCGGCGTAACTTGGTCGTATCCAGCCCCACCAATTCCGGCAAGTCACTGCTCGGGTATTTCGCAATCTTGGCTGGGCTCGCCGAGAGGAGGCGGGCTCTTCTGCTGGAGCCCTTCAGGGCAATCGCCCAGGAAAAGCATGATGAATTGAGCGCCCTTTTGCCCAGGATCGAACAGGTACTGCGACGTTCACCTCGGATCGAGATCACGACGGGAGATTACCGGCTGAACGGCGAGACCTTGCTGGCGGACCCTCCGGAGAGCGGTGAGTTAGTCATAGCCACTCCGGAACGAATCGAAGCAATCATGCGGAACCAGGATTTTGATTCGTGGCTGAGCTCGTTCGGCGTGGTCTGTGTGGATGAGGCGCACCTGATCGGGGACCCAAAGAGGGGGCCGTCGCTCGAGTATGTCATCACCCGTTTCCTTTCTGAGAATTCACCGCCAAGATTCGTTCTGCTTTCTGCAACTCTCGGCGCGAGCGGTGCCCTGGAGAGCTGGCTGGATCCTTGCGATGCAGCGCACTCCAAGATCCGCCGACCCGAACTCTACCAGCAGGTGCTGGTCGTCGAGGAAGAGGAAAAGGCGGACGAGATCGTGCTGAGGGAGGTGGGGGAGGCGCTCAGAGAGCCGGATGCATCGGTCCTCGTATTTGTCTACCGGACCGGGGATGCCTCAAGGCTGGCGGCGCAACTGTCCGAGAGTCTCCGGTCTGAATATGGTGGCGGTGTTGCGGCGGCCTACCACTCCAAGATGCCGGCGGCCCAGAAAAAGGAGGTGAAGGAATCCTATGAGACCGGGAAAACCCTGTGTCTCGTGAGCACGACGGCACTGGGGGCTGGTGTGAACCTCCCTGCGACCCATGTCATTATCCGGGACATGACCTTCGGGCGTGACGGTGCCCTTCCGATCAGAGACCTGCTGCAGATGATGGGCCGGGCCGGCCGCGGGAACCGGAGCGGGAAGGCGTGCGTGATCCTGAAGCCCAAGGACACCTGGAAGCAGGAAGCGCTCGTGGAGAAGCTAAGGAATCCCGAGCTGCCGGAGTTGAAATCCGCATTGCTGGTGGAGGCGCGGCACGGAGAGGGCAATCCACTGGCCAGGTTCCTCCTCGGGCAGCTCGTAAGACACGAGAGCCAGACTCTTGAGGAGCTGCAGGATTTTCTCTCCCACTCTCTGGGGGGTAAAGGGATCGGAGAGCGTGCCGTAGAGGATGCGCTCAGCTGGCTTTCTGACAGCCAACGAGTTCTGACCTGGAAGAGCGAAAAGGGTTTCGAGGCGACGTCCCTTGGGAAGGCTGTAACCCGAGCGGGCATCCCGCTCGAGGTGGGCGCGGGAATCGCATCACTGATCCGGGACATCTTTTCAACGGACGAAGAGGACAAACTGCTTGCCGACTGGAAGCCTCTCGACACCCTGCTAGTGCTGGAGCTCCTGGACCCACGGGAGCGGGCGTTGAAGCGTTTTTCGAAGGCCCTGCCGGAGCAGGTCGAGGCCTGGATCGAAGCGGGGTCTGCCAAATCGACCCTCTTCACCCAGTGGATCCGCGGCGCACCTGGTTCATCGAAAGCCGTGGAGGTGCTGGGCTCGCTCGGGGTAAGCGAAGCAGGGAAACCGCTTAGCGAAGAGAAAGCCCGACAGTACGCATACCTCGCCACCATGCGGGCCATCATCATCCACCAGCTCGGAAGCGGGGTTCGCGTGGAAGATGTGGGAAGGAGATGGGGCGTAACGGGGCTGGACGGGGTCGAGGAGCGATGGAGAGACCATCTCCTATGGCAGCTGGCTGGAGTAGCGGAGATCCTAAATGTGCCGTGCTTCTACTTCCACCTCAAAGAGGAATGTAAGGCGGAAACAGACCGGGTGACCAGAATCGAGAAGTGCTTCAAAGGCTGCGTGCATGGGATCTTCGAGCTTATGGGCTTACTGCGGTTCTGCTCACCCCTGGGGCCGTTCTTCCGTGACCTCGAAGCGTCGAAGGTTGGCTTGGGGGTGCGTACCAAGAAGAAGTTGGAGGATGCCGGGGTCCTTGCCTTTGCCCAGATCCAAAGGATGACCTTCGATGACCTCCAAGAAATAGGCATACGGAAAGACTTGGGCCAGAAGCTCAAAGATTATGTAAGAAGGCGTTCTGCCTAAATTACCTATCACGCTACAGCCGGCCACCCCAATATTCCAGTCACCTCGATCAACTGGTCCCTCTTCTTACTGGCACCCGTCTTTTTCTGATCGCACCGAAAAAACTGAAAGAGGTTTGACCGTATCTGTCACAACCATGGGACAAGATCCTCTGATAGGGCAGTGAAGCGCCCTCGGGTCTCCGGAAAAGGTATTGATTTGATAAAGCAATTGATGTAGGGTACCCAAGTTTTGCCTTTCCCTAAGGCTTCTGGGAGGATCAAGGAGACACCTTGCTAGACCTTGCGGAAATAAGATGCCCCCACTTCACTGAGAAGATGGGGGTTTTGTGCTTTTTGAGAGGTGACCGCATCGGCCGCAGCCAGACAGTTTTGAGAAAGGGACTTCAAAGGTGAGTTTGCTCTGTGGGGGTGGGAACCCTGACCCCAAACCGGCTGCCCGTTATCGTCGTCAGTGCATGACCATTCGCTCGGGAGATCTCTGAATGGCTAGAATGTACCCTGGCACCTTCGACCCGGACTGCAAATCCCCAGCTGAGGAAAAACTTTACGATCTCTTTAAACATAATCTCAGTAATGAATGGGTCGTTCTACACAATGTCAAGTGGGTCGGAAAAGATGCACAGGGTAGGCCCTGCGACGGTCAGACCGATTTCATTATAGGACATGCCAAAATAGGTATCCTTGTGGTCGAGGCAAAAGGAGGCCTGATCGCCTACAACGAAGGTGTTTATACCAGCAAGGATCGCAATGGCGAGGTGCACTTCATCAAGGACCCCTTTGAGCAGGCGACAGCTGCAAAACACAACCTCATCGCCAGACTACAGGCAACAAAGGGTTGGCCCAATTCGAGGGTCTTGTTTGGGCACGCAGCGGCATTACCAGACTCCGTTATCGAAAGCGAGTGGTTTAGGCCGAATGCTCCCAAAAAGATCATCATCGATTTCACCGATCTGCAGAGTATTGAAACCTGCCTTAAGCGAGTTTTTTCGTTCTGGAAGGGTGAAAAAGGTGGAGGTTCACCACCGGGAGAACGCCCACTCGAGCTGATGATCAGAACCTTTGCATTAAGTACAGAGATTCGAAATCCTTTGTTAGCAGAAAAGGCTAGGGAAGATGCAGAAAACATCTCAATCCTCACAGAGAGACAATTTCGTTACCTGCGCTTTCTTTCGGGCCAGCGTCGTGCAGCAATCAGCGGGTGTGCAGGGGCAGGGAAAACCTTTCTTGCCGTAGAAAAGGCGCGACAACTGGCTTCAAATGGCATGAGGGTCCTTTTCACATGTTTCAACCGACCTTTAGCGGACCACATTGGACTAGAGCTAAAATACAACCTTCAGTTTGACGTCTTTAGCTTTCACCAGGTCTGTGTCCATTGGACAAGGAAATCCGGACAATCTTTGCCTGGCAGAGAGAGTGATCCCAATTACTTCATCGACACACTCCCTAACGGTCTCCTTCGAGCTATCGATACTCTTGGGTCTCAGTATGATGCCATTATAGTTGATGAAGCTCAGGATTTCCGAATCGAGTGGATGGAGGTTCTACCCCACCTTCTCCATGATCCCGACAACGGAATCTTTTACGTCTTTTATGATAACAACCAGCAGCTCTATCGCGATCGCAGCTCCATTTCAGGGGAAAGCGAATCTTATCAGTTGGATGAAAACTGCAGAAACACCCAGAGTGTCTTCAATGTAGTAAAACACTTCTACAAAGGCACGGTTGAGATAAGGGCAATTGGTCCTGACGGTGTCCCGATCGAGGTTCTTTGGTATAAGTCTCGCGACGAGGGGTTGAAGCTACTTAGAAATGAATTGCACAAATTGTTTGAAGAAGCCCGATTCACCCGAAATGAAGTTGCAATCCTGACACCCCTTGGTGCAAATACCAGTAATCTCTTCGGCCTGAGACTGGGGAATTATACCCTTTCTGAACAACTGCCTCTATCCCCCGGCGAAGTCTTTGTCACGACAGTTCGAAAATTCAAAGGACTAGAGCGACCCGTCATTGTTCTCGCCGAGATCGACAGTCGGATGGACACCGGTCAGATAGAGGAAATTATGTACGTCGGAACCTCCAGGGCAAAGACTCATTTGATTCTGCTTGTCTCTGAGAGTATCGGCGAAGCGGTCAAGTCGGCGCTTAAAGCAATCTAATAGGTCTCGGAAGCCGAACATGAGATCTCGTATCTATAGAAGGAGATTTGAATGACAACGGTATGGCTGTCCCATCTGGGTGAGAATTCAATTTCGGGCCTCGGCCAAATCGATGCTGATGGGAATACCATCCGTCAGATCATTGAGAGCATTGAGAAGGCCCATCCAGGATTCGAGAGTGTCGTGCTCTCCAAGAAATCTAAATCGAAATTCGATGTCTCGACACGTGTATACTATCGCCCCGCTATCATTGAGGATGCCAACAACCAGAGGGTCATTCACCTCCCAGAGGAGCAGACATCTATTATCGAGAGCCCTGATGACCCGAGGGTTATTGCTAAGGAAGACAATGTCCTTTTCTCAATCTTAAAGCCCGACAAGTTCAAAGAATTTCTGGAAATGGGGCTGATGGATAAGGGTCAAATCGTTGAGGTCCCGTCGGGACCCTCTAGCAAGGAACGGATTACACCCAAGTTCTTTCTCAGAAATGAGGAGCTAAATTTCAAACCACAGAAGATGCTTGCATTCTGCGAAGGTGTCTCCACCTTGGCGCAGTTGACCCAAAATCCGGGCAGGTCCCCCGAGTTCAAGTACAAAGGAGCAAACCTGGATGTGCTTGAACGTTTCGACCGGAAAAATTCGAGAATTCTACCAAAGAGACTCTCAGAAGCAATCTGTCGGATATGGAAAGGATTCACCCCCTCGAGTCACCTTCGTCTCTTTCAAGAGGACGCCTTCTTCTTCATCCTCACAAAGCTCGATGATCCGGCGGCTTTCGAAAAAGGACATTTGCTGATATCTGCTCCTACGGGAGGCGGAAAGACTGAGGCATTCGTTTTCCCGCTAGTGGCGCATATCCTTTTTGAGAAGGAAAAATTCCTCCTTCATGCGTCCCCGTCCGAAGACCCAATTGAGAGTGTCAAGGCGATCATCATGTTCCCTACCAAGGCCTTGGCTAATGACCAAACCAAACGCATGATGGAATTGCTGTACTCCATTAACGATGGCCTTTCTGAAAACCAGATGGTGACGATTGGAATCATGACGGGCGATACACCCCGTACGGAATACCAATTGAAGCAGGAGCCGCTTATCCAATTATGCCCTGCATGTGCGCATGCCAATATCACCTTTGAGCAGGAAAATGGGGAGCCTTACTTCATAAGATGTCAACACCCAGGGTGCGGCAAGGTTCACAAGTTCTGCAGGCTAACGGTGCAGGATATCATCTCTCGGCCCCCGGATATCCTCATTACAAATCCCGACACGATCAGTGTAAGCCTTCAAAATCCACAGCGCCGCAAACTTTTCTCAAGCGACCTAAGAGCCGTGGTGCTCGACGAGATTCATCTTTATGACGGGATTTTTGGCTGCAACGTCTCCCACATGCTAAGGCGACTCGAAGACTGTGCCGGGAGTGAGATCCTCTATCTTGGCCTTAGCGCCACGATTGAAAATGCCGGACAGTTGGCAGCCCTGATGTTCGACGCGGAGCCCGAGGAAATACTTTATCTGAGAGAGACCAAGACGAGACCTTATCAGTTCGACGATAAGAGTGATCGAGTGCGATATCACGCTGTCGCTCGGCCTGCAGATTTTCAGAGTATCATCAGGTCTTGCCTTAACACTGCCTTGGCTATTTCCCATTCATTCTCCGATCCTGCGAATAGAAAGTTACTTATCTTTGCAAACAAGACCGACGATGTCGATCGTTTGGTCACCTACATGGATGAGGCCGAGACCAAGTACTTCCACGAGGTTGTCAGAGACGTACTGCCTAAGATTGAAAGAAAGGTTCCGCTGGACAAAGCCGAAAAGGAGGCCTTGAGTGAGGTCGGTGGTTGGTACCAATACCTTCAAGGGCAAGGAAGTCCTTTCCTCGGTGCCGTCTATCCAGGGTGGCACAGGGGCGCCCTCAAAAAGAAACAGAGGCTGGAAGCGATTAACCGATTTATGAGCCTGAAGCCCATAGAGACGGGCGGCTATGTCGAATATCCTATCGATATCATGATCGCCACCAGGACTCTGGAGTTGGGCATTGATATCGGGACTGTCTCAACAGTCATCAACTGCAGCGCCCCCCTGTCGACGAATGAATACTATCAAAGGGTAGGACGGGGCGGCAGGAGGGGCAATTCCCTCGCTTTAACGATTCTGAATGATGCCGGGGCGATCGATGCCTACTTTTATGCCAAATTCGATGAACTCATTGACTCACCTGAATATGAATCCATTCCGATCATTATAACCAACAAGATGATCGCCAGACAGCACGTATTCGGACGCATCTTGGATCTTTTGGCTGAAGATCTAAAGTCACAAAGTGGAGCGTTCGATGTCAAGGTCAAACACCTAAGGAATTTGCGACTCGAGGATGAGAAGACCGGGACCGAGATTGGTCTCGAGCAGGCGCCCGAGAGTTTCGGGGTCGCCTTGTTCGCCCGCATATTCAAAGGGGGAGAAGGCACGAAGGTCGACAAATACCTCAAGTGGCTTATGCGTGAATCAGCGATCTTAAGAGTAGCCCCTACGGAAATTACTGAAGACCTGATGAAGAATTGGCTGGTAGACAAATGCAGGAACCTGGCACTGCACGGGGATCCCAGTAAGCCTGATCTTTACTGGGACTCGGATAAGAGCCTTAGCAGCTATTTCGACGCTGTGGATAGAGATCTGCTGACGCCCTTGCGCGGAGACGGTGAAACCGTCAGCATTTTCGCTAAGGGCACTGGGGAAGACAAGTTTGTGGAGGAGGTCTCCAGAATAAGGGCTGTCAGGTCATTTCCCCCGAACGCTTATGCGCGACAGGGGCTGAATTCATTTCAGATCTTAAACCCGGTCTTGAAGGCAGATGATGAGACCGAGAGGCAGCTAGTGGACCTTTTCTGGGATTATGAGAAACTCCTCGCATATTTTGGTGATCGACTGGGGCAAGGATTCCCACGGAATCAGAGGGAGCTTCGCTATTTCTCCGGCCAGGTTGTTGTACCCGAGGAGTTGCAGGTGACCTATGCCCCCTACCGGTTTTACTGCGACAACCTCAACTGCCTTAGGAACTACACTAGCGATGAAGTGGATAGGAATCTGATTTGCCGTTGTGGCCGTCCCCTAAAACAGCTCACTCAATTCATCATGTGTCCGCAATGTGGTGACCTAATGGAACCCCCCGTTCCTAGGGTTTGCATCAATCCCTCATGCATACAGAGGAGATTAGATTCCGATCGGGAATTTCTGAGGAAGCTTCGGTCGGGAGGAACTTATGTTCAGGCTTCCACCCCCCTCTTTCGCTTCCGGTCGCTTTCGAAGCAGCAGTGGCGCTGCGTCGATTGCGGAGTGGTATTCAACTTCTACAACTATCATTTGGGAATGTGGAAAGACCCTCGCCTCCGCCAGGTCAAGGATCTGGTGGTCTCAGGTCAAGCTCTCAACAATATGAATCTGGACAATGCGCTCGGCATTGCCCTCAAGTTCCTGTATTTCCCAGAGCATTTCAAGAGAGGTGATGAATACATACGGATGGGTTACCGCCCTGCAATGTTCAAGCATTGGTCAAGGTACGGGGGTTGTGACAGGGCCAGTTCCGGGATGAGAGTGGTGAACGTGCCCAGGGTGACTACCTTTCAGCACCGCTATTTGAGGAAGATCAGAGAGCTGGATGAGCCCCTCACAGTGGCTGTTGGTAAACTGGAAGTTTTTGAACTGCAGGTGGTCGACATTGCGGAAGAGTATAGCCGCGCATATGAAAAAGGATCCAGCCCTCGAAGACGCGAGCTGGTCTACAAGGTGGAAAGGATACCAGACAACAAGTACTTGGCCAACCTTTTCGAAACCCATGCCTTCTCATTGAATGCCGGTGAGCAGGTCAAGAAGTTCCTCGAGAGCCCTTCCTTACCTGAATCGTGCAAGGAGAGATGTACCGCCGACTGCCCTCACCTGGCAAATCTAGATCAAACGGTCCGGGAGATCTACCTGCCAAAGCAGGAGGTGAACCCTTGGGAGCTTAGGGATAACCGGCCAATGAGAAGCGATCCTCGAAGTGCATGGTGCCCTGAAGCAGGCAAGACCGAGTGCTCTCCAACCTGTGAGAATTGCAGTTATCATCTCACCAACCTTGGGACTCTAAGGACATCATTTCTGAAGTACATTGTAATTCACACCTTGAAACACAGCCTCGTTTGGGCACTTCCGAAGTATGTGGGGATCAATCTGATGGGATTGAACGGCCAGATCTATCCAAACCAGAACAACATAAGGGAGGATCCCTTGAAGGGGGAGATCCTCGTCATGGACTCCGCGGAGAACGGCTCTGGTGCAATGCTTCTTGTGAACAGAAATTGGGACCGGATCTGGAACTTCTCTTCCACCGTCCTTCGGTTGACTTATGAAGGCCGGGGAAACCTGAACTTGCCTTACAGTTGCTTCAGGTTCAACAATGATCTCTGCCCCTATCTTGCCCTGCAATTCTCGGAGTTTGTAGGTGGCCAATAGCCTCTCACACAAAAGCGATGAGATCATCAAAGAAATCAGATCTCTGATCTGGAATCTGCAGATCGAGAAGTATACCAGTGGGCTTACTCCGAGAAAGAACCACCCTGTCTTGTTCAAAGAATTAACGTTAGATAAGTCCCAAGTTGATGAGATTGTTGAGCACACCAGGAAACTACTGGATGATCCAATATCCGGTATCCTGTATCGAAAGCACAAGCGGTTCTTCCTACTTCTATCCGCACTCTTCTTAGTTAGGTTTCGCCCTCGCTCAGGCGGGTTTTGGGATCATATCTACAGGGTCTTCGACACGGATTCCTTTAGCTATCGAACCTATTTTGATGCCATGTGGGAGTCTTTCCAGGAGCTGAGCGCAGAAAGCCTGTTCTTCCCACCGATAGAGCGCACAAAGCGGTTGCTCGTTCAGACTATCTATCGTGAATCGAAATCGATCAGCTTTAATGAGATCAGAGAGTTCTTTCTGCGGTACTATGCAAGTTACGATGATATGAGGGCTTTCGATTCCGTGTATGAACAATACGAATTTGAAGAGAAGGAGGAAAACCGATACGTCATACGCGACACCGTCGAAAAGCTCGTTGCCATGTTCAACTTCTTGGGAGACCTTGGAACCATTGATCAAGCTGCTGCAGTTGATCAACTGAAAAGGAAAATCAAAGACGCTATTTCGATCGATCCATTGAGTCTTTTCGGCAGCAACGCCGACCTAGAAGAGTTGATCCAAAAGGTCTTCCATAAGAACGTAACGTTATCTTGGTTCGAGAGAATGCTTAGGAGTCAACAACCCAAAGTTATTCGGATGCACTCTACTTCGGTGGAGGATGTCTCGTGGGCTCAGCTCTTGGACCGAGGAATTGCATTCACGAAGTACCAGGTGGGGAACCAAACCGTGGTGGTGGTGCCTCGATTAGGGATCAGCATAGAGGACATGGTGCGTTGGCCGGAGAACATTTTTATTGATCCCGGGAGCCCGAATACCTATCCCGGAGCAATCAAGTCAGATATCGTCGCAATCAAGCGCAGAGATCCTTTCGAGGTCCAAATCGGGGACTGGGGGATATCTGAGGAGGCCAGTGCCCTTTACTGGGGGGGGAAAAACTTTGGATACGCCTGGGTGGGAAAGCGGCAGATAGGGCAGTCGCTGGTTGCAGATAATCTCACATGTCTGGCAAAAACAGGATGTCACCTTTCAGCGGCACTCAAGCTTAGTCAAAAGGGAAAAGGCCTGTGCGTCTTCCTGTCCTATCTGGACTTCTACTCCCCTGATGTAAATTTTAGCAAGCTCGAGGTTCGCATTGGCAATCAAAGGATATGGCGGGGGATTACTGATGGTGATGGCAGGAAGCTGACCGAAATTTACGAGAAATTTGAGATCCCTCCCGATTTCAAGAGCGACAGGCTCGAGTTGCAAGTGATCGCGGGAACCAGGCCGATCGGAGAACCGATTGTCATTACGCTTGACACCCACATGCTGTTCTCGAACCATACGAATTTCCCAGTGCACCCGGGTAAGCGAAAGACAGGCGAGCGGCATTACACCTTGTTTTCCCGGGCAGAGATTGCGGACATCGTGGTCTTACCCAGCGTCAAATTGGAAGAGGTGGAAACGGGCTACTGCGGGTATAAGATCTACTCTATTACCTGGGTGAAGCCTCAAGATCCTTTCCAGTTGAAGATCGATGATTATGAGTGGTACTTCTCCGAGCCGGAAGAAGTCTTTATCCAATCGGAATTCGTATATAGGGATGCTACTTTCAGCGTTACAGGGGAATTAATTCCTTTCGCCACAACAGATCCTCATGAAGCCAAATTCGCTGCCCACGCGAACCTCCGTCAGGAGAGGCTCGATCTCTTTGATGTGGTCCTGACATTTGACGGAATTACGGTTGGCCGGAAATCATTGAGAGAATTTTTTAAGCTGTGCGAAGGACAATGGGGGCAAACCCGTCGTTTCGGAGAGCCTCAACTCCGCGCCCTTCAGGATGGTACTCCCCTCGAAATAGGAAAATATACAATCTGGATAGAAAGAGGCAAGCTCGGAGGGAGGGACACCTACCGCAACAGCATCGACCTCTTCATCTTGCCCACGCTGACTTTAGTAGAGACCAAGGCGGTGTTCAAGGAAAAGGATGATCTGAAGGTGATCATCAGAAGTAGCCAGCTTTGCTTTTCAGGAGATAAGTCCCCTGGGCTCCATGATGAGATGGAGTTAAAGCTGGGAGTTGCTCACCTGGAAACTCAAGGCTATAGGCACAATGTCATACTTGAGCGACCACGGGTGTCGCTCTCTTTCGAATATATACCCGTAATTTTTGGCTGCAGGTTAGAGCAGAGTGAAATCGGCAGCGAGATTTATCTGGATTCCCTTGAGGGAAAGACACTCTACGTATACGGCTCAGCGAACGGGCAAATGGCACTTCAGATAGGGTCGGAAAAGAAGAAGTATGTTTCTGATACCACAGGTCAGCTGAAGCTGCACAAGTCGAATTTCGAAAGGCTCATATCGACGACCAAAAGCCAAGTCTGCATAGAGCATTGTGGCCAAGCCCTCAATTTTACGATAATCTGGCGGCCCACCATCACCAAGCTATCCCATTCTTCCAAGGATGGTAGGGAGGCTGCGGTCTACCTGGACGAGGCCGCCTTTTACCTTGAAGTTGATGGACCTCCAGATACCACTATTCAGTTAAGGCTCCTCAACAATCTTGGCGAGTTGTGCGGGGAAACGGTTGTAAATGGGGTGGGAGCCTTCGAGGGGTCAGTAACCTGGAATTTCCCTGGGACAAAGACCAGAACACTTGTCCTGAAGGCCTTCATCCTCAATTCAGAAGGGGTGTATGTCGACTCCGGGACTAAAGAGGTCCGCTATGAATTCATCGATCCTGCCCTCGAGTTAGAGCACTACCTTCAGAAAGTCAAGAAGGATCCCTCAGACAGCCTCTCTGCATACAAGGCGGCCTTGATCGCCCATGAGAACTCTTTACTCGATCCAGAGAAGATCAAGTCACTGATCCTCCAATCCTTCCATAATGGCCTGTCAGATGTGCGTCGGCTTGAGAAGGCCGCATCCCTACTTGACCATCTGGGATCGCCTGCGGAAGCAAGGGAGGTCCTGAGAAGGGCAATCAAGTCCTTTGGCTCATCACCTGAGACATACGCTGATTTTTTGTCCTATGCCTTGAAGCAACCATTCTGGTCAGAAGGGCAAAGCTTAATCTTCCGCTATGCCCTTGAAGAAGGGAAGAACAGAGGATTGGGATCGGCTGAAGTTTCTTTTTTCTCCGCGTGCAGGGTTACAAGAGATGGTGCATTAGAGGATGCAAGGCAATTCCTCTACGAGACAAAGGACCCGCCTGCGGAGATGATGGACAAATTCAAGAGATTGGAAGGCGTGATCCACTTCAAGAAAGGCCACTTCGGCAGCATTCAAGGTGACCTGAAAGGTTTGACCAAGCGCGACCCTATCGACCTGATGCTCACAAAATGGGCTCAGTTTGTTCTGGGCGAGAGGCTGCACGATGATCTGAAAACATTTTCAGACGGTGGAAGCCTGTATTGGTGTTTGCTTGCCGATGGGGAAAAAGAGTGTCTGAAGAGCATCTCTAATCTCAATGGAAGAACGCCGGAGGAAGTCCTGATCAGCCTCGAAGCGCATCGCCATTCCATTCCTGTGAAGCTTACAATTTTCAGACTCTTTCTGTTGGTTGGCCGAACAGATGATGCCGAGAAAACCTATCGTGAGTTATGCGGTCTAAGTACATACTTTGAACGAAACTTATCGACTCTTCTAACCCGGAGAAAATCAAATGAGTAGTGATTACAGCCTTCTTGAGGAATACCAAAAAGAACTGGCAAGCAAAAAGACGAAGCTCAGTCAGAAACTGGTTGATGATTTGGCGGAGATCCTGGCAGAAATCGAAGACGCTGGGATGTATGGTTACCTCATCGAAAAGGACGATATATTTGGTTCGACTTTAAAGCAGGCTATCTGTGAATGGCTACGCACCCATGCGGAAGTCAAGAACCATAGGGAGCGAATAGAGTATCTTAGGTTCCTTAGAAAAAGATCGAAGGAACGGGATTACCTACGCTGCCTGGCGACTCTCTGCCTCTTTCGGCACGGTGTGTTGGACAAGACCCATTCAATCCCGATCCTGAGCGATTGGCTGGTAAGCGTCAATAGTGGTAGGCAAGTCTCAAAAATGCTCAGCCTTGTCTTTGACTCACTGGGCATCGATGAGGCGATCGATTTCCTGGTATCACTCGGAGGATCCCTGCAACGAATCCATCCGGAAAATCGCGAAGAAATTAAGAAGAAACTTTCAGGCATGCTCAGAGGGCTTACGGGCACTCCCGAGATAAATGCGGGAACAAAGGATAGACTCAATGCCTTGAGGCAACTGATGGCAAGTGAATCCTGGGTAAAGTCTGTCAAAGATGAAATGATCTCTTTAAATCTGGATGGCGTCTTAGGTAAGACCGCCTCACAGGGAGGGCCTGATCAGAGTATCGTTTCTGGTGCCGACAAGACGGCATCGCCGCCTCCAGTGAAAGACAGCGAAGAGAAGGTTCCGTCTTTGGAGGTGAATCCTCCCGAGCGAACTGGTCAAGCCGTGTCAGGAACTATCGTGCGTGATCATTGCTCCGAACCTGAGGGGAGAGTGTCAGCTTCTTACGGATCGCCGACGGTCGCGTCTGGCGGAATGAAGGAAGTATTCACTCTGCCAAAAGAGATCGGGGGCAATGCTAACCGCAGGGTTGAAGAACAGGCTCAATCTTCCGGCAAGGGCATAAGAGATAGCCTGCAGACCTTAGGATTGGATAGAGAGCAGGAACAGTTAATCGAGACCATTTCAAAATTATTTAGAAGGGCAAATCTTGAGCGAAGGAGGCGCCTTGAAGAAGCCGAGAAGCTGAGCGCAAGGTGCAAGGTCCTTGAACAGGAAAAGGCAACCATAGAAAAGCGTATCCTCGAATATCAAGAAGAAAACATGAATCTTGAAAAGAAGAATGACCGTCTGCGCGATAGACTCGATGAGGAGAATGCCCGATTCACGCGCGAGAGAGAGGGTTGGGCTTCTACTAGGGACAACTTAGAGGGAAGAATTAAGGGGCTCTCGAGTGAGCTGATGGAATTGAAATCCAAGTGCGAGCGACTGCAAGAGGAAAAGGACCGAATAGATACTTTGAGCCATTCGACCTTACAAGATTCAAAGCACCGTTCCAATGCCGCTGTGCAAGAAAGAATGTCTTCTCTCAGTAGTACCATAGGTCTTATTTTTCGCGAGGTGGAGGATTTTGAAAGAATCGCTGATTCTCTCCCTGACAGGGCGAGAATGCTTCTTAACATCATCGGCAAACTGAAGGCCGCTTTGAAGATGAACGGAGTCGCCATATGATCGGGATCGATTTCGGCACCACTAATTCCGCCATAGCACATGTTCTTGCACGTGGTGATACTGCACCCATACCTGATCCTGTTAGCAGTGAGTCAATTCTTCCATCGGTGGTCTATTACGAGAGCCCTGACCGGGTTATCGTTGGAAGGGCAGCTAAAGATCAGTATTACGAACTGATCAACCAGCCCAACGTACCAATATTTAAATCGATTAAGCGTCGCCTGAAAGACAACTGGACATACAATGTCTACGGCCGTTCAGTGCATGACACCGAGATCGCTTCACAGATATTCTCGGCGCTGCGAAGAAGAGCAGAGACAGTATTAGATATGAATGTGACCTCAGCTGTGGTGACCATTCCGGTCTATTTCGATGCGGACGAGCGGAGCGCCGTTCGCAAGGCTGCGAGGCTTGCCGGCATCGAGGTGCGCGGTTTCTTGCATGAGCCTGTTGCAGCTGTCTATAAGTATTGCCATGATTTTCATCATACACAACGCGTCCTGGTGTTTGACTGGGGGGGCGGGACTTTAGATATATCAATATTGAAAATAGACAATGGGATGATGACGGAGCTCGAAGTCGGCGGAGATTCCGCTCTCGGGGGAGACGATATTGATATAAACATTGCGAACGACAGCTTTCATTGCTTTCTCGATGCCTCCGGACTACAGAGGTGCAGTCTGGAGGAAAATCCAGTGTGCTTTCAAAGGCTGGTCACTAGAAGTGAGACTGCGAAGATCCTTCTCAGTGACCCTGAGAACCCCCATGTTGCCATTGATATCGTAAGCTTCTATCGGGGAAAGGATCTTAGCCGCAACTTGACTAGAAAGGATTTCGAGAAGATAAATAGGCAGGTCTTCAAAAATGCCATTGATCGCACCCTTGAGACCATGGGGAAGGTGCAGCTTACACCAAGGGATCTGGATCAAGTTGTGCTGGCAGGGGGCTCTAGTAGGATACCGCACCTAGTAAAGCTAATGGAGGATATCTTCGGCCCAGCCAAGGTCAAGACCCTTGTCAATGCTGACACCTGTGTAGCCGAGGGAGCAGCCCTAATGTCCTATTCCGGCTTTGATCCCGTTCTTGCGGTCCCTGTCGGTATAGAGCTTGATAATGGGGTGATTCACACGTTTCTCAACAAGGGAACTTCGGTGCTCAATCCGACTGCGAGACAGATAAGGCTTTTTGTGACCGATCCAAGGGGCGGCACCGCAAATATAAAAATATTTGAGAGTGAGTCTGGCAGACCTGATGCTCGAGACAGTAGGCTCAAAAAAATATTATCCGTTCCGATTAACAGGCGGCATCCTGAATACGTAGAAGTCAAATTCGAACTAGATAGTAATCAATGTCTCAAAATTAGTGCCCACGGGTTAGAGACGATGAGAAAGGAAGTTTGTGAGATCAAAGATGTAAAGGTTGGATTCAAACTGAATGGGAGGAATTAGATTATGGCTGGCAATCCGAATGTGACTATAAAGTCCAATGTGGCCCTTCCTAGCTCGCACGATGAGGCGAGTTTAGTGGTTGGATATTCTACGAAGGATGTCAGTAAGATAAACGGGGCTGCGTTGTTTAACACCTATCCGCACCTCTTTGACAAAAGGTTGTCTGATCGAACAAGGTTCGAGATAATCACTCCGAAGCAATGGAGGGAGTATATAGATGACTTGAAGTGTGCTTATTGCGGGAAACCTGGGGGGAGGTGTAATTGCCGGCCATAGAAGATGTAGGTGCTAGATAAAGGCCGAGGATATTGACCTACTTCAGGTTTCGGCCTTCCTGAGCGGCACTCTTTATCTCTCCAGACTGCAGAGGCTTACCTTTGTGGCTTTATCCTCCTGTTTCGTAAACAGGGAGGATCCTTTTGCGAGGGCGTATTCTGTATTTTTGAATGGTGGTGACATTCTTCTGCTGTGGATTAGCACTTCTCGTGATACAGAGAACGGCCTATTTCATCGGAAACGATCAAAACGAATCCTCCTACCTCCTATAGAACCCATCTACGTTTTCTCTAATCCCAACTACTACAAAAACTGCCTTTTTTGACATACCGGGCTGGAAATACTTTGTCATGTGACTGCATAATTCTCCTACTTTATTACCGGCATTGTACGCTATCCCCCGATTTCCTCGTCACACCCTGCCACATCCTGCCCGCCTTCTTTGATTCCATGACCATCTGAAGCCTATCCTTGGACCCGCATGCTTGAGAAGCACTCCAACGCGAGAACCGGATCGGAGCATGGTCATGAAGAGAAGGCGAATCATCAAAGACAGATCGAGGATCCCGGGCATCTCCGTAGGTGAGGAAGTGGACACCAGCGTCGGGGAGAAGAAAAAGGTCTGCTTCAACATCAACGGACGGTGGTTCTTCAGGATGGTAGACCGGGAGTGGAGGGCTCCCGGGAGGCCGCAGAAGGCCAGAGGGCGGAAGTCGGAGGGCAGAAGGCAGAGGCCAGAGATCAGAAGTCAGAGATCAGAGATCAGCGGCAAAAGGAACAACCGACAAGAACGGAAGGCGGAAAGAAGGATGCAAGGCCAAAGGAAGGAGACGGGGAATGAAGGCGAAATGGACGGTGATGATCTACATGGCAGGGGACAACAATCTCGACTCCGCGGCACTGGATGACATCGAGGAACTGGCCCAGGTGGGGAGTTCCGCAAAGGTCAATGTCCTGGTGCAGCTGGATAGAGACGGCGATCTCCGGACCAGGCGCTTCTGCATCAGCAAGGGCGGAGGGTACCGCAAGGACTGCATCGAGACCTTCGGGGAGACCAACACCGGCGATCCGAAGGTGCTTTCGGACTTCATCAACTGGGCTATCGAGAAATACCCGGCCGAGCACTACTTCCTGATCCTCTGGAATCACGGGAGCGGCTGGTGGGACGAGCCCGATCGAGCATTCAGGTTGATCAAGCGGAACATCGGTTATGACGACCACTCGGGAGGCGATTCCCTGGACAACCGGGAACTCAAAGACGTGCTCACGAGGGTCTCCCTGGGTCTCGGGAAGCGGATCGAGCTGATCGGCATGGATGCCTGCCTCATGACCATGGTGGAGGTGGCCTGCATGAGTATTTGCTCCCAATTGACATCCAGAGGAAATCCCCATATCCTCAAAGACATTGGCCTCGGGTGGCATGTCTTTTCTACTGAAGAATTAACCCTGATTCTGTAGCGTGGAGGTGATCCTGTCATGACGCGTGAGGAGCTTCTTTCAAGAATTTCAGTGGACCCGAAGGTGTGTTTCGGGAAACCGTGTATTCGAGGCAGAAGGATCTGGGTCTCTCTTGTTTTGGATCTCTTGGCGGGAGGGATGAAGCAGGAAGAGATCATCAAGGAGTATGATCTGAAAGAGGCGGATATTCTTGCATGCATCGCATACGGGGCCGAGATGTCTCGAGAGCGTTACGTCGACATTCCAATTGAAGATGGCCATGAAACTCAAGCTGGATGAGAATCTCGGAAAGGGACCACGCGACATCTTCATCAACGCCGGCCATGATGTAATGACGGTCGCCGGCCAGCACATGGAAGGGGCTTCCGATCACGAGTTGATTTCCGCAGTCAGTTCGGAGCAGCGGTGCCTTGTGACCCTGGATGTTGATTTCGCCAATCCTCTCCTTTTCCCTCCACGCATGTATTCCGGAATTGTTGTTCTACGACTTCCTTCACGTCCAACATACGAGGATCTGGTTACCCTCTGTCGCACCCTCGTGGCGGCTCTTGCGAAGGGTGAGCTCCATGGGAAGCTTTGGATAGTCCAAAAGCGGCGCATCAGAGAGTACCAGCCTGAAGACGTCACCTGATAATTATCCGAGCGTCGCGGTTTTCCCCTCCCGTTACTTACCTCTGCCCATTGCAGAAGCCACCCTGATTGATCGCGCCAGCCCTGTGGGATTTCCCATAGAGAACCCTATTCAAAAGGCGAGGGCCGGCCTTGGCACCGAAAGCCCTTCACCAGCCACCTGAGTGCCGCTATACCATCCTGCACCGCCTTCCACAGTCGATCAAGCCACTCGTCACGCCGCAAGTCGTACATTCAGGCACCCTGGGAAGGCTAGCATGGGCCCGGGGGAAACCCATGACAAAGGCCATCCACACTATCTTCGACACCCTGGACCTTGTCGTGGACCCGGTGAAAGTCTGCGAGAAGTGCAGGGACAAGCGGCTATGCGATCAATGCTACTTCCGAACGAGAGAGAGGATGAACAAGCAACTCCCCATCGATCCTTTGAGATACGACACGGCCGGCTCCCCCGAAGGGGCCGACATGAAAACGGAGGTGACAATGAAGGTCAATCAGGTGAGCGTTCTGGTTTCAAAGAAGATCGGGAAGAACTTCTGCTCCTGGAGTCTCAGCTACGGCGCCACGGCAGAAGTGGAAGAGGAGCATTTCACCGAGGTCATTTCCCAGCTCGACACGCAGCTCCGAGAACTGGTCTCGAGTTCTCTTCCCTCGCCGAACGGAAACGGGAACGGCAATGGGACACAGCCCCAAGTCCAAGCCTAGGGCCCGAGAAACGGAGGCACCCCATGATCACCCCCAACCTCCTCTCCGTTGCAACGGATACGGCGCATCTGTTTTTTCCGGAGTACAAGAATCAGCAGGCCTTTCCGACCAGGCGGCTGGTGAAAGGATCACGCTCCGCCATCACCGGGGGGCGTTCGTGGGGTGCTTTTCGCTTCGTCTCCGGAAAAACATCGACTGGGAGCTTTTCAAGAGCTGGAAGCAAACGAGGAACCCGGCGGTTACCGAGCAGATGGCCGCGGACTTTCTCTCCTTCATCAGGAACCACTACGACTGGATCACGACCCCTCCCCCCTCGGCCGGCAGATCTCCTCTTCGCTATTGCACCTATGACCTTGCACGAGCCGTCTCCAGGAGGACCGGGATCCCCTTCGCCCCGGCCTTTTCCCAAAAAACAGACAAGGTGCGCCATGGCCGGCACGCCAGCCTTTCTCAGTCCAAGCCAAGGCTCCTCGAGTCCTGGCACGCCCAAAACAGCGCCGTCCTCTTCCTGGACGACTGCATCACCTCCGGCACCACCGCCCGCCTCTGCTACGAGGCCCTGGTCGGGCTGGGCAACCACGTCGACGGCCTGATTTGGGTGAGCGCCGGAGGGTGATCAGCCGTGAAGCTCCTTGCTTTTTGGAGTACTTAAGCATATTTTATTGGAAACATAGGAATTTGCGATCACCCCCACCATCCTGGAAGGCATGTTAGATGGACCCCAGGTGATCCGTAAAGAGAGAAGGTGATTTCATGGGAAACGTGCAGGCAGTCATAGACTTACCGGAGCAGCTTTACCTCTCCCTCTCGGCCTCTGGCTTGACCAAGGAAAAAATAGCCAGTGAATCGAGGAAGCTTCTTGCCTTGAAGTGCTTCCGGGAAAAACTCCTCTCTCTGGGAAGATCTGCGGAACTCTCCGGTCTTTCGAAATGGGACTTCATAGAATTTCTAAGCGACAACAACGTCCCTGTGCTCGATCACGAGGAGGAGGAACTGGAAAGGGAGTTTGAGACTGCGGAGAAAATCGGTAAGAGGCTGAAAAAGTGATCGTCGTCTGTGATTCCACTATCCTGATTGGACTCGCCAAGATCGGGAGACTGGATCTCCTGAAGGAAATCTTTTCCAAGATCACGGTCCCCGAGGAGGTCTTCCGTGAGGTGGTGGAGAAAGGGGCTGGCAAGCCCGGGTCCGAGAGCATAAAGGACAGTCCCTGGATTGATGCAGTACGGGTCAAAGACAAAACCCAGGTCGACCTCTTGATGATCTTCCTGGAGAGGGGAGAAGCCGAGGTCCTTGCCCTGGCCAAACAAATGGCGGCAGATCTCGTGCTGGTGGATGAGGAAAAGGCACGAAAGAGCGCGCTGATCGCCGGTTACGAGGTCATGGGCCTGCTCGGCATCCTCGTCTTGGGGAAAAAACTCGATCTCATCGATCAGGTTCGGCTTCTCATCAACGAACTCAGAGAGAAGAAGTTCAGGATCAGTGACAGGGTCGTGTCTGAAACCCTGAAACGGATCGGGGAATAGGATCGTCATAGGAACACCAAGCTATCCTTCTCCCCCGAAAATGCACTGTGTCTGTTCATATCTGCACAATTTTCTGTGCAAATTCTTCTGAAACACCCCCCGGCAGGTGCTCCCATTCGAGATCAATGTCTTGCCCCAAGCAGGCTGAGCCCTTGAAACTCAAAACGATTACAGACACCTACTCCTAACAAAAACATTTAGAGAGAATTTCGGAGCTTCGCCCCCAAAACCGGAATGAAACGTGCTTTGTGTCAGCTATTGAGAATGATCCTGCCGTAGACGCTACTCCATCTTCTCCCAAAAGCGAGGACTAGCATGAAACAGAGAATTCTCCGACTGGTCGTCTTGTTCCTGCTTCTCTTACCTGTTCTCGCCTCTGCTGCCGGCCCATCTGTTTCTTCTCCAGATCGACTGGAGGACCAAGGTACACTGGATCTGCACGTGGCCTGGAATGGAATCCCTGTCGCAGGCGCTTCTGTTCACCTCTACAGCAAAACGGGCATATACCTCGATCAGTTTGCGAAGACAGATGCCAAGGGGCATGTTCAATTTACCGTTCCAACCACGCCCCACAACTTCAAGGTGGTGTATAGGGGCAAGGAATATTGGACGGGAAATCTCTTTGCAATACCCGGT
>JAGVAP010000026.1 GCA_020060215.1 Deltaproteobacteria bacterium | reverse complement strand
CATCTTGAGGTCCATGACCGGGACCACGCTCCCCCTCAGGTTGATGACCCCCCGCATGAACTCCGGTGCCCTCGGCACCTTGGTAATGGATGTGAGGTCCAGCACCTCCCTTACCTGTTTGACGTCGATGGCAAACACCTCTTCTCCCAGCCGAAAGGTCAGATAGAGGGCTGTTTCCGAGATCTTCGTTACGCTCATGTCCTTGCCTCCTTTCAGGAGAGAGCGGGGCTATCTAGGAGCCCCGCAGGCCCTCTAGTATTTCTCGAATCCCTCTTCCATGTCCGGCGAATTTGCGCCGATTTCTCCCATTTCGATGCGCGCCCCTTTCGGATGTGTGAAGCCTTCCGCATTTCCCTTGCCGTCCCCTCCCTTGCCATTGACCTTCCGCGAGCCCTCGGCCGCCTTTCCGGACGTGGTGATATGGGCGATACGCACCTGGCTTTTCGCCTGGGCCCTTGCAGCCGATGTCCTCGAATGGCTCATCATGGTGGACTCCTCCAGTTTGAAGAAGGCCATGGTGCTCCGGAGTTGCTCCGCCTGCGCAGCGAGCTCTTCAGCCGTGGAAGAGAGCTCTTCGGAAGATGAGGCATTCTGCTGGATCACCTGGTCCAGCTGCTGAATGGCCTTGTTGATCTGCTCGGCGCCGGAATTCTGTTCGTTGCTTGCCGCGGAGATCTCCTGCACCAGCTCCGCTGTTTTCTGGATATCGGGGACCAGCTTTGCCAGCATCTGGCCGGCCTTCTCTGCAATCTCCACACTGGTTCCCGAGAGATTGCTGATCTCTCCTGCGGCGGTCTGGCTCCGCTCAGCGAGCTTTCGCACCTCGGAGGCCACTACCGCGAACCCCTTGCCGTGCTCTCCAGCTCTTGCCGCCTCGATGGCCGCGTTCAGGGCCAGCAGGTCGGTCTGGCGGGCGATCTCCTCGATGATCGAGATCTTCTGGGCGATCTCCTTCATGGCCTTCACCGTCTCGGTTACTGCGTTTCCGCCCTCGAGGGCATCCTGCGCGGACTTCTGCGCGATCTTCTCAGTCTGGGCCGCGTTGTCCGCGTTCTGCCGGATGTTGGATCCCATCTGCTCCATGGACGAGGAGGCCTCCTCCGCCGCTGCGGCCTGCTCCGTGGCCCCCTGGCTCATCTCTTCGGCGGTGGCGCTCATCCTCTGGCTTCCTGCGGCCGTGTCCTCGACCGCCGTCTTCACCTGTTCCACGATCTCTTTGAGCTTTTCGACCATCTTCACAATAGCCTTCATCAGCTCGTCCTGCTCGGACCTCGTCTTCACCTCGACCATCAGGTTGCCCGCCGCGATCTGCTTGGCCACCTCGGTGACCGAGTTGGTGGCGTCGATCAGGACGTTGATGTTGTTCTTGATCTCGTTGAAGTCGCCGTTGTAGTTGTCGGTGATCTTGGGCGGGATGTCGCCCTTGGAGATGCGATCCACATACTCGGCCGACACGTTCAGGGGTCCGACCACGGCATCGAGCGTCTTGTTCACACCCTCCACGATCCCGCGGAATTCGAAGTTGATCTTCTGCAGGTCGCCTCTGGTGGCGAGTTTCCCGTCGACCGCAGCCTCGCTCAGTCGCTTCATCTCACCCACGAGGTCTCGCAGGATACCCGAGATGTTCCTGCTCAGGAAAAACCCGATCAGGCCCGAGAGGATGACCGCAACCGCAATGAGGACCATCATCAGCGTCATGGCCTGGTTCGCCGTGGCCGTGTTGCCGTCCGAGGTGCTCTTGGCTATCGCCACCTTATTCGCGACCAGCTTGTCGATCGCCTCCTGCTCGGCATGGGCCGCTTTCTTAGCCTCGCCACTCACAAGAGCCCCAGCCTCATCATTCCTCTTCTGTTTGACCAGGTCTGTGATCTGCGCAAGATGCGCCCTGTAGACTTTTCTCGTCTCCAGAAATGCCTTGAAGAGATCCTTTCCCTCCTGGGTGTAAAGGGTTTTCTCGTAGAGATCGCTCTTCTTCCCGATTTCCTCGGAAAGAGTATTGATGGTCTCCGCGACCCTCGAGATCTCCTCAGGCGTATCCGCATCGAGCAGCTCCCGCACATTCACCCGGACCCGCTGGAAGGAAACGGCAATGTCATCCAGATAGGTGATCGGGACCGTCACCTTCTCATAGAGAAACGTGTCGGCGTCGTCGATCTTCTTGATGTTGTAGATCCCGATTGCCCCGACCACGATCATGACCGCGATCAGCACACCCAGTGAAGTGATAATTTTTCCAGATAACCTCATCTTCTTGAACATGACCCTTTCCTCCTCAGTTTCTCGAATGGTGTTCGAATGATGGTTCGACCTTTCCGTAAAGCTGCCCCCGGGGGCTTATTCTGTGAAAGAGGGGGCGCACCCCCTCGGGCAGATCCTGGGTGCGCTCCATGACCAGCATTCCCCCCGGCTCCAGGGAATGGTGGAACATCCTGATCACGTTGACCCTCTGGGCCGGGCTGAAGTGCAGGAGCACGTTCTTGCAGACGATCAGGCTGAAGCTCTCGGCAGGCTGCTTCAGGGTGAGGAGGTCATGATGCATCGGGACAAGGGCCTCCCTGATTTTGTCGATCACCTTGTATTCCCCTTCCCCTCCGTTCAGACCGAAGTACTTCTCGAAAATGCCTTCCGGGAGTCGCTTCAGTTCCTCCATGGGGTACACACCCCTCTTCAAGAACGTGAGGAGAGGTTCGTCGTAATCTGTGGCATAGATCCGTACATTCCGGAACCCGAAGGTGCCCATGCGTTCGGCAAGAAGGATGGCCAGCGTATAAGGCTCATGGCCGGTGGCGCATCCGGCGTCCCAGATTCTGATCCTGCTTCGTCCCGAAACCAGCGGAATCAGATGGTCTGCCGCCAGATCGAGCGCATCCCTGTCTCTGAAGAAGAAAGTGAATGCCACTTCCGGTCCTCCCTGGAACCCTAAAGCTGCACAAGCTCGAACAATGGGTTTCGCTTCGCTCCACCCACCTACAGAACTTCCGTTGCGGCGATATCGATGATCTCTTTAGTCACGCTGCTCTCATGGCCAGGTCAATGCCGCATCCGATCGATCCCCGATCCCTGCACCAGCTGCTGGAGTTCAAGGATCAGCGCGAGTGTGCCGTCCCCCAGGATCGTGGCGCCCGACACATCCTTGATCCCCCTGTATGCCCTGCCCAGGGACTTGATGACGGTCTGATGCTCCCCGATGACCTGGTCCACCAAGAGGCCCACCTTGGCGCCGTTGACCCTGCTGGTTACGATCTGCTCGATCGCCGGCCGCTCCCCGTCGATTGAAAACCGCTCCCGCAGGGATATGTAGGGGACGAGTTCATCTCGAATCGGGACCATGTTGCGGCCGTGCGCCCTTTGGACGTCTTCCCTGGAGAGCTCCACGCACTCTTCCACGCTCGAGAGGGGGACTACAAAGAACCCGTTCCCCACCTTCACCAGCAGACCATCCACGATCGCCAGGGTCAGCGGGATTTTCAGCGAAATGGTCGTTCCCTCCCCCTGCCGGGTTCCGATCTCGATGCTTCCCTGAATGGCTTCGATGTTTTTCTTCACCACGTCCATGCCAACGCCCCGGCCGGAGACACCGGTAACCGTCTTTGCCGTGGAGAAGCCGGGCGCGAAGATCATGGAGAGCAATTCGTTTTCAGGCAGCCCGCTATCGGTGTGAATCATCCCTTTCTCGACAGCCTTCTTCCTCACGGCCTCCTTGTCGATTCCCCTGCCGTCGTCCCTGATCCGTATGATGACAAAGGCGCCGGAATGGAACGCGGACAGATGGATCATTCCCTGTCTCGGTTTTCCGAGTGCATCCCTTTCCTCGGGAGATTCGATCCCGTGATCGATGCTGTTGCGTACGAGATGGGTCAGAGGATCGTTCAGTTTTTCGATGACCGTTTTGTCGAGCTCCGTTTCCTCGCCTTCGATGGTCAGGGAGATCTCCTTCCCCAGCTCTTCGGCAAGGTCCCGGACCAGCCGCTTGAACCGGTCGAAGGTGGCGCCGATGGGGAGCATGCGGATGTTCATGGTGCTGTCCCGAAGCTCGGCGATCAGCCGCTCCACCTCTTCCGAGATCTGCAGGAGCGTGCTGTCCTTCAGGGTCGAGGCGACCTGGCTCAAGCGGGATTGGATCGTGACCATCTCTCCGACCATGTTGACGAGATGATCCAGCCTTTCCGCAGGGACCCGGATGCTCGCCGCGGCCTCCTTTTCCTGTCTGGATTTGCGCAGCTCCTTGACATGCTCCTGCTCAGCCAGTGCGGACGCGACCTTTGAAGGCGTCACCATGCCGGAGTCCACCAGCAGCTCCCCGAGACGCTTTTGGGACCCGAGCACCTGTTTTACTTCGGTCCTTCCGATGTCGCCCCGTTCGACGAGGATCTCACCGATCCTCTTGTACCCGGCCCCTTCGGCCTCTTCTTCGGTGATGACCGCAATGCTCAGCTCGCAACCGTCTTCAACGAAGATGAAGACATCTCTGATCGCGTTTTCCCCTGCTTCGGTGGTAAGAACGACGTCCCAGTACGTATAACAGCGTTCGGGATCAATCCGGTCCAGTTCCGGGATCTCCTCGGTCTGGGCGACCACGGTGCATTTCCCGAGCCCCCGCAACTCGTCCAGCAGGAGAAGAGGGTTGGTACCTGAGGCGAACAGGTCCGAATCCGGGCGAAATCGGATTCTGTATGTGACCGGGGCGGTGTTCTCCTTCGGTCGATGAGTTTGAACCTCTTCCGGGGGGACCGTTTCTCTTTCCGGTTCGCCTTGGCGCGTCAGTCCTCCGAGCGCTGAGAGGATCTCCTCCCGGCGGGAGACGTCTTCGTCTCCGCCTCCTCCGGAGAGCATGCTCCGGATCTCGTCGCAGCCCTTCAGGGTCAGGTCGATGAGACCCTTGTCGACCTTCAGCTTCTCGTTTCTCACGAGGTCATAAGCCGTCTCGAGGTGATGAGTAAAACGTGAGACTTCATCGAAGCCGAACATGGCCCCCGAGCCTTTGATGGTGTGCATGGCCCGGAAGATCCTGCCGATCAGCTCAGGGTCCTCCGGGGTCATCTCGAGGTCGAGAAGACCGCTCTCCAGGTCGGCGAGAAGCTCGTTGGCCTCTTCAAGAAATGCCTGTCCGTGTCTGTCCATCACCCCAGCACCTTTTTCACCACCGCCAGAAGCTGCTCCGGCTTGAACGGTTTGACGATCCACCCTGTTGCACCCGCCGATTTTCCCTCCTCCTTCCTGGAGGCCTGGCTCTCGGTGGTCAGCATGACGATCGGAATGAATTTGCAGGACGGGTTGGCCCGTATGGCCCGGATCAGACCGATCCCGTCGAGGTTGGGCATATTGAGGTCCGTGATGACCATGTGTACGGGAGAGCCGCTCAGTTTGGACACCGCCTCCCTTCCATCGCCGGCCTCCACGACCTCGTAGCCCGCCCCCTTGAGCGTGAAGCTCACCATCTGGCGAACGCTCGCCGAGTCGTCTACGGTCATGATGGTCTTGCTCATAAGTTCCTCCCTGAACACCACAGGCAGGTGTGGTGTGCGTCCAAGGCGCAGCCGCGCTCCCGGTTGTACCCCGCCTGCCGGACGACCCGATCGAACGCTTCCGGCACCGGGCGTACGAGCGTCATCCGCCGGTCCGACCTTGCCAGTGTGCGGTGGGCGGAGCAGAGCAGTTGAAGGCAGGAGACATCCGCTCCCGTCACTTTTTCCAGGTTCAAGTCAAGATGACATCCGGTTTTCTGCGCCTGCACCATGGCACCGAGCAATTCGCCGGCGGTCTGTATGGTCAGGTCCCCTTCCAACTTCAACACCAGGCGATCCCCCGGCTGTTCTACGGTCTGAAATTCCATGTTCGACCCCTGAAGAAGTTCGGTGTCTGTTTAGGACTGCTGGAATGCTGAAGTGATGGAATACCGGGAAGAACCACAACCAGAAGCGCGGTGACGATGGCGCCAATAGATCGTCTTGTAGCTCCCAAATCCATCATTCCACCATTCCATTATTCCAAGCTTCCAGGCCATGCTTACCGGCGTCTCCAAATCGTCTCTGACCTGGTCCATGGGGCCAAAGTTTCAGTGTCACTCTAGAATAGCTCCACATTGTCCCCCAGGTCCTCTTTCTTCTCCCCGTCTGTGTCGCACCTTTTTTCCACCCCCTCGACCTCTCCTCCTGCCGACGGCTGCCCGGGGACCTCCCGAAGAAAAGCATGGTGGATTTCCCTTTCGCTATGCATGGTATAGCGATGTGACGCTTCGGACAGCTCCCCGCCCGCCTTCACCGCGATGCCTTCAGGCAGTCCGGTCCTCATCTCCGAGGCCATTGCGATCAGATCCGCATTCACCTCGGAAACGACATCGCCCAGCTTTTCGTGGACCGTGACGGACCCGACGGTGGCTTCAATATCCGCCACGAGCCTTTTCCCCGACTCCTCCATCCGGGAGAGCAGGGCCGAGGCATCCATATGGAGCTTGTGGATCGGTTTGATCGCTTCCTCAAGATTCCGGGCCATGTGACCTTCGACGCTCCCGGCCGGATGCTCCGGACGGAATTCGGCGGAAATTCCCGACGCTGCGCTGATGAGGTTCTTCAGATTGGACGCAATTCCATTGATCTGGTCCGCAGTCTGCATGGAGAGCTGATGAAGCGATTCGGCGAGGACTCCCAGACCGAGCCCGGCTTCCCCGATATGCGCCGCATGGATGCAGGCGTTCAGCGCAACCATGTTCATATCGATCCCGATCTTCTCGATCGCCTTCACGACCACGGACATCTGAGCCACCGTCTCGGAGACCTGCCCGGTCGCCTTCCGCAGTTTGCCGCTCAAGTCGGAATACTCGCTCAGGACCTGAACCAGGGCCGAAAGCCCGGTCCTCAGTTCCTCGAAATAGGACTGTCCTGCTTCACGGTTCCACCCGGAGAGCGTTTTGGTCTCGTCGGAGATGGCCCTGGTCTGCAGCGCCACATCGTTGAGACTGCCGATGATGCGCTTCACCGCGTCCGTCATCTCTTCCTTTCCATGGTCGAGCTGCACGGCCTGCAGCTCACACCCGGCGATCGCCTCTGGAAGGATTTCGCGGCAGCGGTGAGGGAGAAAGCGGCCGGTCAGCCCTTTACGGATGCCGCACGCCGGCTGCTCGCCCAGTTTTCGATGGAGCTCTTGAAGGGTCTCGATGACATGTTCGATTCGCTGGCGCGTGATGTCCTGAAACTGGATAGAGGAGACGACCTCTCCGATGCTCTTGGAGATCCGTTCCCATCTCTCCGACAGGCATCTCATCCCCGCCGAGGAGCGTTCGTGCCTTTCGGTGAGGGAGGTAAGGCTCTCTCCTGTGTCCCGCAGGATATGCGTGGCATGTCCCTGCTGCACATTTTTGAACGCGAAGATCGCCGCCAGGTTTTCCCGGATCTGCGAACTGGTCCCGTCCGCCCGGCCCAGCAGATCGTTTGACTGACGCTTGATGCTCGCAGCGAGCCTCTCGATATCTTCGACCAGCGTCGAAAGACCTGAATCGCTTTCGCGGACCCGGGCGCTTTCGATCCTCAGGGAATTGCAGAGCATGTGAAGGTTCAGGGTGACCTTTTCAAACAACGAAAGCTGGTTGCGGATGCTCTCAAACCCGTCCAGCGTGGAGGTCAACGTGGCCAGCCCTTCCTGCGATTCACCCTCCAGCCCCTTTACCCGATCCACGATGGACCGAAGCTCCGCTACCACCGCTCCCGTCTCCTCGCCGGAGGTGCGGGCTGAAACGGATGAGGAGAGCTCCGCAATCTCTTTGGCGCGGAGGTAGAAATCCTGGAGTCGCCGGCACAGTACGAGAAACTCCTTTTCCGTTGAAGTATTCAGCTCCAAGAGCCGATTCACACCCCTTTCCAGCCGCTCACTCCACTGGAGGGGACCGGAACCGCTCAGGGGAACCAACCTTCTCAGGGCCTTCATCATCTCAGTCCCCAGCTCCATTCCCGATGACATCCTCTTCCTGAGCGCGCTCACGGGCCCACCGCCCAGCACCTGGAGTTCTCGAGCATCTTTGCGAGCACTGCGGCGACATCCACGAATCGCCTGTCCAGGAAAGTGATGAAGCGTGGAGACAGCCGGTGTGCCTTCGATATGGTGTCCCGATCCTCATCGGGGAGGACGAGTATCACCCGGAGACCGGCCAGCCATTCCCTCAGGGAGAGGATCGCCTCGAGCTCTTCTTTTGTGGAAAGAAGAAGAACCGCAGCGTCGATGTCGTACACCCGCTGCTGGAGTCTCCCCGCAAGACCATCCATTTTCTTGAGGAGTTCGATCTCCTGCCCCGAGGTCCCGCTTTCCACCACCCTCCTGAGCCGCTCTCCAAGACTGGTCGATTTCCCCGTGTAGAGGAGTACGCTCACGATTTCCTCCCTGGTTGCAGCTTTTGAGAGCAGGTACATCCTGCACGGTGAAACCGGTAAAGCATATTGGGGGCCAAAACCGTTTCTTTCGATGTGTCTTGTGCTTTCTTCTCTTGGTTGATGCTCTCGTAAAGAGTCCCCGGTCCGGTGAAAACCGAAGCGCCAATGTACTGCAACACCCTGGAAATACTGGATCCCGGTTTTCACCGGGATGACGGGAAAACGTAGTTTGCGACTTTTTGCGACAGCGTCTTCATTGAATGGCTTGGGCTTCAGGGGGGCGCCGGCAAGGGCTGGAGAGATGAGGCGGTCAGGCCTGTCCGTCCGAGTTTCCGGAAAGACCTGTTCGAGAGTCCGGGTTTTCGGACGCAAACCCGCCTAATCGATATCGAGCGGAGCGAAGGAGTGCTACCGCTACGTCACGGGTGTGCAAAGGTCAGATTAAGGGGGAAGTACCACCGGTAGACTGGTGGTATCGTAAGCCCCCCTGTGTTTAGTGGAGGTCAGCCCCAATGGCGGGGTAACTTCTGGCGGGTTATCTCGGTTTTCTGTAGGAGCAAGCTCCTGCTTGCGATTCTTTTCGGCTGGGAGAAGATCTCAAGCAGGAGCTTGCTCCTACACGAGATTCATCTTGAAGCCTCTCCGCCCGTTCTTCGTTTCTGATGGAAGGTTCTGATCCATTTGAATCGTCTTCGGTGTGCGGTCGGCTCTCTTGTCGGAACTGATTTATTGTCCTCGGCACCAATCACTGGCACAGCCATTGTTCATACCACTGGCATGCCAATGGATTATTCACCCCGGCGTTGCACAAATTCGGGTACCTTCGCAGGATGGGTGGAGCGCAGCGAAACCCATCCATTCGAGCGATTGCACATGCCGCAAGCCTCAAAACCGATGGGTTTCGCTGCCCTCCACCCATCCTACATTTGGCCGGAGGTTCCTCTGCGCCCAGGGGGACCACATAGGCCACGAGGCGATCGCCATGGGCCACGACCACCCCGTCCTTGACCCCTTTGAATTCGAGAGGGGCAATGCTCGGTGTTCATTACCGACAATATTCCTCCACAATTCATGTAGCCTCCCCATTTGCGAAGACGACATTGCCCTTGTTATTATGCAGTGAGGAATTCTCTTGCAGGGTCTTCCAGGGAAGCGTCCTCAATTGCCCAGGATCCCATGCCTCTTGAGACGGTCATAGAGGGTCGATCGCGAAAGGCCGGAGATGCGGCAGACCTCCTTGATGTTGCCTCCCGTCTTCGCCAACAGGACCTCGAGGTACTGCCGCTCCGTGTTCGAGCAGTTCCCGCAGATCCACCGGGTCTTTCATCGGGCCTCCCCGATCAGCCGTTTCGGGCTGCAGGGTGTTCTGGGGAATCGATGCGCGCGCCACCTGAATTCGAATGGAGATCGGCAGATGAAAAAGATGGAGCGTCGGTTCACTCCCGGCGGACGCGATCGCCATTTCCAGGGCATGGATCAGCTCTCTCACGTTGCCGGGCCATGGGTATGCGAAAAGCGCCTCCAGGAACTCCGGTGAAAATCCCCTTGTCCCGGTGACGGACTGGCTGCAGAATTTGGACATGTAATGCATGGCGATGTCCCGGATGTCCCCGGTACGCCCTTTCAGTGGGGGAAGATCCAGGACCAGCGTCCGGAGTCGGAAAAGAAGGTCGCTGCGGAACCTGCCGGATCGCACCATGTGTTCCAGGTCTCGATTGGTGGCCGCAAGCAGTCTGAAATTGCTTTCCACCTCCTTGTTCGCTCCCACAGGGCGGAAGCGGCGCTCCTGAAGGACTCGGAGGAAGGTCTTCTGCACGCTCATGGGGAGTTCGCCCACCTCATCCAGGAACAGGGTGCCTCCATGGGCCTGCCTGATCAGACCTTCACGGGTCTTGTCAGCACCGGTGAAGGCCCCTCTTTCATGGCCGAAGAGGATACTCTCCACAAGGGCTTCCGGAAGCGCTCCACAGTCCACCACCACCAGGTTCCCGCTGGAGCGCGCGCTGTTTTCGTGGATGGCCCGGGCGAAGAGCTCTTTCCCGGTGCCGGTCTCCCCGGTAATGAGGACGCTGCTCTCGCTGTTGGCGGCCTGCGCCGCGAGGTCGAGGCATGCCTCCAGCTCCCGGCTGCTTCCCACGATCCCTTCCCGTCTCAAGGCGGTCTTCGGTTTGATCCTCTTCTTCTCTTCGCGGTACTGAAGGGCGCGTATCAGCGGCAGCATCATCCCCTGGGTGGAGGGGGGCTTCTCGATGTAGTCCCATGCGCCGCTTCGGATGGCGGTTTCAGCACCCTCCGGGTCCCCTTGGGCCGTAAAAATAATGACCTCCGGGCTGGAGGCTGCAGCCTTGATCCGCGGCAGGGCGTCCAGTCCGTTCCCGTCCGGCATGTGGACATCCAGGAAGACCACATCCGGGCTCCCTGTTTCCGCCATGTTCATGCCTGCATCCAGTGTAAGCGCACAGGCAACCTCGTAGCCCTTCTGTCGAAGGTGGCGGGACACCAGGTCGCAAATCATCTCATCGTCGTCAATGATCAGGATACGATTCATGTTTCACCGGAAAGCCGGTCGTGAAGGCCGGGTGACGGGCCATGGCCTTTGCCTGAGAAACCGGGCCGTCGAGATACGAACTCCAAGTATCGAAGATCGAGTTGATCACCGTTCGCCCTGAGGTATCGAAGGGCTGCAATGGCTGTTCATTCCAAGGACCCGACGTATCGTCGCGGCCATGTCGCGCATGAGAATGGGCTTCATGACAATCGCCTCGACCCCAGGCTCCATAGCCTTTTCATCCGAGATTCGTTCACTGTGCCCTGTGCAGATGATAATCGGGATATCCCGGCGGATAGCGATAAGTTCTTTCGCAAGCCTGTCACCGGTCAGTGTGGGCATCGTGATGTCGGTGATCACCAGGTCAAACCTTTCCGGACCCGCCTTGAACGTCTCCAAGGCGTCCAGGCTGCTCGTACAGACTTCGACTTCGTATCCCAGGTGCTGCAGCATCCGTCTCCCCAGGTCGGCCACCGCTTCTTCGTCATCGACCAAGAGAATCCTCCCGTGCCCTCCTGCAATCGGTTCGTTTTTCCCAGTCGCGGAGACTACCTTCTCGTCGGCAAGGGGAAGGAATACCTCAAAAACGCTCCCCTTCCCCGATTCGCTCTGGACACGAACCGCGCCGCCAAGCTCCTTGACGATGCCGTGAACCACGGCCAGCCCGAGCCCGGTTCCCATGCCCTTTTCCTTGGTTGTAAAGTAGGGCTCAAAGATACGAGTCATCACCTCCGTGTCCATTCCACACCCGGTGTCGCTCACGCCCAGTTTCAGATACGCTCCGGGTTGGAGATCCGGATATTCGGCCCCGTTCTCGGAGTCGACTTGATGGTTGCTCAGTTCCAGTTCCAGAATCCCGCCGTCTTCGATCATGGCATGATGCGCATTGGTGCAGAGATTCATCAGCACCTGATGGATCTGCGTGGGATCCGCCAGCACGGTATCTCGCTCGGCGTGAAACTTCCGCCGAATCTCGATGGTCGACGGAAAGGATGCGCGCAGGAACTTCAGGACCTCCCTTGCGATGCCTCCGACCTTGATCGCCTTCCTCTCCTGCTCCGTCTGCCGGCTGAAGGCGAGGATCTGGCCGATCAGGTCTCTTGCCCGATAACCCGCCTTGGTAACCTGGTCAAGGCAGTAGCGCCCTGGGCTCGAATGGGGGACTTCAGCCATGGCGAGTTCCGTGTTCCCCAGGATGACCGAAAGGATGTTGTTGAAGTCATGGGCAATGCCGCCGGCCAGGGTGCCGATGGCCTTTATCTTCTGGGCCTGCACAAGCCTTGCCTGAAGCTGTTCCTTTTCTTCTTCTGCACGCTTGCGGTCGGTAATGTCCCGCAGGAAAACCAGCGCACTCTTCCGCCCCTCGTACCACAGCGACACCGGCGAAGCCTCGACATCCACGGGAGTTCCGTCCATCCGGAGATACTTCTGCGGCATCATCGGCTGAGGCTCCGACGTGGAGTCGATGCGGTTCATTCGTTCAGCAGCCATCGCGCGCCCGTCGGGGTGTATCCAATCGAGTACGCGCTTCCCTATCAAATGGTCTGCGGAGGGAACCCCGAGGATCTTCAGCATCGCCGGGTTCACATACGAGAACCGGTCTCCGGTCCGGACGAATATGGCGTCCGGCGCATTCTCGATGAGGTACCGGAAGCGCTCCTCGCTCCTTCTGAGCTCATCTTCCGCATGCTTGCGCTTGGTAATGTCGTGGAGCGTCACCAGCACCTGATAGGGCTTGTCTGCGCCTGGACGGAACTCCGGGACGGCGTTGATTTCCATCCAGACCAGTTCTCCGGTCCGGTCGTTTCGCACTCCAAATATGGCCCCATACACAGGTTTCCCTGAACCCAGAGCCACCATCGAAGGATGCTCGTTCCCAGGCGCGGGCATTCCATCCTCATGAACCACTTCCCAATCCGTGGATTCCGACGTCCTGCTCAGGAATTCTTCCCTCGGTATTCCGAACATCTCCAAGGCCGCCGGATTGACATCAACGAGGGTGCCATCCGCTCGCTGACGAAATGCGCCCTGGGTCATGTTCTCGAAAAGCGTTCGATACGTCTCCTCGCTCTTCCGCAAAGCCTCTTCCGACTTCTTTTGCTCGGTGATGTCGACCAGAATGCCGCGCATTCCGACGATGGCCCCTTCCTGGGTGATCGCCGAGGAATAGATCACGGCCGGGAAGGAGGTCCCGTCCTTCCGGAGGGCTCGGTATTCCTTGCCCGAACCTGACGGATCCCCCGTGAGAACGGCCCGGATAGCGCTTTCAGCCCTCGCGCGGTCCTCCGAGACCAGCCTCTGGAGCACGTTGATCCCTCTCTTGAGATCTTCTTCCGAATATCCGAATGCCTGGAAGGCAAAGCGGTTGGCATAGGTCAGCAGGCCCTGGGCGTCAGCCTCGTAGACGACCTGAGGCAGGAGTTCCGCCAACTCGCGAAAACGCTCCTCGCTGATCCTGAGGGCCTCGACGGCTCTTCGCCTCTGGACGATATGGAGGGTCAGAAGGGCAATGACCGCGCACAGGACCGCAATGGCCGAAAGGGCAAGAAGGATGATCGACCGGTGCCCTGCGTAAAAAGAGACAGGCCCGTTGATGACGATACTGTTCTCCGGGAGCTTGGAAAGGGGAATGCCGAAGCGGGCCATGGCGGCGAAATCGAACATGAACTGAGAATCGCTCTCCGTCTCCACCGGGATCTCTGATGGTTTCTCGCCCCCTAGGATCCTGAGGGCCATCCTGGCCGTGCGGACACCGTGGACCTTGGCGTCGGTCAGCTTTCCGCCTATGATGCCATGACCCAAACGGGCCGCAACCGCGCTGTAGACGGGCACGGGACTATGCTTGACGAAGAGAGTTGTGGACTCTGCCAACCCGAAGGAGCGGCCGGACTTGTCGGTCGTGAAAGGGACCACCAGCACCAGACAGTCCCTGGGGAGATGCTCAAGCTCGCTCAGTACGTCTTCCATATCAAGATGCTTCAAGAATCTGACCTTCACCCCGGGCGGTAAGCGGAACATCGCCTCCTCGGCCTCTTTGCGCGTGGCCAGGCCGGTAACGGTGTAGTCATGCAGGATCAGAATCTCGCGAGCGTTAGGGTGCAGCCGGAGCATAATGTCGATGGTTCCGCCGATGTCGACGTTTTCGGCCCTGCCGGTCACGTCGCCATGGCCATGGAGCATTTCAGGCGTGAAATCGTTGATGCCGCAAAAGAGGATGGGGGTATGCTCAAAGAGTCTCTTACGGTTTTTCAGGGAAAACCCCAGGGCGGGATTGTCCATGGCGATGACGAGGGCCAGATCCTTGTACTTGCGGCTCACGAGGGCGGCAAGCTCGCCAAGGTGTTCTTCGCCCGGGAGACGCTTGCAGTCCAGATACTCGATGCGGGGCATCCAGTTGGGATTCAGACCTTGGAGGGTTTCGAGGATGCCGACCTGCACACCATCGGACCACGCATACCCGGGATGGTAGGAGTTTAGAAGAAGGACTTTCCTGGTGAGATCAGGTGTGGCCGGCTCCCCCGCAAAGACGGCACCATTCGCGAAGAATAGAAGAACAGCCGAAAGAAAGTATCCAAGAAGCGGCAAACCTTGCTCCCTTTTTCGCACTCTAATTCAGCTTTTTCCATGGCCATACCTCTGAGCTCCACCCTGAAGAGGGGCCATAAGGGTTCGGAAGGCAAAAACCATCAAGACGTTGGTCCTTCTAAATCAAAATCCAACGTATGTAAAATGTTTTTTTTGACATATTAGGTTTAAAGAGAGGGACGTTCGTGAAATGCAAACCTCAAGACCGATGGGTTTCGCTGCGCTCCACCCATCCTACAGGAATTCACTTTAAGAGAGGGACGTTCGTGACTTTCTCTCCCCCATGATCACGTCGTCAGACGCTTCACTTACCATACCCAGCCCTTTTCTCCTTCACTTCGAACCCTATCCGCTCGCGGGGAACCAGGCGTGGAGTCATGAGTTGTCGGATCGCCTCGAATATGGCCACGGTCTGATCGTTGCGCTCTCCGATCTTCCGCTCCAACTCATTCAACTTGACGGCGAGTTCCTTGTGTGCGGCCATCATCTCCCGAAGCCGGACGAACACCCTCATGATGGCTCATGTTTACCCTAGCGTGGCACAAGTTCGGGTATCTTCGTAGGATGGGTGGAGCGCAGCGAAACCCATCCATTCGAGGGCTTGAACATGCCGCAAACCTCAAAACCGATGGGTTTCGCTGCGCTCCACCCATCCTACAGAAATTCACTGGCAGTGAGATCGAGAGGGGCAATGCTCGGTTTTCATTACTGACAATATTCCTCCACAATCCATGTAGCCTCCCCATTTGCGAAGACGACATTGCCCTTGTTTTATGCAACTATGAGGTTTACCTCAATTGCTCGGTCGCTATGGAGCACAGTGGATGGAATGGCTACCCCTTGCTCGGTCCCTCCTCGGCCCCCTTTGAGGTCGCAAATCGCGACCTCAAAGACGCTGCTTCATCTTCGTCCAGCTGGAACATGAAATCAGACGGGAACCGAGACAGGTTTCGACGTACCTGTTCGTAGTTTGGCGAGATCACGTTCCAGCATGACCTTCTGTCCACGTTTAACGAAAATCGCTTTCGCTTATCTGAGAAGCTCAGGGATCATGTTCTCTGGTCTGGTGCCATCGAGGGTAGGTTGGGCGAGCTAGATAAAAAACTGGCGGAGAGATCGGGATTCGAACCCGAGATACCCCTTTACAGGGTATACTCGCTTAGCAGGCGAGCGCCTTCAGCCAACTCGGCCATCTCTCCGCTGATATACTGGGGGTTTATCCTGGCGGAGGGAGTAGGATTCGAACCCACGGTCCCGCGGAAGCGGGACAACGGTTTTCAAGACCGCCTCCTTAAACCACTCGGACATCCCTCCAACAGATCAAAACATATAATACATCGATAGCGGGTAGTCAAAGCCTTTTCAAGACCCATGCCACCGGCCGAAACAGGTTTCCCATAAACCTCTAAGTTGTCGAAATCCTCCTCAGGACCAGCGGTCGTCGCTTCGTTATCCGCTGTCAAAGCGCTGCCGGCCGAATCCCTGGACAGACCCTTCTCTCATCACTTCCTCTGGCGCTCGGCCGCGGCCATTCGCTCCTTCATGACCCGGATCGTCTCGGCGTAGTCCTTGCTGTAGAAGACGGCCGACCCAGCCACAAAGACGTCCGCGCCTTCCGAAGCCACCTCGTGGATCGTGTCCGGATTGATGCCTCCGTCGACCTCGATCTCCGTGGAAAGCCCCTTGCTCCGGATCAGATCCCTGATCCACCCGATCTTCGGGATCACCTCCGGGATGAACTCCTGTCCCCCGAAGCCCGGATTCACGCTCATGACGACGACCATCTCGAGGCCGCCGATGACGTAGTTCAGGCACTCCGGAGAGGTCGCCGGATTCAGTGCAACCCCGGGTCTTGCACCCGCCCCCCGGATGTGCTGGATGGATCTGTGCAGGTGGGTGACCGCCTCCGCGTGGATCGTCAGGATGTCGGCTCCGGCCTTTATAAAATCTTCTACATACCGATCGGGGTCGGAGATCATGAGATGCACGTCCAGGGGCAGTTTCGTGAGTTTCCGGACCGCCCTCACGACCAATGGACCGATGGTGATATTCGGGACGAAACGGCCGTCCATGACATCCACGTGGATGTAGTCCGCCCCGGCCTTTTCCACGCTCCTGACCTCTTCGCCGAGCCTGGAAAAATCTGCAGATAAGATGGAAGGCGATATCTTTCCCATGTCTCCTCCGTGTGTAAAGGTCCAAGAGGTCCCTGCGGCTCCGCCGGTCTTCTTTCTTGACCCTTGACCCTGGACCCTCGACCTCATAGACCTCTCCTCTCAAACAACGCCCCAAAGAACCCGTCCATATCGTGCACGTGGGGAAAGGTCCTGAAGAAACCGTTCTCGTCGATCAGACCCCTGCACCATTCCGGCGCACGGCTTCTCAGATCCACGAGCCGGGCCTCCTCCCGATCCCTGAGGAGGGTTTCCACCACCCCTTCGTTCTCCACCTTCGAAAGGGTGCAGGTGACATAGAGCAGCGTCCCGCCCGGCCGCAGCAGGGGAAAGCATCCCTTCAGGATGGATGACTGCAGCCGTGAGAGCCGCTCCAGGTCCTCCTCCGTCCTGTTCCACTTCACGTCCGGGTGCCTTGAGATCACCCCCAGACCCGAGCACGGGGCGTCCACAAGGATCCTGTCCCACTTCCCCTTGAGCGGGATGGCCGCACCCCCTGAGCTGTCTCCAGCCACCGGGTAGATGGATCGTATACCCAGGCGGGCAGCACTGGCCCTGAGGTTTAACAGCCTCCTGAAATGGATGTCAAGGGCCGCGACGAGTCCCTTGTGGCCCATCCTCTCCGCCATATGGGAGGCCTTGCCCCCGAGACCTGCACATGCATCCAGTACCCTTTCCCCTGGAAGCGGGTCGAGAAGATAGGTAGCGACCTGTGCCGCCTCGTCCTGAACCTGGAAGAGACCTTCCCGGAACGCGTCCAGACGATCCACCCTCCCCTTGAAATCGTCGGTCCGGATCCCGTCCGGCGCGTAAGGGGCCGGGGAGCATGCCACGCCCTCTTCGCTGAGGCGCTCGATCAGTTCTTCCCTGCCTGTCTTCAGGGTGTTGGTCCTGAGCGTCAGTTTGGGGAGCCGGTTTCCCGCGTCGAGCAGATGTTCGGTAAACTCCGTCCCCCGGTCCCGGTCCCACATCCTGACAAGCCACTGCGGATAGGAGTACTGAACGGACAGGGAAAGGATGCGATCTTTTTCCCGATCGGGCAGAGGAATGGATCCTTTGCTCCTGCACACGTTTCGGAGAACGCCGTTCACGAACGAGGCGATGTGCCGAGGGCCGGCCGCCTTGGCCTGCCTCACCGCTTCGTTGACGGCCGCCGACTCCGGAACCCGGTCCATGAAGAAGATCTGGTAAACGGCAATCCGGAGGATGTTGAGGACAGGCGGATCGATCTTCCTAAGGGGTAGATGTGACGTTTGCTCGAGGATCCAGTCCAGCCGAAGCCGCCACCGCAGAACGCCCTGGACCAGGTTGTTCAGAAAGGCGCGATCTCTCGGGCTCGGTTTTACGCCTGAACGGAAAAGACCATCCAGTGTTCCGCCCGGAGAGACGGGGCTACCGGTGGGCCCGTTGAGGACGATCAGGGCCAGGTCTCTCGGGTTCTCGGTCTTCATATCCAAGGAAGCGTTTCAACCCCTCTTCGACCATCTCCAGGCTTACGTCCGTATCAAAGCAGGGCCCATTGGGTCTCCTGTTCAGGATCCCGAATACGGGGATCGGATAGGTATCCTGGATCCCGCTCGTCAGGTCCCTTTCACACGCCACCCCGATGATCATGTCCGGCTTTTTGTCCACCACGATCTTTCGGGCCAGGGTCCCCCCGGTTGCGACGGAGATGGAAACGCCGTACTTCAGAGAGAGGGCTTTCAGATCCTTGATCTTGCACCGGCCGCATTCCTTGCAGTTTTCGACCTTTCCCCCTGTGATCCGGACATCGCATTCATGGCTCTGTATGCACTGGGGGAGAAGGATCAGCAGTTTCTCGGGCCGGACCCGCTTTGCCTCCCCGAGCACCAGGAGGTTGTTGGCGGCAATGAACGATCTCCTCACCCGATCCTTTCCGATGCCGACCAGCTTTCCGACCAGCACGAGCAGGGGGAACAGGAACCGGATCACGACCCCTCGAATCCTCCGGTTGAAGAAGAGATTCTTTCCCCGGATGATCGTCAGGACCAGGGTCAGACCGCCGCCGATCATGAACATGACCGCGGCAAAGAACACCAGGGCCATGATCAGGGGCAGGTTCGGGTGGATATATGCGAACCCCACATAGGGGACCCACCAGAGCACCACCGAGAGGATCACCAGGAGCACAGAGGTGAGCAGCAGGAGAAAGATGAAGGTGGTCTTTTCACCACGGCCGCTCCTCTTGAGATCCACCATTTGGGCCGGGGGCCCGGCAACCGCTCCTACCGATTTCTCCTCTTTCATCCTGTTCATTGCCCCAGCACCGTCCCGGTCGGCAGCGAAAACCCGCGGAGGAATTCCGCGGCGGGGATCCTCTTCCTGGCCGGCAACTGCAGTTCCCTGATCTCCACCGCGCCTCCCCCGGTCTCGACCACCAGAGTCTTGCGCGTCTCAATCACCCTTCCCGGCACCGGTTCGATCCTTCTCACGTCCCGGACCCGGGCCGAGAACATCTTGATCTCATCTCCCTGGAAAAAAGTAAAGGCCCCGGGCTTCGGATCCAGTGCGCGTATGCGGGCGGCCACCCTGGGGGCGTTCTCGTGCCAGTCGATCCGGCAGGTCTCTCTCCCCAGTTTCGGCGCATAGGTTGCGCGTGCATGATCCTGCTCGGTCCCCCGGATCGGATGCTCCGCCATCTCGGAGAGGGCGCGAATGATCAAATCCCCGGACATCCGCGCCATCCGGTCGTGCAACTGCCCTGCGGTCTCCTCTTCCCCGATCGGGAGTTCCTCCTGGAAAAGGATCGGCCCCGTATCCATTCCCTCGTCCATCTGCATGACGGTAAGGCCTGTCTTCTTCTCATCTTGGAGTATGGCCCACTGGATAGGCGATGCACCCCGGTAGGCGGGAAGCAGCGAGGCATGGATGTTGATGATCCCCCAGGGGGGGATCTCCAGGAGTCGTTTCCGGAGGATCTGTCCGAAGGCGACGACAATGATGAGATCGGGCCTTTTTTCCTGAACCTGATCGCAGAAGAAGGGGTCGGACGCCTTTTCGGGTTGGAGGACTTCCAGCCCTTGCGCCGATGCAAACTCCTTTACCGGAGAGCTCGCCTGCCTCTTCCCCCTGCCCTTCGGCCTGTCGGGTTGAGTGACCACCCCCACGATAAGGTGGCCATCGCGCACGAGGGCGTCAAGCGTGGGAACGGCAAAATCGGGGGTTCCCATGAAGAGGATCCTGGGTCGGGAAGGAAGCCTTTCCCTGGGAAAATGGTGTTTCATTCGGTTTCGGACTGGCTCTTTATCAGCATCTTCTTGAGGCGCTTCTTGTAGAGCGCCCTCTTGAGGCTGCTGATGTGATCGATAAAGAGGACTCCGTTCAGATGATCGATCTCGTGCTGCAGACAGATCGCGAGGAGGTCCTCGGCGTCAATCTGGACCGGGCGGCCCTTTTGGTCGAACCCCCTGACCTGCACCTTCGCGTAGCGGGTGACCTCCGCCGAGAAGTCGATCACGCTCAGGCACGCCTCGTCGTGGACGACCTTCCCCTCTCCATGCACGATCTCGGGATTGATCAGGACGTGGAGATCCCTCCCGCCGTTTTTCTGGGTGACGTCGTATACGAGAACCCGCTGGAGCACCCCTACCTGATTGGCGGCAAGTCCGATACCGGGCGCATCGTACATGGTCTCACCCATGTTCTCGATCAGGTTCTCAAGATCGCCGTTGAGATCCTTCACCTCTTCGGCGCTGGCCCTCAGCACGGGCTCCGGAAATGTGAAAATCCTTAGTTTCTCGGCCACCGATTGCTCCGATCGTTTATTCTTGCTGAGACTTCTTCATGTTAGATCCAAAATCACAATAAATCAAGGCGGGTTTGACAGAATTGGCCACGAAGACACTAAGAATCGAAGTTGGGAATCGTGGAGAAGGTTGGAACAGTGGAATAATGGGGAAGAACGACCTTGGAGTGATCGAACAGGCGTCCTGGTGGTCTTCTGTAGGAGAAAGCTCCTGCTTCCCGATCTTCTCGGAGCTGAAAGAATCGCAAGCTGGAGCTTGCTCCTACAAGAATAGCGCTCCAACGACATTCATTCATATTGAAGCTTATCCGCCTGTTCTTGGTTCGTGGTGAGGGTCCCCTTTGAGCCATTTGGACTCCATTGAGAAACATTTTTGTCTTCCCGGCACGAATCACCGGCATAGCCGTTGTTCATACCACTGGCATGCCGGTGGATGATTCCCTTCACTTAGCCTTGCGTTTGAGCTGGGTCATTTGGATTTCATGCATTCCCTTTTACCCCGGATCGGTCGAACCCATCCAGGTCCTCCACCGGAGCAACCCCCTCATCGGCCTTTGTGCCTGGGTGTCTTTGTGGCTTAATTCAAAACCCGCTTGACTTTTCGAGACCTTCTTCCTATTCAGACTCACATGAAAGCACTGGCCAATTTCCTTTTTGAAACAGGAATGCTGAAGAAGACTCCCCGGTCCGGGTTCCAGTTCCTGGGCTCAGGCGCGGAATCGGTGGCCGAACATTCCTTCCGGACCGCCGTCATCGCCTATGTTCTTTCCCTGCAAGAAGAGGGAGCCGACCCATACAAGGCTACACTCATGTGTCTCTTCCACGACCTCCATGAGGCAAGGACAGGTGACCTCAACTACGTGAACAAGCGCTATGTCACGGCCGACGAGGAGAGGGCGGTGAGGGACATGGCCGAACACCTCCCCTTCGGGCGCAAACTCGTGGAGCTGAGCGAGGAGTTCAATCTGGGAGAATCCCTGGAGGCCAGGATCTCGAAGGATGCGGACCAACTGGACCTGATCCTCTCTCTCAAGGAGCAGCAGGACAACGGCAACCCCCATGCCCACGACTGGCTGGAGTATGCGCTCAAGAGGCTGCAGACCCCCAATGGGAGAAAGCTGGCGGAGCAGATCCTGGTGACCGAAAGCACCGAGTGGTGGTTCGACAAGGATACGGACTGGTGGGTAAACGGGCGGGCCATTGATCAGGGTTCCAAAGATTAGGCTGTTCAACAGCCCCCGGAAGAGCATCATGAGCGTGAGCCTGGCCGCTTCGTTCGTGATCCATGTCATCCTCTTTGTGAGCCTCCACAATGCCTTCCCCGTCTCCTGGCTCTCAGAGAACATGAAAACCTACCAGGTGGAGCTGCTCAGACCCCCTGTGGTGGGCCTGGATGAGGAGTCCGCGGCCGGGGCAAAGATAGGACAGTCGGAGGAGGAGAAAAAGGACCTCTCCGATGAGGACCAGGAGACCATCAGCCTCGACACCGATGATCAAAGGTATGTGACCTATGCGAGGGCGATCAAGGAGAGGATTGCGAGGCAGTGGAAATATCCGCCTGAGGCGAGGGCCACCCTGACCGAGGGGAAGTTGAAGGTCCTCTTCAGCCTGACCAGGACGGGGAACCTCAGCCGGGTCAAGGTCGTCGATCCCTCCGGGATCCCCGTGCTGGATGAAGAGGCCATGCGGGCGGTCCGAGCGGCATCCCCCTACCCGCCCTTCCCCGAACACGTCACCGTCGGCAGGCTGAACATCGACGCGAAGTTCGAATATCGCCTGACGCAGAAGAAGTGACTCTTCACTTCTTCAGGATCACCGGCCCCTGAAGCGGTTTGCCGGAGGCGACCTGCGCAAAGAAGTCCCTTTCCTTCTGCTGCCACCCCGGGCCGAAGACGGTATCGAAGAACCCGCCCAGCCTCTCGAACAGCCGCCGCCACGAGGACATGCCGGAGAGCGTGAGGACATCCTCCAGGAAAGGCGCGATCTCCGACAGCTTCTCCTTCGGAAGGAACGCCCTCGCCCCCATCTGGAAGGATTGTTTCAGCGCATCCACGTTCAAGGCGTGGGCGGTGAGCATCACGGTGGGAAACCCGAGCTGAACGGACGCGTTGAGGAGATCGAACCCCCGGACTCCCATGATGTCGAGGATCACCAGGTCATAGGTCCAGGAGCGGAGCAGATGGTAGCCCTTCTCATACTCCGTGGCCTTGTCCAGCTGGAGCCCCTCGTAGTCCGAGAGCTGCTCCTCCAGGGTATCCAGGATGTCGGGTTCATCGTCCACCGCCAGGATGCGCTTGTTGTTCAGCACCGACTCGGCCATTTTTGCCTCTCCCTTAAACAAACCCGCATTTTTTCACTGCGGAGAACACAAAGAGCACGAAGTGGTCTATTGTAGGATGGGTGGAGCAAAGCGAAACCCATCGGTTCTGGCGTCGAGCCTTCGACACCGTTAGAAGTCCTGAACAGCCAGTCGCCGTTTTCGACAAGCTCAGCAGCAACCGAGTCAACATTGATGGGTTTCGCTTTGCTCCACCCACCCTACGGTTCCTCCAAAAGAACGCAAGATCCACTACGGAGACGCAGAGATCGGGGCAGATGCTTTATGCCTGAGGTCGTCTCCCCTCAGAACCAAAAAACGAAATCTCTCTGCGGTCTTCTGCGCCTCTCCGGTGAAACCTTGTTTTTGCACTGACGGCAGCTCACGCTTCTATCCTGGTTTCGAGACCGGGACCTTTTCCTTGACCAGTCTCCGCCGCTCCTCGTCCCGGATCTCCCTCCGGAGCAGCTTGCCGACCTTGGATTTCGGCAGCATGTCCCGGAACTCGATATAGCTGGGGATCTTGTAAGGGGCGAGCCTTTCACGGCACCACTTCAGGAGCTCCGTGCCGCCGACCCCCCGTGCGTCCTCCTTCAAGACCACGATCGCCTTGATGCGCTCGCCGACCTTCCGATCCGGAACCCCCACCACGCAGGCCCCGACCACGGTGGGATGGTTCTGAAGCACGGCCTCGACCTCGGACGCCGAGACCCTGAACCCCTTGTGTTTGATGATGTCCGCGGACCGCTCCACGTAGAACAGCTCCCCGCTTTCATCCATGCGCACGAAGTCGCTCATCCGGTAATAGATCTCGCCGCCGATGGGAATGTAGGAGCGGGCCGTCTCTTCCGGCTTTTTCCAATACTGCTTCAGGGTGTACGGCGAGGTGACCAGCAGCTCCCCGCTCTCCCCGTTCGGCACGGGCTCCAGGGTCTCCGGATTCACCACGATGCACTTCCTGCTCTTCAGGGGCATGCCGATGGTCTTGGCCTTGGGCTCCTTCCCGATCCTGCTGTAGGTAATGTGGCCGGCCTCGGTCGAGCCGTAGACCTGGTAGATCGGAACGCCCACATGACCCTTCCAGCGGTTATACACCTCTTCGGGCAAGACATCGCCCCCGCAATAGCAGTACGTCAGGGACTTGATGTCGTAGCGGTCGCGCCGATCGTTCTCCAGGATCATCCTGTAGAGGGCCGGCACGCCCAGCATCCAGCGGGCCCCATAACGCTCGATGGTCTCCAGGATCGCATCCACCTGGGGCACGGGAATGATCAGCGTGGTATTTCCCTTGTTCAGGCCGATGGCCATGAAGAGGCCCAGGGCCATGATGTGGAAAAGGGGGTTCACCGCCAGGTACGTGTCCTCGCCCTCGCGGATGTGCCCCTCCACCACGTCCTCGATGATGTCGCGCACATAGGAAGTCATCCCGATATGGTTGCCGGGAACGCCTTTCGGGAACCCCGTCGTCCCTCCCGTATAAAGGATATAGGAGAGGTCCCGCTGCGGATCGAGCTGCGCGGATCCTCGCATCGGCTCGTGCTTCAGAAGTTTCTTGAAGGAATGCACCCGCTCGTTCCTCTCCACCTTTCCGTGCGGCACCTTGTCGAAGAGGACCCCCACCGAGCGCTTCCACAAGGGGAGCAGGTCGACCAGATTGGTTACGATCACCCGCTTCACATCGGTGGCCGGGAGCACCTCCTTCACGTAGCAGAAGTTGGTGTCCTGACAGATGACGGTCTCGGCGCCCGAGTCCTTGAGCATGTACTCGATCTCGAAGGACGTGTAGATGGGAGAGATCGGGACAATGACCGCGCCGATCTTCTGAACCGCAAGAAACGCGATGACCCATTGAACCGAGTTGGGGATGTAGATCATCACCCGATCGGACTTGCGGACACCCATGTCCATCAACGCCCCTGCAAACCTCTCGGAGAGGTTCCGAAGCCGGGCAAAGCTGAAGCGCTCCCCCAGAAAGACGATGGCGCTCCTGTCCGGATATCGCTCGCTCATCCGGTCGAAGCGGGTGTAGGTCAGTTCCTGCTCCAAGGGCAGATCATCGGATTTCATGTTCTCGTCCAAATGCGGGTTGATGGTGGTGTTCATATCTCGTCGCAGGTTGCAGCAACCTGCCGTTACACGCCGAAATAGGCCGATCTTACATCCGGATTGCTCAGCAGCTCCTGCCTCGTCCCTTCCATGACGGCGGCGCCGTTCTCCAGGATGAAGGCGTGATCCACGATCGGCAGCACGGGTCTCGCATACTGCTCGGTCACGATGATCGTCAACCCCTTCTGATCCCTGATCTCCTTGGTCCCCCGTATGAGGATGGCCTGCATCAGGGGGCTCAACCCCATCAGCGGCTCATCCAAAAGGAGCAGCTTGGGCTGGGCCATGAGGGCGCGGCCGATGGCCAGCATCTGCTGCTCCCCTCCGCTCAGGAAACCCCCTATCCTCTTCCTGAGCTTGACGAGGGCCGGAAAGACCCTGAAGACGTATTCCAGGGTCTCCCTGGCCTGGGAGGAAGACGCGAGATATCCGCCGATCATCAGGTTCTCGAGGACCGTGCTCTCCTTGAAGATCCTCCGCCTTTCCGGACAGAGGACCAACCCTCTTCTTGCCCGGAGGCTCGGCTTGAGATCCATGATGTCCGCGCCCATGTACCGGATCTCGCCAAGCACCGTGATCCGCTCGCCTCCGGCCATCTGCTCCTTCTTCCTGATGTCCTCGATGATGCCCGAGAGGGTGTACATGAGGGTGGATTTTCCCGCGCTGTTCGCCCCGAAAATCCCCACGATCTCCCGTTCCCTGCAGACGATGTGGACGTTGTTGAGGGCGAGCATGTTCTCGTAAAAGACCATCAGTCCCTTGGCCTCAAGCATAGGTCATGACCTCCTCCACCTCTTCGGAGCCGAAGTAGGCCACTTTGACCCTTTCATCGGCCATCACCTGTTCCGGAGTGCCTTCCGTGAGCTTCTCGCCGAAGTTCAGGACCATGACCCTGTTCGCCACACGGAAGAGCTCCCGGAGCCGGTGCTCGATCATGATCAGGGTGATCCCGTCCATCTGCAGTCTCTCGATGAGGGGGACCATGCTGGCGATCTCGCTCATGCTGAGCCCCGAGAAGACCTCGTCGCAGAGGATGATCTCCGGCCGAAGGGCAAGGCACCTCGCGAGCTCCAGCCGCTTCAGGTATCCCGTGGGGAGGGTCGACGCGATCTTGAAGGGCACGAACGAGTCGCGCTCGAATCCGATCTCTTCCAGGATGTCGATCCCGACCGTGTTTCTGTCGCCGAGCTTTCCGCCACCCCTCCATCCGCCTGTCCTCTTCGCCCGCGGCGCGAAAAGGGGGATGACGAGGTTCTTGTACGCGGGGAGGCTGTAGTAAGGCCGCATGATCTGAAAGGTGCGGGTGACCCCCAGGTCCGCGATCTTGTGAGGAGGCTTCCGGGTGATGTCCTTCCCCCGGAAAAGGATCTTCCCCGAATTCATCTTGATGAATCCGGTGATGCAGTTGACCAGGGTTGTCTTGCCCGATCCGTTCGGGCCGATGATCCCCAGGATCTCCCCTTCGTTCACCGAGAAACTCACACGGTTGAGCGCGAGGATCCCGCCGAAGGTCTTGCTCGCCTCGCTGACTTCCAGGATGGTTTTGTCCGTCATACCTTGGACCACCTTTCGAACTGGTGGTATTTTCGCTGCCCGTACACCATGATGCCCTCGCTCCGGAAGACGATGAAGCACATCAGGATCACCGAATAGAAGGCGATCCGCAGGGTCCCGAACTCCCGGAGCAGCTCGGATATGGGGACCAGGATCAGACACCCGAGCACCGGCCCGACCAGGGTGGACCCTCCCCCGATCACGGTGGCCGCAATGGGGAGGATCGAGAAGTCCAGGGCGAAGAGGGAGATCCCCGACCACATGTAGATATGGACCAGGCAGGCCCCTCCCAGGCAGCCCATGAGCGAGGCCGCGAAGACCGCGAGGGCCTTGTAGTGGGTAATGCTCATCCCCGAGGCCCGGACAGCCTGGTCATTGTCCTTCACGGCCCGGAAGACCAGACCGATATCCAGGTTCACGAGCCTCCTCATGCCGAACAGGAAGAAGAGGACCAGCAGGATCATCAGATACTGCTCCACCCACTGGTTGGGAAAGCTGCCGATCCCCATGATCCCGTCCGTCCCCCCCAGGATGTCCAAGGCCTCTATGATCCGTGCGAGCACAAGAGGGTACATGAGGCTTACGATGGCGAAATAGACACCCCTGAGGGGGAGACAGGGCAGCAGAAGCACCGTGCAGATGACCCCCCCGAGGATCCCGGCGGCCGGGATCGAGAACAGCGGAGAGAAGCCGACCCACTTGTTGAGGATCGCTGCGATGTACCCCCCTGTGCCGATGTAGAAGGCGCCGCCCAGCGAGACCAGCCCCACGTAGTGGGCCAGGAAATCGAAGCTGAGCGCCAGCAGTGCGTAGATGCAGACAATGGAGATGACCCTCTGCCAGTACATGCCGGGCATGACCAGCGGCAGGAGCAGCATCCCCACGATCAGCAGGAGCCTCGGCACGGACAGATAGGCGAGCTCGCGCCAGGACATGAGGGCATAGATCCCGTCGGTCCTCACCTTGATCCCCCTGTCGAGTCTTTCCTTGCGAAGACTTGCCGCAGCTTGTTCCACGGTCCTAAACCCTTTCTTCCAGTTCTTTCTGCCGGCCGAACAGACCCGACGGCCGCATGATGAGCGTGAAGATGATCGCGAGGAGCGCAACCACCATCTGGTAGTGGCTCCCCAGGTAAGTCACGGTGAGGATCTGGGCAAAGCCGATAAGGAAAGAGGCAAGGACAGCGCCCATCCAGCTCCCGAGACCGCCGACGATGCACACGGCTATGGCCAGGATCAGGACATTGTATCCCGCCTCCACGACGATATTGCCGAGGGGGAGGAGCAGGACTGCAGCCAGGCCGGCAAGCATGGACCCGAAGCCCATGGCGACCAGGGCCATGGTATCCGAGTCGATGCCGAGCATCAGCGCAGCCCGCTCATCCTGGGCCATCCCCCTGAGGGCAAGCCCCAGCCGGGTGTGGTGCGTGAAAAACCAGAGGAAGAAGATCACCGCGGCCCCGATCACCACGATCAGGAGCCGATGGTAGTCCACCGGGGTCCCGAAGATCTCCGTGCCTCCGGCCATGAATACCGGCAGCGTGTAGGTCATCCCCTTGAACCCGCCCCAGCGGAGCCCTTCGAGGACGGCAAGCCCGATGGCATAAGAGGCGATGATCTCGGAGATGGACATGCCCCTGACCCGGATGAGGATGAACCTGTAGATGGCCGCCCCGAGGAGCCCGGTGATCCCGATGGCCAGGAGCACGCTGATCGGATACCCCAGGTCTGCGGTCCGCAGGAGGCTCCACGTCACGAAACCGGTGATCACATACAAGGCCCCATGGGCGAAGTTCGGCACACGGCTGATGCCGTAGACCAGCGCGAACCCCAGGGCCATGAGTGCGAGCGTAATGCTGTTGATGATGCCGTAGACGAGGATATCCATCGGTTCTTTCCAAACTGGTGCCCATCCGGAAATGGGCATTTCCGGATGGAGGTTTCAGGTGTCAGGTTTCAGGTGTCAGCTTAATGCATCGAACTGGAAGGTTTTCCTGGCACCTGACACCTGAACACTGTTCGCGCGAATCCGGAAAAGTCCTATTTCCGGATGAGCACTAACCGGTCGATGGGCTTCGCTCCACCCATCCTACGGATTTTCCTGCGGAGGTGATGGAGTGATGTGAATCTTCCCCCCGGTGCGCCGCCACCCCACCACACCATCACCCCATGCCTTACTTCTTCATCCAGGGAGGAAGCTGAATCTCGCCGGTCGCGATGCTCTTCGGGAACACCACCACCCTCTTCCCGGCCTGCCACTGCAGGATCGTTCCCACGGCGCCCTCTTTGGGGTCGAGGGCCGGTATCACCTGGTGGGTCTTGGGATCGAAACGGATGCGGCCGTACACCCCCATGAGGTCCGTCTTCTCAAGGGCCTCCACGACCTTGCCCGAGTCTATGCTGTGTGCACGCTCGATGGCATCCTTGAGGGTGTAGACAGCCATATAGCTGCTGGAGCTTCCCAACCCCTCGGGCTCGATGTTCCATTTCTTCGTGTAGGCATCGAAGAACTTCATGGTCCACGGGGTCGCATTGGAGGGTGCATTGCCTGCGTTCACCACGTTGCAGAGCGTGAACTCCCCCTTTCCCTCGGTCGCCTTCCAGAAGCCGGGCTGTTCGGCCGCGGCCAGCGTGGAGCCGAAGGGAAGCGCAGGGATCTGAAGCTCATACCATTGCTTCAGCAGGATGGAGCTTTCAGGCATGTCCATCCAGATGTTGAGCACCTGGGCCTCGGTCTTCTTGGCCTTCAGGAGGCCCATGGAAAAGTCGCCGGTCCCGGTGGGATAGATCTCGGTCCCGGTCACGGTCCAACCCTGCTTGGCCGCGAGCTTTCCAATGATCTCGCCGCCGCCCCTCGCATGCGCGACGTCCTGCACCATGATGAAGACCTTGTTGAGCCCGCTTTTCTCCTGGAGCTCTTTGAAGCAGGCCATGATCTCCTTCACAAGCTGACCGGCCTCTCCGTGGATCCGGAAGCAGTATTTCAACCGGTCGTATTCTTCCGCCACCCTGGCATGATACTTGGGGGTGAGCACGCCCGTGGTGAGGATCGACACCTTCTTGTACTTGGAGAGCAGATCCATCGCCGCCAGCGCCGCCTCGGAGCGAACCGGCCCGCCGATCAGGAAATCGGCCTTTTTCTCGAGGATCAGCTTCTCCACGGCCATGAGCGCCTCGCTTACGGGCACCCCGGGTTCCAGGTCCCGGGTGTCGATGACCTCGACCTTGAAGGGCCGCTTCTCCTTGCCCACCTGGACCCCGCCCGCCGCATTGATTTCATCGACCGCGAGTCTGATGCCCCTTTCCGCATCCCATCCATAAAGGAATGCCGTGGACAGGGGAGCGCCGATCACGATCGGCTTCTGGGCCATTGCCGAGCCCCCCGCGAGCAGGAGAACCAGCGCGACCACCGGAAAAAACCACCATCCATGAAATCTGAACTTCATCTTTTCTCCTCCTTTTGAATGAGTGGATCGTCCATCAGGGCCGAGATCTAGGTGGGCCTGGGTTTCCTGAGCCCATGCTCCTTGATCTTTCGCCTGACCTCCGCAAACGGAATCTGAAGAAGAAGAGCGGTCTTTTGGATGTTCCAATGGGTTTTTACCAGGACCTGAAGGAGATGATCCTTTTCTCGCTCCTTGAGCGTCTTGAGTTGCATGGCCCGGTATGCTCCATGGTGCCGCCCTGCAGAGTCGGCAAGTGTGAGTCAGCGGTTCCTGATAAAGCAAGGCCCATGCCTGATGAGAGCCGACACCGGGGTTTGGCCATCAAGGATCCGGAATTGCAGGTACTTGGGAAAGCAGAACCAGGGCAGGCAGACCGGGTCCACTCACGGAAGGGATGAAAGACTCTTTCAGGGCTCGGAAAACTTCTTTCTAGTGAACCCGGTCGGTTCCGCTGCGCTCCACCCCATCCTGCCAGATCGCCCCCAAAAACCCTTGACGCCGTTCGATTGCGTTATTCCGGCGAAAGAGGGAATCCAGTCCACGGGCGCCTGCGGTCCCTCTGGACCACGGTTTTCACCGGGATGGCGGAAAGAGGCGATTTTCGATTCTTTGCGGGAGCATCAACTTTGTAGGACCAGAACCCCGTTTGGGATTCCTTCGCTTCTTGGTAAAATCGCGAGCAGAGCTCGCTCCCACAAAAGCCTTGACGGGAAGGTTCCACATGTTTGCCGGGGGACTCACGCATTGGACGCTTCGGCCACCTCAATGCCGTACCTCCGGATCTTGCTTCGCAGCGTGGGCAGAGAGATCCCCAGGACGCGGGCGGCCTGCGTGCGGTTCCAGCCGCACTGGGAGAGGGTGATCCGGATATGCTCCTTCTCGACCTGGGGCAGGGAGTAGTCGTCCAGCCCCATCGGCGCGCTCGAGCGGTTCGTGGTGAGGATCCTCTCGATCTCCTCCAGGAGGATGACATTGCTTCGGGCGCGGATCACGGCCTCTACGAGCACATTCTCCAGTTCCCGGACATTGCCCTTCCAGGCATGGCTCTTCAACCTCCCGATGACCCCCTTCTGCAGCTTGAAGACCTGGGTACCCAGCTCGAAATTGATCTTCTTGAGGAAGTGGTTGACCAGGTCCGGGATGTCCGTGAGACGCTCCCCGAGGAGCGGCACCTGGATCGTGACCACCCGCAGACGGAAATAGAGATCCTCTTTGAACTTCCCCTGCTTGACGAGGGTCGCCAGGTCCCGGTTGGATGCGGCAATGATGCGGCAGGAGGATTTGCGCGTCTGCTGGCCTCCGACCCGCATGTACTCCCTCCTCTGAAGAAATCCGAGGAACTTCCCCTGGATGTTCAAGGGCAGCTCCCCCACCTCGTCCAGGAACAGCGTTCCCCTGCCGGCGAGCTCGATCTTCCCGAGCTTGGTCTGGTTGGCCCCTGTGAACGCCCCCTTCTCGTGGCCGAACAGTTCGCTCTCGATCAGGGTCTCCACCACTGCGGAGCAGTCCAGGGTGATAAACGGCTCCTTGTCGTAGAGGCTGTTGCGATGGATCACCCGCGCGATCAGCTCCTTGCCCGTTCCCGTCTCCCCCTGGATGAGAACGGTCGCCCTGTTCTGGCAGAGCAGACCGATCATCTTGAAGATGCTTCGCATCTGTTTGCTCTTGCCGATGATGATATCGGCGTTTTGAGAAGACTCCCCCTTGTCCGGCAGCGGCGTCTCCCGGTCCACCTCCAGGACATAGAGCGCCCGGTCGAGGGTCCTCTCCATCTCTTCGGCATCGAGGGGCTTGTGGACATAGTCATAGGCTCCGAGCTTCATGGCCTGGATCGTGGTTTCCATGTCGTGAAAGGCGGTGATCATGATCACCTTGCTGGGCATCCCCTCCTTCTGAATCCTGCCCAGAATGTCCAGCCCGCTGATATCCGGCAACCGGATGTCCAGGATGACGACATCCGGCGCATGGCGGCGGAAGAGCGACATGGCCTCCTGACCGGTCCCGGCCTTGAAGATCTCGTGACCCTTCTCACAGAGGAACATCTCCAGGGTCTCCTGAATGCTCAGCTCATCGTCCACGACGAGTATCTTGCTCATAGCTCTCCAGCAGGAAGGGCGATGGTGAAGGACGCCCCTCCGGAAGGGATGCTGTGGACCTCCACATGACCGCCGTGGGCCTCCACAATCCTCTCGATAATGGCCAACCCCAGGCCGGTCCCTTTGCTCTTGGTGGTGAAAAAGGGCCTAAAGATCTCCCCCCGATCCTTGGCCGAGACCCCCTCTCCTTCATCCGCGACCGTGATGAGGGCCCGCGGGCTCCCGCCGTTTCGGACATAGCGGGTCCTCAACCAGATCCGGCTCCTCACGCGCGACGCCTCGATGGCGTTGAGCAGCAGGTTGATGACGGCCTGGCTCAGACGTTCTTCATCCGCGCGGATCAGGGGAATGTCGGGATCGAGATCGGTGACCACCCGGATCTTTTCCTCCTTGATCTTCATGTCCAGGAGCTCTTCGCAGAACGTCACCAGCCTGTTGATGTCCACCGGCCCGCTCTCCATGTGGAGGGGCTTGGCGAAATCCAGGAGCTGGTTCAGGATGCGCTCCAGCCGCATCACCTCCCGGACCGATATGTCGATCCGCCTGGCGTCGTTTCCCTTGAGCCTGGGGTGGTTCTGAAGGATCTGCAGGTTCATCTTCACGGCGGAAAGGGGATTCCGGATCTCGTGGGAGAGGGACGTGGTGATCTGGCCGATGTAGGCCATCCTTTCGGATTCCCGGACCCTCTGCTCCATCTGGACACGCTGGGTCAGATCCCTGCAGATGCCGATGCTCGACAGCCGGTTGTCATATTGCGTATTCTTGGCCAGGATCTCGGTGGGGAAGCTCTTGCCGTCCTTGGTGAGCCTGAGGTACTCGAACGTGCGGGGGACGGTGTTCTTCCGGAGGCTCCTGCGATACATGGCGAGGACCTTCTCCCGATCCCCGGGGGCGACGAAGAGGGAGAATTTTCTCCCCAGCACCTTTTCCGGGGTGTAGCCGTGCATCTGGCAAAAGGCCTGGTTCGCGAAGATGATCCTTTCGTCCCGGATGACAAAGTAGCCGTCGGTGATCTCCTCGACCAGGGTCTTGTATCTTCTCTGTGATTCCCTCAGTTCATAGGTGCGGGTCTTCACCTCGTCTTCGAGCACACGGTTCTGCTCGAGGATCTTCTCCTCGTGCATCTTCTGAAAGTGGTCGCTGAACCGGTGCGTGGTATAGGCCAGACATCGATTGACCCTGTGGACCTGTTCAGTGACTTCGTCGTGCGCGCAGTCCCGGATCAGGAGGGGGATCACGATGGTCCTGAACAGCTCAAAGGCCTTCTGCACGTCCGAGAGGAGGAAGCCGGAGTTGAGGCGAAGGCGGGTGATCTTGTCGATGAAGCGGTCCATCGGCCGGTAGTCATTGCGCAGGAGCACCTGGAAGTCCGCTTCGAATGCCTCCGTGACCGTGCCGTAGAGCTCCCTTTTCGGCCTCCGCGCGTACTGCTCGCCTACCTCGGTCTTCAGCCGATTCACCCACTCGCGGATGATCTTGGCCCTGTACTTTTCCCTGAAATCAGAGAGAGAGAAGCCCATTTCAAAAAGGAACGAAAAGGTTGTTGCCGTCTGATGCGGGAGTGAACGTTTTCCGGATGAGGAGAATGAGAGCGCTAACCGTTCCAGCGAGTATGGCTCAACAAAGCCGGTTATGTCAAGGGGATCGGAAAGCTTTCTTAAGTTGACTTACCCGAAAAGTGTGCTTATTATTGGCTAATTTCCAATACTTGAGAAACCGATCCAGAGGCAAGATGCCGGGAAAAGACTACTATAAGACGCTGGGTATATCGAAGAGCGCTTCCGCCGAAGAGATCAAGAAGGCTTATCGAAAGATGGCGATGAAGTACCACCCTGACCGGAATACCGGCGACAAGGGGGCGGAAGCGAAATTCAAGGAAGTCAACGAAGCCTATGCAGTGCTGAGCAATCCGGAGAAGCGGAAGCAGTATGACATGTTCGGCGCTGAAGGGTTCGAGAAGCGCTACACCCAGGAAGACATCTTCCGCGATTTCGACCTTGGGAGCATCTTCAGAGAGTTCGGCTTCGGGACCGGAGGCCGGTCCCAGAACATGTTCGGCCAGTTCTTCACGGGCACCGGTCATCAGGGGCGGTCCAGATCAGGGCCGTTCGGGGGTGGGTTCGAGGGTTACGGAGGCCACCGCCCGGAGCGGGGCAGAGACCTGGTTTATGAACTGAAGATGACCCTGGAAGAGGCTGCGGTCCCCACCTCCAAGGTGGTTACGTACAATCTGGACGGCCGCCAGGAATCGGTCTCTGTGAAGGTCCCGGCAGGGATCGCATCAGGGAAGAAGCTGCGGCTCACCGGGAAAGGACAGCCCGGCGGCCACGGCGGGCCCAAAGGGGACCTGTATGTGCAGATCAACCTCCTTGAGCATCCGATCTTCAGAAGAGAAGGGGATGACCTCTATCTGGACAAGCAGGTCAAGTTCTCGGAAGCGGTCTCCGGAACCGAGGTCGAAGTCCCGACCATCGAAGGGAAGACCCTCAGACTGAAGATCCCGCCCGGCACTCAGTGCAACGCCAAGTTCAGGCTGAAGGGCTACGGCATGCCGCGCATGGACGGCAGCGGACGGGGCGATGCCTATGCCCGGATCCTTGTCTCGGTGCCCACCAAACTGAGCAAGAAGCAGAAAGACCTCATCAAGGACCTGGAAGAGGCGGGGTTCTGAATGAAGGCACTGGCCGTGTTTTCCGGTGGCCTCGACAGCATGCTGGCTGCACAGCTTGTCAGGGCCCAGGGGATCGAGGTGCTGGCCCTCTTCTTCGAGACCCCCTTCTTCACATCCGCGCGGGCCGAAAGGTCTGCTGCCGCGATACAGCTGCCTTTCAAGAGCATCGATATCACCGATATCCATCTGGAGCTGGTCAGGAAGCCCAAACACGGCTATGGGGCCAACATGAATCCCTGCATCGATTGCCATGCCCTGATGTTCTCCCAGGCCGGGAGGATGCTCGACAGCGAGGGCGCAAGTTTCATCGTCACGGGAGAGGTCCTGGGCCAGAGACCCCTGTCCCAGAACAAGCGGGCCCTTTTGCTGGTCGCCTCCGAAAGCGGTTTCGACGGGCTCATCCTGAGGCCCTTGTCGGCCCGCCATCTGCCTCCGACTGTGCCCGAGGTGAAAGGATGGGTCCGCCGGGATGAGCTGCTGGGGTTCTCAGGCCGATCCCGAAAGCCGCAGATGGAACTGGCTGCGAGGTTCGGGATCAGAGACTATCCCTCCCCGGCCGGGGGATGCCTGCTCACGGACGTGATCTTTTCGAGGCGGCTCAAGGATCTCCTTTCCTCAAGAGAACCGGTCCATGTGCGCGAGATCGAGCTCCTGAAGCTCGGCCGCCATTTCCGGGCAAGCCCCCGGACCAAACTGGTGGTTGGAAGAAACCAGACCGAAAACGAGGCCATACAGTCCATGGCGTTGAGGGAGGATCTGCTCTCGCAAACCGAATCGGTGCCGGGGCCGACCGTGATCGCCGTCGGCGAGATCTCGCCCGAGATTGAAGAGCTGGCGCTGGCGCTGACGGTCGCCTACAGCGATGCGCGTCTCGGCCAGACCGCCAGGGTGAGGTTGGTCTTCAAGGGGATTGAAGAGGTACGGAGCGGGAAACCGCTCCCCAAGGACCGATTCAGATCCTTCATGATCGAATGAAGAACAGGTACCCGAACAGAAGAGCCCCCATCACGGCGAGCAGGAGAAGGATGGCCGTGAGGCTGCGCTGGAGCCCGAAGAACTTTGAACCCCTGCCGGAGGAGTGGGGAACGGGTTCTCCTTCCACCTGCGCGGCGATGGTGTTGACTGCAGCACTCAGCTTTTCGATCCCAAGCTCCAGCTCTCGACCCAGCTCCCCCTGACTGCATCTCGTCTTGGTCTCGGCCTCGCCGTTTCGCAGCATGACGACCTTCCGGTGCAGGTCCTCGACCAGGGGCCCTGTATGTACTTCCTTGAGGAATTTGCCTGGAAATCGGCTCTTGAGGGACTTGACCTGCGCCGGCAGTTCCTGGAGCGCCCGCTCCATCTGACGACTGATCCTCATCAAGAACGGGGGTTCGCAAAGATATTGGTTTGCCAAGGACAGCATCAGGGCACCCTGCCTCAGCTTGGCCAGGGTCGCCAGGGCATCTTTATAGTCCTTGTTCATCGGCATTCTCTCGAGCCATCGACAGTTTCGAGGAGGATAGGAGAAATGGGTATGAACGTCAACTCCCTTCCGCTCCCCCCATGTCCTCCTTCATTCCGCCTTCCGCTTTCCGACCCGCTTCCCCCTTTTTTCCTTCCCTCTCTTTCATGCTATACTGTAAGAAACCGGCCACAAGGTCACCAAGAGACGAAGACGTATTTCTCCCTTTGCGTCTTCTTGGGGGGATGCCGGTCTTACACGAGAGTTGACCATGATGAGTAAGGAGAAGGGCGTTATAGAAGAGGTGGTCGGCGGCGTAGCCATGATCCGGGTCGTCAGGACCGGCGCCTGCGCCGGCTGCTCGGAGAGAGGGGCCTGCCACATGCGGATCGGGGGTGAGAAACCGATGATCATCGATGTGGATAATCACCTTGGCGCAAGGGCCGGGGACTGGGTCGAGTTGAGCATGCCCGCGCAGAGCCTGATGAAGATCACCTTCATGGTATACTTCCTGCCCATACTCGCTTTTGTCCTGGCTGCCGCGATCGGCTCCGAAGTGGGTCATCTCTTTCACCTGACATCCGACCTGGGATCCGTCGTATTCGGGGTGGCTGCCCTTCTCATCAGCTTTTTTCTGCTGAGGCGCCTGAATCGAAATATCCGGAAGAGCGGCCGATACTACCCGAGGATGACCAGGATCGTGCCTCCTGAACCCTGCTGACTTCCGCTTGACAGAAGGCCTGGTGATCCTGCAACCGTGCACCTCGCACCATGGATCCTTCATCTTTTCCAGCCTCCCAGGTAAACCTTTCCGACCTTTTATTCGTCTAAAGGACCAGGTAACGGGACCGTTTTCCGGTTCTTCAGACCTGCATCCTGGAACTCTCTTTTGGTTTTTTGTACCGGAGGAATTCATGAAAAAGGGACACTTGCTCGTACTCACGTTCGTGGTCGCCTTGGCGTCATCCTGCGCCTATCCCGACCGTTATAACACGCAAAAAGGCGCCCTGATCGGCGCGGGAGCCGGCGCCCTGCTCGGCCAGGCTATCGGCGGGAACACGGCAGGCACGCTCATAGGGCTCGGCGCGGGGACGATCCTCGGTGGCCTTGTGGGAAATGCGGTCGACCAGGACCACCAGGCCGCAAGGGAAGCGGCCCTTTATGAGAAACCGGTGGTCTATTATGACAAGAGCGGCTCAGCCGTTGAATCGGTCCCCGGCCCTGTCGACCAGAAGACGAAATGCCGCACGGTAACGAACCGGGTCTGGCAGGACGGGAAGATGGTGAGCGAAAAGGTGGAAGAGATCTGCAGCGACCCCGCTCCCCCGTCGACGGTGGTCGTGCAGCCGCAGCCTCAGTACGTGTACCCGCCTCCCTATCCCTACCCTTACTATTATGCATACCCCTACCCCTATCCTTACCCTGGGATATATCTCCGCTTCGGAGGGCCGCGGTACCGCCATTGGCACCGCTGGTAGGAAGAAGAAAGACCGCCACGAAGACAAGAAGAAAACGGAAAGGAAGATCTTTTTCCCAGGCTCCAAACGCGTAGGATGGATGGAGCGCAGCGAAACCCATCGATTCAGACCGCCGGTGCCTCGAACGATGGGTTCCGCTTCGCTACACCCATCCTACGGGTCCTGCTATGCATACCCCTGCCCTGGTTGCCTCGAACGATGGGTTCCGCTTCGCTCCACCCATCCTACGGGTCTTGTATGCATACCCCTGCCTATAACCATTCGCACCGCTGGTAGGGAGGAGAAGGGAGAAGAGGCATAAGGCATTCCGGGCGGGGGCAAGACTCTTGCTCTTGGTGTCTTCGTGTCTTTGTGGCAAACCCGTCTCTTCAAGGGACCTGGTACACCATCGCATTGACATTCATCCCCGCCCCGACGGATGCAAACACCAATACGTCTCCTGATCGGACCTCATGGTCCTGGAGGCTCCCTCTCATCAGGAGATCATACAGGGTGGGCAGGGTGGCCACGGAGCTGTTCCCCAGCCAGGAGATGGTCATGGGCATGATGTTTTCCGGGATCTCCTCGGCATTGTAGATCTTGAACAACCTCCTCAAAATGGCCTCGTCCATCTTCTGATTCGCCTGGTGGACCAGCACCTTCCGGATATCCCGCAGGGTCAGGTTTGCCTTCTCGAGGCTCTTCTTGATGACCTCCGGCACGATCCTGACCGCATACTTGAATATTTCATGCCCGTGCATCTTCAGGTAAAGCCCATGTCCGTTGCCGTTTACGGGCGGACCATAGGATTTGCCCAGCCAGAGCAGGTAGGCATCCTTCAGCGTGTCGGATCGGGTCACATGAGACAGGATCCCGGATTCGCCCTCCGATGCTTCGACCAGCGTGGCGCCGGCCCCATCCGAATAGATCATGCTGTCGCGGTCATAAGGATCCGATACCCTGGACAGGGTCTCGGCCCCGATCACCAGGACCTTCTTGGCATCGCCCGATTTGATGTAATAGTCCGCGAGGGTCATCCCGTGGATCCATCCCGGACAGCCGAAAGGCACGTCGTACGCCACGGTGTAGGGATTCATGATGCCGAGCTTGTGTTTCACCCTCGCCGCGATGGTGGGAATCATGTCGTGGGTACGGTCGCCGGCCGCAACGTCCCCGAAGTTCTGGGCCACAATGATGAAGTCGAGCTCTTCCCTTTCCGTACCCTCCAAGGCTCGCTCGGCGGCGAGAAAGGCGATGTCAGAGGTCTTCAGATCGTCTGTGACATACCTTCGCTCCCGGATGCACGTGATATCCATAAACTTTTCGATGATGGAAGCGGTCGGAAATTCAAACGGTTCTCCACCGGCGTTCAGGAATGAACGATCCAGGAAATGATCGTTCGGCACTTTCAGGGAGGGTATATAGCTACCGGTTCCAGTGATGATCGAATGCGGCATACGCTCCTGCTCCAATACGCAAACAGCCAAATCAAGGAGCCTCGACCTCGATTCAGGCTGTTGTTCCGTTTTATCCCGTACTGAACGCAATCTGGATCCCGTCTCGGGATTCCGGTCTTTTTATCAGCGGCAGAAGGAATAAGCAAGTTTTTCCGGTACGCCGGCATTTCCTTACGGGCGTCGCCGAAGCCACGGATCCTGGGATCCGAGATGCACCATCCTGGATGGAAGAAAGAACCAAAAATGGATCCTGCACCTAAATCCTGCACCCTTTCGAGGGGTTCATCGGAATATGTCCGGATCGAGAGTGACCTCTTCCGTCCTGGCCGGTCTCCATCGAGGCCGGTCATCCTTGTCGATGAGGCGCGCCCGGACCCCCTCGAGAAAATCAGGATGGGAGAGGATGAAGCGGGCGGCCCTCAGGTCGGCCTCGAGGACATCCTCTATGGCTCTGCCCTCATTTCGTCGAAGCAGCTGCAGCGTCAGCGCCACTGCGGTGGGTGAGCGCTGTGAAAGCTGCGCGAAGACTTCCCCGCACAGGTCCGTGAGAACGGTGCACTCCCTCAGGTCCTCAGCGATTCCGGCAACGCTGGTTCTACCTGCGAAATAGGTCTTGACCCACTCATCCATTGCAGGATCCGAAGGGATCTCTTTCCGGAGGAACGGGTCGATGCACTCCAGAACACTCTCCGCCGCAATGGACCTTTCCGCAGAAGGCTTCAGCACGCCGTTTTCGATCGCCTCGATGGTCCCATCCAGATCTTCGGAAGAGATCAGGTGGGTTGCCAGGCCGACTCGCACACATTCGGGGCCGGCCACTTCATGGCCGATGATGCCCAGGTATTCAGGATATCCGGGAGGGCACTTGCTGAAGAGCCAGCCTGTCGCGCCCACGTCGGGGAAGAAGCCGATGCGTGTCTCGGGCATGGCGCTCCTTGACCTCTCGGTGGCCAGGACGATGTCGGCCCCTGAGCAAAGACCCAGTCCTCCTCCCATGGTGATGCCGTCGGCGATCACCGTCACCGGCTTGGGGAACCGATGGACCGCCAGGTCCACCCGGTATTCCTCCTGAAGGAACCGGAGGCACTCCTCCATCCTTCCTTCCCCAACCATGCGAGCCATGGCCTTGACGTCGCCGCCCGCACAGAACCCCCTTTCTCCCTTTCCATAAAACAGGACTCGATGCACCAGGGGATCGCCTTCCGCCTCATCCAACGCCTTTGCGATGAGCCGCACCATCCGCAGGTCGAGGCTGTTCACCGCCTCCGGCCTGTTCAGGACGATCGACATCGTCTGTCGTGTCCTCCGGATCAGTACGGGAGCGGTTTCCCTGGTGTCGGTCATCGGGCCGGCCTACTGACCTTTCTTTTCAATGTGGCGATAACCATGCTTCTCCTTGAACTGACGCCACTCGTCGTGCAGGTTTGCCCGGGAATCTAAGTCGAGGTTCAGACTTGTCAAGGATCAGATCGCTACGGGCCCATCCAACTTGGCGTTCCCGGAAGAATTCCGGCGCACCCATTCCGTTCATGGTGAGGCCTGTCCTGAGGTACCGAAGGGCATCGAACCATGAATGAGGTAAGCCCAAAGACCGGATGTGTCTTTGGATGTTGACCATCTTCCTGGTTCCGACTAGAATCGGCCAATTCTTTCGGGCGTCCGGCCCGTCCAAAAATCGCTCCGGAGAGATCGACCGTCTTGGCAAAAAGCCTCCTTCAGAGATCCCGGATTTTCCCCTGCCTTATCTTCCTTCTCCTCTCGACCGAACTGCCTGCCCACGCGAGATCGCCCGTTTCGATCGAAGAGTATCGAGCGCTGATCAGGGAATCCGTGGATCTCGTTCAAACGAGGGGCGGCGGGCCCATTTCGTCCGAAGACGCGGCCCTGCTGCGGGAGCGGTTTCCGGTCCTGCTGCCGGTCACCGGAGGGGAAAAGACCTCCGGGGTCGACGGCCGCCAGCTCGGGCGGTGGATCGATGAGGCGGAGAACTCTTCGGAAGGCAGGGCGCGTCTCCTGATCCATATGAATGCCCTGCTGGACCAGATCGGTCTCGACCCCGGGCCTCCATTTCCCTGGAAAAGGGGCAGCGAGGCCCTGGATGCGGTCTTCGAGTCGAGGGAATTCCGGCACCTGAACTCGGAGCCTTCCTGGTGGAAGGAATGGCTCCAGGAGAGGCTTCACCGGATCATGGAGTGGCTGGACCGTCACTTCAAAAGGATCGAGGGGAAAACCCTAACCTGGATCTCTCTGGCCATCCTGGGTGCACTGGCGATCGCAGGGATCATCCTGATGGTGTGGGCGATCCGATCCACCGGCAGGTTCGGTTGGCGCTGGAGGCAGCCGGCCCTCAGGGGGACAAAGGATTCCCCCGAGGAGTTCCCTGCACCGGACTGGAAGAAGCTGAGAGCGGACGCCGAAGAGAAGGCTGAGCGGGGAGAGCTTCGGGAGGCGGTGCGGGCCCTTTTCCTCTCCATGCTTCAGGAGGGCCATGTCAAGGGATGGTGGGTCTACCGTCCTGAGTCGACCAACACGGAGCACCTCCGGCAGATCGCCGGCCCTCCGGCGAGAGCGGACGCATTTCGAAGCCTGGCGGAAGTGTACGAAAGTGCTTGGTACGGATTAAAGCCCCCTGAGCGGAAGGATTTCGCGGCCTGCCGGCAGTGGGTGGAGCGCATGGGGGCCGTATGACGGGCGGCTTTTCATCGGCCAAGAAGCGAACGCTTTTTTTCTATCTCCTCCTCTTCTTCGGGGTCTTTGGACTGATCCTCTCGGGGAATCTCCAAAAGGGAGAGCCGGGCCAGGGGAGGCCCACGACCTACAGCACCGGGCCCCACGGCTACAAGGCCCTTTATCTCTGGCTCAAACATCTTGATATCCCCGTAGAGCGGTGGGAGGCACCGATCGCGTCCCTGGACAGCCGGTTCACCGTTCTGGCCATCCTTCAGCCTGAGTTGGGCCCCGATGCCGGAGAACTGGAAGAGATCGGGAAGTGGGTGCGCCGAGGAGGGACCCTGATCCTCTCGTCAGCGCCGGCCGGTGCATTCATGACGTTCTTCGGGATTGAAAAGGTCTTCTCATCCAAGAGCATCTTCAAAGACCGGAATCGTCCGCACAGGTTTTGTCCCGGGCCCTACGCATCGCCTGGGTATGTGGTTTCCAGGACCGTTTCCCAGGGACTCGCCTCATCGAGGCCGCATGTCGTCTTTCATGCAGCCGACGAGGTCGGAGGGTTCATCGCGGTGGTGAACGAGGGAAGAGGGCGAGTCATTGCCGTGGCCGATCCGTTTCTCTTCACAAATGCTTCGCTGCGGTCGGGCGACCACGGTCGGCTCTTCCTGAACCTGCTGCTGGTTCATCTGGGGAACGGGGCCGTCGCCGTGGATGAGTACCACCACGGCTTCGGCCGGGCGACATCCATCCTGGGATATGTGAGCCGATCCGTCGTCTTCTACCCCCTGCTGCAATCTCTTCTGCTTGCACTCTTCCTCTGGGCCGCCTTCGGCAGGCGCTTCGGCCCGGCCCGGCCGCTGCGAGGGAAGACAGTCCGGTCTTCCATGGAATACGTCAGGGCCATGGCCCGCCTTTTTCAGCAGGGGGAAAAGAGGGCGTTCGCACTCGAGTCGATGGTTCGATGGGTCGGGGATGAATCGAGGGTCCGACGGGGAAAGGGAGCGCAGGGGTTGCGAAAGGCCTTGGACGTATCGAGGCGATACCTCAGATCCGGCCGGGTCACTGACGAGGGGCTGCT
>JAGVAP010000001.1 GCA_020060215.1 Deltaproteobacteria bacterium | reverse complement strand
TGCTGATTACGATAAAACAGGCCATCAAGAACGGGCCAGGCTCCCCGGACAGCGTGGTGCAATGGGGGTGCGTCCCCTGAGGCAAGGGCGGGGAGGCCCCGGAAGGTGGATCGAGCAGCCCTGGTCAGGCGGCTGCGGTCTTCTTCCGCCCTTCTTCCCCCGGCGCTTCCACAGCTCCATCTCCTGCATCTTCTTGCGGCGCGCGCGGGCGAGGTTCTTGGCCGTAGGGGCGGTCCCCTTTGGCAGGCCCCACTTGGCCTTTAATCGGCCGGGGTAGGCCATGTGTGGCCAGGTGCTTCCAGGTGATCATCTTGAAGGCTTTTCCGCACTCAAGGCATACCACCGAGGCCTCGCGGATGGACTTGCGCGGATCCACCGCCGGCTCCTGGGGTGAGGGGGCGGCCGCACCTTCGGCCACGCCGCGGAAGTCCGCGGCCAGCTTGGCCACCATGGCCGTGATCTCGTCAGCGCTCATCGCCCGCACCTTGGCCTGGGCCGTAACAACCTCGACGGCAGCCTTCAGGTAATCGTCCATCATGACCTCCACATGGATTCAGGTTGAACGCTGAGTACAGGTGGAGCCTGTAAAGCGCACGGACATGGAAGTAGGAGAAAATGGAGGTTTCCGCATTTGGTGCTGACCTGAATCTGCGATAAAGTGACCACAGGGGGAAGCTGCCGGTGTGGAAATGAGGGCTTCTCAGGAGCATTCAAAAATCCTCATCTGCCTTGTTATAAGATATTGATGACCGACGGCATCAACATACCCATCCCAACAGGTCGCGTTCCTGACCAAAAACGCGAAAGGCCCGGAGTAGCCCGGGCCTTTTTTAGCTGAGGTTGAAGAGAGCAGAATCAGCGGCATCGGGCAACCCGCCCATTCCGATCGCCCGTGAGGAGGCCCGTCTCCTCACCAGTTTCGATTGGCGAACACAACCATATCACCATCAATGAGGACAAGCATGACCGTATGCACCTACAGGATCGATCTTCGGCAGCCCTTCAAGGTCTCCGCCGACACCAGCCACTCGGCCGCAACTCCGGATGGGGGGCATCTGTTCAACGAATCCTCGATCAAGATCACCGCCCCGCTTGCCTGGACCGAAAGCCGAGATGTCGACCTTCTCACTGAGGTCAATGCCATCCTTATTTTCCAGGACGGCGACTCGGACCAAGTGATCGGCAGCGCCGAGAAGCAGGACGAGGACCTCCTGCTGGTCACCGTCTACGTGCCCTGGCGCGTGGGCGAGCTGATCTTCCAGGCCCTGAACCTGGGCAAGAGCGAGATGCTGGCGTTCGTCGGCGAGGACGTCCACCGGAGTCGTGCCGAGATCAGCGGCTTATGGATGTCGGACTTCAGTACGGAATAATAAGTGCGAGCGCTTTTTAGGCCTTGCCCTCCCACCCTCGAAGTACGGCTGCGTAGATGAGGATGGATAAGCCTTACAAAAATTAAGTTGAATGCGGAGGAGGTGTTTTACCCGCTTTTGCAGTCGAACGGTGTTTGAGGAAGCCCTTAAGGCAGCCCTATGACTACCTTGCTCTCGATTAGTCACCGCGCTATAGGCAGCCATAAACTACTCGTAGTTCCCAAAAGATGGCGGCTTGCCTTTTTATAGCGGGGACTTGACTGTGGCCAGCACGGCTTGCAGCATAGCGCCGGAAGATGATCGCTAAAACGGGGTAAAAGCCTCCTGATTCTCCCCCCTGGCACACGCCGCGATCGAGAACCTTCGGAGAGGTAACCACCCCCAGGAGACACTTCCTCTGGGAAATTGCGCCGGCCTCATTCAGCCAATGTCTTACTTCACTGGATTAGACCATTATACTTAACTTTTTTGTGTTATCCTAGTAGCTAATTTTTACCTGATCTTATGGTTACAATGGGACAGAAAAAAATTGCCCTAGTGACTGGCGGAAGTAAGGGGATTGGTGCGGCCATCGCTTTGGCACTGGCCCGTGATGGCTTTGACATTTGGCTGAACTACCGATTCAGCCACGATGATGCAGGCAGAGTTGCACAGGAAGTGGAAGGGCTTGGAAGATCGTGTCTGCTGTTGCCATTTGATGTAGCCTCTCCAGAGGCCGTGAAGCAGGCATTGGAGTCGCATATATCACAGCAAGTGCCTAATGTGCTTGTTAATAACGCTGGCTTCACCCGAGACTGCTTACTAGCCATGGCAGGGTATGAGGATTGGAAAAGTGTTCTGGGCGTGCATTTGGACGGGTTTTTTCTGGTCACCCGGGCCGTTTTGCCAGGCATGATCCGCCGAAGGTCCGGCCGCATAGTGAATGTCGCATCGACTTCAGGTGAAACAGGCGTCCCTGGGCAGGTAGGCTATAGCTCCGCAAAGGCGGGTCTCATAGGTGCTACCCGTTCCTTGGCAACTGAAGTGGGGCGGCGCAATATTTTGGTCAATGCAGTGTCGCCTGGGCTGATCGACACTGACATGATCGCCGGCGTCCCAGTGAAGGACATGCTTCCGCGCATCCCCCTCGGCAGGCTTGGAACCCCCGCCGAGGTTGCCGAAGTCGTGGCCTTCCTCTGCTCGGAACGGGCATCATATATCACCGGCCAAGTCATTCCCGTGAATGGCGGGATCCATACATGAACCAGTGCTTGTCTTCTCCGGGCCGGCAGCCTTCACGTTCGATCACATGCGCCTACCATGAAGCATGAAGCCATAGTCATCGGCGGCGGTGTGTCAGGAATGACGGCCGCCTTGCTGCTTGCCAGGCAGGGACGCAGAGTCCATCTCGTTGAGCGCTCTTCGTGCATAGCTAGCCTGCTCAAGGGCGCATGCATCCAGGGTGTCCACTTTGATATCGGCCTGCATTACAGCGGATTTTGGGGAAATGGGGAGCCTCTTGATAATTTTACCACTTACTTGGGCATGCAAGATGATGTTGCCCGCATTCCTTTCGACCCTGATGGCTATGACCGGCTGCTCTGCATGGACAGCGGGCTGTCCTTTGACATGCCGTACGGCCGCGCGAGGATTGAGGAAGCCTTTGCCGCTTCCTTTCCTTCTGAGAGGAGAAGTGTCCGGTCCTTTCTCCGCCACGTGGGCGATGCCTGTGCGATTTCCCCCATGCTCAATCCGAAGCTACCCCTTTCTAAGGAGCTTTCGTTCGAAGTCGTTTCACGGCAGGGCCTGCGGGAAGTCTTGGCCAGTCTAGACCTGTCTCCAAGGCTGAGAACCCTGCTTTCCATACACTGCCTACATTTCGGCTGTGAGCCGGATCAGGCGTCGTTTGCGGATTTCTCCCGGGTGGCGGGATCGTTCCACGCCTCCGTGCATACCGCGGACGGGGGGGGGAAGGCCGTGGCGGAGGCCTTTGCAAAAGCCCTCGAGCGTGAAGGTGTTGAACTGAGTCTTAAGGCCGGAGTCACTTCCATAGGCATCGGGGCGGATGCTTCTGTCAAGCATGTCGAATTGAGCGATGGACGCTTTATGGAAGCTGATGCTGTCATTTACACCGGTCACCCGGCGTCCCTTCCCGAAATGCTTCCGGCAAAGGTGCTCCGGCCATCGTACAGTAGACGATTGGTGCGGCTTGTCAACACCCCTTCAGCCTACATGCTCTTCGGCGCGACCGAGGAGCGCATGGACCTGCTCGACCGCCGAAATGTGGTCGTGCTGCCCAAGAGCAATGGGGAGCGCATTCTTCGCCGGTATGGCCCGCGCGAGGACCGCCCCTTGTTCATCTCCATGGACCAGAACTCGGGCAGGCCTGGACGACGCGGGGTGATCGTGCTGGCCGCCGGGGATTACGCCGAGGTCGAGCCTTGGGCCTCAACACGCGCGGCCGCTCGCCCGCAGGCGTACGAGGAGCACAAGGCGGTTGTCGCGCAGGCGATCGAGGCACAGGTGATGGCTGCATGCCCGGAACTTCAGGGAAAGGTGAAATTCCTTGCAAGCGCCACACCGTTGACCATTGCCGAGCAGCTGAAGGCGCCACGTGGGGGGCTCTATGGCGCTCTGCACAGCATGGGCCAGAACACACCGCTTCCGGTCACCAAGGTTCCAGGTCTTTACTTGGCTGGTCAAGGAATTGTCTGTCCGGGTCTTTTGGGTTCGATGATCTCTGCTTTCCTGGCCTGCGGTTTCATTGTGGGCCATGAAACCTTGCGGAAAGGATTGGCAGCTTGCACACGCGTGTCGTGATCACCGGCCAGGGGGCTGTGTCGCCTCTGGGCCAGGGCGTGGAGGCGCTCTACGCCGGCCTGCTTGAGGGTCGGTCAGGGATTACCCGGGCTGTGGAGATGGAAGGCGTCACCGGACTCAGGCCCCGCGTTGCAGGTCTGATCCAGGAAACCCATGCCAGGGAGCTTCCAAGAAAGTTTCGACGCACGATGTCGGACATGTCCATCTATGCACTGCAGGCTTGCCAGGAGGCCCTCGCCCAGGCGCGTATCCCCAAGGAGCGCGTGGTGAACGGGGAAATGGGCTTGGTGTTCGGCTCCAGCGTGGGCAGCCCCAGAACCATGGAGGAATTTTTCAGGCAATACCTGCCGGGGAAAAGCATCGAGCAGGTGAAGTCAACACTGTTCTTCAAGATCATGAGCCACTCCGCAGCGGCCAACATTTCCCAGGCCTTGGGCATTGCCGGCCAGACCATTGCTCCTTCGGCTGCCTGCGCCACGGGATGTCTGGCTATCGGATTGGCATTTGACATGGTGGCATCCAACAGGCAACCGTTTGTCCTGTGTGGGGGATGCGACGAGTTTCATCCTCTCACCGCAGCCACTTTTGATATCATTCAAGCAGCCTCATTTCAGTACAACGATTCTCCAACACTCATTCCGGGGCCGTTCGATCGGCAGAGAGACGGCGTCGTCTGCGCCGAGGGTGCGGGTGCTCTGGTGGTGGAGAACTTGGATTCTGCCTTGAACCGAGGGGCGAATGTGCTTGCGGAGATTGCCGGATGGGCTTGTCTGTCGGACCCTCACAACATGGCCTCGCCCGGTGTGGAGTCCATGGCCGACTGCATGCGCAAGGCCCTGGAATACGCGGAAATACTACCAGAGCATGTGGATTACGTCAATGCCCATGCAACGGGAACGCAAATCGGTGATCCTGCAGAGAGCGCATCCATTGCAGAAGTGTTAGGCGGTGACGTTCCTGTCAGCAGCTTTAAAGGTCACATAGGGCACACCATGGCTGCAAGTGGATCTTTAGAGTTAATTGCCACTGTTAAATGCATGAAAGACAATTGTGTTATTCCGACAAAGAATCTTTTTGAGATAGATGGAATGTGTAGATGTGTTCGCCACCCTCAAAATTTGGAGCAGTACCCCCTACGTGTTGCAGTCAAAAACAGTTTTGCACTGGGCGGCATGAACGTTGCCATTATTCTGCGGAGATATCCACATGACTGAGAAGGAGATTATTGATCGAGCGAATGCTGCTCTGGCAGCAGAGTTCGAGCTTGATCTTGCTGATTTGGTCCCTGATGCCGATCTTCGTGAAGACCTGAATCTTGATAGCCTTGATGCGGTTGACATGGTGATCGTGCTGGAGCAGGAGTTTGGCATCAAGATAAGCCAGGAAAGCGAAGTTCGAGGCATTAAGACCATCAGGGACTTGCATGAATTTTTAATGAAGATGCATGGTGAATGCCTTTGCATGGCCGAATGAAGATGTTACATCGAGCAGAGTTAGTGATGTTATGAAAAAGATATGGCTGAATGTCATACTCCTTCCCCTGCTGTTGCTCCTTACTCTTGTAGGGGCCATCGTTTCACCAGCGATCCTCGCTATCTCAGCTTTCCGCGCTGGCCTCTCGGGGGGTCTGACAGCACGGAATTTGGTCTGGATTTACGGCCGTATCTGCGTTTGGCTCGTCGGCAGGTTCATTCCCTTGCGCACCCTTGGCCTTGAGCACGCTCGATCCGCGGGGCCATGCATCCTCGTCGCCAACCATCAATCCTTTCTGGACCTGCATATCCTCGGGGCTCTGCCCACTCCAAACGTGGTCATCGTCGTCAAGGGTTGGCCATTCAAAATCCCTTTTTATGGCATTTTTATGCGTATATCCAAATACCTGGACAGCGATGCCCTGGATCAGCAGTCTCTCCTGCGTCTGGGAAGCGAAGCTCTGGCCGGCGGGGCGAGCCTCTTCTTTTTCCCGGAGGGAACTCGCAGCCGGGATGGGCGGCTGGGGAGGTTTCGCTCCGGGGCTTTCAAGCTGGCCGTGGAGACGGGAAGACCGCTGGTCCCAGTGTGCTTGTCCGGGATGGGGCGATTGTTGGCGCCCGGTAGACTTCTGCTGGGAGACAGCTCGATCGTCGTTGAGGCACTCCCGCCAATAGACCCGGTAGCGTATCGGGATACACCAGTAGGGCATATAGCCTTGAGACGCAAGGTTAAATCTTTGATGGTCGAAAAGCTGGGATTCTTTTCCGAACAAGATTTATTATTGAAAGACAACAAACAAGGAGGAAATATATGAATCACTACGCACGTTTTGCTTTTTCTGTACTTTTTTTAGCATTGTGCTTGATGCTTTTGACAGCTGGTTGCCGCACAGCGCCTATTTACAACGTTTCTAATTCACCTGTTCCTGCCGCAGGTGATGAAAAAATATTGTCAATGGAAGAGGTCAATTCGGCAATTCTCCTTGCCGGTGCTGGCCTTGGCTGGAAGATGAGGACTGTTGAGGCTGGGCATGTCGTCGCTCAACTAGATCTTCGCTCCCATCAGGCCATAGTCGACGTCATATACGACCAGAGCAAATACAGCATAGTTTATGTGAGTAGTGTCAATTTGAAAGAGACAAACGGCATTATTCACAGCAACTACAATGGGTGGGTGCAAAATTTGAACAATGCAATAGGCCGTGAGCTCATGTTTATTTTAAACAGAGGTGGCATCAGCAAGTGATGCCTGTGTATTCTCCTGATTTGAAGATCCAACCTACCTGCACCAAATTTTGTCGGCCAGGTTGGGGTGGGACGATCACCGCCGCGGAGAAGGCAGCTCTGCCTCCCGGCGGCCTTCTGACCATGGAATTGGAACTCAGCCATGCATGCGATCTGCGGTGCATCTACTGCTACGCTGAATCGGGAGCGGCTCTCCGGGATGAACTCACTCTAGAAGAGCTTATCGATGCAGCCGATCAGGCCAAAGCGCTTGGAGCCCGGAAGATCATTGTGCTCGGTGGCGGGGAGCCGTTGAACTCTCCGCATCTCGTTCCGCTCCTCGAGCACCTCCACGGAATTGGCGTTGCAATCGAGCTGTTCACCAATGGCGTGCGCCTCACCAGGGACATGGCCGAGTTGCTCGGCACATTGCATGTCGCAGTCGTGATCAAGATGAACAGCTTTCGCGAGGATGTGCAGGATCTCCTAGCGGGTCGCCCTGGCGCTTTCAAGGCCATCCACAACGGCCTGGAGAACCTGCTTAGTGCCGGCTATCCTGGCCCGGGAAGGCTGCTTGGCGCCCAGACTGTCATTTGCCGCCACAATTTGGACGAGTTGCCGCACATGTGGAGGTGGCTCCGGACGCAAGGGATCGTTCCGTACTTCGAATCGATAACCCTGCAGGGTCGCGCTCGCCAGCATCCTGAGCTTCTGGTGGAAGCCGAGGAGCTTCAGGATGTGTTGGAGCGCCTTGCCCGGCTGGATGCGCAGGAGTTTGCCATCTCCTGGAGGCCGCATCCGCCGGTCGCCGCCTTTTGTTGCGATCGCCACGAGTATTCGTGCACGGTGACCGCTACTGGAGCCGTGTTGCCATGTCCTGGCGTGGACATCGAGGTCGGCAGCATCCGCTTGGCCCCCCTAGGGCAGATACTCGCCACGAGCGATGTCATCCGCGACTTGCGCAACATCCGCTCCATGATCAAGGGTGCCTGCCGGGAGTGCGATCTTGCTGGCGAGTGCTATGGCTGCCGAGGCATGGCCTATCAGGCAACGGGTGATTATCTGGCCTCGGATCCCCTCTGCCGCAGACCGCAGGTGGCAGCCTCGGGCAGTGGCGGAGAGTGAGCTTGGCCGGCGTGTCCATGTCCTTAGCCGTGCCTGCCGAGGGGATCATCCCCCACACAGGCCCAATGCTGCTGGTGCAAGAGATTCTGGAGGCGCGCACAGGGGGCGGGGGTATAGTCCGGGCCTGCCCAAGTACGGACTGGCCGCTGGCTTGCCCCGGGGGCGAGATCGCTCCGGAGGCCTGCATCGAGCTCGCAGCCCAGGCGTATGCTGCGCTGCGCAGCTTGGCCTGTGCGCCGGTGGAGCCGGCGTCTGCGTCCGGCTACCTGGTAGGCGTCCAGGATTTTGTCATTCTCGACAGGATCATGCTCGGGGACGACCTCCTGGTGAAGGTCCTGCCTGTTGGCGAATTCGCGGGCTTCTCCGTGGTGGAGGCCCGAGTGTGCCGAGGGGATGCCCTTCTGGCCCGCGGCAGGATCAAGGTCTGGATTCCACAGCCGGGGGAGGAAGGATGAGGACAGCAACTTTCATGTGCTTCCTCTTCCTGGTGCTGCACCCGGCCATGTCCGTGGCAGGGGATGAGGCTGGCCTGCTGGACAGCCTGCGCAGCTCCATGGCCGAGGTGCGCTCGGTGCAGGCCAGGTTCGTGCAGGAAAAAAGCCTAGCCATGCTGCAGGAGCCGTTACGTTCTGAGGGACGGTTATACTACCAAGCCCCGGACGACCTGCGCTGGGAGTACACGGTGCCGGAGGCCCAAGGCTTCAGCGTCCGGGGCTCGAAGGGCTGGCGTTGGTGGCCATCTGGCGAGCACAAGCCGCTGGACTTGAAGAAGGACCCGCTGCTCGGGCCCATGGCCGCAGAGCTGCTGGTGTGGGTGAAATTCGATCTCAAGCACATCCAGATGGCCTACGGAGTGGAAGTGCTGCAGTACGACCCTCCCCTGCTGCGCCTGCGGCCGAGGGCGCAGCAGCTCCGCCGTGTGTTGGATCACCTGGATATCGCCTTTACTCCGGACGGTCGCTCCGTGCTGCAGGTGGACTATCTTGAGCCAGATGGGGACACCACCTCCCTCCGGTTCCTGGACGCAATACTTGATGCCCGCATTCCCGATGGGGTCTTTTTAGAACAACTGGAGTGATCATTGGGCAAGGGCATTGAGTGGGTGCTGGCCGCGCTCAATTCGCTGCGGTGCGCGCATGGCCGACTGGTACTGGTGCTGGCCGTCTTTCTGACATCTGCCGGCGCCGCGAGCATCCCCAGCCTGCTTACCGGCGAGGATGCTAGTGTCCTCGTTCCGGATCAACCGCCCCGTCTGGCCGAGGATTTCGAGTTATTGTCCCGAGCCCCCCTCGCGCGTCGGTTGTTCATCCTCCTCCAGGCAGAGCCCGAGGCCCAGCCCGGAGCTCTGGACCAGGCTGCCGACGCCCTGGTTGCCCGCCTCGGCCCGCCTCTGTTCAAGGAGCCCGGAGCTCCGGTTTCAGGACCCGAGATGCTCACCGGCATTCTGGAACTCTCGCCCCGCCTGCTCACACCGGAAGAGGTGAAGGCCTGGGCAGACACCTTGACCCCGGACGAAGTGCGCCGCCGTCTGCAGGGTGTCCGCCAGACGCTCGCATCGCCGCAAGGGGCGGCGCTCAAGCCGGTGCTCCGCCTGGACCCATTGAATCTGCGCGCAGAACTTCTGGCCAAGCTTCCCCGCCTCGGAACAGGAGGAGGTGGACTGGACACGAAGGGGCGGCTGCGTCCCCCTGACGGGCGGAGCCTGGTCCTGACCGCGGCAACGGACATCCCTTTCACTGATGCCGCAGGTTCTGAGCGGCTCCTCGCCGGCTTTCAGGAAATCCTCCGCGACTCCCTCCCGGCCGGAGTAAGCGGATATCTGGTGAGTGGACACCGCCATTCCCTGGCCAACGCGGTTGCCGTGAAGGCGGACCTGCTGCGGGTCATCCCTCTTTCAGCCTCTGGGCTGGCCCTTGTGATTCTCATTTTCCTGCGTCGGCGGGAATCACTCTGGGTGCTGCTCGTGCCACCTGGGGTGCTGTGCCTGGCCGGCGCTGCGACGGGGGCGCTCCTTGGAGGATTGCACAGCATCGTTTTCGGCTTCGGAGGAGTGCTCATGGGTCTAGCCGTGGACTATCCCTTGCACGTGCAACATGCGCTGAATCAAAGTAGGGATCCCTCATCGGGGTTGGAGAAGGTGTCCCAGCCCCTGGTGTTTGGGGCGCTCACCACATTGGCTGCCTTCTCACCCTTGCTCCTCTCCCAAGTTCCAGCTATCCGGCAGATGGCCCTCTTTTCCATGCTCGGCATCGTGGCGGCGGTACTGATCTCCTTCCTAGTCCTTCCTCAGCTTCTGCCCTGTCGGACGGGGAGGGGAACTCCGGCGGAGCCGTGCCCAATGCCAAGACCGCAGCGGGCGAAGGGATTGGTGCTTGCGTTCTGGGCAATTGCCCTGTGCGTCCTGACATGGATGTCGCTTGGATTGCGGTTGAATACCGACTTCGCCGCACTTGGCATCGCCGATCCCCAGGTGCGGGCTGACGAAGACCGGCTCAGGTCGGCTCTGGGCGGTTTTCGGGATCACGCCATGGTCTTCGCCTCAGGCTCGGACCTGGCTCAGGCCTCGGAAAGGAATGCCCGCGTTCTGACCATCCTACGTGCGTCTCCGGAAGGTGAGGAGGTGCTCACCCTTGCCCCTCTCCTGCCGCCACCAAAGGATCAGGAGCGCAATTCCAGGGCCTGGAATGCGCAGTGGTCCTGCGCGAGGGGGCTGGCTCTGGCGCGGGAAGTGTTGGCTGCGGGAAAGGAACTCGGGTTCACGGACCAGGCGTTCGCCCCCTTTGTGCATCTGCTCGCGGATTGGAGCGACGGGCATTCCAATCCGTTGATCGACACGGCTGCCTTGGGCCGAATTGGCCTGGGCGACGCCCTAGGGCTTCTTGTTCAGGAGCGGGATGGGGAATGCACGCTGCTGACGCTGCTGCCCGATTCTCTGCTGCTCAGCGGCAGCCTGGGCAGCAGGCTCGAAGCCGTGGATGGGGTTCACGTTCTGTCCGGGACTGGCTTTGCCCGGGACCTCGGAGCCGCATTGCGCCGTGACGCCCTCGTGTTCACGACCCTTTCCTTGGCCTTGGTCTGCGGGTTCCTCCTGGTCCTCTTCCGGCAGCCGAAGACGGCGGCAGCAGCACTTGCCCCGGTATTTACAGGTCTAGCCGCGGTGACAGCCGGAACGCGCTTGGCACATGGGGGGGTTGACCTGTTCAGCATCATGGCCTTGCCGCTAATCGTGGGCCTTGCCGCGGATTACGGCATCTTTATGGTCCATCACACCCTGAACCGCTGTGTGTCGTCCGGCCGATCTGTGCTCGTCTGCGGCCTAACAACGATTGTAGGGTTCGGAACTTTGGCCGTTGCCCAGCACCCTGCCCTCCGTTCCTTGGGCCTCTCCATCCTCCTGGGCATCGGGGCGGCCCTGCCGACGGCCCTCTTGGTCACGCCGCGTCTCCTTGGGGACTCCCTGGGAACAGTGAATCGACCGGCAGTGCCTGAGCAGGTACGGCATGCATAATATGGAGCGTGAGTTGCGGGCCTGTGGCCGGAGAGTGGTTAGCCGGCCGGGAAACGCCACCTGGGATTTCTTGTTGTCGCCCGGCTTTGTTGGATTTACCGGACATTTCCCTGGCAACCCGGTGCTGCCAGCCATTGCTCAGATCATGATGGGCCGTATCGTAGCCGAGGATGCCCTTGCCGGGATTCCACAGCCGCTTCGCCTGGCAGGGGTGCGCCGCGCCAAGTTCACCGCTCCTGTAAAACCTGGAGAGATCCTCGCCGTCGAGTGCAGCCTCTGTGAGGACGGTGTGGAATGGCTGGCCAGGGTCCAGGCACACCGCGGCGAGATCCTGGCGGCTAGCTTTGTCTTGTTTCTGGCTGGAGGGGAGGGCTGATGAGAAAGCCGTACTTCCCGGTCAGCGGCCAACCCGCACCACTGTCCGGTTCAGTGCCGCGAACGGTCCGCTTCGAGGAAGCGGATCCGCTTTCTGTGGTATGGCATGGGCGCTACGCCAGCTATTTTGAGGACGCCAGGGAACATCTTGGTTCGATGCATGGTGTGGGATACCTCGATTTTTCTAAGCGAGGCATCGCCATTCCCATCCGGGTGTTGCACGTGGACTACCTGCGCCCCCTGCGGTACCCGGCCAGGGTCACCATTCAGGTCTTACTGCATTATACCGAGGCGGCACGCATGAATTACGAGTTTGTCATCCACGACCAGGACGGGCACGTTACCACCACGGGGTACACGGTGCATGTCTTTGTGGACGGGGAGCAGAATCTGCTCATGACCTGCCCAGATTTCTACAAGGACTTCCTCAGGCGCTGGCGAGAAGGAGGGCTTGCTGAGGCATGAAGGTTTTTTTGGTCGCCTGTAATTCCTGCCAGGACCCATATGTCGTCTATCCCCTGGGGATGTCCGTGGTGGCAGCGGCTTTGACCGCGGTCGGGCACGAGGTGGACCAGTTCGACCTTCTGGCCGAGGGCTGGGATTTTGGCGTGCTGCGCCAGCGCATTCTCAAGTTTGCTCCACTATGCGTGGGTCTATCGTTGCGCAATGTGGACAACGTGGATTCCCTCACCGCCTCTAAGCATTGGTTCCTGGACGAGGCCCGGGAAGCCGTGAAGAACATTCGCCAATGTACATCTGCTCCTATCGTGGTCGGCGGGGCTGGATTCTCGCTCATCCCAGAAAGGATTCTGGACTACACTGGAGCGGATTACGGTATTGTGGGGGGGGGCGAGAATGCCTTCGCGGTGCTGCTGGCGATATTGGAGGAGGGGGGCTCCCCACAGCGGCTGACCGTGAACGGGACGCAACGGGCTTCGGCGACGGAAATGCCATCTGCCCTGATGAAGCCTGAATACGTCCGGTTCTACCTTGAGGGCAGTGGTCTGGTCGGTGTGCAAACCAAGCGCGGCTGTCCTAACGCGTGCTGCTATTGTTCCTATCCCCTCCTCGAGGGCCATGCCGTTCGCTGCCGCGATCCGCGTGACGTCGCCGAGGATCTGCTGCGACTGCAGCAGGACCACGGGGTACGGACGGTGTTTTTCACCGATGCGGTATTCAACGATGCCGGAGGTCTTTACCTGGGCTTGGTCGAGGAACTTGTGCGCCGCGATATCGGAATGAGCTGGACGGCGTATTTCCAGCCCCGCTGTCTGGATCGGCACACCGTGCGCCTGCTGCGCAGGAGTGGCCTGATCGGGTTGGAGGTGGGCACGGATGCGGCATCGGATGCGACCCTCTCAGGACTGGGCAAGGGCATCGACTTCGCCGCGGCCGCCGATTTCAACGCTATGTGCGTTGGCGAAGGCCTTCCCTGCGCCCACTTCATCATCTTCGGAGGACCCGGGGAGACCTCCGACACCTTGGAGGAAGGGTTACGCAATCTGTCGCTTCTGGACCCAGCCGTTGTTTTCGCTTTTTCCGGCATCCGCGTGCATCCACGGACCCGACTGCACGCCCTGGCCGTGGAGCAGGGTGTGATCGGCCCAGATGCGGACCTGCTCCGCCCCGTCTTCTACTTTTCGCCTGAAGTGTACCCGGAGGCGATGAACGCGCGGCTGGAGCAGGCCTTTGCACGGAGAAGGGACCGCATCTTCCCTCCGGAGCGGGCCCAGGAGCGCATGGCGGTGCTGCACCGCCTTGGCTATCGCGGGGTGCTCTGGGATACCCTCGTTCGACTTCCCGGCGCCCAGGGCGGGCACCCTCAATGAACTCCGAGGTGAACTCCCCAATGACCCGCGTCGCAGTGGTCATTCCTGTCTACAATCATGGCGCCACGCTGCGTCAGGTGGTGGAGAAGGCCTTGGCCGTGCTCCCCGAGGTCCTTGTAGTGGACGACGGGAGCACAGACGGAGGCGCGGACAACATTGCCGCGCTGCCAACGAGGCTGCTGCGACATGAAAGCAACAGGGGCAAGGGTGCGGCCATACTCACTGCGGCCAGGGCGGCCCGCTATCAAGGCATGACCCACATCATCACCCTTGATGCCGACGGCCAGCACGATCCCGCCGACATCCCAAAGTTCTTGGAGCGGATCGCCACGAACACCGCGGCCTTCCTAGTCGGCTCCAGGGATTTCTCCTCCCCGGCCGTGCCCGGAGCCTCTCGCTTTGGGCGCTCCTTTTCCAATTTCTGGATGCGGGTGCAGACCGGGCTGATCGTCTCCGACATGCAGTGCGGATTTCGCTCCTATCCGATCGATGCGCTTTTGGCGCTTGACCTGAGCGAGCGCCGGTACGCCTTCGAGGTAGAGGTGCTGGTCAAAGCCGCCTGGGCCGGTCTTCAAATTCAGAACGTGCCTGTGACCGTTCATTACCCCCCGCGCCGGGAACGGGTGTCCCATTTTCGCGTTTTTGAAGACAACCTTGAAATTTCGATGCTGAACACCCGCCTAACCGTGCGCTCGTTTCTGCCTCTGCCGCACAGGCAGTTTGCCGAGGACGCCAAAGGCGGCGTGACGCCCCTGCACCCATTGCGTTCCCTGCGCATCCTCCTGGCCCGGAATGCGACCCCGCGGGAACTGGCCATGTCCGCCTTTCTCGGGGTGTTCATCGGCACCCTGCCGTTGTTTTTCGTGCAGACCATCGGCATCGTGCTCAGCGCCTCCTGGCTGGGGCTCAATCGCATCGCCGCCCTGGCCTCGGGTCAATTGTGCATGCCCCCCGTGGTGCCCGCCCTGTGCATCCTCGCCGGCCACTACCTGCTCCATGGCAAGCTGCTCACGGAGTATTCTCTTAAGACCCTGGGCTACGAGGCTTCCCAGCGGATGCTGGAGTGGGTGCTCGGGTCTCTTGCCCTTGCCCCCATCATGGGCGGGATCATGGCCGGCATTGTGTACCTCGCGGCCCTTACCGTGCGTCATGGCCTGCAGTCAGGGGCAGCAGGAGCATGAAGCCAAGGCAACCCGCTCATCCTGGAAGCTGGTCGAGCCGGAGTCTGGCCGGACCCTTCCGCCATCGCTTCTTCTACGCGGCGATCCGCCTTGCCGGGCGGCATGCAGCATATGCCCTGCTCCTGCCCGTGGTGCTGGTGTACGCGCTCTCGCCCAGGCTGCTTCGGCGCTCCAGGCCCTATCACTCCCGGCTGTTTCCAGGGGACGGTCCTTTTCGGCGGACAGGGAGGCGAGTCCGCCATTACCTCGAATTCGGCAAAGTGCTTGTGGATCGTGCAGCTGCGGGCATTCTCGGCAGCCAGGACGTGGACATCACACTGGAGGACAGGGAGCTCTTGCGGTCCCTGGTCGATCAAGGCAAGGGGCTGGTGCTGCTCACAGCCCACGTGGGATGCTGGCAAAACATACTCGCCATGCTTGGAGACATCGGTCGCCCGGTCGGAGTCCTGGCCCACCGCGATCCCGGGGACGTGGACAGGCATGCCCATGAACACGGTCGGGAAAGCGCTCCCTTCTTCTTCATTGATCCCCTCAGCCCATATGGGGGGGCGCTGCAGATCCTCGAGACGCTCAAGGGCGGGGGTGTGGTGTGCATGATGGGGGACCGGGTATTCGGCAGTGACCGGAACACATTGCCCACGGAATTCCTTGGCGGCACGGTCACTCTCCCGCTGGGCCCATACTACTTCGCCTCCGCGTCCGGCTCACCCCTGGCTGTGGTCCTGAGCCTGCGTACCGGTCCTGGGCGAAGCAGGCTCTGGGTGGAGGAGGTAATGAGCATCCCGCCGGGCCTGGGCCGAGAAGCGCCGGCGTATTCCAGCTTCGCCGCAGCCTTTATGCTGCGGGTGGAGGCTTTCGTGCGGGAAAATCCTTATCAATACTTTAATTTCTATGATCTATGGACCTGAAAGGACATGCTGCTTACCAACGAGATCAAATCCATACTCGTGGCCGAGCTTCACTTGGACCACGTCCGTGCGGAACAGATAGAGGACCACGCCCCGTTATTCGGAGACGGTTTGGGGCTGGACTCCTTGGATGCCGTGGAAATTGTCGTCATCGTCCAGAAGCATTTCGGGGTGGAGATACGCAATATGGATGAGGGACATGAGGCATTGGCCTCGGTGGCGGCCTTGGCGGAGTTCATCGACAGGAGAAGGCAGGAAGGATGAAAAAAGCAGAGCCGGTGGCAGTCATCGGCATTGGTGCCATCTGCGCTGCAGGCCTAGGGGTTGCCGCATGCATGGAGTCACTCTTTGCGGGAAGGCGTAACTATGGGTTTCCGCAAACCTTCCCTGGTGACCTCGCCAGACGCTACCCCGCATTTCAGGTCCGTGAAACTCTGCAAGATGATGGCCATTCCACGCGTACCTTGCGTCTGGCTCGGGCAGCGGCGCATGAGGCTCTTGCAGACGCCGGTGTGTCGCCAGCCGACCTAGCTGGATTGAGAGTGGGTGTCTGCCTGGGGTCGTCGGTTGGGGGTGCGCTCAACTTTATGAATTTCTACTCCGGCTGGAGACTGGGGAAGACCCCGGAGTTGGGGGAATTCATCCGCTATGTGCGTAGCAATCCCGCCCAGGCATTGGCCCGGGACCTCAGGCTTTCAGGACCGTGCCAGACAGTTGCCAACGCCTGCACGTCAGGCACCGATGCCATCGGTGTGGCCGCCTCCTGGATACGTCAGGGCTTCTGTGACCTCGCTCTGGCCGGTGGTGCGGACGAACTCCACTACCTGACCTACCTGGGCTTCATCCGGCTCATGGTCAGCCACGAGGAGCCATGTCGCCCTTTTGACCGTGACCGCCATGGCCTGAATCTGGGCGAAGGTGCCGCGGTGCTCGTCCTGGAGCGGGCCTCGGTTGCGAGGTCACGAAATGCGAGCCTAAGGGGGGGCATCCTGGGCTACGGAGTGGCCGGAGATATCTACCACCCGACGGCCCCGGCCCCTGATGGCCGTGGATTGCGTCGCGCCATCAGCGATGCGCTGACGGCCTCCGCCCTGAGCTCCCGGGACATGGCCTGCATCAATGTCCATGGGACAGGCACGCTCTTGAACGATGCGGTGGAGGCAAAGGTTATCCATGACCTGCTGCCCGGCGTTCAGTTGTCTGCCACCAAGGGCTTCACCGGGCACACACTCGGAGCAGCCGGCGCGCTGGAGGCCTGCTTTGCCTTGGCGTGCATTAAACGTGGCGAGATTCCTCCAAGCGCCGGATTCCTTTGTCATGATCCGGATCTGCCGGCATGTCCAAGCACTGAGGCCTGTCGGGTAGAAGGGGAGTACGCGATATCAACGTCCCTGGCCTTCGGGGGCTTGAATTCGGCCTTGGTTGTGTGCTCAGAAGAGGCCGCATGGCAATAGAAATCGTGGGCCTCGGGACGCTAGGCTTCGGCAAAAGTGTGGCAAAGCCGGCCAGTGCACAGGGAGAGGACAAGGCTCACGTTCCCGATCTTACGTTGCTAGGGGGGAGGGTGCCACCAGCGGCCCTGAGACGGATGGACGATTTCACGCGCATGTGCCTCCTGGCCGCCATGGTGTCCCAGGATGACTACGCGGCCAGGGGGGGCTCCAGGCGGGTGACGGCCGGAGGAAGCGTTGGCATCGTACTGGCCACCGGCTACGGACCCATGCGCACATCTTTCGAATACCTCGACTCCGTGCTCGTCAATGGGGAACCATGCGCCTCGCCGACAGCCTTCTCACTCTCCGTGCAGAACATGCCAGCGGCGATTCTTGCTCTCAACCTCGGGATATCTGGTCCTTGTTGCACGGTCTGCCAACTGGATAATCCCGTCTTGCCAGCGCTTCTCACAGCATCATGTTGGCTTGAAGAGGAAAGGGCGGATACGGTTCTCCTCGGCGCGGCCGACGAAAGCACCGATATGATCGGGTATGGGCTGCAAAGACTTCGGGCTGAAAATGCAGATGTGGCCGTGCCAGGGCAAGGATGCGGCGTGGTCTTCCTGGTGCTGCAAAGGCCAGGAGGACGAGTTCGGCCCTATGCGGTGATCGAGGAAGTCTGTACCGGATACGGGGCGAATCACGAGCATGCGGGGACGGTGCTGCTGCAGCGCGGCGAAGGCACTGCACCCGTTGCCCATGCCTCGGAAGAGTCCCCGACGGCCTGGGCTGCGGATATTTCACAAGCATGCCAGGCTATTGATGGGTGCACATGCCCTGCCCTGCCGCGGCTCCCGGCCAGGGTGCTCTGCCGGACAGCGAGGGAGGTCAAACCTGAAGGATGGGTCCTGCTCGGCAGGGCGGGCCGCTGAGATGCCCTTCACGATGAGCAGGGAGGGACGATAGGGCCCATGCAGGGGAAACATCCGCTCCATACCGGCAGCATGGCCCAATCTGTTCCTGATCTCGATCACCGGGATATCCGGACCATGCTGCAGGGAATCGTCAGGGAACATCTGTCCGCGACCCGTGGCAGGGTTCTCCCAAACCGAACGGCTGACATGGACATGCTGCGCAGTTCGGTTGGATTGCATGAAGCTGCCCGGCATGCGGGTCAGGTATTTGGGTTGTCTGAAGGCAGCGTGGCGACCCTTTCCCGATTGGACCGGATGGAAGCCTGGGTGGATGCCGTGCTGAATGATGTCGGTCCGCGGCCGGCGCGTCTGACCTTCCTCACGTCTGGGAGCACCGGCAAGCCTGTCGCGCATACTCATGAGATGGCCCTGCTCTGGCAGGAGGTGCTGACTCAGGCCGGATTGTACACAGATCGGCGGCGAGTGGTGGGGTTCGTGCCCTGCCACCACATCTACGGATTCCTCTTTCTCGTGCTCATGCCGAAGGCCCTGGGCGTGCCGGTGTCCGCCCTGCCTCCATTGCCCACGTCATCGAACGCCAGCCAGCTTTACGCCGGTGATCTGGCAGTGGCGTTCCCACTGTTCTGGAAGGGATTGACACTGCTCGACATGCATATTTCTCCGGGGATAGTTGGAGTGACATCCACAGGCCCCTGCCCAGAGGGGGTCATACGTGCCCTTGTGCAGCGTGGCCTTGAACGTTGCATTGAGATTTATGGATCTTCAGAAACAGGAGGTATTGGCTACAGGCTTGCCCCGGATGGAGAATACACGCTCCTTGACTACTGGATGCCATCCTCGGATGCCGGACAGGGATGCAGCCTGGTGCGGCGGCTGCCGGACGGGGGTCATTCGCAGTACGCCCTGCCAGATCTGGTGCAATGGACCTCTGTGCGTGGTTTTATCCTCTGCGGACGGAGGGACAATGCCGTCCAAGTGGGAGGTGTGAACGTTTACCCGGATCGCGTGCGGGAACGCTTGCTTAAGCACTCGGAAATCGCAGACTGCGCCGTGCGGCTCATGCGGCCGGAGGAAGGCGACAGGCTCAAGGCATTTGTGGTTCCTCGAAATATGCCGTTCGATCCATATGCTTTTCGTGCCGAGTTGTTCCGCTGGATGGGCACAAGGATGACCGCTCATGAGATGCCCAGGATACTGACGCTCGGTGCAAGCCTTCCACGCACTGAGGTGGGCAAATTGGCTGATTGGGACGTGTAGCCGAATACTATTACCTCAAGGATGAGTTCCGCCTACCGTCGGTTCGCCATTTTCGCTTAATCGTTATGCCGTGCTCATCAATTCATCATTGCACTCTTTCAGGGTTAGAAATATACCCCGACGATGAACATTAACGCGTTGACGCCCCTATTGTCTTTCAGCATTCCCGCATTAGAAATGTGATGTATGCGAATAGATGTGTATAATTCTAAATTCTCCAGGATAACAAGATCAGTACCTAGGCCGAGTTGAGGGTTGAAGTTAAGCCGCGAACCCTGACTCTGCAATTTGAAATCAGTAAAGATGAGGCCGATCCCAGCCTCGAAGTACGGCCTGAAAGGGCCACCAGTCCACTCTTGGAAATAATAATGGGCGAATGCATTCAGCGATGCGAGGAGGTCATCGTCTGGGCCATGGGTAGTGACGCCCAGGGCTGGTTCGATTTTGAACTTTAAAGTTTGTGGTGCATCGTGAAACCAAATTTGATCATAGTCCAGAAGGTACAACCCATGTACCATAACGAAGCCGATGTCATCCGCCGAGTTGTAGTCCGTTGAATAAGATACGGCCATACCACTTTTTGACGGACCGAAGGCTTCGGCAAAGCAGCAATCGCTGCTTAAGCATAATATTAAGATTAAATAAATCGGCTTAAACTTAGGTGTATTATTGAACATTTTCGGATTGATTAGTTGATTGTTTGCTGCCCTCTTGTTGCATTTCATTATTAAATAGAAGCCTAACCAGCTCTCTTACCTTTGAATCACCTTTAACAAATTTATCAAAAATTCTACCGCCACCTTTTCTTGCATCGTACATTGCCCTTCCAATCAACTCTTGTTCTTTATATACTCTGATATCAGCGAATGAAAGATATATGGCCATGTCCCAAGACCATAGCCCTATGTATGTTGTAGTATAGGTGCAGTCATGTTGAGAGCCCATATTTACAATAGTTGCATTGTAACCCAAAATTTTAAGCTCATCGCTGTAAGCAGCTAGGAAACCTTCTTTTGTTTGTAAATTGTTTTCGATGCAAATTTTTTTCTTCATTGCATTTTTTTCAGTGCCAGGAATTGGAGTGACCTCCTGTTTAATTGAGCATGCGTTTAAAATAATAGAAAGTAAGAAAATAATAAAGAATTTTGTCATTGTTTTCCCCCAAGTCATAAACTTTGAAAGTCATTTATAAATATAAAGTGCGTCTCACCAGCAGATTTATTTACGGACACCGAGCTTCGACTGGTCAGTGATCCTGCCGCAACCTGTTGCACTTTGAGGG
>JAGVAP010000116.1 GCA_020060215.1 Deltaproteobacteria bacterium | reverse complement strand
GCCCGGCAACCGTACCGGCGACCCCCCTTTGCCGCGCCAGATCGACCCCCACCCCCCTGAGGAGCTCCTCCAGGTTTTCCCGGAGCTTCTTGGCGTCGGCAAACCGGACCGGAATGATCCGCGTCAGCAGGGGCTCCAGCTCCTGGCGCTCCACGCGCTGGGCGATCCGTTCTCTTCGGACCCTGTCCATCTCCAACTCGTGTTTCATGTCCTCGATGGTCATCACGCGGATAATATCGCCCTCCCACGTGTAGGTCAGACCCTGCGTCGCCAGGACCGCTTTGAAGACCTGATCCCATGGGGTGTCGGTCACCCCGACATTGGCCACTCCTTTTACCGATTCGCTCATCATGACGTTCTGGTCCACCGATCGCGCGAGGGCACGAAGGATGACACTCACATCCGTGTTGCGCATCATCATGGTGATCTTCTGCTTCGGAAGGGGACGAGCGGCCTGCCCCTTTTCGAACTCATCCATGGCCGCGTGCACCGGGTCCGAGGTGGAGGTCACATCCACGGGCTCGGTCATGGCATAGCTCCCGGTCTCCGAGGGGGGCGAGTGTCCCTCGGACCGATCCGCCAGAGTCCTCCACACTTCGAAGCGTGGATCCTTCGTCGGGGGCGGGGTCGCGCAGCCCTGCACCAGCGCCGTTGCACAGAGGACCAGGAGCGGCACGGCAAAGGGCATGTGATGAGATTTTCCGTTTTTCATGGCCCGATCTTCTATTCGATGTTCAACTCCAGCGATTCAGGATCGAGATCCGGATGATCCCGCTACTCCAGCTCATTCCTTGACGGGTAATCCATTGGCCCGAAAGTCCAGCCACCGGGCCCGACCGCTCGGCCCTTTCTTGCCGAATGCATCCGCCGTGCCTGATTCCAAACCCTCGGAACCCTCGCCCCTGGAGCGCTTCACCGGTACCCCCTCCTCCGCAAGCATCACGGAGATTTCCTGCGCCTTCCCCTTCACACCGATGATCACCTTCTCCGGCAGGATCCTCTTGAGCAAGTAACCCGGGGGATCCAGTTCCTGCCCCACTTCATACTCCCTCCCATCGATGATCGCGAGACTGCGCGCCCCGTGCCCCACAAAACCGGTATAGGAGAACGCCGGGAGACCGGCCGTGTCCGCCTTGCCATGATCCGGTTTCACTGTCTCCAGGGGCGCGTCGGTGACCAGAAAGGGGTCGCGTTCCCAGCGGACCTGCGCACGAGCGACGGCGTATAGTGTTCGTTCATCGGGCCTGGCCTGCGCCACCGCCGCCGTGGTGGTCGACACAAAAGAGGCAAGCTCCTGCTTCAGCGCCTTGAGATCCGGTCGAGCAGTCTCCTGCCCCGAACGAACGAAGAACTGGACATAGGCCCCCGACAATGCCACCGCGGCAACGATGCCGATGATTATTCTTTCCCTTTTGGACATATGCATCGTTCAAGGTTTCAGGTTTCAGTGTTCAGGTGTCAGGAAATCGATGTACTACCGGGCTGACACCCGAAACCCGACACCTGGCACCCCGTGAAGTCTCCTCTTCGATCAATCTGGCCTCGGCCAGCGGCTGGGCTGACCTCGGACCTCCGGTTCAGTCTCCCACGGCGAGGACCACCCTGGCCTCGAATTCCCGGCCGCCTGGGATGTGCCTTACGGAGACCTCTTCGATCCGCGAGACCACGGGAAGCATCCCCAGACCTTTCAGAAAACGCTGGAAATCAAAAAAACTGCCCCTCAACGCGAGGCGTACAGGAAGCATGGAGGGGTCGTTCGTGAATGCGTACAAATCAGGTGCAACGGCCGTGAGGGAGAGCCCCGTCTCCCGCACAAGCCCATCGAAGATCGAGGAGACTTTTTCAACCTGATCCCTGGGATAGGTACCCGGCTCCGGTGCAGAAAGGCTCGGAGGCTTGCTCGAATTCAAAAGTTTGTTCAGCTCCTCGTACAGCGGGAGGAGCGTCTTCTGACTCTCGATCTGGTTCTGAAAAACGGCAATCTTTGCATCTAATTCCCGAATCGATCGGTTCGTGGGGTAGATCGTCAAAGCCACAAAAAGAACCACTCCGAGGGAGCAAATCACCATCCATCGAACGCTCTCTGCAGGTATCTTCTTCAATATCATCCGAAAACTCTCCCCTACATCACTTCGAGGGCGAGGGAAAACCTGATCACTGCGTCTTCGTTGTATCTCTGGAGTTCGGACTTCTGGAGCTTCGGGTTGCGAAACAGCGGAGAACGTTCCAGTCTCATCAAAAAGCCGGCCAGGTTGGAGTCCAGCTTCTTCTCATCCCCGAGAACGATCCCCTCCAGGACCAGCTGCCTCGTCTTTTCGGCGCCAGCGGGTTTCTTCCCCGCGGCTTCCCCCATTGTCGGCGGAGCGGCTCCCCCCAGGAGAAGCGTCGCGCTGAGAAGGCGGACCACTTCGGGCGTGCGCGATGCAACGTCCCCCAGCACGGCGACCGACAGGTACCGACGCTTGGCCTCTTCGACGGCGGCTCTGTTCGCTCTGACCTTGCCCGCGACAGACAAAATGAGGTTCTGATCCAAGATGGCGCCGTAACGGCTTATATCTCCTTGCAGGCGGGCCAGATCGAGCTCTTTTTTTCCTTGGACCCGCTTCTGCCAAGCGTAAAAGGAGCATGCGACGGCCATGAGCAAGAGGAACGAGACGAGTATCGCCCGGTTGTATCGCCCGACCCGGGCGATGCGCTCCTTGGCCTCATACGGCAGGGCGAGATTCGGGGTTCGGGCATGGTCGGAGAGGGCCAGCCCCACGGCAAGCGTGTAAGATGTTCGCTCCCTCAGGGCTTCCGGGGGCACGCCGTCTTCCACTCCGGGAATCCGGGGGTCCATGGGATCGATCACGACGGTCTCGATCCCGAGTTCCTTGGCGACATACGTCAACACCTCCGGAAACCCCACAATGCCTCCGGAGACGAAGACCCTGCCCACGCGCTCGTATCCCAGGGTGGACGTGTAATATTCGAAGGTGCGCTCCACCTGACGAACGAGGCGCTCCACGGCGGGTTCGAACATGGCGAATTTCTCGGCCCGTGAAAGGCCGAAGCCGGCGTCCCCAAGCTGCAGGGCCGGCATTTCAGGATCGAGGCTGAAGAGGATCTTCCGGGCCTGGTCGGAATCGATTTCCATCGGCGAAAAGGTCTCGGACTGCGCCTCACCTCTGCCAGCGCCCGCGGCGCCTGCCGCATGGACTGCGAGAGCCTCACCCACCTCATCGTTGAAGGATTCCATGAGCGTCTCGGCCATGCTGTTCAGACCGGACTTGATCCCCCGGCGGGTCAGCATGAGACTCCCTCCTGAGAAGACATCGATCCTCGACCAATCCCGCCCGATCTGCAGGTTGGCCACAGAAGACGCTCCGGTCGGGGTCCACCCGCTCATGAACAGGTTCTGAGTCGCAAAGGGTCCCACGGATACCCCTGTGAGCCGCACCCCCGCCTCTGAAAAATATGACTGGATCTCCTCGACAGGCGCACGGGGCGCCACGTAGTAAAGGACGCGGAGTTTGGAAATCCCGCTTTCCATCACTTCGCCCTGCACCTGAAAGTCCAGGAACCGATCCGTCTCCACGAAAGGGTTTTCTTTTCTCACCGTGAAAACGACGGCGTTCGCGATCTGGTTCCTTGGTACCTTGGGGATCGTGACATGCCCGATCTCCATTCCTGTGAGCGGCAGGGAGCACCACACCGGTTCGCCCCTGGAGACCCCTCCGAACTCCATGAAGGTCGATCTCAAGAAACCGGGAAAACGTGGACTTCCCTTCCCTGCGTCCTCGGGAAAAGGGACGCTCAGATGATCTTTCAAAGTGTAGCCCCGGCCGGAGGTGCGAAGCATCCGAACCAGCTTGATTTCCTTCGAGCCGAGGTGTACGCCGATGGAGGATTTCTGCTTCTTTTTCAGCCGACCTGGCAGGCGCCTTCTTGAGCGTTGCGTCGAGGGATGGGCGGGTCCGTCACCCGACGGCGGTGCGTCATGTGAATCCCGGATGATGCGCAGGAGCTTGTCGGTAGATGAGATATCGTCTTTCGCAGCCAAATCGCAGGTTTCCTCGGGCCGGGTACAATACCCCTTGAATCAAGCACTTCCCTCCTTCTTCTTCTATTTTAGGGCGGCCTGATTTTTGGTCCGCGTATATAAGCACATCTTCCACCCACATGTCAATGCATTTCATTGAGCAGTTTCCATACCATAGTTAATTAAAACTAATCATTCATAAAGACCAAAAGGTAAGCACAACTGTCTACAGCGTTTTCCATACTGTTTTTATCGTGAATACCCACAATCCGTGTCGCATCGCCCTACAAATTCTGTAGATCCATACCTGCAAGAGTGTGTCGCGCCGATCTCCATACTTCGGTGGATGACACACAACTTCCTGGATTTATGCTCGTTCTTTTCTTGTCGGCGATATTCGGCCTTCCGGCTGTCTTCCCTGGCACGTCATGTGCTAGTACGTGGAGTGGTACTGCTGAAAGGCCATGCGGTACGAGCGAAAGAAAACGGAACCAGGAACGCGGTTCCAAGAGGAGAGGAGAATAGGAAGATGGGAAATCAAAAAGGTTTTACCCTGATCGAGATCATTGCCGTGCTGGTCATCCTTGGAATACTGGCCGCTGTCGCGGTGCCGAGATACTTTGATCTGCAGCAGGACGCGAAAAACAAGGCAGCCTCTGCGGCGGTTGCGGAAGGCAAGGCCCGAGTCAGCCTGTATGCCGCCAAGCAGCTTCTCAATACGTCCGGTAACTGGCCGGCGGTCGGCAACTACACGGACGCCAACCTGGGCACCGATGCCGGCGATTTTACCTTGTCGTTCAGCGGTTCAGGAACGGTCATCACCGTCAGCGCATCCGGTGTGGCCGGCGGACCGGCTGCGAACGGAACGGCATCGGGGACGATGCTGCTGCCCGGATCCTTGAACTGATTGAAGACGTCCGACCGGTACGAGTGGGTGGTGGGGCTCAATCGTTCTCACGACGAAAGAGGTTTCACGCTGATCGAGATCATCGCCGTGGTGGTCATCATCGGGATGCTGGCGGCCATTGCATTGCCTAGATTTTTCGCCCTGCAGCAGGAGGCCAGAGACAAGGCCGCCCATGCAGCGATTGCGGAAGGTAAAGCCCGGGTGGGCATGTACGCGGCCAGGCACCTTCTCTTCACGTCGGGTGAGTGGCCGCTCGTGGGCGACTATACCGTTGCCAACCTGGGCTCCGATGCCGGCGATTTCACTCTCGCCTTCAGCGGTGCAGGCACCGTGATCACGATCCAGGCGAGCGGAATCTCCGGCGGCCCTGCCGCCGGCGGGACGGCCACGGGGACCATGGTGCTCCCGGGGGCTTTGTATTAGTCCTTCGCAGGCCGACTCCCCGCCCACACCCCTTTGGTGACTTGATGCCACACCAGGCCGTCGATCCTGGGCCTTTCGCCGCGCACGAGCACCATACGGTCCTTTTCCGTCATCTTCTGGACCCATGGTGTGTAGCTCCCCTCTTCCCCCCGGGTGAGCTGTATGCGGCGGTAGATTTCAAGATCCTCCTTGGGCATCCAGATGGGCTCGAAGCCCAGGACGTATCGCCACGGGCCGTGAGGATTGTGGAAGAAAAGGTGGTAGAACACATTCATCTGATCGCTGTATAGAACGCCCCCCTCTCCGGGTAGAAACGGCCTGTGCGCCGCATTGCTCATGTCCGGCCATCTTCCCTCGGCGCCGATCGACCAGCGGTTCCCTCGATCCCCTGACACGGAGAGAAACAGGACGAGACACACGAAAGCCGTCAGGGCAAGCTCTTTCAGCCTGAAGGGCTCGGCGTCACTCTCGAGGAACCGCTGCACCTCCATTGCGACCCAGAAGGAAATTGCGGGCCATCCCCAGTCCGTCCAGAACCGGGTGGCGACGAACCCCAGGCACCACCCCATCGTGCCGAGGATAAACACCGGATGATCGATGGAATCCCGCCTCCAATCTCCCCTGGCCTTCATCCCCAGGATCAGAATGCCGATCACGACCACAATCCCGGGGGCGCCGTCGAAGACCTGAAATTCGGTTACAAGTTGCCGCTGGAAATCATGATTTCCGAAAGCGTTCACCGCATGAAAGAGGGTCTGGTGGAGAAAGAGAGCGGGTCGGCCGGTGAGGAGTGCGCCCAGTACGATTCCCGCCACCGTGCCTATGCCCATCAGAAAGAATGCACGCCGCCGCCGGGCAAGCAGAAGGGCTGCGAGGGGGAGCGCCAGCAAGTACCAGGTCCCGTGGATCCATGTCGAAAGCGCCGCAAGCGAAGTGAAAAGAGCGAGTTCCCCATACGGCCTCTGCTTCTCCTGCACCCGCTTCCATGAAAAACAGAATAGGAGAACAAGGACCATGCTCAGTATGAACGGCCTGCCGTAAAAAAGCCTGTACACGGCCCCCATGCAAAAGAGCGCTGAAAGGATCAAGGAGATCATCCATGCCTGGGGTCGGCGAAAGAAGAATGCGGGGGGAATCGTAAAGGCCAGGAAGAGAAAGACAACCGAGAAGTTCAGGAGCACGACGCGGTCTGCTCCGGTTGCCCGATAGAACAGGCCGAGGAGCGTATGCCAGCCGGGATGGCTGTCCATCCTGATCTCGTCACGGATCACCAGGATGTCGTGCCACTCCTTTCCGGATTCCACTTTGGCCACATGGCGAAGGGCGTCGTCCAAGGGGGAGAAGCCTTGTCCGATGACCTGGAGGCAGGTCATCAGCAGCGTGGCCGTACAGAGCAGGAGAACCGCAAAACGGATCAGCCGCTGTCTATCGTTGAGCCGATTGCCGACCATCGCGCTATTGTCCCGCCGTGTAGGAGTATGTGCTCTCCCCTTCAAGATTCCCTCCGGACTCCCTGCAGAGCGCATCGAGAATCCGATCCAGCGTGCGCGAGGCCTTGTCATAGCCGGGCAGGAGCTGGATGGCCCTTGCAGCATGATAGATTGCATCCCGCGGGTGTCCCAATGCAAGGAGGCACAGGGCGAGGTTGTTGTGCGCCTCCGGGTAACCTTCGCGCAGATCGATCGCCCGGACCAGGTGGCCAACCGCGTCGTCGGGTCTTCCCGCCAGCATGAGATATCTGCCGTAGTTGTTTTCCGCCTCGGGACACTCGGGGCACAGCTCAAGGGCCTTGGAGAAGTACTGCTGCGCCTCCCCGTAGCGGCGTTGACTCGCCAGCACGAGCCCAGCGGCATTCCAGGCATGAGGAGAGGCCTGGTCCCGCGACAGGAGATAATGGACGTGCTCCATCGCCTTTTCGTATTCCCCCTTCTCCTGAAAAGCCCTCGCAAGATTGCCGTGCGCGAACAGATGACCCGGATTCACTTCGAGGACCTTTTCGAGCCAGGCGGTACCCTCCTCCAGGTGGCCCTTCCTGATCAACTCAAACCCCAGGTTGTTCAGTCCGTCCGCGAAATTCGGGTTCAGGTGGACGCTCCGTCTATAGTGATCGAGGGCTGCTTCAGATTCACCTTTTTCCGCGAGTGCGAGCCCGAGCATGTTGTGGGCCACAAAGTTTCCGGGGTCCAGCTTCAGGGCCCGGCCAAAAAGGGTTTCGGTATCCTTCCAGTAACCGGCCTGGTGGTGCGCAGCCAAGGCATAGCCGCAGAATACAAGGGAGACGATGAGTTCCCGGAGCGGAGAACGGAGGTTGATACGTTCCAGCAGCCGACCCGCCCCCCAGACCAGGGAAATCAGGACCCCGACAGAAGGCAAGTACATATACCGGTCGGCCATGCTCTGGGCCCCAACCTGCACAATGCCTATGACCGGCACCAGCGTAACGAGGTACCAGAGCAACCCGACGACAAGCCAGGGCGAGCTCCGAATCGCCTTGAAGCTCGCCCAAATACATGCACTTACGGAGAGAATGCCCAACAGGCCGAAAGTGAAGCTTACCCGGGACGGGTAAAGGTACAGGACCGAGAGGTCCGTCGGCACCAGGAGTTTCCAGAAATACATCAGGTAGGAGATGAATCCGTTCAGAAGCCTCGCGTCGAGGGGGATCCTGTCCAGTCCTGAGACGGATCCGCCCTTGCTTTGGGCGATGTAGGTAATGACGCAGGAGCCCACGGCAAGGGCGACCATGGGAACCTTCTCGAGTATCACGGACGTTCGGACCCGAACTGGGATGGGGTGCGAACCGGTCGGTGAGATCACCTCGATTCGTTTCAGGGGCCAGAAGTCCATCAGCAGCAGTACAAGGGGAAAACTGACCATCATCGGCTTGGCCATGAGGCCGAGAGTGAAAAGAACGAGCACGGCAAGGTAAAGCCCCGGCCCGCCTTTCCTGCAGTAGTGGGAATATACCAGCAACCCAGCCATCCACAAAAACCCGCACAGCACGTCCTTGCGCTCCGCAACCCATGCAACCGACTCCACGTGCAGCGGGTGGACTCCAAAGAGGGCTGCAACCACGACGCTTTGCCAGAAGGCACCCGTGCAGAGATGAAGGAACCGATACAGGAGCAGCGTGGCGCCGAGATGAAACAGCAGACTCACCAGGTGGTGTCCCCACGGGGACAGGCCGAAGACCTCGACATCCAACATGTGCGAGATCCAGGTGAGAGGATGCCAGTTGGCCGCCTCCATGCTCGTAAAGGCCCACTTCACGGTGGATGAGGTGAGCCCGGCCAGCACCTGAGGGTTTCTGATCACATAGTTCGGATCGTCATACAGGAGAAACTGGTTGAAGACGACCCGTCCCAGCACCAGAAGGATGGTCAATGAGAGGAAAGTGACGGCGAAGCGATTCTTTGAAAGTGAGGAGGCCATAAACTCTCGGTGGCAGTACATATCTCAAAGAACTTCGATTTTCAAGAATATTGATCTTCATGTTCAAGTCGAACCTGAGCTGCCGATGGGGTGAGCTACGCCCGATCTGCCCCGAGAGCCTTTCTCGACCTGTTCCGATGGCCTGAATCGGAAAGAGCTGGAAAGCCTCTTTTCGAAAGAGGCGGAGACCAGGATTCTCCTGTCCTGCAAAGGGGAGACCCGGCCAAGCGCAAAGCCGGCGATCCATTCTGCATGGTGGTCTTTCGAACGCTCTCGCCCTCACCCCAGCCCTGCAAGGTCCCTGAACAGACCCAGCTGCCCGAGGTGATAGGCGTTATGGTCTCCCACCAGGAGGATCTCGCGGAGCAGGATATAATCCTTTGCATGAGGGATCGGTGACAGGAGGTCCATTCCGGGGTCCTGGACGATCTCCTCTACGGCATGGAGATCCGCGCGAAAGGAGTCCAGGGTCTTCTTCCATTTTCCCCTGGTCGCCTGCTCGTCCGGAGAAGGCCAGTACCCGTCCGGGTAGTCGGGAGAGAGATGGCCGGGATCGCGAATGAACTCCAGGATGTCCCACTGGACCAACCGCATGTGCTCCAGGAGATGCCAGGGGGTCAGGGGCACGGCGGGGGGCCTGACGGTCCCGGGCATGGCCGTGTTCATGTGCTTCTGCGGGAACCCCTTCACCGCCTCTTCAAACCCCATATGCGCGTTTCCGCCACGAACCAGTGCCAGAAGCTCGTTGCGGAGTGCTCGATCACGATCCACGGCCACCCTCCCTTTGGACACCAGAAGCTGAGAAGTTGAGAGGTTGAGAAGATAAGAACGAGATGCAGGAAGCGGGCAACACGAAGAAAAAAATTCAGTGAAGCGTCATCCTCTCCTCCGCCTCGGCGAGCAGCCCTTCCAGGTCGCCGCCGGTGAGGTGGTAGGACTCGAGGCAGAACTCACAGCGCACGTCGGCCTCTCCCAGGTTCTCCAGGATCGTCGCAATCTCCTCATGACCGAGCGTGATCAAGGCCCTCTCCACCCTCTCCCTGCTGCAGCTGCACTGGAAAGAGAGCTCATGGCGCAGGAGGAACTCGAAGGGAATCCCCTCGAAGAGATCTTCCAACACCTGCTCGGGAGTCCTCCCCTTTCTCAGGAGCTCGGTAATCGGTTCCATCTTCGAAATACGTCCGATGATCTCCTCGACGAGCTCGTCATTCCTCGGGGGAAAAGACTGGACCATGAAACCCCCTGCCGCAGTCACGCGCCTGTTCCGTTCGACATAAACGCCGAGCCCCACCGCAGAAGGGATCTGCTCCGATTCGGTGAGATAATAGGCCAGGTCTTCGGCGATCTCACCGGAGTGGAGCTCCACCATCCCTGAGTAGGGTTCTTTCATCCGGATGTCCTTCGTGACCACGAGCAGCCCCTTGCGGCCGAGCAGGCCGGAGACATCCAGCTTGCCGTTCCTCGGGGGCAGATCCGCCTCCGGCACGCCGACATAGCCCCTGACCGCACCTCTGCTGTCCGCCTCGACCAGGATCTTCTTGAGGGGCCCGTTTCCCTCGAACCTGAGCGCGACCCGTTGATCCTTCTTGAGGAGGGCCCCCAGCAGCGCGCCTCCGGTCAGTGCCCTCCCCAGGGCCGCCGAGGCGGTGGGAGATGTGCCGTGCCTCCTGCGCGCCTCATCCACGAGATTGGTCGTGACGCAGGCCATGCCCCGGATATTCACATCCCTTCCTATGATCCTCACCAGGTAATCCTTCAAAGCAGCCCTCCACAACATCGCTTCGACCGCGGCGAAAGCCGGGGGGAGAGATTCTTTCAGGAGATCCCTCCAGAGGAGTAGATAAACAAATCGGCAGCCAAAGTTCAACCCGACATTGCGGTGCACCAGACAGTACTGGGAGATGAGATTTCAGGATCCAGTTCCCTTGAGTTTCGGACTCCTTACTGCTCCTTACTGCCTACTGCTCCCATAATACCTCGACGGCCCCTCCCAGGTCCCCCACCCGCTCTCGTGGAACAGCTCCCTGCAACCTGCCATGCTCTTGCCGCGACCCTCCTGGGTATTCTCCTTCGTATCCCTGGGATTTGCCCCCACTTCGGCCCAGAACAGGTTGGCGCCGGCAATCCCCCCCAGGGTGCATGGTTCATGGGTGCAGTTCCCCGGCACACCCCTCCTCACCCCGAGGCGGGTAACGGCCACGATCTGCGCCATCCGCAACTCGGAGATCATCCCCCTCCCCGCCATCTCCGTCCCGGGGATGGAGATCCGCCGCGCCGCGCCGCTGAAGGCAGGATGGATGGAATCGGTGAAAAGAATCATGTCCGCAAGCTCTTCATTCGTATGTTCAGGCCCCACAGGCTCCACGCAGGTCCCCACCGAGAGCCCCGCCTCCTGAAAATTCCGAATGCTCCTCTTCCTGGCCTCCGGAGAAAGGCCGGTGTCCTTTCCTTCGCGGAGCCTCAAGGCATGATAGACCCCCGCAAGACCGGCCTCTCGCATGCGACCCGCCTCCTCCGGGGTCCTGTCTCCCACATTGGCGATCAGGGTGGTCTCGCTACGCAGGTGGCTTCTTACCTCCCGGGACATCTCGATGAAGAGCTCGAAGGGATAGGCCCCCGTGGTCATCAGGAGGACGGCATTCGCGCCCTGCCGCTCGAATTCCCTCGCGTAGGCGACGGCCTCTTCGGGCCCGAGCCTCCTCTCCCTCGAAAACACCCGATTGACGGATGCAAAGGAGCAGAACATGCAATTGCAGGAGCAGGGGCCGAGATTGAGGGCGAGCTGTGCATGCACCTCACCCTTCCCGTCCGTGACCTCTTTGGAAATGCGGTTCGCCGCCGCCATGATCTCATAGGTTTCACGCGAGTCCGGTGCATACGACAGCATCCGTACGAGTTCCTCTCTGCTGAGGGGTTCGCCCCTACCGGCCCTGTTCAAGATCTCACGAAGCTGCTTCATCCTCACTGTATCCTTTCGAATTTTCACTTCACTCTACGGCAGCCGGACATGCAAGGCAAGTTTGGCGGCACTCCCAAGGCCCACCCGTGCTATAAAGGGGGGCACTGGAGGGGGGAGACAAAGGTCTTTTTCTGGAAACCATGGAAGAGAGATGATCTGCAGAGACTTGCGCCTCAAACCACATCCGTCATCGGAGCCCCCGCCGCCGCTGGAGATCACGGCCCGCCTGCTCCGCTCCTCCTGCACGGTATCCATGTCTCTGCAGGTCCGCGGCTCTCCGGATCTCATCGTGATCCCCGCTCGTGCGGCGAGCCCGGCCCGCAGGACCGGGCTGTGGGAACAAACCTGTTTCGAACTCTTTCTCGCACCCGAACGGTCCAGTCGGTACTGGGAGGTCAATCTCTCCCCTTCGGGCCACTGGAACGTCTTTCGATTCTCCGGATACAGGCAGGACATGCAGGAGGAGACGGCCCTGACATCCCTTCCGTTCACCGTTCAGATGGAACCCCGGGTCATGCTCGTGAACCTGGACGTTGAGATAACCGAGATCGGGGAGCGAAACCTCGCGGCCGGCGTCAGCGCCGTCATCGAGTCAAGGGGCGGGCATCGGACATACTGGTCCCTGCTCCATTGCGGCCCCAGGCCGGATTTTCACGCAAGGGAAGGTTTCGTGGTCGATCTGCCCCTGGGCGAGACCGGCCCCGATCACAGGTAGTCCTTCGGGTTCAGCCCATAGAGCCTGGCCGAGTTTTCCCCGAAGATCCCCTTCTTCACGGGTCCGTCCGCAGGTCCCAGCGGCTTGAAGCCGAAGTTCCTCTGCATCCTCTCCGGGATCTCGATCCGCCGAAGCGCCTCGATCTGGAACTGGGGTGCGCCGAACCACACGGAATCGGTCCCGTAACAGACATGATCGCTCCCCAGGCCCCGCACGAGCGTCCCCAGCACCCCCGCGCACAGTTCAGGATGGGCAACGCAGGTAGTCGCAAAGACCGCTCCGATTTCCCCGTAGACGTTCTCTACCCCGTGTTTCGCCGGGATCTCCGCAAGCTCGGTGACCCAGGGGATCCTTCCGCTCTTCCTGAACTCGGCCGCATCCTCATCGCCGGGGATCACCTTCTCTATGGCGGAATGATAGATGATGAAGTTGAGGTTGGGCCAGTCCTTTGCGGCCCTGCCGACGTCGTCCACCCGGGCGCTGTCGATCTGCTCCTTCGTGAGCCGTTTCCGGTACCCGGTAGGGAGAAGGCCTTTGTGGATGCAGATGTTCCGGATTCCCGCCTTCTCCATCTTCTCGAAGGCAGGATAGACCAGCAGTTCGTCGTCCAGACGCCACGGGTATTCGGATCCACCCCTGGGATCGCCGAGGGTGTAGCCCTTCCATGCATCGGGCTTGAGTTCCAGGGCTTTTTCCAGTTCATCCTCCCATCCGGGCTGCCCCGGGGTGAAGACCGCGTGTGCGAGCAACCGCTTCTTCCCCAGCCGGTCATTCACCCGTTTTCTCGCCTGAAGGGCCTCCTTGTTGGTCAGAAACCATCCCTCCGGTTCATCTGCAGGGGCGTTGCTCAGCACCGCCGCCTTGGTCTGGCTCTGCTCGAAGACCTCCCTGATGAAATTCTCGAACTGGATCTCTTCGAGGGACTGCCGTTCACCTTTGCGAAGGCGGGGGTTCCACCTCTTCGAGGTCTCTCTGAGGAGGAGAAGACCTTCGGGTGAGGGATAATCCTCGTGCACATAATGGACCTGAACGTCGAAGATGAACTGGCCGCGGAGCCGCTGATCCCTTTCCCGGCCCGCGTCTTCTTCTGACGCCTCCGATTCGTCCACAGCAAAGAACGGTCCGAATACGTTGTTCATGGAGAGAAAGAAGGCCGCCAGACCCATCTGGGTCTTGATGAACTCCCTCCTGGAGATCCCGAGGCGGGCCCTACAAGGTTCAATCCATCTTTTCCACTGCCTAAAGACCGACGCCTGACCGCGGCTCCCGATCCACTGGAGATCCTCCGAACCGCAACCGGGGGCATGGGTGTCCTTCGATTTCATATGGTCTCCTCCTGATGACTCTCTACAGGGCATTCTGAAGGGAGAAGAACCACCGAAACAATCATGGGAAGAGCGTATTTTCGGATCCAAACGGAGAATCCGATGGAACCTTCGATCTTATCTTTTCTTGACGACGTCATGGCCATGCCTTATGGTTCGGGTGCATGCGAACGCCAAGTCCACCGAATCAAGGGATCGTTATTGGATTCACAGGGATGGACCTCCCCCCAGTTCCACACCGATGAAGAACGGCCGCGCCGGCCTGCAGGGCCGAGGTCCCTCATCGCTTTCCGCTCGTTTCAGTTCAGGGATTTCCGATGGCTGTGGCTGGGAACGTTCATGTCGTTCCTGGCCATGATGATGCAGCAGGTCACAAGGGGATGGCTGGTCCTGCGGCTGACCGACGATTCCCCCCTGGCGCTCTCGCTGGTCATCATGGCCTTCGCCCTCCCCCTCACCTTCGTCTCCCTCCTGGGAGGGGCCCTTGCCGATCGCTTTTCGCGGAGGCACATCATCATGGGGATGCAGAGCGGAAACGCATTCCTGACGATGCTTCTGGCCACCCTGGACCTGACCGGCGTCATCAGCCTCTGGCATCTCATCGTGATCGGGGTCGCCAACGGGACGATGGTGGCGTTCAACATGCCGAGCCGGCAGTCTCTGATCTCCGACATCGTTCCGGAACAGACGCTCATGAACGCCGTTTCCCTCAGCAGCTCGGGTATGAATCTGACGAGGATCCTCGGCCCCGCCCTCGCAGGGGTGCTCATCACCTTCATGGGCACCGCAGGGGTCTTCTATCTCATCGCCTTCTTCTACCTCCTCTCCGTATTCTTCACGGCCATGATCCGGGGAGGCCGGAGACCCCTCGCTCTGCCGGTGAAGAGCGTCCGCTCGGATATCCGGGAGGGGTTTCGGTACGCCCTGCGGGATTCCACCGTGCTTGGACTGGTGATCATGGGGTTCGTCCCGGCGCTCTTCGGCTTTTCCTATATGACACTCCTCCCCGCATGGGCCCGGGAGGTCCTGGATGTGCAGTCCGACGGGCTGGGCCTTCTCATGACGACCATGGGGGTCGGCTCACTTGCCGGGACCCTGGTCCTGGCCTCGATACGCACCCTCGGCCGGCGCGGTATGTTTCTGTTCGGCATCTGCATGGTCTGGGGGGCATGCCTCCTCATCTTCTCCCGGACCGCGACCTACGCGACCGCCCTCCCGCTCCTCTTTGCCGTAGGCTTCACGAGCGCAACCTTCATGTCCCTCAACATGACCCTGATGCAGTCCTATTCCACTGCGGAGATGCGGGGCCGGGTCCTCAGCATGGCGCTCATGACCTTCGGGGTCATGCCGCTCAGCGCCGTCCCCTTCGGGGCCATTGCAGAGGCGACGGGCACCCCCGACTCGCTGGGTCTGAGCGGTCTCCTTCTCTGCCTCTTCACGGCCGTGTACTTCTTGATCTATCCGAAGATGAGAAAGATCACTTGAAGAAAGTGAATTCCGCCTCTCTTGCTCATTGACTAAGTCCCGAACTCGAGTAAAATGGCCCCCCCATTTCGGAGAGAGGTGCATATGTTCTTAGAAATACGTAGATTATTATACGTACCGGCAGCGCTCCTGGGGGTGCTGCTCTGTTTGTCCGTACATGCGAGCGGCCAGGAAACAAAGCCCCCCGTCGCCGGACCACCACCCGAAGGTCAGAAGGGATCAGAAAAGGGAATCGCGCAACTCGCCCTCCTCGCGGACGAACTGGAGGAACGCTCCTCCGCCCTACGGAGGGAGATCGAGAACTTCTTCGATAAGCCTGCCGCCGACGCCGCCTGGTCGGATGTGCGAAGACAGCTGTCCGATCTTTCCGGCCGGCTGAACAAGGTCCAGGCGAACAAGCGCTACAACTACGACCACGTGCTTCAAATCAAGACGGATGCGCTCACCCTTTCCAAGAGTCTGAAAAAACAGTTGGATTCAACGAACCAAACCGCCCTGCAACTGGAAACCCGGACAGCGGAGTGGCAGAACGAGAAGAAACGCTGGGGTGAACTGAAGACGGCCGTCCCCAAGGAAGTGGTTCAGCCGATGCTGAAGCCTGTCGCGGCCAAGGGCCAGCAGGCCATCGACGGCGCCCTGGCCCTTCTCACCCGCCAGATGGCTCCGGTGCTCGAGGCGCAGCAGAAGTTTGCCGACCAGAGGGCCCGGTTGAGCAAGCTGGTGCTGCAATTGGACGGCCTCCTCCAACGGGCGATCAAAGACGTCTTCCGCAGATCGGCCCCCTCCATGCTCTCCCTTGACTACTATGCGCAGCTGGTGAAGCCCCAGTCCTACGAGGCGGCGGGTCAGTTCAGAGAGCTGATCGCTCCTGCAAGAGATTACATGTCCAAGTACGGCTGGGCGGTCGTCCTTCAGGGCATTGCGTTCATCCTGATCGCGCACGGCATCCGCAGGCACAGGAGGTTCTTCGAGGAGTATGAGCGATGGGGTTTCATTTCCGGCAGGCCGGTTGCCGCAGGTCTCTTCGCCGCCGTCATCTTTTTGGGATGGCTGCCCGGTCTTCCGGCCCCCCTGATCGTGCGTCTTGCCTCTCTTGCGGTCGTATGCCTGAGCACGGCCCGGCTCGTGGGCGGACTCCTCCACGATCTGCCCATCAGGAGAGCGGTTTATTCGCTGGCCTTCCTGATCATTGTCACCGAGGCCCTTCAGCTCATGGATATCCCTTTGCCCTTTTTCAGGGTTTACACGTTTCTGGTTGCGCTTGGCGGGCTCTTGCTGGGGATCCGCCTTGCCCTCCGCCGCCCACAGGAAGACTCCCCGATATTCGTGTGGATCTTCCGTGCAGGCGCCCTCCTCTTTGCCGTTGCACTGTTTGCGGAGCTCGGCGGATACAACGGCCTCTCTTCCGACCTGATCGAGTGTTCGCTCAAGTCCATCCTGAGCCTCTCGGTCTGCTGGATGGTCATGATCCTCGTGCGCGGGGCCCTGGAGTGGGCGTTCTACACGACCCGTATCCGCTCCATTGCCATCCTCCGGACGAAGGCGGATGCGATCATCCGAAAATCGACGCGCATCATCGGCTTTTTCCTGGGTCTGCTGCTCCTTGCCGCGAACCTCTACATCTGGGGCGTTTATGAGAGCCCTGTCGCCGCACTGGACGGCTTTTTGTCCCTCGGTTTCACCGTAGGGAAATGGCGGGTCACCCTGGGCCTCCTGCTTACGGCCGGGATGATCCTCTACGGTTCATTCCTCGCGTCCTACGCCGTTCAGGCCGCCCTCACAGAAGGGCTGTTCACGGTTCGTGAAGTGCAGATGGGGGCCAGGTTTTCCATCGCCAGGCTGATGCATTACGGTTTCGCGATGATCGGCATCCTTCTCGCACTGGGCGTTCTCGGGGTCGATCTGCGGAACATCACCATCCTCGCGGGGGCGCTCGGTGTCGGAATCGGGTTCGGCCTCCAAGGGATCGTGAACAACTTCGTCTGCGGCCTGATCCTCCTCTTTGAGAGACCGGTCAAGGTCGGTGACCTCGTCGAGATCGAGTCACAGTGGGGGCAGATCAAGAAGATCGGCCTCCGGGCGACGATCGTGGAGACCTTTGATCAGGCCGAAGTGGTCATGCCCAACAGCGAGCTCGTCAACAACCGGGTCAAGAACTGGACACTCACCCATCGCGGCTCCAGGCTGACCATCCCTGTCGGAGCGGCGTACGGCTCCGATGTCTCCGGCGTCCTGGAGATCCTCAGAAGGTGCGCCGAAGACCACCCGATGGTCTTGAAGGCCAAGCCTCCGACCGTCCTCTTCACGAGGTTTGGAGAGAGCTCCCTGGACTTCGAGCTGAGAGTCTTCACGGATGTCGATCATCGGCTCACGGTCCAGAGCGAGCTCCTCCAGGCCATTGATCGGCGATTCCGGGAGGCGGGAATCGAGATCCCCTTCCCTCAAAGGGACCTCCACATCCGCAACGTCGAGTCTCCGGTCACCAGGGACGGGCGGAAGCCGGATACCGGTCTCAGCGAAGCGGCTCGGTCGCCGAAGACTCCCGGGTTTCTGATCTCCGGGACTTAAGTGTCGGCAAACACGGCCCCGGCTTCGGCGTAGTGAGGGGTGAACATGATTCCAATTTTCCACGACACCCATCAAAGACATGCGGGGAATGGTGATTATTTTCTTCATCATCACCCCCGGTTGAAGGTCTATGCGCGCCAGCACCATCCAACATACGTCATTCTTTATCCTCCTCGGACTCGTAACCGTCGCGTTCCTCGCGCTGATCCGTGATTTCTTTCAGCCCCTGTTCTGGGCGGCCGTTTTCGCCATCCTCTTCCGCCGTCTGCAGGTCAAGTCGGAAAGCTGGTTTGGAGGCCGATCGTCCATTGCGGCCATCCTGACCATGACGATCATCCTGGTCGTGGTGATCGTCCCTTTCTTTCTCGTGGCCATGGCCGTTGCACGGGAGGCGGTGGCGATCTACGAGCGCATCTCCGAAGGAAACTCATATCTGGGAGACGCCTTTGAATACTTTCAAAGGAGCATACCGCCTATCTCCGGATATCTCGAGCGATTCGGGGTGGATCTGCAGAGACTACAGGAACGGCTCTCCGGGGCGGCGGTCGCGGTGAGCCGTTTTCTTGCGTCGCAGATGGTGAACGTCGGTCAGTTGACCGCCGGCTTTCTGATCGACTTCCTCCTGATGCTCTACATCCTCTTCTTCTTCCTGCGGGATGGAGACAAGATCGTCGCGGCGCTGATCGGTGCCCTCCCCTTCGGGGATCTGAGGGAGCAGAGGCTCTTTCAGCGGTTTGCCCAGGTCAGCCGGGTGACGATCAAGGGGACTCTGGTGGTGGGCGCGGTCCAGGGGGCCATCGGGGGCATTCTCTTCTGGATCCTCGGCATTGCGGCCCCGGTCCTCTGGGGCGTGATCATGGCGATCCTCTCTCTGTTGCCGGCCGTGGGCACCGCCATCGTGTGGGCTCCGGCCGCGATCATCCTGATCGTGCGGGGAAGCGTTTTGAAGGGGGTGGTCCTGCTGCTTGCCGGCACATTGATTATCGGGCTGGTGGACAATATCCTCAGGCCGGTCCTCGTCGGCCGAGGGACCCGGATGCCGGACTTCCTGGTGCTTATCGCAACCCTGGGGGGGCTCACCGCATTCGGCATATCGGGATTCGTGCTCGGCCCCATTCTTGCCGCCCTGTTTCTGGCGGTCTGGAAGATCTTCTCGGAGGACTATTCGAACCTCAGCGATCTGCACGGAACGAAGATCACCCTCCCAAAGCAGGAGCAGGGGACCATCCCTCCTCCGGAATAGTCGAACGGAAAAGGATGCACCGCCAGGACGGCAAGGATGCGAAGAAGAGCGCAAACTTTTTTCTTCCTATGATTATGGAAGGTTGTAAAGGCAAAGCTTGACCTTTCAAGATGAATAGGCTAAACTCGATTGGAGTTTCCATTGGGAAGTTTCTTTTAGTGGGCGACTATCTGCCGGGTGCGCCCTGCTCATCAGGTCGGCAACTCGCACCATCCACGTGATCAGGCTGTTCGCCTCCCTTTGCCGCCGGTTCGTCCTGACACACCTCCCAGGATGAGGGAAAACCTTGGAAGCGCCCCCGGCATGTCCAGCCTCGGAAAAGGAGTAGTAACCATGAAGCAAAGAGCCCATCGAGACGTCGAATCCCCTGCCAAGAGCGTCCGTAAGAAAAACCCCAAGAAGCAGACCAGATCGGCTGCGGATGTCTGGAAGGAGGAAATGGTCCGGGCCGAGGACATGCCCGCGAAGACCTACACCATCGATGGCCATTATGAAGAAGGCGAAAAGGTCGACCACCGATCATTCGGGATGGGGATGGTAAAAAAACTGATCCATCCTGATAAGATGGAAGTCCTTTTTGAAGAAGAACTCAAGGTGATGATCCGTGGGTTTGCCGCCCCTGCCCTTCCAACCGCCGGACCACCTCGCTCACCCCGGAGGGTCCCTTGGGCCCGCCGTCAGATGTCCCGTCCCATAAAATCGGTTCCCCAGGAATCGTGAGTGCGGATTTCGGGCTTACCCCTATTGCTTCTTCCTTCCGAGGATATAGAAACCTCCTAGAAGACTGCCCGGGATTCCGCCCGCCCCTTCAATCATCGTCCAGAGCATCCCGGCCTCCCACCCCCCCACTCGCAAGGAGGCGCCTATGCAATGGCCAAACCCGCCCAGGCGACAGACCCCTACTCTGGAAGAGCTCCTCATGCGCGCCCGACAGAAGTGGAAGGGGCCGAAGCTCGGCCCCGGACTGATCATCGCCCTCATCATCGTCGTTATCATCCTCCTTTCCACATGGTTTACGGTCCAGCCGGAAGAAACGGCGGTGGTGCTGCGTTTCGGGAAGGTCGTGCGGACGGCCGGTCCCGGTCTGCACTTCAAGCTGCCTTACGGGATCGAGAGCGTGAAGTTCGTGCCCACGGCGCGGGTCCTCAAGGAGGAGTTCGGGTTCCGCACCGCCGTCGCCGGACCGCAAAGGACCCAGTATGCCAGCGACAAGGCGTACAAAGGAGAATCCCTGATGCTGACCGGAGACCTCAATGTCATCGACGTCCAGTGGATCATCCAGTACCGCATCGAAGATCCCATCCCTTATCTCTTCAACGTGAGGGACACCCCCAAGACCATACGGGACATCACCGAGGCGGTCATGCGCCGGGTGGTGGGCAACCGGCTCGGCAGCGACGTGCTCACCGTCGCGAGGGTGGAGGTGTCTTCAGAGGCCAAGAGGGAGATCCAGAAGATCCTCGACGACTACGGCACGGGCGTCCGCCTGGTCACGGTGGAACTCCAGGACGTGACCCCGCCCGACCCCGTGAAACCGGCATTCAACGAGGTCAACGAGGCCCGCCAGGACAAGGAACGGACGATCAATCAGGCCCAGGAGCAGGCCTATCGTGAAATCCCCCGGGCGCGCGGAGTCGCTGCTCAAAGGATCAGTGAGGCCCAGGGTTATGCGCTCGAGCGGGTCAACCGGGCCACCGGCGAGGCCGCCCGATTCCTGGCGGTGCTCGGGGAGTACAAGCAGGCGCCGGACGTCACGCGCAGACGCCTGTATCTCGAAGCCCTGGTCAACTTTCTCTCGGAAATGAAAGGGCTCTACATCGTGGACAGCGAGCAGAAGGCGCTCGTTCCGTGGCTGCCCCTGGAATCCGCGGGGCCTGGGGCTCCCGAGGAGACACGGGCGTCCGAGACAAGAGGGCCTGCGGAAGGGAGGAAGCCGTGAAGAAGGCGTTCAAGATCCTGATGGTTGTTCTGCTGGTTGCGATCGCCGTGGTGCTCCTGGGGACCTTCTATACCCTGGAGGAGGGACAGCAGGCCGTCATCGTGCAGTTCGGGCGTCCCGTGGGAGACCCCATCACCGAATCAGGGCTCCACGTCAAGATCCCATTTATCCAGGAGGTGAGACGTTTCGAGAAACGACTTCTGATCTGGGATGGGGACCCGAACCAGATACCCACAAAGGGCCGCGAGTTCATCTGGGTGGACACGACCGCCCGGTGGCGGATCGCCGACGCCCGGAGATTTCTGGAGAGCGTGGCCAGCGAGACCGGGGCACAGTCCCGCCTGGACGACATCATCGACTCTGTGGTCCGGGACCAGGTCTCCAGCAGCGAGCTGGTCGAACTCGTTCGCAGCTCCACCTGGCAGGTTCCAGGGGAGGAGGCCCTGGAGGAGGTCACGGAGGAGCGAGAGCAGGAGATCAAGAAAGAGATCACGCGGGGCCGTGAAGAGATCACCCGAACCATCCTGGCCGAGGCCCGAAAGATCATCCCTCAATACGGGATCGATCTGGTGGATGTGCGGATCAAGCGGCTGGACTATATCGATACTGTCCGGGAAAAGGTTTATGCCAGGATGATCTCCGAGCGTAAGCGCATTGCCTCTCAGTTCCGTTCGGAGGGGGAAGGCAGAAGCGCAGAGATTCTCGGCGAGATGGAGAAGGAGCTCCGCCAGATCCGCTCCATGGCGTACCGGCAGGTGCAGGAGATCCAGGGCAAGGCCGATGCCGAGGCCACCCGCATCTACGGAGAGGCATACAGCCGGGATCCCGAATTCTATGCCTTCTCACGAACCGTGGAGGCCTACAAGGACGCCAGCAACAAGAACTCGGTGATGATCCTTACCACCAACAGCGATTTCTACAGGTACCTCAAGGATGCGAACCCCGGCGGAGCGGTCCTTTCTCCCGCCCCGGTTCCGAGATTCCCCAGACAGTGAAGAGGCCCTCTCCACCCCCGGTCCTTTTGGGCTTGAGTTATTGAGCCCGCTGGGATAACATCGCCCGATCAATTCGGCTGCACGGGTGGTGAATGAAGCAAGTCTTACGTGTCCAGGGGTTGTTTTCCGCTTTTCTGTTCCTTTTCCTGATCTCCCTTCAAGCAGAGGCGTCGGTCAGAGAGTTCCCCTTCCAGGAGGGAGAGCGGCTGCTCTACCGCGCCAAGTGGGGTGCCCTAGCCGCCGGCGAGGCCATGATCGAAACGCTCCCGTCACAGACGATCAAGGGAAAGAAATCCTGTCATTTTGTCCTCACCGCGTGGACGAGTCCGAAGATCGACGCCTTTTACAGGCTCAGAGAGAGACAGGAATCCTTCACGGACCTGGATCTTACGCGTTCCCTGCTCTACTCCAAAAGCAGAACCGGGCGAAAGGCGCGCGATGTCGTCGTGGACTTCGACTGGAAGAATATGACTGCGACGAGCGTCGATTCCGGCAGGCCGCAGAACCCCGTCGCAATCACCCCCGGGACGCTGGATCCCCTGGTCCTCATCTTCTCCATCCGGACGAAGAAGCTCGACGTCGGGGAGGTCCTGGAGATTCCGGTGACGGACGGAAAAAGATGCGCATCCGTGAGGGCTGTCGTCCAAGGCAGAGAGACACTGACCGTCGACGACCGCACCTATGACACGTTCGTCGTCATGCCCGACATGAACACCTTGGCGCCCTTCCTGAAAAAAGGACGGCAGATCACGCTCTGGTATTCCGCCGATGAGCAGCAGCTCCCCGTCCGGATGCAGAGCCGGTTCCCGATCGGGAACTTCGTATTCGAACTGGTTGGGATCGAGTCATAGGAATGGGGGGTGTCCACAGAGATCAGCGTTCAGGAAGGACCCTGTAGGATGGGTGGAGCGAAGCGAAACCCGTCGCTCTTGAGGGACCGGCGTTCGGAATCGCCCTCAGACCCGCCTTTCAGTCTCCAGCCATACCACAATACAGCGAGCTTTGTATTCCCCGCGTTCCAACCTTCATCTATGCTTCCGCTCAGGTTCTCAGGAAGATCTGCCACGAAGGCACCAGGACCCGAAGAATACCATGAATATTTTCATCTTTCTTCGTGTCTTCGTGGCGGGATTTAAGAATCTGGGGTGTTTGTATGCAGTTTCAAAGACTCTTTTTCAAGAACGCGGCGGGAAAGCGGCTGGCGGCCCGCCTCGACCTGCCCATTGACGAAAAACCGGTGGCGTACGCCATCTTTGCCCACTGTTTCACCTGCACCAAGAACCTGAACGCGGTCGTGAACATCAATCGCACCCTGGCCGGGAAGGGGTTTGCGGTCCTGCGCTTCGACTTTACCGGACTCGGCGAGAGCGAGGGGGACTTCGAAGAGACGAATTTCTCCACCAATGTATCCGACCTGGTCTCTGCCGCCGAGTTCCTGAGTGCGAACTATAAAGCCCCCAAGCTGCTGATCGGCCATTCCCTTGGGGGGGCCGCCGTTCTTCAGGCCGCCGCACGGATCCCCTCGGCCACGGCCGTGGCGACCATTGCGGCACCATCCAACCTGGAGGATGTGGCAAGCCACTTTGCCGACGCCGGGAACGAGACCGGGACCGGCGACAGAATGATCCGGCTCGCGGGACGAAGCTTTGCGATCACCCGCCGGTTCATCGAGGACCTTGCCCAGACCCGGATGGAGGAGGCCGTCCGCGACCTCGGCCGCGCACTGCTGGTCCTCCACTCTCCCCGGGACGAGATGGTCGGCATCAGGAACGCGGAGAACATCTTTCGCATCGCCAGGCAACCGAAAAGCCTGCTCTCACTCGACGATGCGGACCATCTCCTCTCCAGACGTGCGGATTCGATGTACGTCGGCGCCGTTCTGGCCGCATGGGTTCGCAGGTACATCAACTTGCCCGAGGAGGAGGTCCGCCGCAAGGACCCGGCGGACAATCGGGTAGTCGTGCGAACGGGCAGGATCGGGTATCGGACGGAGATCATCGCGAACGGTCACAGCCTCATCGCCGACGAGCCGATCGCGCTGGGCGGGTCAGACACCGGTCCCTCGCCGTACGACTATCTCGTGGCGGCCCTCGGCGCGTGCACATCCATCACTCTCCGCATGTATGCCGATCGCAAGCAGTGGCCCCTGGATTCCATCCAGGTGAACATGAAACACCGGAAGATCCATGCGAAAGACTGCGAGGAATGTGAAACCAGGGAGGGAAAGATCGATCATATCGAGAGAGAGGTCGACTTGAGCGGAGATCTTTCGGACGATCAGCGCGCGAGGCTGTTGGAGATCGCAGACAGGTGTCCGGTCCACCGCAGCCTTCACTCCGAGATCCATGTCCAATCGTGGCTTAAGGGTTCTTAGGGGGTGGGGGAAGATGAAGCGGGTTGCACGGGAGGCTTATGGCCGACAGGAAGCATCCTCCCCCGGCATTGAGGGAATCGTCCCCCTCACCGCTCACGGCCTCTACCGCAACCGGAAAACCAAGCAGAGAGACATTGCCTCCCGCATCGACGACATGCACGAAGAATTCGTCTCCGGAATGGAAGTTGAAGGCCCCCTGATTCACCGTGACGATGATCTTATCATCGGACCATTCAATCGGGGTAGCTATGGACAGACCGGTGCTTTCAAAATACACCATGCTGTCGGAGATCTCGACCCTCGCCTGTGCGTTCGGCCCTGAAGCGATATAGATGTCGTCCATGGCCGGCCTCACATTCGACCCATCGATGACATCAACGAAAGGGCCGGGGATGGCGATCTGGGTCCAGCGGAATATCCCGTCGTCCACGGTGTTGTCGTCGCCATCGAACAGGGGGGTCTCCACGTCGATCAGGCTGAAGACGCCTTTGCTCCTGGAGAGGCTCTGAAACGTCATGAGACCGTTCGCCCCGAAAAGGCGTAGGGGATCAACACTCAGCCAGAAGCTCAACCGCATCCAGTCGGTGAATAGCCACCATGCCGACCCCAGAGGCAGTCCGGGGTCGAAGTCGATCCCCGACACCTTGAACGTGTCGCCGGCAGACCGTTCGCCTGCGAACAGCGGAAGGGCCAGGTCGTCGTTCCCCAGAAGCCCGTCCGGGCCGTCCGTCAGCAGTGCAAGCTTCCAGGTTGGAATGAGCGGAAGGGTCGCCCTCTGCGTCGCCCCGGGGAAAAAGGTCCCGTCCGGAATCCGGATCCAGAATGAGACAAATACCTCCGTGACGTCCCGGCTGAATGTCTTGAGCAACTGCCTCGCTCTCCTCTGACTGGAATCGAAGGTCCTGAACCCCAGGCTCCCCGAAAGCGCCACGTGGTCAAAAATGGGCAACGATCCGCTTCTCCCGGACCAGAACCCGAACCTGGGACTCGAAAAGGGTATGGCGTCGCCCGCCACACCGCTTTCGAACGATTCGAAGATCTCGACGGTGGGTCCGCTTCCGAACCCGGTCCCGGTGATGATCAGCCTCGTGTTGTCCTCGAGGGTCCCCTGTACGCCCGTGATCACAGGTCCGGCGTGAGACGTGAGATTGAAAAGAAGGCACATCAGCGCCGAAATCGATACGACTCTGGTCTTCATTGCAGCCCCCGGACCGAATGAACCGCAGCCCTCCTCTGGATGAGTGTCGCTGAGCCATTTTTGGGGTCACCATGCCGCGGTTGAAAGTAGGGGCTCCATGTATCCTGCCGCGGAATCCTTGGTAAAAGGAAAGCCTATCCCTTCTCCTTCTCTCCCCTCCATTGATTGTAGGGATGGAGGGCGAGGTTTACGTTCAGGTATCGGGGGTCGTCCGAGACCTCTTCCCCGATCCACTCAGGAATCTCGAAATCTTCGTCTTCCCGTTCGAGTTCCAGTTCCGCGATCACGAGACCCTGGTTGTCGCCGTGGAATTCGTCGATCTCCCAGGTCCGGCCTTCATACTCCACATGGTAACGCGTTTTCTCGATGATCGAGCCGACGCAGAGCGTATCCAGGATCTCGGCGGCTTCCCGGGGGGGGATCCCGTACTCGTATTCCGGCCGGGTGAGCCCCTGCCCTTTGCCCTTGATGGTCACATAGCCCCTTTTTCCTGCGGTCCTCACCCTGACGACCCGCTCCGGATCCGTGCTCAGGTGACCCTGACGCACCAGGATTCCCCTGCCCGGGCCCCGCCATGAATCCCCCTTCACCAGGAATTTCCTTTCGATCTCTTTTCCCATTCTCCACCTTCATTTATCTTTTTTCGTTTATCATTTTACATCTGTCATTTCGCATCGGAAATGATCGATGATCCGTGCTCCGGGCTTGAACCGAGGGCACGCGATGCATATGGAGTCTATGCGCATTGGTCATCTTCCATTGATTATTTGGCACCTCCAAGATCGTCAATGAAAAATGATCAATGATCAATGCTCGATGTTCCCGGGAGAGACGGATATGGGATGCCGCATGCTTGTGCTCTTCATGGCCTTTCTCATCGCGTCGGGGGGGTGCGCTCCCCGCCTGTTCAAGACCTCCTTCGATCCCCTGAAGGAATTCACCATCCAGGGAAAAGGCGATGAAAAGGTGCTCCTCATCCCTCTGCACGGTGAGATCACCACCAAACCGGACCGGTCCATCTTGAGGACCAGGCCCAGCAAGGTCCAGGAAATCGTATCCCACCTCCGCAAGGCGCAGGAAGACCGGGAGATCAAGGCGGTCCTCCTGGAGATCGAGAGTCCCGGGGGGTCGGTGGCGGCCTCCGACATCCTCTTTCATGAACTGGAGAGATACAAGGAGAAAACAGGAGCCAAGGTGGTTACGCTCATGATGAGCCTGGCCGTTTCCGGAGGATACTACGTGGCCCTCGCATCGGATCGCATCATGGCCCACCCGATGAGCGTCACCGGATCCGTGGGGACCATTTTCATAAGGCCCAATGCCACGGGGTTGATGGAGAAGCTGGGAATAGGCGCCGAGGTCGTCAAGTCGGGAAGGTATAAGGACATGGGCTCCCCCTTCCGCGACCCCCTGCCCGAAGAAAACGAGATCTGGAACGTCATGATCGAAGTCCTGAACAAACGTTTCCTCGACCTCGCCTCCAGCAGACGCACGCTGACCGAGGAGCAGTACAAGAGCGTGGCCTCGGCCAGGATCTTCACTGCCGCCCAGGCGCTGGATGCGGGTCTGATCGACTCCATCGGGTACCTGGAAGATGCCTTGAAAGAAATCGAAAGGATAGCGGGCCTCCCCGAAGGACCGAGGCTCGTCGTCTACCGTCGCACGGAGTACCCCGACGACAACGCCTACAACCTGCTCACCATGGAAGGCGGTGCTCCCCTCCGGGACCTGGCCGCCCTCCCCTTCTCCGAGCTCATGCACGTGCCGGATGCCGGATTCCACTACCTGTGGCTGCCGGAATGAGGCAGAAGCCGGGATCAACCCTCCCATAAGAGATCGACTCTGCAGCCCGGTTTGCAGGATGGGTGGGGCGGAGCCAAACCCGTCCATGCGAGCGATTGGAACGGCGCCTCACTCCGCGATGGATACCGCGGTGGAAGGCGATCTCACCGCCTTCCACGCTTCCCCCGTATGGTCTCCTCCTTCACGGACCACCCTCGCTTCGAGGTCGTCTCCTGAGACCCGCCCCGTGAAGAAGAGCAGTTTTCTCACGCCCTCGAAATTTCTCTCCACCGTAAAGGAGAACCGGCTCCCGGCAAGGGAGCAGCCTCTGAGGAGGTACGTCTCGCTCCCGATCTTCATGGTTCCCCTCACGTGCTGAAACTTCTGGGTGAGGGTAAGGGAGATCTCCTCCCCGCCCGGCTCTATGAAGAGCCAGGTTCCGGTCACATTGGCGGGCACAACAAAGAAGTGGAGATCCTTGCCCTGGACGTTCTTGACCGCGTCCGCATCCCACTCCCCCATCGAGTGGCTGTGGGAGACGATACGGGTGCCCGGCTTCAGCTCCCTGAGGAGCTTCGGACGCAGCTTCAGGTTGACGTGGGGGAACAGATAGAGCATGACCACCGTGGCTTCTGCAAGGTCCGCATCGAAGAGGTTCTGTTCGTAGAAAAGGACCTTGTCCGTCACCCCTTCGGATTCCGCATTCCGAAGGGACTCCTTGACGCGCACCGGGTCCAGGTCCACGCCGACGCCTCTTGCGCCCCGCAGCTTTGCCGCCGTGATGACGATCCGGCCGTCCCCGCACCCGAGATCGTATACCACATCCTCTGAGCTCACCCCGGCCAGGTTCAGCATCTCCTCTACGATGGGATATCCGGTAGGTTCATAGATCACGTCCAGCGGACCCTTCCTCCAGGACGTCGCCTCTGAGGCGCAGGCCTGCCACTGGGCCAGTGCTATCGAAAGAAAGAGAATCAGGAGGGACCTCTTCATGCACGACTCCTTTCCTGCGGCGCCACCCCGCGTTCACGGGGGGCATTCTCATTCTCGATCTGTCCAGCCCCGGTCCGCCAGTAGTGGAAACACCCCTTTGACCGCTTCCGCCCATGTATCCCTGCCGGCATCTCGACTCCATTGCTTCCCGGGAAATAGGACTTATACTAATACGTTACAATTATTTCCCCAGAAGGTGAACGGATCTGACCAAACGTATTATCCTCGTCGGCTTCGGCCTGCTCCTGATCGCCGCTCTGATCGGCGGCATCAAGGCCCTGCAGATCGGGCGCATGACCGCACAGGGAGATCAGGCGCCTCCGCCCGAAACCGTTACAACGGCCATAGCCGGAGAACAAACGTGGGAGACTGTCCTCGAAGCGATAGGGTCGCTCGAGGCGGTCCAAGGGGTCGTGGTCACGGTTGAGCTGCCCGGGAAGGTCGTCAAGATCGCTTTTGAGTCGGGCGCCCGCGCAGAGGCGGGTCAACTGCTGGTCCAGCAGGATACCTCGACCGAAGAAGCCCAGCTGAATGCCGCGCAGGCGGCGGCGAACGTGGCGAGGACCAATTACGAGCGATTGAAGGAGCTGCTGGCCAGAAAGATCATCTCCAGGTCGGAGTATGAGGCCGCCGAAGCGCAGTACAAGCAGACCGCCGCTCAGGTCGAAAACATCCGTGCCCTGATCGCGAAAAAGAGCATCCGGGCCCCTTTCGAAGGCCGGCTGGGGATTCGCCTGGTCGATCTCGGGCAGTTTCTCAACGCCGGTGAGGAGATCGTACCGCTCCAGTCCCTGCATCCGATCTTCGTGAATTTCCTCCTCCCCCAGCAGGAAGTGGAGCGGCTGAAGCGGGGATTGCCGGTGCGCCTGACCACGGATGCCCTGCCCGGGAAGGTGATGGTCGGAGAGATCACCGCCGTCAACCCGCAGGTCGATCCCGTCACGCGGAACATCCGGGTACAGGCGACGGTGGAAAACCCCCGGGAAGACCTTCGTCCTGGGATGTTCGTCAATGTAGGCGTCGTGCTTCCCGAGAAGAACGAAATCCTCGCCATACCCGCCACCGCGGTGCTCTACGCCCCTTACAGCGATTCGGTCTTCGTCGTGGAGGAAACGATCAGGGAGGAGACCGGCCGTCCCGTCCGGGCGCTCCGCCAGCAGTTCGTGCGGTTGGGGCAAAGGAGAGGGGACTTCGTCTCCGTCATCTCCGGCCTCGAGGAAGGCGATGCCGTGGTCAGCACCGGGGTATTCAAGCTGCGCAACGGCCAGGAAGTGGTCGTGGACAATACCCTGGCCCCGGAATTCCACCTGGCGCCGAAGGTGGCCAATGATTGAGCGCAGCGATGCCTATGGATAAGAGATTCACCGACATTTTCATTCAACGTCCTGTCCTCGCCCTGGTGGTCAGTTTCGTCATCGTCATTGCGGGTCTTCAGGCCGTCCGAAACCTCAACGTCCGCCAGTACCCGATGAGCGAGAACGCGTCCGTCACCGTGACCACCGCCTACGTCGGGGCAAGCGCCGAGTTGGTGCGCGGGTTCATTACGACCCCCCTCGAGCGGGCGATCGCCGCCGCGGACGGCATCGATTATATCCAGTCGCAGAGCGCTCAAGGAGTTTCCACCATCACCGCCCGCCTCAGGCTGAATTACGACCCTTTGAAGGCGCTCGCGGAGATCAGCTCCAAGGTGGATCAGGTGAGGGGAGACCTCCCGCCGGGTTCGGAAGTGCCGGTGATCAACGTGGAGTCGGCGGACACCCAGTTCGCATCGGCTTACCTGAGCTTCACGTCCGACATCCTGGAACAGAACGAGATCACCGACTATCTCCTGCGCGTGGTCCAGCCCCGGCTTTCCGCCATCCAGGGCGTGCAGCGGGCGGAGATCCTCGGGTCCAGAACCTTTGCCATGCGCATATGGCTCGACCCCGACCGAATGGCCGCCTTCAACATCAGTCCCGCCATGGTTCGGCAGGCCCTGGCCGGCAACAACGTACTGGCGGCCATCGGACAGACCAAGGGGTCTCTCGTGCAGGTGAACCTGGTGGCCAATACGAACCTGAACACCGTCGAGGAGTTCAGGAACATCGTCGTCCGGGAGCAGGGCGGCGCGATCGTGAGGCTTCGAGACGTCGCCAACGTGGAGTTGGGGGCGGAAGACTACGACACCGAGGTGCGCTTCTCCGGGGAGACCGCCGTGTTCATGGGCATCTGGCCCCTTCCGAACGCCAACTCCCTGGACGTGATCGAACGGGTGAGCGACGAAATGGAATCCGTCCGCAAGGGACTTCCCACCGGCCTTGCCGCACGGATCGCCTACGATGCGACCGACTACATCCGAAATGCCATCCGGGAGGTCATCAAGACGCTCAGCGAGACGCTGCTCATCGTGATCGTCGTCATCTTTCTCTTTCTCGGCTCCGTCCGTTCCGCGCTGATCCCGGTGGCGGCCATTCCTCTGTCGCTGATCGGCGCGGTCTTCCTGATGCAGGTTTTCGGCTTCACCATCAACCTGCTCACCCTGCTGGCCATCGTGCTTTCGGTCGGGCTCGTGGTGGACGACGCCATCGTGGTGGTCGAGAATGTGGAGAGACGACTGGGCAAAGGGGAGCCTCCCCTGACGGCGGCCTTGAAGGGGGCCCGTGAGCTGGTTCGCCCCATCATCGCCATGACGATCACCCTCGCTGCGGTTTACGCCCCGATCGGCCTGCAGGGAGGGCTCACCGGTGCCCTGTTCCGGGAATTCGCCTTCACCCTGGCCGGCGCCGTGGCCGTCTCCGGGGTGGTGGCCCTCACGCTCTCGCCCATGATGTCCGCGAAGATCCTGAAACCCGATCTGAGAGAAAGAGGGTTTGCACGAACGACGACACGGGCGTTTGACCGGTTTCGGAATAGGTACGGACGGTTGCTCGACGTCACCCTCCGAAATCGGCCGGCTGTTTACCTGGTCTGGATCTTCGTGAGCCTGCTCACCATACCCATGTTCCTGTTGTCCCCTTCCGAGCTGGCACCCACCGAGGATCAGGGCGTGATCTTCGGGATCCTCGAGGCCTCGGCGGACGCCACCCTCGACCAGACCAGCCGTTATGCCGCCGCAGTGAACCAGGTCTATCTGAACGAACCCGAGACCAAGTTCACCTTTCAGGTCACATCGCCCGATTCCGGGTTCGCGGGGATGGTCGTGAAGCCATGGGACCAGCGGGAACGAACGACCTTCGAAATCCTGCCGGAGGTGCAGGAAAACCTCCGATCGATCCCTGGGATCCGGATCAACGCGGTGCTCCCACAGGCACTGCCCGGCGGCGGACAGTTCCCCGTGGAATTTGTCATTGCATCCATCGCCGAGGAACAGGAGATCCTGGAGTTCGCACGGCGGATCCAGGCGAGGGCCATGGAAAGCGGCATGTTCCTGTTCCCCCCGATCATCGACGTCAAGATCGATCAGCCTCAGTCGGAGGTCGTCATCGACAGGGACAAGGCGGCCTCCCTGGGGCTCAACCTGGAACAGGTTGCGGACGAACTGGCCGCCATGCTGGGCGGCAACTACATCAATCGGTTCGATATCGAAGGCCGCAGCTACAAGGTGATCCCGCAGATCAGGCGTGCGGACCGGCTCAACCCCGAGCAGATCAGGGATATCTACATCAGCGGTCCGAATGGTCAGCTGGTGCCGCTCAGCACCATCGCCACCATCCGCAACAACACGGTCCCCCGCTCGTTGAACCGTTTTCAGCAGCTCAACGCGGTGAAGATCAGCGGGGTGGCGGTGCGCCCCCTCGAGGAGGCGCTGACCTTCCTGGAGGAGCAAGCCGAAGAGATCCTGCCCGCCGGGTATGTCGTCGACTACACGGGGGAGTCCCGCCAGCTCCGCACCGAAGGCGGAAAATTCCTGCCGGCCTTCGCCCTTGCGGTGGCCTTGATCTTTCTCGTCCTTGCCGCCCAGTTCAACAGTTTCCGGGACCCCTTTGTGATCCTCGCCGGTTCCGTGCCGCTGGCCATGTTTGGAGCGCTCCTCTTCACCTTCCTCAAGATGCCCAACCCGAACGTCCCTTTCTGGACGGCAGGCTGGACCACCACCATGAATATCTACTCCCAGGTGGGGCTGGTGACCCTGGTGGGCCTGGTATCCAAGAACGGGATCCTGATGGTCGAGTTCGCGAACCGGCTGCAGGAACAGGGGACCGCCAAGTTTGAGGCGATTCGGGAAGCGGCCCTGACGCGACTTCGGCCGATCCTCATGACCACCATGGCTACCATCGCCGGGCACTTTCCACTTACCCTCGTCACAGGGGCCGGCGCAGAGGCCCGCAACTCGATCGGCATCGTGCTGGTCGGCGGCATGGCCGTCGGCACCCTGTTCACGCTCCTGGTCATCCCTTCCATCTACATGCTGATCGCGCGGGACCGCTCGGCCGACGTGAACGGCGAAGGCGGAATGATGAATAAAGGCGGAAGGCGGAAAGCGGAAGGCGAACCCTGAACGCTGAACCCTGAAGCACTACGGTGAGAGCAGCACCTGGTCTCCGAAGCGGGCGGCAAGGGCGCGGCGGAGGGCGTCCGCGTCGGATGGGTTCCTGAACTCCACCATGAGCTCTCCTTTTTCCCCGATCACGAGCATCCCATGCGCTTCGACCACCGGGGCGATGTCCGATGGCTCAACGGTCCACCACCCCCTGGTGCGCATCAGGAGCTCCCTGCCCTTGAAACGTCTGGGCGTCACGAGATCGATCTTTCTGAACCAGGCATCCCATCCCACCTGTGCAGGGGCCCTTAGAACCGGGGCCACCGGATCATGATAGATCCTGCACCGGCCGAAGAGCCGAAGACGGATCATCCTGCAGCCTCCTTCACCAGTGATTCGATCTCGGGGTCGCCGGGCAGGACGTCCGGATCCACCCGAACGCCGTCCGGGGTCATCTGCGCAGCCAGGCAGTGGAGGTAAACGGCGGCCGTCCGCTCCTCCGACAGCTTCAGGCCCCTGCCGGCTCCAATCCTCCAGCATCGCTCGAAGTGCGGCAAGGCCTTTTCACGCCAGCCACGGAGACGGGGATCATGGGGGTCGATCCCAACGGCCGAAAGGAGCTCGTTCTGCCGCTCTTCCATGCGGGCAAAGACCCTCCGCATCCTCTTCACGGAAGGATCCCTTTCCCACTCATCGATTCGGCTCATGCCCTTCCATCCCTTTCGATACGGATATACCTCTTGCCGGGTAAGGCTGTCATTCCGGCGTGAATGAACTCCCGCAAAGCCCTTCGACCCTCACGATTGGATCTTTGCGCCCGTCCTCAGGTCCTCGGGCGTGATGGCGAAGAGTGCGTCGAGAAGGGCAGACTGGTAGCTCCCTGGTCCCGTCGCCTGTTCCGCCGCCTTTTCCCCGGCCAATCCAAAATAGGAGAGCGCGCCGGCCGCCGCCTCCATCGGATCCTTGTCCACCGCCAGAAACGCGCCGATGACGGCGGTGGCCGTGCACCCGGTCCCTGTCACCGTCCCCATCATTTCATGGCCGTTATGGACACGCAGCTCCCGATGGCCGTCGGTCACCAGATCCACGGCACCAGTAATCGCAAGGGTCGTTTGGAGCTTCACCGCGAGATCCCGCGCTGCATCCGCCGCCTCATCCACTTTGTGAACGGAGTCCACCCCTTTGGTCCCGGAGCCCCGGTGGGCCAGGGAGAGGACCTCGGAACCGTTACCCCTGACGACCCGCACCGAGACCTCGCGAACAATACGATGGGCCGCATCGGTCCTCATGCTCGTGGCCCCCGACCCGACCGGGTCGAGGATGACGGGGATTCCCAGGTCGTTCGCCTTTTTCCCCGCCTTCAACATGGAGTCGATCCACTCGCGGGACAAGGTCCCTATGTTCAGTACCAGTGCTCCGGCGAGGGCGACCATCTCCTCCACTTCCTCTTCGGCGTGGGCCATGACCGGTGAGGCCCCGATCGCAAGCAGCGCATTGGCCGTGCAGTTCATGACGACGAAGTTGGTGATGTTATGGACAAGGGGCCTGGCACGCCTTACCCGTTCCAGGTCGGCGGCGGCCTTTTCGGCCAGTTGTCGATTGAACATGGACATCTCCCGCTCTTTCTTCAACATCTATGGGTGTCGCCGACGGCATGGGTGGAGGGGGGCGAAACCCATCGGCGTTCGAGGTTTGCGCTTCGGAATCGATCCGGTTTCGCTCCGCTCCACCCATCCTACAGCTGATTCTCCCCATTCCTAGACGCTCCCGAAATGGTCCCATCCTGCCGGCCGGAGTCCCCTCTCCCTCCCATCCTTGCCGACCAGTCGTATCCCGCCTTGGGCGGTGATCGCTCCCACTTCGGAGACGATCTCCACACCGGCCTTTTCGACGGCCGATCTCACATCCCCGACATGCTCGGCGGCGCATGTCAGGATCAGCTCATAGTCATCGCTCGGGCCCAGCAGGTACCGATACGGATCCACTCCCAGCCGGCCCGCGGCATCGACCAGGGCGGCGCTCATCGGCAGACTCCCCTCGTCCAGGAGCGCCCCGGTGCCGCTCTCTTCGCAGATGTGTGCAAGATCACCGATGAGTCCGTCGCTCGTATCGATCATGGCGCTCACAAGGCCGGTCGCGGCGACGGCCCGCCCGGCCGAAGCCCTGTGGCCCGGGACCAGGTATTTTCTCACCAGGGGATGGTCTTCCGCCGCTTCCCTCCCCTGACCCTCCAGGAGCAGATGCAAGCCCGCAGCAGATTGACCCGGAAAGCCCGTGACCAGGATCGAATCCCCGGGCCTCGCCGTGGACCTGCGAACGGCTCTCCCCCGATCCACCTCCCCGACGAGGGTAATATCGATAAAAACCCGCTCCCCCGTGCCCGTGATGTTTCCTCCTATGATTGAAGCACCGAAAGGGTTCAGCTCAAAGAGGAAACCGCGGTACAGCTGTTCGAGATCGAAGACGGCCATTTCGGGCCTGAGGCCCAGCGAGATGAGCGCATAAAGAGGATGCCCCCCCATTGCCCCGATATCGCTGACGTTCGAGACCATGGCACGACGCCCCAGATCATAAGGGCTCATGCGTTCAGGAAGAAAGTGTCTCCCCTCCACCATGGCGTCGCAGGTGATCAGGATCTCCCGGTCAGGCTCCGGCAGAAAGGAGGCCGTGTCATCCCCTATCCCCACGACGATGCCACGGCCGCCGCATCCCTCCGCCCGGACCAGATCCCGCACCCTGCGAATCAGGCCGAACTCCCCGATCTGAGAAATCGTCTCGGACATGCAACACCACCATGAGAGGCTTCAGCCGTGGAGCGGCGGCCCTGAATCACTCCCTCGAGGGGGTTCCGACCGAATGTCAAAGTTCAAAGGTCAAATGTCAACTCAATGTCAAAGTCTTAAGCACAGAATGAAGGCGGAACAAGTTTAGGCATCCCCATCCCTATCGAGCTTTTCGTTTGGACCTTTGTCATTTGAGACATTTGGATTTCAAGCGGTCCTTTCTCATCCCGGATCGGTGGAACCTCTCCGGGTCCTCCCACCAGAGGGGAAGGTTTCAAAGGGAAATGATACGTTTCAGTTCTCGCGCCGCCCCCTCCGGATCCTCCTGGCAGCAGACCGTGGAGATCACCGCAACGCCCCATGCCCCGGCCGCAATGACCTCTCCTGCGTTCGCTGCGGTGATTCCCCCGATCGCGATCAGGGGCACCCGCACCCGGGAGACCGCCTCGCGGAGGAGCCCCAGTCCGACAGCCGCGCCGGCGTCGTCCTTGGAAGAGGTGGGATAGACAGGACCGAAGCCGACATAATCGACCCCTTCGGAACCGCACTTCAAGAGCTCCTCCACCGACCCCGCTGAACCGCCGATGATGCGATCCTTCCCCAGCAGCGCACGCGCAAGGGGTATGGGGAAATCGTCCTGGCCCAGGTGGACCCCGTCGGCCTCACAGGCAAGGGCCACGTCCAGCCTGTCGTTTACGATGAACGTCGCTCCCGCCTCTCTGCACACCGCCCGGACGGCGCAGGCGGTCTCGATCATCGACTTGGTAGAGCCGCTCTTCTGACGGAACTGGATGGTATCCGCGCCGCCTGCAACGGCCTTGCGGGCCAGCTCCTCATGCGAGAAGCGGGTCTGGAGAACGACGTCCGTGAGGACGTGCAGTCTGCCGATCCTCTTCATCTCTTCTCCCGTTTTCGGAATCGCGATCGATGGCGCAGAGGACTGACCACGTCGATGAGAGACCATACCCACGGCCAACCCCCCGGCATGTGGACAGGGCGGAAGCGGTTGCCGGAGAGGCTAGTCCAGGGTCTTCTGCAGGTTCACGCAAACGCTTCGGTCAAAGCCCAAGGCTTTGAAAAAGGAGAGGAGATCGGTGGAATCCCATCTCACCGAGGTGAAGACATTCTTGATCTTCTTTTTCTTGAAGTGCTTGAAGATTTCCTCCGCAAGCCTCTTGCCGATGCCCCGCCCCATGCATTTCGGATCCACCCCGAACATGGCAATCCAGGCGCATCGGTCCAGGCCGAAACTTCCATGGGTAATGTAGCTGATCATGTATCCCACGAGCTCCCCATCGATCTCGGCCACAAAACTCGCGTCCGTTTCCCTCTTCAGCTCCTCCTCCACGATCCTCTTGTAGTCGAGGCCGGAGATCTCCTGGCTGATGGCCGTATCGATCCTGCCGATGGCGGCCGCATCCTTTTTCGCGAGTCTCCTAACGGTGATCTTACCCACTGCTCCCCCTCCAGCTGAACAGAAAAGCTAGTCTATCCTGATGATCTTCACATGATGTCCGACCCAATCGGGCGGAAGGTAGATCCTGCCGCTGTTTCCGCTCAGACTCACCTTCTTCTCGAGCATCTCTTCGCCATATACCTCGAATTTCACTCTGCCCTTGCCCATTTCATAGTCAGAGGCTTTCGGTCTGTCCATTTTCTCTTTTCCCACAGAAGACCCTTCCTTTCGAGAATTGAACCTGTCGCCTGTGCGGTTATATGTACCAGAGAAGGCTCTAAAAAGTCAACATTCAGGCCAGTAGGCTCAGCGCCCTTACCGCACGGCCGATCTCCGTGTACACGGGGATCCCCATGGGTTCCACCTCGTTCCGAACGCTCCTGATGGAGTCCGAATGGCCGATCACCCAGAGGGCCGCCGCCTTGGTCGTAGACCACAGCATCTCCAGACCGGCCAGCAGCTCCTCCATGACCACGGGGTCCAGGTAGGCGTGGACGAAGATCGAGTCCACGCAGGGGTCATTCACCAGCACCTCGATCCCGGTCCTGTAGGCCTTCATCCGGCCTGCGCGCTCGACGGCGGGCCAGAGGTCGATCGGGTTTTCGAACTCCGCCCACTCCGGGAAGATCCCGGCCAGGACCCTCCTGCTCTCTTCACCCAGGAGCGGGACATTCATCCTCTGTCGAACCAGGTGATCCGCGGAGACGGTGGCGGAAGCGCCGCTGAATGTCGCCACCCCTATGTTCCTGCCGCCCCTCTTTCCCCTCCAGAGGGTCAATGCCTTGGTCAGATCGGCCAGTTCCAGGAAGTCATAGGCCCTGTGGATCCCGAGCTGCCGGAACAGTCCCTCTGCGACGGCAGCATTCTCGGCCAGGCTCCCGGTGTGGCTCCTGGCCGCCTGCGCCCCTCGGGAGCTGGTGCCTCCTTTGAGCAGGAGGAGCGGCTTACCGAGGGATGCCGCGGCCCTGCGGAAGCGGTTCACGTCCGCAATGGATTCCAGGTACATGGCGACCACACCGGTGTCGGGATCCTCCCGGAAGTACTCCAGCAGATCGCATTCGTTCACATCGCACCGGTTCCCGATCGAGCATGCCTTGCTGATCCCGAAATACCCCTCCTGCATGATCTGGATGAGAAATCCCGCCGAGAGCATCCCGCTCTGCACGATCAGGGAGACGTCGCCGCCCCTGAGCCTTCCCTTCCAGGCCCTTGTGTGCATGAAGGAAGCCACGAGTCCGGAGCGGCCGTTCACGAACCCCATACAGTTGGGCCCCCACAGACGCATGTTCGATCTTCCCGCGATCTCGACACACCGGTTCTGAAGGGCGAGTCCCCTTTCTCCCGTCTCCGCAAAACCCCCGCTCTGGATGATGACCCGCCGGATACCCTTCGCGGCGCATTCCTCCACGACACCCGGCACAGAGTCCGCCGGCACGAATACGATGGCCAGTTCCGGGCGTTCGGGAAGATCCGTGACACTCCTGAAACTCGGAAGGCCGCAGACCTCGCGCGACCTGGGATTGACGGGATAGACCCGCTCCCGGAGCGTTTCTCTGAGGTTGCTCACGATGGCGTACCCGCCCTTGTGGGGGTCCGATGAAGCGCCGATCACCGCTACACTTTCAGGCTCGAGGAAGTCTTTCATGGTCAGAGAGGATTATCAGAACGCGGAGGAGAAATCAATCCAGGCTGTGACCGGTTCCGCCTGCGCTGCGCCCCTCATCCGGAGAACCTGAAAAAGGCCGTGACCAGGAGGAGGTAGATGAGGAGGCTGATGATGTCGTTCGAAGTGGTCACAAAGGGACCGCTCGCAAGGGCCGGGTCGATGTTGAGTCTCCTGAGCACGATCGGGACCGCTGCGCCGACCAACGCGGAATACATGATGATCAGGATCAGAGAGAAGGCGACCACCCCGCCCAGGCGGAGATCGGAGACCCAGATGCTCACGACCACCCCGAGAATCAGGGCGCACACCAGGCCGTTGAAGAAGGCGACCTTCATCTCCACGGCGATCCGCCTCCCCAGGTGCATGAAGCTGATGTCGCCGGTCGCCAGCCCCCTGACCGCCACGGTCGCCGCCTGGGTGCCGGTATTTCCTCCCATGGCCATGATCACCGGGAAGAAGAACGTGAGGGCGATCACCTTCTGCAGGGAGTCCTCGAACTGGTTGATCACGATGGCCGCCAGGATCCCGCCGAAGAGCCCCAGCACGAGCCAGGGCAGGCGGGCCCGCGAGATCCGCATGGGCGACTCTTCCGCAATCTCCTGGTGCATGACGCCCGCCATCAGGGACATATCCTCGTCCGCTTCCTCTTCGATGACGTCGAGGATGTCATCGTGGGTGATCCGGCCGACCAGGTGGTGATGCTCGTCCACCACGGGGACGCTCACCAGGTCGTACTTCCGGAAAAGCTGGGCCACCTGCTCCTGGTCCGTGTAGACATTCACGGAGATGATCTCGGGATTCATGATCTCCTTGATCTTCCGCTCCGGGGGCTCGAGGACCAGGTCCTTCAGGGATACGAGCCCCGCGAGTCTCTGGAAATCGTCTACCACGAATATGGAATAGAGGTCCTCGACCTCCTCCCTCTTCTCCCTCAGCATCTCGACCGCTTCCCGGACCGTGGCATTGGCGTTGACCGCCACATACTCCAGGGCCATCAGACCGCCCGCCGTGTCCTCCGGGTAGGGGAGCAGCTTCCTGAGGTCTTCCCTGACCTCGGTCTCCACCGAGTCGATGATCTCCTTGACCCGCTCCGCAGGCAGGTCCCCGACCAGGTCGGCGGCGTCGTCCGAATCCAGTTCCTGGACGATCTTCGAGATCGCATCGGCGTCGAGGCTGTCGAGGATCCGCTCCTGGACGGGAGGCTCCATCTCGAGCAGGACCTCCCCTGCATCTTCAGGCATCAGCAGTTCGACGATGTAGAGCCTCTCCTCGTGGTCGAGATGCTCCACCAGATCGGCGACGTCGGCGGGCCGCATGTCATCGATCAGCTTGCCGAGGGAGGTCTTGTCCTGTTCCTTGATGAACCGTCTGACATCCTCGATCAGTCTTTCCGTGAAGGGGACGGACATGGTTGCGGCTCCCGCTAGATGGTCTTCAGCCTTTCCAGTACCCACTGTCTCAGGTCCGGCGGTTTCTCGGAGTCGGGGGCGATCTCATGCAGGGGGATCTCGGCCCTTGCCGTGCTCGTATGTCCGCCTGCGGACCCCCACCGGCCGAAGAGCGCCTGGGCCGTGCTCCCCGCGTCCAGACGGAATCCGGCATTCCTGAAGATCACGATGAGCTTCTGACCGTATATGCCCGAGACGATGCACCAGGTGGCCTCCACCATCTTCAGGAAGAAATCGGCGATGATCACAAGGATGTCGGGGTCACGGACCCGGCCCATATGGATAAAGGCCTTGTCCTTGATAAAGGTGAGGTTCTCCATGGCCCGTTTGAACCCGGCCAGGGTCTGCCTGGTCATCTCGGAGGACTCGATCTTCTTGATCAGGTTGAGGTTCGCAAAGGGGTAAAGGTAACGGAATGCATTGATATCGCTCTGCGTGGAAGGCCTCACGAAGTTGTCCGTGTCCGTCTTGATGCCATAGAAAAGGGCCGTGGCGAGCCTGGGTGAGGGCCGCACCTTTGCAGCCCTGAGGTATTCGGTCATGATGGTCGAGTTGGCCCCGTAATCTTCCTTGACATCCAGGAACTGTGCAACGGTCCCGGAGACGAACGGATGGTGATCGATGATGATGTCGTACCTGTACTTGGACAGCAGCTCATGGTGGCTCGGCTGGCTGTCGACCAGGGCCCAGCGCGTGATTTCGTCCGGATTGACCTTGCGGATATGCTGCTGTTGTATCCTCAGCAGCTTGATCAGGGCGAGATTGTCCGCGCGCTTGATGGTATTGACGTGGTAGACCAGGGTCCTCTTGACCCTTCTCCAGAGCAGCCGCGTCAGGGCCAATGCGCTGGCGATGGCATCGGGGTCTGCATTGATCAAGATGGCAAGGGTATCCTCAGGAGAAACCAGCTCGAACAACCGCTTGCACTTTTCAGTCGACGAGATCGACTTGGGAAAAGGATGGTCCATGAGAACCGATTTCTCTTGCCTTAGAGCGGTGGTTGTGGGCATGGCGACGTCGCCTCTGATTCGTAAAGGATTCCCTGCTCCCCCGACACACGATCCATCAGCTTATCCTATACCTTTTCAACATTCAATGAAATTTTAGACACTTCCGCCATCACCATGGCCAGCACCTCTCCAGGAAACGCAGGCTCGGACCGACGTCCTCCTCCCTGTGGGGCTCGAGGGTGATCAGGGGCGGAGAGGGGAAATGCTTCTTCATTTCCTGAAAAAAGAGACCGAGATCGATGGACCCTTCGCCCAGGGCCAGGTGGTCGTCGCGCTCTCCCCGGTTGTCATGCAGGTGGACGTGCCGGAGGTGATGGAAAGTGGAACCGATCCAGCGGTCAAGCGGCGTCTTGCCAAAGGCCGCCTGGTGCCCCGTGTCCAGGCAGAAGCCCACGCCCCAGGGACTCAACCCTTCCAGGAGGTCCAGGATGTCCGAGGGTCCATCCTCGTACACGTTTTCCAGCACGAGCAGACAACCTTCTTCACGGATCTTCCGGGCCGGCCCCGGCCAGAAAGCCAGGCTGTTCCGGAGCCACGTCTCTCGCATGAACCCGTACCTCCGGGGGTCATAGCCCGTATGGCATACTGCCGCCTTCGGCCTGAAGAGCGAAATGAGGGGGAGCGTCTGGTCGAAACGGCGTGCGGCAAGCTCCCTCACGGCCGGTTCGGGCGAGCCCGGAGAGAGATCCAGGAATGGGAAGTGGATGGTGACGGACAGACCGTGATCACGGAGTTTTTCGGATACGGACTGGAACTCCCGACGGGAGTGGCACTCGAGGGCCTCGGCGTCGAATCCGATCTCCGGATTCAGGCCGTTCTCGATAAACCGGGGGAGGTAGGCATCGAGGAGCATCCGGAAAGGAACATTGACGTGGACATGCCTTTTGAGATCGAGCATCTTCTTGTTGCCCCAGTATCCAATTTTCGATCATCCTGTGAAACGGGACCAAAAAAAATTAATCATAATTCAGGCCATGGAGAAAGACAATCCATAGGAAGGGGGGGGGACAGGGTATGAAATCCTATCTGATCGACCAGATCTCCGGTCCGGACATGAAGCGGGTGCGGGAGAGGATCGAAAAACGTGCACGCATATCGGGGCTTTCCGATATCTTCTGGGTCGACATGCCCGAGGAGCTGCTGAGCGAGACCCAGCTTCTGCACAAGGGATGCGCTCCCCACGTATTTGCCGTCGAACTGGCCGCGGACCGGATCACCCTGGAGTTCTTTGTTCGAAATCTCAAGAACATGAATTGTTCCTGCAACGGCTATTTCACCCCTCCGCAGGTCCAGTTCGCCATGCAATTTGCGGACTCCCTGCTCGAGGAGCTGGGGGTCAGGACGTGAGTAAGATCGGAAGTTGCGAGGATGAGAGGATGAGAGGTTGAGTGAAGAAGCCGCTCTTTTACTCCGAATGTCTCAACTTCTCATCTTCTCAACTTCTCAATTCTTCTTGTTCTCACTCGTCGCCGTTGACGGCCACGCGCTCTTCTGTTACACTACTTTGTTTATTCAATCACCTGATTATCTTAAAGGATCCAGGTGACACCCACGTTGATGCGGAGGCGGACCTGATGGATTACAAGGATACACTCAACCTGCCCAGGACGGATTTCCCCATGAAGGCCAATCTGGTCAAGCGAGAGCCGGAGATGATCGCCCGATGGGAGAGGGAGAAGCTCTACCAGAGGATTCGGGAATCGTCCAGGGGCCGCAAGCGGTACACCCTGCACGACGGCCCTCCCTATGCCAACGGGAACATCCATATGGGCACCGCCTTCAACAAGATCCTGAAGGACATCATCGTCAAGTCCAGGCAGATGGCGGGATTCGATTCGCCCTATGTGCCGGGGTGGGACTGTCACGGCCTGCCTATCGAACACAAGGTGGACCAGGAACTGGCCGGCCGCAAGGCGTCGATGTCCCAGGTCGAGGTCAGGCAGTATTGCCGCAGGTATGCGGAAAGGTACGTGGACATCCAGCGCAAGGAGTTCAGGAGACTCGGTGTGTTCGGCGAGTGGGATCGGCCTTACCTGACCATGAGCTACGACTATGAAGCGACGATCGTCAGGGAGTTCGGAAGGTTTGCATTGAATGGGAGCCTCTACAAGAGCAAGAAGCCCATCTACTGGTGCATCTCGTGCAAGACCGCCCTGGCCGAGGCCGAGGTGGAGTACGAGCAGCATGCCTCGCCCTCCATTTTCGTGAAGTTTCCCCTGATCTCGGATCTGGGCGGAAAACATCCTGCGCTGCAGGGGAAGCGTGTCTTTATCCTGATCTGGACGACCACCCCATGGACCATTCCCGCGAACCTCGCCGTGGCGCTGCACCCCGAGCTCGAATACGTGGGCGTCGACCCGGGCAATGACGAGATCTGGATCCTGGCCAAGGGGCTGGTGCATGCGTGCATGGAAAATTTCGGGGTCCGCGATTTCAGGATCGTGGCGGAATTCGAACCCTCCGACCTGGAGAGGCTCAAGGCCAGGCACCCCCTCTACGACAGGGAATCGCTCATCGTGCTGGCGCCCTACGTCACACTGGAGGCCGGAACGGGTTGCGTCCACACCGCGCCCGGGCATGGCCGTGAAGATTACGAGACCGGGCTGCAATACGGGCTGGAAGTCTATTCCCCGGTGGACGACGCGGGTCGTTTTACGGAGGACGTCGGTTTCTTTGCGGGACAGGAGGTCTTCGAGGCCAACCGGTCGGTCAACCAGAAGCTCCGGGAGACGGGTCATCTCCTGAAAGAGCAGTCCATCTCACACGAATATCCTCACTGCTGGAGATGCAAGAAGCCGGTCATCTTCCGCTCCACCGAGCAGTGGTTCATCTCCATGGACAAGACCTCGCTTCGCCGCAACGCCCTGCGTGCCATCCAGGAGGTCTCCTGGATCCCGAAGTGGGGGAAGGACCGCATCTATGGCCTGATCGAGAACCGGCCGGACTGGTGCATCTCCCGCCAGCGGGCCTGGGGAGTCCCCATCACCGTCTTTTACTGTGAGGGATGCGGCCAGATCCTCGCCACCAGGGAGGTGATCGATCACGTGGTCCGGCTCGTCGAACAGTCAGGGGCCGATGTCTGGTTCTCCGAACCCGAGGAAACGCTCGTCCCGCCGGGCACCACATGCCCGGCCTGCGGGTCCGCCCGGTTCAGGAAGGAGACCGACATCCTGGACGTCTGGTTCGATTCGGGGGTCAGTTATGCGGCCGTCATGGAGGCCAGGGATTACCTGGGGAGTCCTTCCGACCTCTACCTGGAGGGGAGCGATCAGCACAGGGGCTGGTTCCACAGCTCACTGCTCTGCTCCGTCGGCACCAGGGAAAGGGCGCCTTACAGGAAGGTGCTGACCCATGGCTTTGTCGTGGACGGATCGGGCAAGGCGATGCACAAATCGGCCGGGAACGTGATTGCGCCCGAGGACCTCATCAAGCACTACGGTGCGGAGATCATCCGGCTCTGGGTTTCCGCCGAAGACTACCGGGACAACATCCGCCTCTCCGAAGAGATCCTGCAGCGCCTCACGGAGGCGTACCGGCGTATCCGGAACACCTGCCGGTTCCTTCTCGGGAACCTGTACGATTTCGACCCGGAGAAAGACTCCGTCCCCTATGCCGACATGGAAGAGCTGGACCGCTGGGCGCTCCACAAGCTCCAGGACCTGAGCGAGCGGGTCCTCAAGGCGTACAACGACTTCGAGTTTCATATGGTCTACCACAGCCTTCACAACTTCTGCGTCCTCGACCTATCCTCCCTTTACCTGGACATCCTGAAGGATCGTCTGTACGTCTCCCCGCCCAAATCCCGCGCCAGGCGTTCGGCGCAGACCGCGATGAGAGAGGTCCTGGAGACCCTGGTTCGGTTGATGGCCCCCATCCTCTCCTTCACGGCCGACGAAATCTGGGAGTACATGATGCGGGACGAAGGCCGATCCAATGTCCACACCGAGCTCTTCCTGCCCGTCAAGGAGGAGTGGAGGGACCCTGCGCTTGCGGAACGGTGGGAGAATATCCTCAAGATCCGCAGGGAAGTCACCAGGACACTCGAGACGGCGAGAAAAGAAAGGAGGATCGGTCACTCCCTGGATGCCTCAGTGGTCCTCGGCCTGTCCTCCGAACAGATGGAACTGGTCCGACCCTACGAGGAGGAGCTCAAATCCATCTTCATCGTCTCTTCGGTTCAGGTCAGACGCAGCGAAGAGGTCGAGGGGGGCGTGGAAAGCGAGGAGTTGGCCGGTCTGAGGGTCCTTGTGGAGCCCTCCCGCGAGCCGAAATGCGCGCGGTGCTGGGTGCACGACGAATCCGCTGGACAACCGGCGGAACCGCCGGGGCTTTGCAGCCGATGCCGCCGGGCCCTGGACGAAATGGGGTCGAGCGCAACGTGAAAAGGTCCTATCGATTGCTCTTCCTGGTCTCGGCAGGGGTCATCGTCCTCGACCAGATCACCAAGTGGGTCGTGCTCAGGACGATCCCCGTGTACGAGAGCTACCCCGTGATCCAGGGGTTTTTCAACCTGGTCCATGTCCGGAACCGGGGCATTGCGTTCGGCATCATGAACAGACCCGGCAGCCAGATCATCCTCTACCTGCTGACCTTCGTCACCCTGGCGGCCGTGGTCCTGCTTGTGCTGTGGTTCACGCGGCTCAAGGCCGAAGAGGGAAAGGCCGGGTTGGGGCTCTCCCTGGTGGTAGGCGGAGCGCTGGGGAACCTCATCGACCGCGTCCGAATGGGTGAAGTGGTCGATTTCCTCGACTTCCATGTGGGAGCGTATCACTGGCCCGCGTTCAACGTGGCGGATTCCGCCATCACGGTAGGCACGATCTGGCTTGCCCTCGGCATCCTCTTCTCCCCCGACGCAAAGGGCGGCACCCGCAGGAGATAGGCGAGACATGTACCCTGACCTCCTCTCCATCGGCCCTCTTACCATTCACACTTACGGCCTCCTGGTCGCGATAGGGTTCCTGGGCGCCTTTGCACTCACCTCCTGGCTCGCGCGCGCTTATTCGCTGGGCTACCAGCAGGTGATGGACATGGGTTTCGCGGGGTTGGTCTGGGGGATCATCGGCTCCCGTCTGCTCTTTGTGCTGATTCATCCCTCCCATTTCCGGGCTCATCCCCTGGAGATCTTCAAGATCTGGGAAGGGGGCCTCGTCTTCTCCGGCGGGCTGCTCGCAGTGGCCGGGGCCATGTTCTGGTACTCCAGACGAAGCCGCATCCCTTTTCGCACCATCGGGGATCTATGGGCGCCGGGAGTCGCCTTGGGTCAGGCGACGGGCAGGATCGGCTGTTTCATGGCAGGCTGCTGTTATGGAAAGCCGCTGGACGGACCCTGGTCCGTTGTGTTCACACGCCCCGATTCGCTCGCCCCCCTGAACATCCCGCTCCATCCCACCCAGATCTATTCCGCCCTCAGCGGCTTCCTGATATCCGGCATCCTGGTCATGCTCCACAAGCGAAAGAGATTCGAGGGGCAGGTCCTCCTCTGGTTCTTCATCCTCCACAGCACGAGCCGGTTAATGGTGGAACGCTTCCGTGGCGACCAAAGGGGGCTGATTCCAGGAACGGAAATGAGCGTCACTCAGCTGTTCGCCCTGCTCCTCCTGGTCGGGTCGGTTGCCGCACTCCTCATGTTCGACAAATCCGGAATCCGAAGCACGAAATCCGAAGCCATAACCGACGATCGGATATCCAAATGATCAATCGGGAGCGGCCGCGCGGATCTTCGTCAGGGGCCCGCCGGATTCCTCCTGCATCTTCAGGGCAACAAGGCTGGCGACGGTTTCCACGGCCCAGTCAAACGAGATCTTGCAGGTATTCAGCACGAGGTCATACATCGCCGGATCATCGATGTTGGCATCGAACACATTCGAAGCCAGGGCGATGCGCTCCTTCTCCCGTTCCTTGATCATACTCTCGGCCTCGGACGTTGAGAGCCCGTAGCGCTTGACGAGGAACTCGACCCTCTTTTTGCGCTCCCCGACCAGGAGGACGTGGACCGCGTTGGGGTGTCCCCGCAGAACAAACTGGGCGCCGCGGCCGACGATCACATACCCCCCTTGATCCGCCATCGGTTCCATGATCCGGGTGAGAAAATCGATATATTTCTTTCTCTGCATCCCCTGGTCCTCGGGGCCCCCGGGGGATCGATAAAAGATCCCGCTCGAGACGATGCTCGAAAGCAGGTCCAGGATCCTGCTGCTTGCCTCCTTTTCAACGGCCCCAAGCCACCCCGGAGAGACCTTTTCCCGACGGGCGATCTCATCGATGACGTGCCTGTCCACAAGATGAAACCCGAACTTCCGGCTCAGCTTCTCGCCAAGGGTCCATCCGCCTGCGCCGAACTGCCTGCTGATCGTGATGACGGCCATACTCTTCCTCCTCTCCCATGGGAAAACCCTGATCCGCGGCCGACCCTCTCCGCGTTTGGCGCCGACTACAGGTTCAGCCGCACCAGGTGGGTCTTCCCCGTATCCGATTCCTTCAACTGCATCCTGAGAAGACTCGCGGATCCGGCCTCCGCAGGGAAGAACAGGAAGCCATAGGCGAGTCCCTGCGGTTCGATCCTCTGGTTCTGGAGCGATTTCCGGCCGAGATCGGACACGATCTCCCTCCTGGCGTCGTCCGAGCCATAGGCCTTGATGCCGCCTGCGGTGGCGCCCGCTGCCGCGCCAAGGGCCGCGCCCTTGCCTGCGCCCTCCGCAACATTCCCCG
>JAGVAP010000060.1 GCA_020060215.1 Deltaproteobacteria bacterium | reverse complement strand
TTTCAGACCTCCTTCCCTGATCCGGTCCCGCCATAATCGAGGGCAGCCCCTTTTTCGGCCGACTTGGCCATCCGGGCGTAGATGGAGAGGTACCCCTTGCGCTCCCGCCTCTCGGGCGGCGACCATGCGGAGAGTCTTGTCGCGATCTCCTCCGGGGGAACCAGGATGTTCAGCTCCTGACGGGGGATGTCGATCTCGATCAGATCCCCGTCCTGCACCACGGCCAAGGGCCCGCCCTCCGCCGCCTCCGGGGAGATATGCGCGACGGCGCAACCCTTGTTGGTCCCAGAGAACCGCCCGTCCGTGATGAAGGCGATCCTGTCCTGCATCCCCTTGGCCGCCGCCATCCAGAGAAACCTCTGCAGCAGTCGCATCCCGGGATCGCCTCTGGGTCCCACATAGCGAACGACCACCACCTCACCCGGACCGATCCTGTCCCGGTTCAATGCCTCACAGGCGGCTTCCTCGCCGGCGAAGATCCGGGCCGGCCCCTTGTGGTGGAACATATGGGCGGGGACCGCCGATTTCTTGATGAGGGCCCCGCCGGGTGCGAGGCTTCCCTTCAAGAAGACAAGCCCGCCCTCTCTGGAGATGGGTTTGTCCAGGGGACGAATGATCCCGGGGTCGCCTTTCGGCACCGATTTCAACTCCTCTCCCAGGGTCCTCCCGGTCACGGTGAGGGCGTCGCAGGCGAGGAGAGGCTCCAGCTCCTTCAACACGGCCGTAATCCCTCCGGCCTCGTCGAGGACGCCCAAGGAGTTGCCGCCCGGGCCTGAGGGTGCAACATCGCAGATGAACGGCGTCTCGCCGCTCAACCTGTTGAAGGTGTGGGGCTGAATGTCCAGGCCCAGCTCGGCGCCGATCGCCTGGAGGTGCAGCACGGCATTGGTGGAGCCGCCGATCGCCATGAGCAGCCGAATGGCGTTCTCGAATGCGTCCGATGTGAGGATTTTCGACGGTGTGAGGCCGCCCTCGATCAGTCGAACGACCCGGGCTCCGGCATGGAAAGCGATCCTCAACAACCGGGAATCTGATCCGGGGGTGGTGGCGTTCCCGGGCAGGGACATGCCCAGGGCCTCGGTCATGGCGGACATGGTATTGGCCGTCCCCATGACCGGACAGGCGCCCGTACCCGGACAGCCCCTGTCCTCGATCCGGCGAAACTCCCGTTCGCTGATGGCACCCTCCCGGAACTGCCGGTAATACCGGGGGGCGACGGCAAGGGGGTCCAGCTCGACCCCTCCGTAGCGATTCAGCTGCATATAGCCGCCGGTCACGACCAGGGCGGGCAGATCCAGTCTTGCGGCGGCCATGAGGTGGGCGGGGATGACGTCGTCGCACACGGGCACGAAGACCAGCCCGTCGAAAAGATTGGTCCTGGCCACCGTTTCGATGTACCCGGCGACAAGGTCCCGGTGGGGCAGGTGGTAATTGTCGTGTCCGGCCATGCTGGTGCAAATGGAGCTGATGACGAACTCTCTTGGAGTGCCGCCGGCAGCCCAGATGCCGGCCTTCACGGAAGCGACCACGCGGTCCAGAAGAATCGAGGCCGGGTTTACCTCCCCCCAGCTGCTGACCACCCCGACCTGGAATCGATCCATGGCTTCATCGTTGAAGCCGAGGCCGCGGATCATCTGCCGCCGCTCGACCAGGGCGTAGTCCGGAAGGTGGCTGTCTTGCTTTGTCGTTTTCACGCTCGTTCAGGAGGCAGGTGGTGACACCTGATCAAAGAAGGAAGAGTGGAACAACCTGTTTACTGAAACGTATAAGCTACTTATTCGCCTTGTAACGTCGACCGTTCCTTTTGTCAAGAAAAAACCGATTTGATGTGAAATCACCGGCATATTAAGGTCCGGGAATCATGGCGGAAAAGATCGGTGCAGGGGCGACCGCCGAACGCCGGCTGGCTTCGGACCCGGACGGCCCGATATTTTTACTTGACAAATCCGGCTACGGATGTTTTTAGATCGTATTATCAATGGATTTTGCAGCTAAATCGTTTAACTTAGAATGCCCGTCCGAAAGGGCGGATTGGTGCACTGCACGAAGGAGGCGGTGATGGAGAAGAACTGGTCCAACGAGGAGCTTGCCCGGCTTCGGTCTCAATACATCTCGAACGCGGTCGGCAGTGTATCGATGAGATTCATGGCCTCCGGCAAGGGAGCCGTCCTGCGCGACGTGGAGGGCAGGGAGTACATCGATTTTGCAGGCGGGATCGGCGCCATGAGCGTGGGCCACAGTCATCCCAAGGTGGTGGAGGCGATCAAGAGGCAGGCCGAGGACTTGACACACTGCTGCCTGATGATCAATCCTTACTCCCCGGCGGTCCTGCTTGCGGAAAGACTTTGCGGGATGACCCCGGGGGCCGGGCCCAGGAAGGTGGTCTTCCTCAACAGCGGGGCCGAAGCCGTCGAAAACGCGGTCAAGATTGCGCGTTACCATACGAAGAGGCAGGCCATTGTGGTCTTTGAGAACGCCTACCATGGGCGCACCCTCCTGACCATGAGCATGACGAGCAAGATGATGCCGTACAAGAAGGGTTTCGGCCCCTTTGCTCCGGAGATCTATAGAATGCCTTTCGGGGACGCAGCGGGGGCCGACAGGTGTTTTGACCTGTTTACGAAGTACATCAATCCGGAAGAGATTGCGGCGGTTGTGGCGGAGCCGATTCAGGGAGAGGGCGGCTTTATCGTTCCGCCGCCGAACTACCTCCAGGATCTGGTGAAGATCTGTCACGACCACGGCATCCTCTTTGTGGCCGATGAGATCCAGAGCGGGATGGGCCGGACAGGCAGGATGTTTGCCGTAGAGCACTGGGGGGTCGACCCTGACCTGATGACGGTCGGGAAGAGCCTGGCGGCGGGAATGCCTTTGGCTGCGGTGGTCGGAAGGGCGGAGATCATGGACTCGGTCCATCCATGGGGATTGGGGGGAACCTATGGCGGCAACCCCGTGGCTTGTGCCGCGGCCTTGGCCGTGTTGGAGATCTTTGAATCGGAGGGGATGCTTGAGAAATCCGTCGCCCTGGGGAGAAAGCTGCGGTCCACGTTTGAACGATGGCAGAAGACCTACTCCATCATCGGCGAAATCAGGGGGATGGGGGCCATGTTGGGGATCGAGCTCTTGAAGAAAGACCGAACTCCGGCTGCGGAGGAGGCCAGGGCGCTGATCGGCTACTGCCATGACCACGGGTTGATCATCCTGAGTTGCGGCACCTATGGAAACGTCATCCGGACCCTGATACCGTTCGTCATCACCGACGATCAGCTTCAAAGGGGTCTGTCCATCCTGGAAAACGGCTTGGAGCATATCGCTCCTCATTCTCGTTAAACCCTCCGTTCGTGCTGAACTTGTCGAAGCATGAACGCACTGGCGGCCCGGGACTTTTTGCGAGACCGTCGATTGTCAAGACAGCCAGAATGCAACCGACCAAGACGACTTCTCACAGGGCGACCATCAAGGACATCGCCCGCATTGCCAAGACCTCGACGGCAGCAGTCTCACTCGCCCTGAACAATCGCCCCGGGGTCGGTGAAAAAACCCGGCGGAAGATCCTCAGGATCGCAAACAAGCTCGGTTATCGCCCCAACCAGTTCGCCAAAAGCCTGACCGGGAAGGGGAGCGATACCATCGGCTTGATCCTGGAGAATATCAGCGACCCGTTCTATGCGGAGCTGGCCCTCGGAACGGAAGAGAAGGCATCCGAGATGGGCTACAGTCTCATCCTGGCCAACACGGGGGGGAGCCTGAGCAGGGAGCAGGAGTGCCTGGAGAATTTCCGGGCCCGAGGGGTGGACGGCATTATCTTGTCCACCGTCACCATGGATGATCCGTGTATCAGGCCTCTCGTGGAGGACCGATTCCCCTTCGTCTGTGTGAATCGATATTTCCTCGATCCCGTACTCAGGAATAGGGTAGACTCCATCGTGCTGGACAACTACGCCTGCGGGTATCAGGGCTTGCAGCACCTCTACCGCCTGGGCCACGATCGCATCGCCCTGATCGCGGGGACCCCCAACTCGGCCACCGCTTTTATGCGGACCAAAGGGTCCGTGCAGGCCATGGAGGAGCACGGCCTGGCCAAAGACCCGAAACTGATCGTAGAATGTGGCTTTCTGCGCGAGAGAGCCCATAGAGCGGCAAAGCATCTACTGGCCATGAAGCGACCTCCGACGGCCTTTTTCTGCCAGGACGACACCATGGCCATCGGGGTGAGGGAAGCCGTGCTGAGCGCGGGTCTCCGGATACCGCAGGATATCGCGTTGATGGGAATGAACGATATCGAAGTGGCATCGCTGCAGGGGGTGGATCTGACGACCATCAGGCAAAACATCTACCAGATGGGAAATACCAGCGCTGAAATCCTGATCAACAGGATACGGGGCAAAGGATCCCATATGGTCAATCAGGTGATCATCAACTCGGAGCTCATCGTTCGCCGATCGTGCGGGTTCGAGCTCAGGGGGTACGCGCGTTGATCGGGGCTCCATCTTCAGTGCCCTCCGGTGCGCCTCGTTCTTGAAAAGACCCCCACGGCCGCGGCCTTGTCAACGCACTTTTCAGAGAGCTGAAGTGTTTCAGGAGGAAAAGCATGGGACTGGAGCTTTTTGACCTCAAAGGGAAGGTCGCGATGGTCACCGGGGGGAACCGGGGCCTCGGCGAAGTGGCGGTCATGGCCCTGGCGAAGGCCGGCGCGGACGTAGCGGTCTGCGGTCGGAAAAAGGGGGATCTGGACCGGGTCTGCAGGGCCGTCCAGGCCCTCGGAAGGGCATCGGCCGGGTTTGTGCTCGATGTGACCTCCAAGGAGAGCGTGAGTCGGGGAGTGAAGGACATCGTCCGGGAGTTCGGGCGGATGGATATCCTGGTCAACAACGCAGGGGTGAACTACCGGGTGCCTGTCCTGGAGTTCCCGGAGGAGCAGTGGGATCTGATCCTCCAGACCAATCTCAAGGGGTATTTCCTCGTGGCCCAGGCGGTTGCGCCCCGGATGATCGAACAGGAGTACGGGAAGATCATCAACATGAGCTCCATCCTGGGAACCGTGGCCCTTCCGAACCAGGTTGCCTATGCGTCGGCCAAGGGCGGGGTGGATCAGCTGACCAAGGTCATGGCCCTGGAGTGGGCGAAAAAGGGGGTCAGGGTGAATGCCATCGGCCCGACCTACTTCGAGACCGAACTGGTCGCTCAGCTTCGGAACGACCCCGAGCGATTCCAGTTCATCAACGAGAGGACCCCCATGGGGCGCTGGGGGTATCCCCCCGAGCTGGAGGGGATCGTCATCTTCCTCGCCTCTCCGGCGTCGGATTTCATCACCGGGCAGACCATCTACATTGACGGAGGATGGACCATCTGGTGATGGTCCCTGGTCACTTGTTCATTGGTCCCCTGAGTCAATGATCCTGGAGGACGATCATGGGTTCCATATTCGAGAGCAGACCGTGGCTCAAGCACTACCCGGATTGGGTTCCCCACGATTTCGAGATCACCCCGGACACGGCCCTGAGCGACTTTCTCCGGTCCGCGGCCCGGAAGCCCGGGGCGCCGGCCGTCTTCTACTTCGACCACACCCTTTCGCTTGGGGAGATCGACCGGATGTCCGGCAGCCTGGCCGCTGCCATGACCGATTTCGGGATAGGGAAAGGGGATCGCATCATCCTGCTCCTCCAGAACATCCCCCAGTTCCTCATCGCCACCTATGCGGCATGGAAGCTGGGAAGCATCGCCGTGCCCCTCAATCCCATGTACAAGGAAAGAGAGCTTGCCTATTTCTGCCGGGACTCGGGAGCACGACTGCTGGTGATGCTCGATGAGGCGGCGGCTGCGCTGGACCTCTCCTTCCTCAAGGAGACGGCCGTCCGGAAGGTGATCACCACCTCGGCCCTCGATCTTCTTCCGAAGAACCTGCCGGTCCCGGCCATGCTGCAGGGGATCAGGAGGGTCCGGTTCCCGTCCGCCCTGGACATGTTGACGCTCCTGGACGAATACAGCGAGAGGGAGGTCGAGACCCCGAAACTCACGCGGGACGATGTCGCCTACCTGACCTACACCTCAGGCACCACCGGACCGCCGAAAGGCGCCATGAACACCCATGGGAACATCGCCTTCAACGCGCGCGTGTATCACGCCATGCAGAAGATCGATGAAAGGGACGTCGTGCTGGGGGTGGCGCCGCTCTTCCATGTCACCGGAGAGGTGTCCCACCTGGCCCTGGCTGCGCTGGCCGGCATTCCCGTGGTGCTCTACTACCGTTTCGATCCGGCCGAAACCCTGCGGCTCATCGAGCGATGGAGGGCGACCGTGACGGTGGCATCGATCACCGTCTACATCGCGCTCATGAACCACCCGGATATCCGTAGGCGCGATCTCTCGAGTTTCACCAAGGCCTACAGCGGCGGAGCCCCGGTCTCCGAGGCGGTGGTCAGGCAGTTCGAAGATCTGACCGGCCTCTACCTCTACAACGTCTATGGCATGACGGAGACCAACTCGCCGTCACACATCTGCCCGTGGGGAAAGCGGATGCCCGTCGATCAGGAGAGCGGGGCGCTGTCCGTGGGCCTCCCGGTGCCGAACTGCGTGATGAAGATCATGGACCTGGAAGACGGAAGGCGAGAACTGAGTCCAGGGGAGGTGGGGGAGATCGTGGACTCAGGCCCGATCATCGTCCCGGGATACTGGCAAAAGCCTGAAGAGACGAAACATGCCATCCGAGACGGCTGGCTTTTCACCGGCGATGTCGGCAAGATGGATGAAGACGGATGGTTCTATCTCGTGGACCGGAAAAAGGATATGATCGTCGCTTCGGGTTACAAGGTCTGGCCGAGGGAAGTGGAGGATGTCCTCTACCAGCATCCCGCTGTCAGGGAGACTGCCGTGGTGGGCGTGCCCGATCCCTACCGCGGGGAAACGGTCAAGGCCTTTGTGGCCCTCAAGCAGGGCGCGGAGGCCACGGCCGAACAGCTCATCTCGTTCTGCCGGGAGCGAATGGCCGCATACAAGTATCCGCGGCAGGTGGAATTCGTTTCCGAGATCCCCAAGACCTTGACCGGGAAATTCCTGCGAAGAAATCTGAGGGAGGGGCAAGAAAAATGAAGATCAAGAACGGTGCCGAATACATCAGGAGCCTGCGGGAGGTGCACCCCAGGATCTACTACAAGGGGCGGAGGATCGACGACGTGACCCGCCACCCGGCGACTGCACCCCATGTGCGGTCCGCGGCCATGACCTATGCCCTTGCCGCCAAGAAGGAGTACGTGGATCTTGCCACAGCCACCTCACACCTCACCGGCCGCAGGATCAGCCGCTTCACCCACGTCCACCAGAATGTGGAAGACCTGATCAAGAAGGTGAAGCTCCTCCGGATCCTGGGGCAGAAGACCGGCAGCTGTTTTCAGCGGTGCGTGGGCCTCGACGGGATCAATGCCGTCTACTCGGTGGCCTACGAAACCGACAGGAGGCATGGGACCGGCTATCTGGAGCGTTTCCGGAGATGGCTGACCTATATCCAGGACGAGAATCTCATGGTCGTAGGGGCCATGACCGACCCCAAAGGGGACCGCTCCAAAGGGCCTGCAGAGCAGGAGGACCCCGACCAGTATGTGCACGTGGTGGACCGCAGGAAAGACGGGATCGTGATACGGGGGGCGAAGCTCCACATGACCGGGGGAGTGAACTCCCATGAGATCCTCATCATGCCCACGGCCGCCATGGATGAGCGTTCGAGAGACTACGCCGTGGTCTGCGCCCTGCCCGTGGATGCCCCGGGGGTCACCATGGTCTTCGGCAGGCAGGCGAGCGACGACAGGAGGGACAAGGGCGAGCGGCTCGATGTGGGGAAGCCCTCTTTTGGGGCGGTGGGGGGGGAGGCGGTGATTGCCTTCGAAGATGTGTTCATCCCCGCGGAGCGTGTCTTCATGGACGGCGAGTGGGACCAGACGGGCGCGCTGGTCTATCGGTTTGCGGCCCATCATCGCGCGAACTACGGCGCGTGCAAGACGGGGCTGATGGACGTACTGATCGGCGCGGTCGGTTGCCTGACCGATGTCCAGGGGACGGCCAAGGGCTCCCATGTTCGTGACAAGATCACGGAGATGACCCACCTGAGCGAAACCCTCTACAGCTCCTCCGTCGCCTGTTCCTCCCTGGGATGGCCGACCCCTTCAGGGGCATACATGGTCGACACCATGCTGGCGAACGTGTGCAAGCAGAACGTGACGCGGTTCCATTTCGAGATCGCCCGTCTGGCCCTCGACCTGGCCGGCGGATTCATTGCGACCCTCCCCAGTCAGTACGACCTGGACAGCGAGGACGTGGGACACCTGGTCCGAAAATACTTCTCGGGCGTCCCGGGCATCCCCACCGAGGACCGGATGAAGCTCGCCCGCCTCATTGAGGCGATGACCGGCGGCACCGCACTGGTCGAATCGATGCACGGCGCAGGTTCGCCCCAGGCCCAGCGGATCATGATCTACCGCGAGAGCGAACTCGAAAAAAAGAAGGACCTGGCAAGAAGGCTCCTCGGCATAGGGGGACGAAAGAAAGGGAAGTAGGAGGGAGGATCCCCACCGTTTGCGCCGAACCGGCCGCTACACCCGCCCGATCCCCAAAATACGGGATTCATCCCATACCGGCCTGCAAGCGGCCATGGTACTGAATCCCTGTGGTTCCATCCCACAAGTCGAGAAGATTTCATGCAGCGTCAGGGAAAGTCAGGCGTCCAACGATTCTTCAAACAGACCCCATTTGACTCCTCGAGAAAACCGGGGAGCGTCCGAAGATGGGACGATTCTCAGAAACAATGAATCATGACCTCCCTTGACCGGGCAAACCGTTACGCCGCCTTACTCATCAGCCTCCTCATCCTCCTTCCCTTCGCCGGATGCGCAAGCCTGCCGAACATACGAGAACTGACCTCCGCCCACGACCTTGCTGCGGTTCCTCCGGAAGTCAGAGATGGTGCCGGGCCGCTTTCCATGAAAGAGAGCCATGCCATCATCAGCAGGTTGAGGCGTGAGGCGGGGCCGACCGACGTCCTGAGGCGACACGTCATACTGGAGGAGGCGCTCAGCGGCCAGCCGCTGATCGCCGGCAACAGGGTGCAGCTGCTGCGCGACGGCCCCGAGACCTTTGCGGCCATGGGGGCGGCCATCCGCAAGGCGACCGATCATATCAACCTCGAAACGTTCATCCTCCGCGACGACGAGGTGGGGCGCCCGCTTTCAGACCTGCTGATCCGAAAAAGGCGCGAGGGGGTGCAGGTCAACATCATCTACGACAGCTTCGGGGCCATCCGGACGCCCGATGCCTTCTTCGACCGGATGAGGGAAAACGGTCTGAACGTGATGGAGTTCAACCCGATTCCGGGCGGGGCCGGTATGGAAGGGTGGGGCATCAACAACCGCGACCACAGGAAGATCCTCGTGGTGGATGGGAGAATCGCATTCACCGGGGGGATCAATTTCTATCGGGTCTACGCCCGGAGCTCATCCGAACTCCCAAAGAGGCACGAAGAGCAGCTGGAGCACTACTGGCGGGACATCCACATCCAGGTGGAAGGCCCCGCTGTGGAAGCGTTTCAGAGGTTCTTCATGGAGATGTGGCGGCTCCAGAAAGGAAGAGTCCCTTCCGGGGCCAACTACTTCCCTCCCCTGGAGGAGGTGGGAGATTCACTGATGCGCGTGATCGGCAGCACACCCGATCAGCCGATCCCGAGCATCTATGCCGCTTATATCTCGGCCATTATTCACGCCGAGAAATCGATCTATCTCACCCATGCCTACCTCGTGCTCGATCAGGGGATGCTGGAGGCCCTTTCGGATGCGGCACAGCAGGGGGTGGAGGTAAAGATCATCGTGCCGAGTTACAGCGACTTCTGGCTGCCCTTCTATGCCGCCCGCCACAACTACACGGAGCTGTTGAGGTCGGGGGTGAGGATCTTTCAAAGACGGGGTGCTTTGCTTCATTCCAAGACCGCCGTGGTCGACGGGGTCTGGTCCACGGTGGGATCCAGCAACCTGGACCTGCGCAGCTTCCTGCACGATGCAGAGATCAATGCCGTCATCCTGGGGATCGAATTCGGGCAAAAGATGGAGCGCCTCTTTGCAGAGGACCTGGCGGCATCGACCGAAGTGCTCCTCGACGAGTGGAAGAGGAGACCGTGGTTCGATCGCGTGAAGGAACAGGTTGCGCGACTCTTCAGATACTGGCTGTGATCGATGCAAAGCCAAGCGCCGATTCAGCCTTTCCCCTCACGTGCGCAGGCCAAGTGCCAGATGATCCCATAAGCGACCAGGAGAGCGCTCAGGGATGCTCCGGACGCCACCATCGCCTTGATCGTCATCCGGCGAAGGCCGTCGAAGTCGGTCGGCGGAAAGCCCTGCCCCCACGCGTAGAGGATCCCCAGCACCGCCGACGCGCCCAGCAGCAGGAGGACGGCGGAACCGCTCCTCAGGATCTCCTCCCTCCCGACACGACACGCTCCCGACTCCCTCCCAGCCCTCAGGACCCATGGCCTGGCCTGAAAGGCCATCCAGACCAGACCGACCAGGGATCCGGCATGGTGGAGGACCCGGGTCAGGGGCACCCCTTCAAAGCCGAGGTCGATCACGCTCATGCCGAGAAAAGGCAGGAAGCGCAAGGCGGCGCCGTCCTCGTGCGTGAATGCGTCCCAGACCCAATGGGTAGACGCACCGACAGTGATGGACATGGCGAGTACGCCCAGTCTCTGCAACGGGAGGAAACGAAACGGCTGATGCAGAGACGATGGCCGTAGCGGACCCGGGAGAAGCCCGGCAAGGGGTTCTTTCAGCAACCGGTGGTAGATCCAGAGCACCGCCATGCCGGCGGGGAGACAGAACAGCAACAACCCCGGGACGGTGTGCGTGAAGTGGCCGACAGGGGAAAGGCGGATGAAGTAGATGAAATCGGGGCTGAAGCTCCCGATCACAAGGGCGGAAAGAACCAGGCCGTACCTGGCGAGCGGGGCGGCGGCAGCGGCATGGCTCAACGTAAAAGGCAAATCTCACTCCTCAACTGCGAAACCTCGGGGTCTTTTTTAACCTCTCACTTCGGCTGCGTCAAGGCTCAAAGGGGCGAGGCGGTCCATACAGCCGGGGACCGGGGGGGGGGGAGCATCACTCGGAAGAGCGCTTTTCCATGAGCGCTACGTGGAAGTATCGGGTCGCGCCGTCACCCTCGACAGAGGAGATCTCCCTGTGTGTCAGTATACGGAAGTGGTTTGAGAAGAGGTTCCTGATCGCCTCCTCGGAAAAGTGGTTCCATGAGGGGCCCATCCGGTCGCTGAAGCACATGAGCAGGTATCTCCCTCCCGGTATCAGAACCCGGTGCACATTGGCGATGAAAGAGAGGCGGTCTTCGGTGGAGACATGGTGGAAGCAGCCCACATCCAATACGAAATCGAAGGCTTCGGGTTGAAATCCCATGTCCATGAAGTTTCGCGTATGGAGTTGGATGCTCCCGGCCCGTCCCGCCTCCTCGGCCCTCCTGGAGGCAATCTCCACGGCCTTTCCGGAGATGTCGATCCCGGTGACCTCAAAGCCCTGCTCGGCGAGGTAGAGCCCGTTGGTTCCGAGGCCGCAGCACGTGTCCAGCGCCCTGCGGCCTCTGATCATGCCTTTCTCCACGAGCTCCACCAGAAAATCCCGGGGCCTGCCCAGATCCCACGGATACGGACCCTCGCCGCCCTGGCGGTAGACTTCATCCCATCTTTCGTACCTGCGATCCGACACGGATGTCTCCTTCAGGAAATGAAACAGCTCTTGTCCTGCGGCGCGAAGAGAAACATGGCGGATCCGATCAACGCCGGTATGGCAAGATAGAATCCGAGCAAGGGAAGAACAGTGGCCCCGCTCAGCACAAGCACCAGACCGATCCCCATCAGGATCAGCCCTATCGTAAGATTGAGGTATCGAGCGAAACGGCAATCTTCGTTCATCTTCCGCTACCTCCCTTCTTCGTTTGGCATAAACCTAAGTCAGATCCTTTCCAAGTCAACCGGATTCTCCCCTCCGGCATAGACGGATTTGTCTGTCCTTGGATGTGGTCCTTACGGCCGCAGCCAAATCCCGCCACCGAGAGAGGCGTGTCGCGTCACGAAGGCGGAAGACACCAAGAAAGATAATCGGTTTTGCAGGGAGCAAGGTAATGTTTGTCATTTGAAAATCTTTTCTGTAAAATCCGCCCCGCGCATGGGCTTGCCGACGCCTCCTTGGAGGCCCTGAGATCGATACTGCGAATCGTTCCTGCACTCGTTCAACCCCGAGCCTGCCCTGAGACCCCGACTGCCCCAGGCCCGCGCGTACATGCCTCCGGATTTCGGCATTCAGAAGCAGGAAGCGACTGAACGTGGATTAGGCTGCGAAAAAGTACGGAAGGAAAATCGGCCCAAGACGATGTCTTTCACGATCTTCAGGAGAATGGCCGCCGCGCACCTCGTGATCATGTGCTTCCTGGTCTTCATGAGCGCCTATGTGACGGTGATGCTGAGAAATCTCTCGGAGATCAACCGCGAGGTGGCCCAGGTCGACGGGTTCATCATCCGGACCGGGGAGCGAATGCAGGAAATGCTGGTCTCGCTCCTGAGCTATGAGAAAAAGTATGCGATCACCGGAGACCCCGACTTCCAGCGGGAGTTCGGCAAGACCGCGTCCCTTTTCCAGGAGGAGATGGGGAAGCTCGCGTCGGTAGGGGTTCCCTGGGAGAAGACGTCCCTGGTGGCCAACGTGAAAAGGTCTTTCGAGTCCTATGGCGGGATGCCCGTCCGTCTTCAGGTCAGGGGCGAGGAGCTGGAGAGGAGAGAGGGCCTCGCCAACGAGATCAACCTGGAGATCAAGAAGATCATCATGCGCGCAAGGGTGGAAAGGGATCAAAAGGTCGCGCAATCCGATAAGATCGCATACCGGGTCGTCCGGGTGATCTCGGCGACCGCGGTACTGACGGTCATTGTGGGGGTACTGCTCTCGTTTTTCATGACCCGCAGCATCGTAGGCCCCATATCCCTCCTGAAGAGCAAGACCAGGGAGATCGCCCAGGGAAGGTTCCGGAGAATCCCGCCGACCCCTTCGCCGCCCGAGATCAGGGGGCTGGCGGACGACTTCAATGCCATGGGTGAAAGGCTGAAGGAAATGGATGAGTTGAAAAGGGATTTCCTCAGCCATGTCTCCCATGAACTCCGGACCCCCTTGACCTCCATCAAAGCGGCCTCCGCCATTTTGTCCGAAGGCACCTTCAGAAACTCGCCGGAAAAGGAACGGGAGATCCTCGCCATCGTCCGCAACGAATGCGAACGGCTGATCGGCACCGTCAACCGGCTGCTGGATCTTTCCCGGATGGAAGCAAAGATGATGGATTATCAGTTTGTAGAGGCCGATCTCGCGGGGGTGATCCGGCTGGCGGTCCTGAAGCTCGAACCGCTGGCAAGGAAGAAGGGGATCCTCCTGGAGCTGGAGCTCCCGGCGATGGACCGGGTGCGGATGGACCCGGAGAGGGTATCGCAGGTGGTGGAGAACCTCCTGGGGAACGCCTTGAAGTTCACGCCGGAAAACGGCAGGATCAGGGTCGATGCCTCTCCTGACGGAGACGGCGGATTCGTGAGGGTGTCGGTGTCGGACACGGGCATCGGCATACCGCAGGAATCTCTCGACCAGGTCTTCGAACGTTTCAAGAGGGTGAACACCGGAAAGGGGACCGTGGGCACCGGTCTCGGACTATCCATTGCGAAGCATATCATCACAGGCCATGGAGGAAGAATATGGGCCGAGAGCGAGCCCGGAAAGGGAAGCCGTTTCTCCTTTACCTTGCAGCGGGCATGATGTTGTGCAGCCTCCTGTCGGGGTGCATACAGGTCTACACCTCATGGCAAGGAAGAGAGAAGCTGCGAAAATCCGGACTCCTTGTGCAGGAAGGGGAGTACCGCGCCGCCCTGTCTCAGTACTGGGAAGTGTACGGGGAATGCCACGATGATCTCGGCGACCAGGCCCTCTTCAAGATCGGGCTGCTCTATGCGCACCCGAACAATCCGGACGCGGATTACGGGGAAGCCGCCCGCCACCTGGAGAGGATTGCAGGAGAGTTCCCGCAGAGCCCTTTCAGAAACGAGGCTGCGGCCTGCGTCCATCTCCTCAGGAGCATCGAAGAGCTGAAGGAGCATCTGCATTCCCTGGAGGCGTCCTACGTGCAGGATAGGGAGACCCTTTCCCAGCTCGAAAGAGAGGTGGGCGAAAAGAAGAAGAAGATTGCCTGGTACCACAGGCTGGCGGGCAGCAGGAAGGCCGCCATCCAGTACCTGAAATCCCAGATCTCCGAGCTCCAGGGCCGTCTGGACGAACTGGAGGCCCAGTTGTCCGATCTCAAGAAGATCGACCTGATGATGGAAGAGAGAAGGAGAAAGGATTTGCCGTAATCACCATGGGCACGAAGCTATTCGTTCTTCAAAAAAACCAAAGCCCTCACCGCGTCAACGCGGTTTCCCCCCAGCGCTGAGGTCTTACGATTTGCCCTGAAGGGAGGCGGACGTGGAAAAGATTCTCGTCGTCGATGACGATCGGAGCATCCTCTCGCTCATGAAAATGCGGCTGGAAGTGGAGGGGTACGAGGTCACCGCCTCCATGTCCCCTGAAGAGGCCCTGAGCAAGGCCCGGGAAACCGTGTTCGACCTGGCCCTGGTCGATTACAGGCTGGGGGGCGCCAGCGGAGTGGCCCTGATGGAGGACCTCCTCGGGATCAACCCCGAGATGCCGATCATCATCCTTACCGCCTACGGCTCCATCGAAGGCGCGGTGGAGGCGATGAAAGGAGGCGCCTACGGCTACCTGACCAAACCCTTTGATTTCGACGGGCTCCTGCTTCAGATCAGACACTGTTCCGAAAAGAACAGGCTCAGCAAGGAGGTGGAGAGGCTGAAAGGGCTGGTGCAGGAGCGGTACGGTTTGGACAATATCATCGGAAACAGCGGGGCCATGAGGAAGGTCCTTGCCCAGGTGGCGCAGGCCGCCCAGGTCGAATCCTCGGTCTACATCAGCGGGGAGAGCGGAACGGGGAAGGAGCTCATCGCCAAATCCCTGCACCTGGCAAGCAGCCGGAAGGAAGGACCCTTCGTGGCGATCAACTGCGCGGCCATACCGGAGAGCCTCCTTGAGAGCGAGTTGTTCGGGTATGAGAAAGGGGCATTCACCGGCGCCACCGGGAGCCGGAAAGGTCTGTTCGCACAGGCGAACAAGGGCACTTTCTTTCTGGACGAGATCTCCGAGATGCCTCCGTCCATGCAGGCAAAGCTCCTGAGGGCACTCAGTGAGATGGCCTTCTATCCCCTCGGGGGAAACAGGATGGTCAAGGTGGATGTAAGGATCATCGCGGCCTCCAACCGGGAGTTGGAGAAGGAGGTGGCGTCCGGCCGTTTCCGAAAGGATCTCTTTTACAGGGTCCATGTGATCCCCATACGGATACCTCCCCTGAGGGAAAGGAAGGAGGATATACCGCTGCTGGCGCGCCATTTCCTTCGAAAGAATCAGCAGCGCACCGGGAAGGAGGTCGTCGATTTTTCCCCGGCCGCGCTGCAGAAGCTGATGCTCCATTCCTGGCCGGGCAATGTGAGAGAGCTGGAAAACAGCATTGAGAATGCGGTGGCCATGGCGTCGAGCAACCGGATTACCGAAGACCTCCTGCTCCCGGACAGACATTCGGATCCGGACTCGATCAAGTCCTTCAAGGAGGCCAAAGACGAGTTTGAGAGGCAGTACCTCATCCAGCTTATAGGCATGACGGAGGGAAATGTGTCCCTGGCCGCAAAGCTGGCCGGAAAATACAGGGCCGATCTCTATGAGCTGCTCAAGAAGTACGACCTGGATCCCGAGTTCTTCCGCAGGCCGCCGGAGCAGAGGGAAACGTATGAAAAATCCTCCACCTGAGTAGAACGGACATTGCAGGCGCTTAGGATCGAAAGCCCCTCCGGGTTCTGCTCCCCCCTGTCTGAAAAAACCTTCACCGTCCATCCCTCCCTCCTGGATCCGGAGATCAAAAATCCTCCTCTTACGGCCACTTATCCGAACACTCCGGAGTGGCATACCGCTTGCTCTCAAGGGGATCATCATCGGTGCACTTTTCTGTACCTTTTCAGTTCGGGACCTGGGAATCCGGGTCAAACGGAGGCGATCCCATGGAATGGAACGGTTCGCAATGCATGGAGCACCAGGAGGCGGCAGTTGAAGAGGGAGGAGGGTTGGTCCGCAACTACGATGTCCTGGTAGTGGATGACGATCCGGAGGTGCTGGTGGTCGTCTCTCTGGCCCTCGAGGTCTTCGGTTACCGGGTCACCCCCGCCCTGAACGGCACGACCGCGCTCGACATCCTGGGGAGGAAAAGGTTCGACCTCATGGTCACGGACTTGAAGATGGGCGACATGGACGGCATTGCGCTCTTGAAGAGAACGAAGCATCTCTATCCCGCCACCAAGGTCATCCTCATGACCGGCTTCTATGACCCTGAACTGATCCTGGAAGCGCTCCGGAACCAGGCCGATGACTATGTCCTGAAACCCTTTTCCCTCGAGGTGCTCCAGGTGAAGGCGGCCCAGTGCCTGTCGAATGCCCAGCGCCACATGAGCAACTAGGTACCCCCACGAACACGATATGGAGCCTCAATACGGAATGGACATTCTATCGACGGATACGGAGGAGCGGAATGAATACGATTGTGATGATTTGCCGTTCGAAAGATGAAAGACCCGACTCGTTTGTCCGGCTTGTGCAAACCCTTTTCCCGGAGTGCAGGATCCAGACGGTCTACTCCAATCTATCGCCCGGGATCCCGAAAAGCCTGAAGATGGGCGGCGTTGCGACCGCAATCTGCACCACCGCAAGGAAGGCCGGGCGGCCGGCGCCGTCTCCACCCGGCGAAAAAGAGCGGTACGCCGGCGCTGAGACCTCTTTCCCGCCCCCCCTGGTGCGATCACTCGGGGGGCGCTAGTCTGACGTGGACTCGGCCTCTCTCACCATGTCCTCCATGATGGTGAGGCCCCTCTGATAGAAGGCCGGATCTGAAATGGCGATGCCGAGGGGCTCGAGGAGCTCCTGAGGGGAACCCCTGGAGCCGCTCTTCAGGAGATCGAGGTACCGGGGGACAAAGGCTGAACCCCTTTCTCGGTACTGCTGGAAAAGGGAGAGCGCAGAAAGCTCGGCGAACGTATAGGCATAGACATACCCGGGCGTGTGGACGAAGTGAGGGATGTAAGACCACCAGAGTCGATAGTGCTCCCCCAGGGTCAGGCTCTTGCCGAACATCTCCTGCTGGGTGCTCATCCACAGGGAAGAAAACTGCTCCGGCGCGAGCTCTCCGGACGTTCGGCGGGCCTGGTGCACGGCAGCCTCAAAACGGTTCATCGAGATCTGCCGGAAGGTCGTGCTGAAGAGGTCCTCCACTTTGCCGCACAGCATGGACAGTCTGGCTTCCGGAGGTTTCACCTCCCGGAGAAGGTGCTCGAAAACGAGCATTTCCCCGAAGACGGAGGCGATTTCGGCCAGGATGAGCGGCACGCGCGTGTTGAACAGCCCCTGCTCCCTGCAGAGGTACTGATGGATCCCGTGCCCCAGTTCATGGGCGAGCGTCATCACGTCCCGGTACGTTCCCGTGAAGTGGAGAGAAATAAACGGATGACAGGAGGGCACGGTGGAGTGGGAAAAGGCTCCACCCGGTTTTCCCGGCAAGGACGCCGCATGGATCCATCTGCGTTCGAAGAACCGCTCCACCACCCGGGCCGCTTCGGCCGAAAAGGATGCATAGGCGCGTGTCACTTTTTCTCTGGCCTCATCCCAGGTGAACCGCTTCAGGGGCAGGCCGGGGAGGGGTGCGTAGCGATCGTAATCCCGGAGCCTCCGAATTCCGAGAATCCTGCTCTTGAGCGTGTAGTACTTCTGAACGATGTCGTATCGGGCGGTGACGGAACGGACCAGGAGCTCCACCTCTTCATCGGTCAACTCGTTTCGGAGGTTCATCTCCCGGAGCCAATGGGGATAGGAGCGCATCCCGTCGCGCAGGGACTTGTCCAGGGAAAGGGCATTATGGATGTGGCCGGTCAGGGGCAGGATCTCCTTCAGTCCGGCCGAGACCTCCATGGCCGCACTCCTCCTGACCCTGCGGTCCGGATGATGGAGGTCGGCCAGCGCCCGGGCCAGGGGGCGTCTCTCACGGCCAAGGAGCATCCGGCCCATGAGCTTGTCAAAGAGGTTTACCCAGGACTTCCGGCCGGAAAGGGAGAGGTTCTCCAGGATCTTTTCCTCGGGCTCCGACAGCCGGTGCGGTGCAAAGGCGCGCATCTTGGAGAGGTGGTGGCGGTAACGGGCCAGGTTTTCGTCGGCCAGGAACTTCTCGGGGGACGGCACCTCTGACCACTCCAGTTCGAAGAACAGGGTCCTGCACTGAATCAGGCTCCCAAACTCCTGGGCCCACTGCCACAGGCCGCCCGCTTTCGGATCCTGGGTCCGGGTGACAAAGGACAGGTATGCGAACGATGCGATCCTCTCGTATCTCTCTTCCAGGGACTCCAGGGAGGAGAGGGCGGAATACATCTCTTCCGGCGAGAGATGGGCCACACGACCCGCATAGGTTCCGGCGAACCGATCGGCCTCTTCGATGCACCGCCGCTTCTCCGCTTCGATCCGCGGGTCGTCCAGGCCCCGATAAAGATCGGAGAGATCCCACAACACCTGATCGGCAGGGGTTTCCATATCCGGATCTATAGCGATGAAAGGGGGTACAGTCAATGCGGGAGGCGCCACTCATGAAAGATGAGGGAAGCATGCCGGTGGATCGGGGCCGTGGTCGCGCTTTCTTTCAGCGCATATTCTCTGCTTCCGATCTCCTGACCCTGCTGTTCACGATCTACTGCTGGCTGTTTACGATCTTCTGCGCCGCCTTCTGTCTTCTGTCACCCTGAAGCTTGCCCCGACCTTCGTGTCGGGCGGGGATGGACTTCTCCAGGTAAGAACTTGGCCTATTCCTTTTCCAGGTTTCGCAGGATAGAGAGGTTGTTCAGCGCCTCCCCCGCGCCGATGGCCACGGCGGAAAGCGCGTTCTCGGCAATATGGATGGGCAGCTTCGTCTCGGCCCTCAGAAGCGCATCGAGGTCCTTGAGGAGCGCCCCGCCGCCTGTGAGCATGATGCCGGTGTCGATCAGGTCGGCTGCGAGTTCGGGCGGCATCTGCTCCAATGCGGTGCGCACGGTCTCCACGATCGTGTTGATCTGATCGGAGATGGCCTCCCGCACTTCGTCGGAGTCGATGGTCAGTATCTTGGGGATGCCCGTCACCAGGTCACGGCCTTTGACTTCCAGGGTGTCGATCTGGTCGCAGGGAAAGGCGTTGCCGATGGTCGTCTTGATGATCTCCCCTGTGGCGGTGCCGATGAGCAGGTTGTATCTCCTCTTGATGTACTCGACGATCGCCTCGTCCATGCGGTCGCCGGCCACCCGCACCGACCGGCAATAGACCACCCCTCCCAGGGAGATCACGGCCACCTCCGTGGTGCCCCCGCCGATATCCACGACCATGTTTCCCCTGGGCTCGGTCACGGGAAGGCCTGCGCCGATCGCCGCCGCCATGGGCTCTTCGATGAAATAGACCTCCCTGGCGCCGGCGGACTCGGCGGACTCCCTCACCGCCCGCTTCTCCACCTGGGTGATTCCGCTCGGCACCCCGATAATGATCCGGGGACGGACGAGCCTGCGTCGCGAGTGCACCTTGCGGATGAAATAGCGGAGCATGGACTCGGTGACCTCGAAGTCCGCGATCACTCCGTCCTTCATGGGTCGGATGGCAATGATATTGCCGGGTGTTCGCCCGAGCATCAGCTTGGCCTCCTTCCCGACGGCCAGGACCTTCTTGCTGCCCTTGTCATCCTTCTTGACGGCCACGACAGAGGGCTCATCCAGCAGGATACCCTTTCCTTTCACGTAGACCAGCGTGTTGGCTGTACCGAGGTCGATCGCAAGGTCATGAGACAAAACACCCGAAATTGCGCTGAAGACCATATTGAACCTGATCCTTTCTAAATAGGTTTGCCTGGAGTGCACCGGTTCGTGCCAGGGCCGCAGGCATTTTCAACAGGTGAACAAAAGCTCTCCAAGGGTTCTCTGAAGGAAGTCCAGTGCGTGATTTCGAGACCTACTCAACAAGAGGATCATGGATGCAATAGCCGTGCCGGAGTCAGAGAAAAGCTTCAGAAGGCCGATCGGGGAGGCATCCTAGAGAATGCCTGAGAAAAAATCAATCAGTTTTATCCTCTCTCGGGCTTTTTTCCGCCGGCATCCATCCGGATGGCGCCCGGCGTGCAGACCGCTACACACCTGGGAGTGCCGCCGCAGAGGTCACAATGGTAGGCCGCCCCTTTGAATACCGGGAGCGCGCCAAAGGGGCATTTCCCCGCCCTTCCGGGGTCCCAGAAGAACCGCTTCGCCTCCTTCGCCTCGTCCGCAGCTTCGCCCTGGAGGCACTTCATCCGGCTGCACCGGCGGCATACGATCGGCTCCATGAACCCTTTCCCGAGATCGTCCTTGCGAACGCGAATGGCCGACCTCTCCGGGTTGATCCTCCCGGTGTGGTGCAGGGAGCAGACCATCTCGCAGATCCGGCACCCGCTGCAGAGCTCCTTCTGCACCCTGATCTTCATCCTGCAATCCCGAGCCTTGCGAGCGTCTTCGCCGTGGGGATCCCCTGTTCGTCCCACCCATGGAGCCGATAATATTCGTCCAGCATCTTGCCGAACTCGTGTCTCTCGATAACGCTGCCCCGCGCAGGCCCTTCCGGGACAGGCTCCTCGAAGTATCTCCCGGGCAGGGTGTCGTCCTCACGGGAGAGGCCGTCCCTGGCCAGCATGCTCCTCTCCAGCGTGTAGATCCGCTCTCCCGCCTCCCGCAACTCCCCCGGGGTGAGGGAGAGACCCGAGGTCAGCCGGATCCACCTGCTGAAATCCGCATAACCGGGCGCATGGGGGCTCGAGAACACGGTCAGAAACCGGCAGAACCCCAGGGAATCGGCCACCGCGTTATGAAGCTCGTGGAACCAGACCATCCTCGCCTTTCCCCCGTAAGCGGAAATACGGTTGTCGACCGGTCCCCCATACACCCTCTCGAGCACCCGGACCGGGAGGCCCAGCACGTCGATGGAGGCGCGGCTCCTCATGTGGCAGGCGCCCCTCGTGGATGTGGCCATGCCCAGGGCGAAGCTCTTCGGGAGCCGCTCATCCGTCATCTCCAGGGGAAACCCCTTGACCCCGAGCAGGTATTCCAGGGACCGGTGCCCGAACACCTCTGCGGCTCCGTGGCCTTCGGCCAGCAGGTCGCCGATGCCCTCCCTGCGGCCGATCCGGTGGATGAGCTCCGGAACGGCCTTCGGGTCCCCCCAGCAAAGGGGGATCCCGGTGACCTTGCGGTCAATGATTCCGCGCTGATAGAGCTCCATCGCCCAGGCGATATAGGATCCCGCAGAGATCGTATCCAGGCCGTAGAGGTTGCATAACTCGGCCGCGTAGATGATGGTGACGAGATCGAGGTTGCCGATCTTGGGGCCCAGGGATCCGATCGATGCGTACTCCGGACCCTGCCCGTTCAATCCGCGGCGGGGGCCTTCGGCCATCCTGAAGCGGTGTCGGCAGTGAACCGGGCAGCCGTGGCAGGCGAGCATTCCCGTACGGAAAGGCTCGAGCGCCTCCGCCTCCAGTCCCCGGCCCTGCTCCCCCACGCTCGTGTACTGGTGGTTGCGGTAGCTGAGGAACCCCATGGCGTTGGCATATTGAAACAGGAGGGGTGTGCCGTATCTGCCGAGGGCCTTTGCCCACTTGGTCGCCATCAGCTTCTTGAGGGCCTTCGTGTAAAACGCCATCAGCCTCTCGGGCTCAGCGATGCGCAGGTCCTGAGTCCCCCTGACCGCAACCGCCTTGAGGTTCTTGGACCCCATGACGGCACCCATGCCGGTCCTTCCGGCTGCACTCTTTCTCCCCGAACGGACGCAGGCGAACCGGACCAGTTTTTCTCCGGCCCGGCCGATGCACGCGATCTGTACCCGGTCATCCCCGAGCTCGGACCGGATCTGCTTCTGGGTCTGAACCGTATCCAGACCCAGGAGGTGGCGGGCATCCCTGAACTCCATCCCGTGGTCTTGGACCAGGAGGTATACGGGCGCTTCGCTTCGGCCGGTGAAGAGCAGATGACTGTAACCGGCGCGAACCAATTCCGCACCGAAGTCCCCTCCCATGCTGGAGTCCCCCAGGTGGTTGGACTCGGGCGACTTGGCGCTGATGCTGATGCGTGAGCCGAAGGAGAGGGTCCCCGTGAGCATGCCTGCGCCGAAGATCAGCGGGTTTTCCGGAGAGAGGGGATCGAGATCGCGCGAATAGGTGCGCGAGAGGAGGTGCATGTTGATCCCCCGGCCGCCGAGATAACGTTTCCGGAGCTCCATGGGGACGGGTGCGCTCTCGAAGGTGCGATGGGAGAGATCGATATAGGCGATTCTTCTATCCAGCATGTCCTGACGCTATCTGCTCGATGATTCCTGTGGTCGAGAATCCCTGCTCGAAGGGGATGACGCGCACGAGCCCGCCGGCGCGCTTCACCACGTCGGCGCCGATGATCCGGTCTTCCGTCCAGTCTCCCCCCTTGACCAGGACGTCCGGGAGCAGGTATTCGATCACCTTCAGCGGGTCCTCCTCGTCAAAGACGATCACGCCGTCCACGAAACCGAGGGCGGCCACCATCTCGCTCCGGGACGCCTGGGTGAGGACCGGCCTGGAAGGCCCCTTGATCGCCTTCACGGAGCGGTCGCTGTTCACGGCCACGACCAGGTAGTCCCCCAGTTGTCGTGCCTTCCAGAGGTAGCGCACATGACCCGGGTGGAGGATGTCGAAACAGCCGTTCGTGAAGACGATCTTTTTCCCCTTCTCCCTCATCGCGTCCAGCTCGGATTTGAGTTCCCCGATGGACTTGATCTTCAAACGATAGGTCTCCATTTTGGGTCTCCTGCTCGACAGGCGTGACCGTGAAAGCCCCGTCCTTCCGTTTTAAACCGGAATCGAGTCCCGGTCTGTCTCAACCTCTCATCCCCTCGACTTCTCAACTTCACCCTGCTATCCCTTCGGCGCCCTGGCCAGCACCAGGCAGTATACCCTGCTGCACCCGGCCTTCCTGAGCACCCTGGCGCATTCGTTCAGGGTGCTCCCGGTGGTCGCCACATCATCCACCAGCAGGACGGTCTTTCCCTTGACCGCCTTGCGGTCGACGACCTCGAACGCCCTCTTCACGTTTCTCCGCCTCTCATCCCTCTTCAGCCCGGTCTGAACCCGGGTGTCCCTGATCCTCCTCAGGGATAAGAAATCGAGGGAACCGCCAAGCCCCGCAGCGACATGCCTGGCCAACAGGAGACTCTGGTTGTACCCCCTTTGCCTGAGCCGCCTGGGGTGGAGGGGCACAGGCATGATGGTTCTATCCTCTTCCTCTTTGAGCCATTCCTTCCCGAAGGAGGCGAGCAGAGGGCCGAAGGCCTTGGCGATATGGGCCTTGCCCTCGTACTTGAACCGGTGGATCGCATCCATGATCGGCCCGTCATACACATAGGGGGCGGCGGCGCTCTCGAAAAAGGGTCGCCTCCTCAGACACTCCTCGCACACGTGGTCCTCTTCTATGCCTCGGTGGAAGGGGCCGCCGCAGATGGGGCAGACCGGGGAGACCACCCTCGAGAATCCGCCGAGACAGGCGCTGCAGAGGGCGTCGTCGACAAAGGAGCCGCAGATCAGACACCTCGGCGGATAGAGCAGATCGATGAATCTCCTGAACAGGCTCATTGGCTGGACTGGCTCTTGAACTGCTCGAATGTAGAGCGGGGGTTGATGCCCGGGCACGCGTCCTTGGCCAAGTCCCAGTTGTCGGGGTCCTGGAGCAGGGCGGGATAGAACGGCCACAAGCCGCAGGGGCGGGGCTTCACAGGGTGAATGGTGCACTGCCTCTCTCGGTCGAAGAACGCGCAGAAGCCGTCCGCTCCCGTGTTGATGTAGTAGCGACCGTGCCGGAAAAAGCACCAGCGCTCGAGAAATTCGGCGCTGGACAGGCCGAGGAAGCGCCCGATCCCTTCGGCCTCGTCCGGCTGGACATAGATTCCCCCCTCGCCCCGGCAGCACGAGCCGCACTGCCTGCATTCAAATGCCTTCATAGATATCTCCGAATGCTCGCCGGTTCTGAATGCATCTCTTTGGCCTCATCGCCGCCCTCGTAGGAATCTTTACCGATTGTAGGAGCAAGCTCCTGCAGAACAGAGGAACCGCGGGAAGTCCACTGCCGATCAATCTTGCCGCCTCAGCGGTAAGCGGCCCCGCTCTCCTCCGATCTCTGTACCGCGGCTCCCCTCCCCTTTCTTGATCATGTCCTCCAGCTTCCAGTCCACCAGCACCCTTACCCTCTGGTCCGGCTCCTTCATCCGGTAGATGAGGTGTCCGTTTTGGAGGCCATACAGGAAGAGGTCCCTCGTCATCTCCACGTCCCTGCAGCAGTATTCCTGGAGCTTCTCCATCTCGCCCGCCTTGAACCACTCCAGGGCCTGGAGTCCGTCGCACTCCTTTCTCCGATTCAGGGTCTCGCAGGCGAGGTGATCGAGGCTGAGCCTGAACCCCAGCTTGCGGTGGATATCCTCCAGGATGTCGAAGCTGTTGACGGCCTTCAGGCTCGTTCCGGTATAGGCCCCCAGGACCGCATAGTCGAAACGGTTGATGTTGAACCCTACCACGAGATCGGCCTTTCGGAGAAGGGCGAGGAGGTCATCGACCTTTTCCTCGGTGAAGGTCAGGAACCGCTCCTCCAGGCTGTCGTAGAGGACGGCCACGGAGATCCCCATCAGATGGGTGTTCTGCCACCCCCCGACCTCCTTGGCGGAGCGACGGGTCTCCAGATCGAAGTAGAGGATCCTTTGCCGGTTCGCGCCCGGATCCGGGTCGGGCGTTCTCTCCGGCCGGAGATCCGGCTCCTCCTCGGCGCCTTCGCAGACCGTACTCATGGGGAGATGGCCGAGGAGAAACTCCAGGATCAGCATCGCCGAGCGCTTGTCCAGGGGTTTGTTCCCGTTTCCGCACTTGGGTGAATGGATGCAGGAAGGACACCCGTCTTCACACTCGCACTGACGCAAGAGCCGGAGCGTCTTCTCCAGGAGTTCCTGCACTACGTCGAACCCGTGCTGCGCAAGACCGACCCCGCCCGGGTACCCGTCGTAGATGAAGACCGCGCTCTTGCGGATCTCCGGGTGGTGGGGATAGGAAATGCCTCCGATGTCGTTCCGGTCGCAGAGGGCGAAAAGGGGGAAGAGCCCGATCATGGCATGTTCGATGGCATGGATCCCCCCCATGAAGTGCAATCCATGCTGCTCCACGAGTCCTCGGGTCGCATCCTCCATCTCGATCCAGAAGCCCGTGGTCTCGAACATCTGAGGCGGCAGGTCGAGATCGTGGACCCCGAGGAGCTCCTGGCCGGGGAGCGCCCTTTTCTCATAGCCGGTCATCCATTCGGTCACCTTCACCCGGCCTTCCCGCACCAGGAACCGGGCCTTGGGCCTGCTGCGGACGACCTCCAGGATCTCCGTATCCTTTTCCGTCCGGATCCTGGTGAAGTACCTGAGATCCGAATGCCTGGCGATGACGTCTTTCTTGTCCAGGTGGAGCTGGGTGACCAGGTACTGCCTGGCACGGTGCAGGTAAGTGGCCCCGGGATGGCATTCCTTCAGCGCCCTGATGCCGTCCACGGTCCCGATGGCGCAGCCGGTCTCCTCGTCAAAAATGGTGTAGGTGGCCCCGACCGAGCGGATGTTTACCCCTGCGTGAGGATTCCGCCTGGTGGAGAACCAGGTCGGTTTGCCCTCGGCGGTCCGGGTGAGTTTCCCCTCCCTCTCGAGATCCTCCAGGTGACCCTTCAGATCCCTGGGCCAGTAACCCGCATCCTCGAGGGTGATCGGCCTCTCGGCCGCGGCGCAGGGGAGGTGGTCCTTCACCACAAAGGGGTTGTGGGGGTCCAGCAGGGCGGCCTCATAGGACCGCTCGAACAGCTCCTCCGGGTGTTTCATGAAGTACTGGTCCAGGGCATCCGGCTTTCCGACGAGGATGACGAGCGACTCCCTCCCGGCGCGGCCCACCCTTCCGCCCCGCTGCCATGTGTTGATGATGGTGCCCGGGTACCCCACCAGGAGACACACGTCCAGGTAACCGATATCGATCCCCATCTCCAGGGCGCTCGTGGAGACAACGCCCAGGAGATCCCCCCGCGCGAGTCTCCTCTCGATCTCCCTTCTCTCCTCGGGCATGAACCCGGCCCTGTAGGAGCTTACCTTTTCCCGGAGCCGCGGGGAGAGCTGGGATACCCAGAGATGGATCAGTTCCGTCAGCTTCCTGGCCTGTGTAAAGGCGATGGTCCTGAACCCCTTCTGGATGCACCGGGTGAAGAGCTTTGCAGCGGAGAAATTGGGGCCGGCCAGGGGGTTCATGAACAGAAAGTGCTGCCCTGCCCTTGGGGCCCCGCTCTTCTCCACTACCTCGACCTTCTCCTCCACCAGGCTCTCCGCAAACTGCCCGGGGTTGCTCACGGTCGCCGAGAGGAGGATGAACCTCGGATTGGACCCGTAGGACCTGCAGAGCCGCTTCAGCCTCCTGAGGACCTGGTTCATATGGGAGCCGAAGATCCCCCGGTACGTGTGGACCTCATCCAGCACCACCAGGGAGAGATTCTTCAGGAGACCCTCCCAGCCCTGATGATGGGCCAGGATCGCCGTGTGGAGCATGTCCGGATTGGTGACCAGGATCTCGGGAATACGGGTTCGAATCTTCTTGCGGGCGTATGAGGAGGTGTCGCCGTCGTAGATGCACGCAGACACCTTTCGCCCCTCGTACCCGTCCAGGAGCGCGGAGAGGTTTTTCAGCTGATCCTGCTCCAGGGCCTTCAGGGGAAAGAGGTACAAGGCCTTGGCCTCAGGGTTCTTCAGGAGCTCCTCCAGGACGGCCAGGTTGTAGATCAGGCTCTTGCCGCTGGCAGTGGGGGTTGCGACCAGCACATTGGAGCCTTGCCTGATGAGCCGCATGGCCGATGCCTGATGGGTGAAAAGGCTGCGGATCCCGAGGCGGGGCAGGAGGTCCCGGATTTCCCGGGGCAGGAGTCCGTCTTCTTCCCATTCGGCCTCCACGGGGGGGACATATCTCTGGTACACGGAAGCCGGGCCGAGCTCCCTGTCTCCCTTGATGCTGCGAATGAGCTCCGGGAGTTCCACGGACCTAAGCACCCCTCTTGCCTAGTTTCTTCTGCATGACCCTGGCAATCTCTTCCTGGGAGGGCTTTTCGCTCATCGCCTCGGCCCTTTCGACATTCGCCCTGGTCGCCTCCAGGAGACCCGACATGAAGGTGTCCTTCTCATGGCTCCAGGAACTCCAGCCGTCGAGCTCGATGTACTCCCGGTAGGAGGTCCTGTAGTAGGGGTCGTAGAGGCGAACCCCCCTGTCCGGATCATGTTCATAAGAGACGGACTCCCCGTCGAAGCGCGGGAAGTCTTCTTCGGTCAGGCCCAGCTCTCTCAAATGCTCTTTATGTTCTTCGGGGATGTTCATGAATCAGCCGGTCGTTTGTCGTTCTTTGCTGGTTGTCGGTCACGGCTCAGTTCGTCCTGGCCCTTGAACTTGGACATTGGAAATTGAGGATTGGACATTCTACATTCTCTTACTCTCCAACCCCCAGCTCCTGTCTCGCCGATTCCAGCTGCTCCTGGTTGTACTCCCACCTTCCCATCAGCTCGTCAAGCTTCTTCTTGAGCCCCGTGTATTCATTCAGGAGGGGGACGCACTTATCCTTGTCCTTGAAGGTCTCGGGGTCGGAGAGCAACCCCTCCACCTCCCGCATCCGCTCCTCGATCCCATGGATCCGGTCCTCGATCTGCCGGAGCTTCTCCCGGATCGGTTTGAGGGTGGCGGAGACCAGGGTACGCCTTTCCGCCTTCTCCTTTCTCTTCGCCTTCCTGGAGTCGGAGTCCTGGCGCGGGGGCTCGGGCGGTTTCTCCTTCTGCCCGGCCTGCACCGGATCCATGGTGGAGCCGCTCTCGATGCGGGCCATGTGTTCTTCGTACTCCTGCAGGGTCCCGGGGTACTCCAGGATGGCCCCGTCCCTGATGTCCCAGATCTTGGTCGCCAGCCTCTTCACAAAGGAGAGGTTGTGGGAGACAAAGATCAGGGTCCCGCTGAACTCGGCCAGCGCATCGATGAGGCGCTCCGAGGCCATGATGTCCAGATGATTGGTCGGCTCATCCATGGCGATGAAGTTGCCGGGCTTCACCAGGATCTTGGCCAGGGAGACCCGGGCCCTCTCCCCTCCCGAAAGGACGCCCACAGGCTTGTCCACGTCGCTCCCGGAGAAGAGAAAGGCGCCGCACACCCCCCTTACGAAACTGACACTCTGATGAGGAACGACCTGGTACACCTCCTCGAGGATGGACTTCCTCGGGTCGAGCATCTCGGAGAGGTGCTGGGCATAATAGCTCATCACCACCCCGTGGCCGAGGAGGACCTGTCCGGTATCGGGCGCCATCTCCCCTGCGACCATCCTGAGCAGGGTGGTCTTGCCGGCACCGTTCGGGCCGATGATGGCGATCCTCTCCCCCCTCATGGCCCTGAGGAGGACGGACTTGTAAAGGTGCTTGTCGCCGAATGATTTGGAGACGCCCGAGAGGGTGAGCACATCCCTTCCGCTTCGCTCCACGGCTGGAAAGGAGAACCGGATGTTCTTCTCCTTCTTGTGGGTTTCGATCAGCGCCAGTTTGTCGATGAGCTTGATCTTGCTCTGGGCCTGCCTGGCCTTGGATGCCTTGGCCCGGAACCGCTCCACAAACTTCATCGCCTCCTTGACCTTCTGCTCCTGATTTTTGGCCCTGGCCTCCAGGACCCTGTTTTCCTCCTCCCTCGCGCCGAGGTAGGCATCCACGTTGCCGCTGTAGATCCTCGGCCCCTCCGGCTCGAAACCCATGGTCCGATTGATCTGCCTGTTCAGAAAATCCCGGTCGTGGCAGATGATGACCATGGAGCCCCTGTAACCGCGGAGGAACTCCTCCAGCCAGCGCACCGAATAGAAATCGAGGTGATTCGTGGGCTCGTCCAGCAGGAGCAGATCCGGCTCCTGGTACAGCAGGCTCGCCAGGGCGGCCCTCATCTTCCATCCGCCGCTCAGGGAGGAGACGGGCGACTCCAGTTCCTGCTGTTTGAAACCGAGGCCGGTCAGGATCTTTTCGGCCCGGTGCGCAGGGTAGTGGATCTCCAGATCGCTCAGCCGCTCGTGCAATTCGGCCAGCCTGGCCGCAGAATCCGCCTTCTGCCGCTCGTCGGAGATATTCTTCAGCGACTCTTCAAGCTCTCGTATCTCCCGCTGGCAGGTGGTCCTCGAAGGAACGGATTCCAGGACCGACTGGAGAAGACGGCCCTCGAGGCTCTCGTAGATGTCCTGCGGGAGATAGCCGACGCGGGTCCCTTTCTTGATGCGGATCTCCCCTTTGTCGGGAGAGATCTCGCCGAAGAGGAGTCGCAGGAGGGAGGTCTTGCCGGACCCGTTCGGTCCCACAAGGCCGAAGCGATCTCCAGGTTCGATCTGAAAATGGAGGTCCCGAAAGAGGTCTTTCCCCAGAAAGGAGAGAGAAAGCCCGACACCGCTGACTAGACTCATACGTGAACTTCCGGATTTGGTTACGGATTTTTCTCCGGGGCAGGGGCTCGTGTTGCGTTGATGACGCAATTGGAATAATATGGAAGCATACCGTCGGAAGAACGACGGCCCACCCGTATCTCAGCAGTCTACCCCATTTCCGGACCTCTTTTCAAAGGAAAAGGAGCCGTTTATGGACATCGTTCGAAAGGCCATACACCAAGCCCTCGGCGATATCGTCCGCCGGTGCCCCCAGAACGACGCCCTGATCCACGCCGGCGCCGGGATTCGCTACACCTACTCCCTCCTTTGGTGGGAGGTGGAGAAGGCGGCACGGGGGATGATCAGCCTGGGCATCGAAACCGGGGACCGGGTAGCCCTTTGGGCGGCCAATGTGCCGGAATGGATCATCGCCCAGACGGCGCTTCTTCGGATCGGAGCCGTGTACGTGCCGCTGGATCCGGCGGCGGGCCCGGACGACGTATGCTTTGTCCTGGGTCAGTCCGAGGCAAAGGCCGTGATCATGACCAGGGGGGCGGAAGAGGATGAGCAGCTGGAGACCGTCCTGGACGTGAAGGAGGGGCTTTCATCCCTGGAGAACCTGATCCTCCTGTCGATGGAGCCCCACCCGGAGGCGGTTCTCTGGTCCGAGATCGGGGCCATGGGCGATGAACTCGACAGCCGGCTGCTGCAGGAAAGGGAGCGGAAGATCGACCCCGGGGACCCGGCGGCGATCATGTACACATCGGGAACCACGGGGACCCCGAAGGGGGTGGTGCTGGACCACCTGGGGCTGCTGAACAAGTCCCTTTTTTCGGCGCGACGGCAGGGGCTCACCCCCAAGGACAGACTCTGCCTCTTCTTCCCCCTCTTTCATATGTTCGGAAACACCTGCATCGGGCTCACCGGCCTCCTGACCGGATCCGCCCTCGTCATTCCCTGTTCCACCTTCGACCCCGAGAAGATCCTGGGGGCCGTGTCGAGGGAAAAGTGCACGGCCGTCTACGGCTCTCCCAGCATGATCACGGCCCTTCTGGAACACCCCAGGTTCAACAAGAAGCGATGGCAGACCGTGACCAAAGGGATCGTGGGTGGGGCGGCCTCTCCGGCGGAGTTCATGAAGAGGCTGGTGAAGGAGGTGGGCGTGACAGGAATCACGAACGGGTACGGCATCACCGAGGCCTCCTCCTGGATTACCATGACCCACCCCAAAGACCCCCTGGAGAAGAAGATTACGACCATCGGCAAGCCGCTCGAATGCAATGAGGTGAAGATCATGGACCCGGTGACGGGCGAAGATCTCCCCTGCGGGAGTCAGGGGGAGCTATGCGTCAAGGGCTTCCTGATGAAGTCCTACCACAAGAATCCCGGGGCCACCTCAAAGGCCATAGACGCGGGAGGGTGGTTTCACTCGGGGGACCTCGGCGAGATGGACGAGGAAGGGTATGTCAAGATCACCGGCCGCATCAAGGATTTGATCGTGAGGGACGGCTTCGAGATCCACCCCTCGGAGGTCGAGGAGGTCATCTACTCCCTCCCCGGCGTGCTGGAGGTCCAGGTCTTCGGCTTTCCCAGGACCGGGAAAGGACAGGAAATGGCTGCCTGGATCAGGCTCAAGCCAGGCGCGAACCTCGGGGAGAAAGAGGTGAATCGACTTCTGAAGGGCAGGTTGAGTGCCGAAAAGATGCCCGCCTACCTGAAGTTCGTGTCCGAATACCCCAGAACCCCTACGGGCAAGGTGCAGAAGAGGAAGCTCGCGGAGCTCGCGCAACAGGAGTACAGCTGAACCGGGGGACCCCAGGGTTTCAATATTGAGGATCTCGCAAAAAAGGCCATTTTCGACGGCGTCGACACTGCATGTCAAAGGGGGACTTCTCGGGAGGAAACGCGGCTCATGTCCGCGTGACGATCTTGTCCACCTTCTCGACCTTTTCCTTGATGTCGATGACCTGCCTCGCGCCGGGGATCTGGCGCACCACGTGTTCCTTGACCTTTCCCTTCAGGGAGTCGACGGGATCATCGTCTTTACCCGTCAGGTCCTTCTTGACACCGCGGAACTCACGGATGGCGCCTCCCAGCCCTTTGCCGATATCCGGGAGCCTCTTGGCCCCGAATACCAGGAACACCACGACCCCGATCACGACCAACTCCGGTGTGCCTAGACCAAACATGCTGTCTCCCCTTTGGCTACCCTTCTAAACGAAACCAGATCCCGCCACGAAGACACCAAGAAAGAGGTGTTTTCTCTGTGTCTTGGTGCCTTGGTGGCTGATCTTTTCTTCCATTGTACCTTGGAGATTCGAAATTGGACATTGGAAATTGGACATTGGACTTCTGCAGTTCCCATGTCCCTCCTATCCGCCGGTGAACTGTATGGGTTCATCCTTTTCGCCCTTCGCCTCGATCGCTCCGATATGGTAGGCCGTCTCGCCCATGGCCTTCAGCCGAGAGAGGGCCTCGCCTGCATGGCTCTCGCTGACGACCAGGATGAACCCGATCCCGTTGTTGAAGGTCCTCATCATCTCACGAGGTGAGAGCTTCCCCTGCTCCTGGAGGAAACGGAAGATGGGCTGGGGAGTCCAACTGGATGTATCGATGACGGCTTTGCACCGCTTCGGGAGGATCCGCGGCAGATTGTCGACGATTCCGCCACCGGTGATATGGGCCATCCCGGTAATCCGCAAATCTCTCCTCAAGTTCTTCACGGTGCCGAGATAAATCCTCGTAGGAGTGAGAAGTTCTTCCCCCAGGGTCCTGCCGAATTCCTCCACCTGGACATCGATGGCCATACGCAGCTGTTCGAAAAAGATCTTCCGCACCAGGGAGTAGCCGTTGCTGTGAAGGCCGGTCGAGGCGATCCCGATGAGCTGATTGCCGACGGCGATCTCCGATCCTTCCAGGAGTTGGTCCCGGTCGACCACCCCGACCACAAAACCCGCGAGGTCATATTCTCCCTCGGCGTAGAACCCCGGCATCTCTGCGGTCTCCCCTCCGATGAGCGAGCATTCGGCCTGCCTGCACCCTTCGGCGATACCCTTCACGATCTGGACGGCCTTGTCCACGTCCAGCTTCCCCATGGCCAGGTAGTCCAGCATGAAAAGCGGAGTGGCGCCCTGCACCAGGATATCGTTGACGCTCATGGCCACAAGATCGATCCCCACCGTATCGTGCTTGTCCATCATAAAGGCGATCTTGAGCTTTGTGCCGACTCCGTCGGTGGAGGCGACCAGCAGGGGGTTCTTGAATCCCTGGGTCGGGAGGGAGCAGATGCCGGCAAACCCGCCGATATCGGTTTTCACACCCGATTTGAAGGTCTTGGCCACGATGGGCCTGATCAGCTTGACAAACCGGTTTCCTGAATCAATGTCAACGCCGGCCTCGGCGTAACGATCTTTTTTCTTCATAATCTCCGGGACACCTCGTTAACGGTAGACGGGAACTCATGGGGAAGGTATATCCCCCGGGGGATTCTGCTGTCAAGGAAAGTCGGATCACTCCTCGACGAGCACCCTCAGGAAAAGGTCCCCCCTTTCGCCCCGGATTCGCGACTCTCCGAGATGCGCCAGGCGCAGGAGGGTTCCATGGGAGATGCCGGGCGGAACGCTGATGCGGATCAGCTTCCCTTGCCGACCCAGGGGCAGACTGACCAGCTTTCTCGTCCCCGTCCTCGCCTCGCGGGGGGAGATCGTGATATGGCCGTAGAGATTGGCGGTCCCATCGGATTCGGCGGACCGGATCAGGTGGAGCCGTGGAGTGCTCTCCCTGGCCGTGGTCCGGCGCACCTGACGGTCGATCCCGATTTCCGGTATCAGGGATACCACCTTCAGAAGCAGCATCCCGAAAACGAACCCGCCGATATGAGCCCACCAGGCGATCCCTGCCGCCTCTCCGGACGTGGCCATCGCACTCATGAACTGGAGGAGGAACCAGATGCCCAGGAAGAAGTATGCGGGGATCTCGACGAAGTAGGGGATGATGATAATGGGGATCAGGGTGAGGATCCTGGAATGGGGAAAGAGGACGAGATAGGCGCCCATGATGCCGGCGATAGCCCCGCTCGCCCCGATCGTCGGCACCTGTGAATACCAGTTCGTGGCCAGATGGGCCAGGCCCGATACCCATCCGCAGCAGAGGTAAAAGAGAAAGTACCGGAGGGGACCGAGCCTGTCCTCTACGTTGTCCCCGAAGATATAGAGAGACCACATGTTTCCGAGGAGATGCAGGAAACTGCCGTGCAGGAACATGAATGAGAACAGGGCGAAGGCCTGCTGGCCGGGGGTAAAGTGGATCGCCACTTCCGGCACCGTGTACCGCGCCGGGACCAGGCCGTAGATGAGGATGAACCGCTCCAGCATCTCCCCCTGCATCATCTCGATGAAGTAGAAGAGGAAGTTGGTCGCGATGATCAGCATGTTCACGATCGGGTAATTGCGAGAACGGTATGTATCTCGGAGGGGGATCATCTGCGCCTTTCAGGATGACATGCCGGATTTGTCAGATATCCCGGCTTTCATGGGTCAAAAAAAGATTGCATGCCGGAAAGTAACGGTTTATAAAACAGAAAAATTCCCCCCCGGGGCTGCGGATGCAGATCGCCAACCTCGAAAACTCCAGGGCATTGGTCCCCGTGCAGACGTGGATACAGCCCCTCCATTCCCTCGCTCAGAAGGGTATGGTCCCTTTCCGGGAGGATGACGGCTCCCGGGGGAGAATGCGATTTCTAGGGTACAGAATGGACGAGGTGCGTTCTTACGGACCCGGGGGCAGGGCCGTTTGCGGTGCCCGCCGGGGGTCCAGGGTCGATCTCTACGTCTGACGCCTTCCCGACCGCCGACCAGGCTATCGTCGCCCCATTTCGTTGCGCTTCCTTAGGATCTCCCTCTGGCACATGAAGATGAATTCCTGGAGAAGGCGCCGGTCTCGCGCGCTCATCTCGAGAAACTTCAGGGCATAGGTGGCTCGTGTGCTTCCGTGTTCCGCCTGCTGACGCAGAACGGTCGCCTTGTCGATCGTGATCTCGGTCCGAACGTTCTCGGCGTTACACTTCAGACGGACATCCCTCAGGCTCTCGCCGAGGATCAGCCCGGACAGTCCCCGGGCCGACCCGTTCAGCATCACCAGCGCCCCACCCTCGCTGACGTTGATCAGAGATGCCTCCTGAGGTCTTCCGATCCTCGAAAAGGTGATCCTGGTTCCGATGGGAGGGGCTATCCTGAAGAACTGTCTCCTCTGGACCTTCTCCACGTATTCGGGCATCTCCAGCCACAGGTCCCTTTCCCGGATCCTTGTCACCCTGGACTCGAAGGCATACTGGATGCGGTCCTTGCCCAGGAACTCGATCCTCACCTTCGCCCCTTCATGGTCGGGGACTTCTTCAGCCAATCCCTCAGGGCAGTCCACGAGCACAAAGGACCGGCCTGCCTCCTCCTTCAGATCCGCCACAACCGTCAGTCTTTCATAGTTGCGGCCGGTCAGGATCATCTGAAGGGTGATCGAGTCTTTCTGGATCTGCTGCAGAAGGGCCGTCCTGCTTTTTCCGGAGATCCTGTCCAAACCGGCGGTAGTCATATCGGGCTTCTGCCTTCTTGCCTCCTCTGTTCGTGGTCTTAGGAGAAAATGGTAAGCAAATCCCATGCCATTCCGGCAGCCAGGCCCGGGTTCTCCGGTCTTTCACTCCGGCTGATGTTCCCTGCGAAGGAGATCGAGGACCGTCTTCACGGGAGTGAAGGTGGAGGGTGGAACCTCCACAAAGGCCGTATTCCAGAAGGCCATGGAGCCGTTCCAGAGACCCGGCAGTTCAAGGGCCTTGAGCTCCCTCCCATCCTTCGACTTCCTGGAGACGAACCCGGTCTCCGGATCCCTGTAGTCCATCAGATCGAAAGGTCTCCCGAGATAGTCTCTCAGCCCGCAGACCAGATCCACCGGGTTGAAATGGGTGGCGGAACGCCAGACCGCCCGCTGAGCAGGGTCCTCCATATGGACCTGGGAAGACTCCACGATCTGAATGGAGAGGCTGCCGTCGCCGCCGCGGACCCAGTAGGGCCCCCCTCCCGGCTCGCCCTCGTTCTTGACCATGCCGCAGACACGGAGGGGCCTGTTCAGTCGGTCCACCAGGAAATTTCTTGCCTGTTCAGACGATGCCCGCCTCAGAGATTCGGGCGGCTCCACGGAGAGACGGCCCCTCAAGAAATCCAGGACCTCCTCCACAAGGGGCGGGTCCGGCTCTAACGCCCGGAGTCTCTTCACATAGGAGAAGACCTTCTCCTGAAGATCGACCAGAAATCCGCCCAGGGCCGTCTTGTACAGCACGGTCTCCCCCCTGAGTCGGTCCGGCGCCACGTTGTCGATGTTCTTGATGAAGACGATATCCCCCCGGAGGGCATTGAGGTTGCCGAGCAGTGCGCCATGGCCCCCGGGGCGAAAGACCAGCCTGCCGCGGAAATCTCGAAAAGGCGCATTGTTCGAATCCACGGCAACCGTATCGGTAGAGGGTTCCTGAACGGAGAGGGTGATCTCGAATCGAACCCCGCCTGTTTCATAGAGCGGTCGGATCCTATGGAGATGTTCTTCAACCAGTCTCCTGTGCTCCGGGGAGACGGTGAAATGGAGCCTTGCCCTCCCGTCGCGATCCCGAACATACAGCGCCGCCTCGGCAAGGTGTTCTTCAACGGGGGTCCTCGAATGGCCGGGGTATCGATGGAAAGGGATCAACCCTTTCGGGAGGTCCGAGAGATCGAGGCCCTTCGGCCCAAGGACGTATTCGAGGAGTGGAGCGACTCGACCCTCTGCCACCACGGCTGAGAGGTCGAGCCCGTTTTCGGCCATGATCCTCTTCAGGTCCTCGCAAAAGGCGAAGCCTTCGAGCCTTTCGATGAACGTGAGCACAGCCTTGCCGTCCGGATCCCGCTCCAGTTCCCGGCGGATGGATCCGCCGGTCGGATCTCCCGGTTCGAACCGCGCCTGCACGGAGTGGAGAGCCTTGAACATGCGGCTGGCGGCGCCGGATGCCGGGACGAATTTCATGGCCCTGCCGGAAAGGGCCGCCCTTGAATAGATCCGGCTCATCCTGTCTCTTTCCGGTTCGTCCAGGACGGTGATGCCGTCCCCCACGGTGCAGGGGCGATCCAGCCGCGCAAAGGGGAAACCCCTGGTCAGCTGTTCGACCTGTGCGAGGACCAGGTCGGGGGTCATTCCCCTCTCGCGGATTTGCTTCAGGTCTTCATCACTGAAATACGCCATTCCATGTCCCACCCGAGACGGAGCATCGCGGCACTCGAACGCCCGATCGGTCATGTCGAACGGAGAGAAAAATCCTCTACTTGCGACCAATCGCAAGATCTCTCCCGGAGTTTACCCCGGGGCCTGCCGAACGGGGCGAGAAGACAACCGATCGTGTTGCCCGGCACTCAGTCACGGTAGTGATTTTGGACCAAAGAGTCAATGTTTCCGACCCGCACAAAAGGGTTGCCATTACAGAGTTTGTTTATTATGAGTCCGTAAATGGAAGAAACAGATTATTGCAGTGAGGAATCCCCCGGGGTAAGTCCTCGCATATACACCGTCTCCGGACTGACGAACGAGATCCGGGCGCTCCTGGAGAGCCATTTCGAATTCATCTGGGTGGAGGGGGAGGTCTCCAACTTTCGCGCCCCCACTTCCGGACATCTGTACCTCTCCCTGAAGGACGAAAAGAGCCAGATCAGGGCGGTCATGTTTCGCATGCAGGCCCGGTGCCTCAGGTTTCTCCCCGAAGACGGCATGAAGATCATTGCCCAGGGCAGGCTTGCGGTCTACGAGCCGCGCGGGGAGTACCAGCTCGTGCTCGATTACATCGAGCCCCTGGGTGTAGGCGCCCTGGCGCTCGCCTTTGAACAGCTCAAGCGGAAGCTCGCGGCCCAGGGTCTTTTTGACCCGGCATGCAAGAAACCTCTTCCCTACCTCCCCCAGCGGGTGGCGGTCATCACTTCTCCGACCGGCGCGGCCGTCCGCGACTTCCTGCGGGTGATCCACCGTCGGTTCTCCAACCTGGAGATCACGATCGTTCCCGTAAAGGTCCAGGGTGAAGGGGCGGCGGCCGAGATCGCCTCTGCCCTGGAATGGGTGAACCGTTTCCTGCGGGTGGATGTCATTGTATTGACGCGGGGGGGCGGTTCCCTCGAAGATCTGTGGTGCTTCAACGAGGAGTCGGTGGCCCTGGCCATCCATGGCTCACGCATCCCGGTGGTCTCGGCCGTCGGGCATGAGATCGATGTCACCATCTCGGATCTCGTCGCCGACCTCAGGGCACCCACACCGTCGGCGGCTGCAGAGCTCCTGGTGGTCGAAAAGGAGATGCTCCAGGTCCGTCTTCGAGAGATGCGGGAGAGGCTCCACACGGGAATGGCCGGGACCATCCTTGGGCTGCGGAAAAGGGTGGAAGGGGTGGCCCGCAGGGTGCGCGATCCGAGGAGGCGGGTCGCCGACCTGTGGCAGCGTCTCGATGATCTGAACGGGAGGCTGGGGAGATCTGTGCGGGCCGTGATCAGAGAGAGGAGGGGCCGTCTCCGGGCCGAACTGCGACCGCTCTTTCTCAATGCGCCGGTGCAGCGGATCGGGATGACCCGGCAGAGGATCGATTTCCACAGGCGGTCGATGATCCTTCAGATATCGGGCAGGCTGAAGGGATCTCGGATGGAGCTGTCCCGGCGGGCGGGAAAACTGAAGGACGTGAGCCCGTTCACCATCCTTGCAAGGGGCTTCAGCATCACCCGCAAGCTGCCCGAGGGAAACGTCCTGCACGATGCATCCGGTGTGGAGCGGGGAAACCGGGTGCGCGTGACACTCGCGAAAGGGGAGCTGGAGTGCGTGGTCGAAAAGGTGGACCCGACGAAATCGTGTGCGGAAAGGCCGTCGAATTGCCTGCGGCAAACCGAATAGGTTTACGGCTCGGGGCCGTGGCCGCGGTCCTGCTCGTTTTCATCGCCGCCCTCTGTTCCTGGGCAGGGGTGGGGACCGCTCGGTCAGCGGTCCCGGAGGTCATCCTATCGTCTCAACGGGTATCCCAGGGCGACGTCTTCCTGCTGAGGGTGAGGGCCGGGGAAGGGGAGACCTTGAAGGTGTCCTGGATGGAGAGGGAGATCCCCATGGTCGCCCGCGGGAAGGGGGAATGGTGCGCTTTCCTGGGAGTCGATCTGAAATCCGTGCCCCAGGTACATCCGTTGAAAATATTGACAACCCCCTCGGGTCGGGAGAAGAGTGTCGGTATCACCGTCGAGAGCAAGGACTACGGTGAGAGACGGATCACCCTTCCAAGGGAGATGGTCGAGCTGGACGGACCGACCCTTGAGAGGGTGAAGAGGGAGTCGGCCGAGATGAAAGCCGTCCTGAACGGCCCACCTGCCGCGCCCCTTTGGCGCAGCCGTTTCCTGATTCCCGTGGAGGGAGAGGTCAGCGGCCGGTTTGGTTTGAGGAATTACATCAACGGCGAACCCCGTTCTCCCCACTCGGGGGTGGATCTGAAGGCCCATCTCGGAGTGCCGGTAAGGGCGATGAATCACGGCCGGGTGGTCCTCACGTGCGATCACTTCTTCAGCGGCCGGTCGGTGGTGATCGACCATGGCGGCGGCATCCACACCATGTACTTTCATCTGGAGAAGATCCTGGTAGAGGAACAGCAGCGCGTCGGGAAGGGAGACATCATCGGGCATGTGGGATCGACGGGCCGGTCTACGGGGCCCCACCTCCATCTCGGGGTGCGGGTCAACGGCGCCCGGGTGGATCCCCTGCGGTTGGTCAACCTGAGCGTGGAACTGGAGTGATTATGGAAGAGAGAAAATTCGAGACGGCCATGGAGCGCCTTGAGTCGATCGTGCAGAGCCTGGAGGGGGGGGACCTCTCTCTCGACGAATCCCTCAAGGTCTTCGAGGAAGGCATGGCGCTGGTCCGGTTCTGCACCCAAAAACTGGACGAGGCGGAGAGAAAGGTGACCATCCTGATGAAGGACAGCACCGGCAAACTGGTTCAGCAGCCCTTTGAGACCGAGCAGAAGGTCGAGGAGGCGTGATGGATCTCCAGGCCTATCTCAAAGAACGGAAAAAGATCGTGGACGATGCCCTGGAGAGGTTCGCTGCCAGGCCCGAGGGTCCCGCGGGGGTGGTTGTCCGGGCCATGAACTACAGCCTTTTCGCGGGCGGCAAGAGGCTGAGGCCGATCCTCTGCATGGCCGGCTGTGCAGCGGTGGGTGGAGACGAATCCGCGGTCCTTCCGGTGGCGTGCGGGCTGGAGATGATCCACACCTACTCCCTGATCCACGATGACCTCCCCGCCATGGACAACGACGACCTCAGGAGGGGGAAACCGACCAACCACAAGGTGTTCGGAGAAGCGGTGGCCCTGCTTGCGGGGGATGGGCTCCTGACCGAGGCCTTCGGCCTGATCTCCATGGCCGGGGAGCCCGGGCCGGATCCGGCCGCGCTCCTGCAGGTCGTCGGTCTCATCGCCCGGGCCGCAGGATACCGGGGTATGGTCGGGGGGCAGGTTGTGGACATCGTCTCGCAAGGGGCCAAGGTGAAGCCGAAGCCCTCCCTGGTGGAGTATATCCACACCCACAAGACAGGGGCCATGATCAGCGCTTCGGTGGTCTCGGGCGCCATCCTCGGGAATGGAAAAGAAGAGCAGATCAAGGCGATCTCGGACTATGGCGATGCCGTGGGGCTCGCATTCCAGATCGCGGATGATATACTGGATATCGAGGGCGATCCGGAGAAGACGGGCAAGAAGACGGGAGGGGATGCGCAAAAGGAGAAGATCACCTACCCATCGGTGTTGGGTCTGAGGAGATCCAAGGCCATCCAGAAGGAGCTCGTCGGCATGGCTATCCAGGCCCTCGAGGGACTTGATCAGAAGGCCGATCCACTGAGAAAACTGGCCTCCTATATCATCGAAAGGCAGCAATGAAGAAGAACAACAACCATCATAAACCCTATCGGCTGTTGGAGACCATCAACACTCCTTCAGACCTGAAGAGACTGAGCATCCGGGAGCTGAACGAGGTCGCCTCGGAGGTGCGGCGGAAGATCATCGAGACGGTCTCCAGGACGGGCGGGCACCTGGCCCCCAACCTCGGGGTGGTGGAGCTGACCATTGCCCTGCACTATGTCTTCAACGCGCCCGGGGACAAGATCATCTGGGACGTCGGCCACCAGTCTTACACCCACAAGCTTCTCACGGGACGACGAGAGCTCTTCGATACGCTCCGAACCTATGGCGGGATGAGCGGGTTCCCGAAGCGGGAGGAGAGCGTCTACGATGCCTTCAACACCGGGCACAGCAGCACCTCGGTCTCCGCAGGACTGGGGATCGCGACCGGAAAGGCCTTGAAGGGCGAGGAAGGCCGCGTCATTGCGGTCATCGGTGACGGGTCGATGACCGGGGGGATGGCCTATGAGGGCCTCAACCAGGCCGGTTCCATGGCCAAGAACCTGATCGTGGTCCTGAACGACAACGAGATGTCCATAGCCCCCAATGTGGGGGCCCTCTCTTCCTTCCTGAGCCGGAAGATGGCGGGTCGCCGTTTCCTGCAGCTCAAGAAGGAGCTCATGAACTTCATGAAATCCATCCCGGGCGTGGGGGAGAACATCCTCAACATCGTCAGGAAGAGCGAGGATTCCCTGATCACCTTCTTCACCCCGGGCATGCTCTTCGAGGCGTTTCAGTTCACGTACGTGGGCCCTATCCACGGACATCGCCTCGATCGGCTGATCGATACCTTCACCCATGTCCTCCACCACGAAGGCCCTGTGCTCATCCATGTGCTGACCGTCAAGGGGAAAGGATACGGGCCTGCGGAAAAGAACCCCACCCACTTCCACGGGGTTGGCTGCTTCGACGTCTCCACCGGGGCTTGTCCCGCCCGCCCCGATCAGGCCCCGACCTACACCGAGGCCTTCGGCGATGCGATGATCGAGCTGGGAAGACGGAACGAGAAGATCTTCGCCATCACCGCGGCCATGCCCGAGGGGACAGGGCTGAACAAGTTCGGAGAGGTCTTCCCGGAGCGGTTCCTGGACGTGGGGATCGCCGAGCAGCATGCGGTCACCTTCGCCGCCGGCCTTGCCACCGAGGGTTTCAGGCCGGTCGTGGCCATCTACTCGACCTTCCTGCAGAGGGCCTTTGATCAGATCATCCATGATGTCTGCCTGACCGCCCTGCCCGTGGTCTTCTGTCTGGACCGGGGTGGGATTGTCGGGGAAGACGGGCAGACCCATCACGGCCACTTCGACGTGACGTACCTTCGAAGTCTCCCCAACATGACGGTGATGGCCCCCAAAGACGAGAACGAGTTGAGGCATATGCTCTATACGGCCCTGCAGCTCCCCGGCCCTTCCGCCATCAGGTACCCCCGGGGAAACGGATGCGGGGTGCCCCTGGACCGTGAGTTCAAGGCCATCCCGGTCGGGAAGTCGGAGCGGCTGAGGGAGGGGAAGGACCTGCTCATCATCGCCTTCGGCAGCATGGTCATGCCTTCCCTGGAGGCCGCCCTCCGCCTGGAGAAGGAGGGGCTTTCGGCAGGGGTGGTCAACTGCCGTTTCGCAAAGCCCCTCGACCCGGCTCTGGTCGATGATGCAAAGGCCGCCGGCAGGGTCCTGGTCGTCGAGGAGAACATCAGGCAGGGGGGGCTGGGCGGGGCCGTGCTGGAGATGTTCAGCGATGCGGGGCTCTCCGTCCCTGTGCGAAGGCTCGGGCTTCCCGATTGCTTCTTGGAGCATGGGCCCCAGGACAGGCTGCGGTGCAACTGCGGCCTGGATGTGGCGGGGATCATGAAGGAGGCCCGACATCTCTGCGGATAGGAAAGGCAGCGCCAGGATGAGACTGGATCAGCTCCTGGTGGAAAGGGGGCTGGCGGAAAGCAGGGAAAAGGCCAGGGCGATCATCATGGAGGGTCTTGTCGAGGTGGAACGCATCCGCATCGACAAACCCGGCCATCTCACCTCCAAGTCCGCAGCCATCTCGCTCAACAAACCCCTCCTCTCCTATGTCAGCCGAGGCGGCCTCAAGCTGGAGGCGGCCCTCCGGCAGTTTTCCCCGGAGGTCAGGGAAAAGGTCGTCATGGATGTGGGATCGTCGACAGGAGGGTTCACGGACTGCCTCCTGCGCCACGGGGCGAGGAGGGTGATCTCCGTGGATGTCGGGTACGGGCAGCTCCACTGGAGGCTTCGGAACGACCCCAGGGTGGCGGTCCTGGAGAAGACGAATATCCGCTACCTTCGGCCGGAGAACCTGGAAGAGACGCCGGATGGGGCGACCATGGACGTCTCCTTCATCTCCCTCCGGCTGGTCCTTCCCCCCGTGACCGAACTCCTCGGCCGGCAGGGATGGATCGTTGCGCTGGTGAAACCGCAGTTCGAGGTGGGACGGGGTCAGGTGGGGAAAGGGGGGGTGGTCCGCAACCCCGAGCTGCATCAGGAGGTCGTTGCCCGCATCCAGGAGTTCGGCGCGGGCCTGGGATGGGAGGTCAGAGGGGAGATGGAGTCCCCTCTGCTGGGTCCCAAGGGCAACAAGGAATTCTTCATCTACCTGAAAAGGTAGGGCAAACCTCTCCCACACTCGCTCCCGCATGGAGACGCGAGTCCGCTCGATCAGCTTTGACCAGCCGATCTACTTGACCGAACGCTTCGAGGCCTTCAGGGGATTGATCTTCACGGGCTCTTTGGGCGCTGCATTCTTTTCCACATGGGTGGCCATGTTGCATTTTCCGCTGCGCCACTTGGTAGCCGGCTCCGGGAAGATCAGGCAGAACTTTCCGGTAGGGAATTCTTTGGCCTTCTGGCAGCCGTTGCAGGCATCCACGATAGGATGGCAGGAGCCGCCGTTGAACTGGCAGCCGTTCTTGCTCATGAAGAAGCACTCAACGCCTTTTTTGGAGGATGTACAAACCATGGCTATCACGTCCTTTCTCAGGAAATTGCTAAACGACGAACTATAGGGCATTCGCCTCAAAAAGTCAAGATGTTTATCAGCTGATTCGCACGAAGCACTCCGGGATCAGGAGTTCACCGCAGAGTCGCAGAGAGACTGCTTTTTGTCTGACGGGAGATGCCGTAAGACCGAAAAACGCTCATTTTCGGAATGCTACGGCCGGACTTGTTCGAGACCAAAAAGGGCGGCTCGGGGCGCACTTCTTTTCCAAGGATACGATCTCTCCCGCTGTCTCCAAGAGATGGGTTTCGGTTCCCTCCACCCATCCTACAGCTCCTTCGGAAAACCTTGTGCTATTCTTCGACGAGCCTGATCCCCAGCTCCTCCAGCTGCCTGCTGTCCACCCTGGAGGGGGCGTCGGAGATGGGGCAGGCGGCCGTGGCGGTCTTGGGGAAGGCGATGACCTCCCGGATGGAGTCGACTCCCGAGAGGATGGCCGCCAGTCGATCGAGACCCAGCGCGATCCCTGCATGGGGCGGAGCGCCGTACCGGAGCGCCTCGAGGAAGAAGCCGAACTTCCGGTCCGCGTCTTCCTTGGAGATCCCGAGGAGGCCGAAGATCTTCTCCTGCAGGGAGATATTGTGAATCCTGACGCTTCCGCCGCCGATCTCATTTCCGTTCAGCACGATGTCATAGGCCCTGGCCCGTACCTTTTCCGGTTCATGCTCCAGAAGAGGAATGTCCTCTTCCATGGGCGAGGTGAAGGGGTGGTGGACCGCGTCGAGTCTCCCTTCGGCCTCGTTGTATTCGAGGAGAGGGAACCTCGTGACCCACACCAGCGCGTGCTCCCCGGGTCTCGTCAGGCGCAGTCTCCTGGCCAGCTCCAGCCGGGTCTGTCCGAGGACCTGGTTGGCCGTCTTTCTCCGGTCGGCCACGAAGAGCATGAGATCCCCCGGTTGGGCGCCCATGCGGAGATCGATGGAGGCCATGGTCTCGGGCTCCAGGAACTTGCTCATGGAGGACTGCCAGCCCTCCCCGCCGATCTTGGCCGAGAGCAGCCCCTTTGCGCCCCAGCCGGCCGCCAGCTTCGACAGCTCATCCAGCTGCTTTCTGGAGATCACCGCAGCGCCGGATGCGACCCTGATCCCCTTGACCACGCCTCCCGCTGCGATCACGTCCTTGAAGACCTGGAATCCGGACCCCTGGACCAGGTCCGTGATCTCCACCATCTCCATTCCGACCCTGAGGTCCGGGCGGTCCGTGCCGAACCGCTCCATCGCGTCCCGGTATTCGAGCCTCGCGATGGGGAGGGAGATCTCCCTGCCGAGGATCGTGCGGAAGAGCTCGGCGAGCATGCCTTCCACGATCCCGATCACCCCATCCTCGTTCACGAAGGACATCTCGAGGTCCACCTGGGTAAACTCGGGCTGCCGGTCGGCCCTCAGGTCCTCGTCCCGGAAGCATCGGACCACCTGGTAGTACTTGTCGAACCCCGCCACCATGAGGAGCTGTTTGAAGAGCTGAGGCGACTGGGGGAGGGCGTAGAAGTGCCCTTTGCTCACCCGGCTCGGAACCAGGTAGTCCCTCGCCCCTTCGGGGGTGCTCTTCGTGAGAAAGGGGGTCTCGACCTCGATGAAACCGGCCCTGTTCAGGTAGTCCCTGATGGCGGCCGTCATGCGATGGCGCCGACGCAGGTTCTCGAAGACCCGCTTTCTTCTCAGCTCGAGGTACCGGTACTTGAGACGGAGCGTCTCGGACGCGTCGACCGAGCCGTCCACCTGAAAGGGCGGGGTCTCGGTCCTGTTCAGGAGCCTGATCTCCGACGCCTTGACCTCGATCTCTCCGGTGGGGAGCTTGGGGTTCTCCTGCCCCTTGAGCCGCGGCGAGACCGTTCCCCGGACCGCGCATACCCATTCGTTCCTCAAGACATGCGCCCTCTGATGGGCAGCGGGGCCGATGTTCGGGTCGAAGACGATCTGGGTGATCCCTTCCCTGTCCCGAAGATCGATGAAGATCAGGTTGCCGAGGTCCCTGCGGCCGTTCACCCAGCCCATGAGCGTCACTTCTCTGCCGATGTCCGCGGCCGTCAAGGTCCCGCAGTCGTGGGTCCTTTTCCACTCTCCCAGCGGGTCAAGATGAAAATCTTCCGTCTCTCTCATGGATCTACCTCCGGAGGTCTGCACGCCGTCTTCACCCTTTCCACCAGACCCTCGAGGCCGATCTCCTCCTGGGCCTTGGTGGCCATGTCCCTGAGGACGGCCTTGCCGGAGGCGAGCTCATTTTCCCCCACGATCACGACCTTTCGGGCACCGAGTCGATCGGCGCTCTTCATCTGCGCCTTCAATCCCTTGGAGCTGTATTCCATCTCGGCCCAGAGCCCCGCGCGCCTGAGCTCGTCCACCCACCTGAAACCCCTTTTCTCCGCATCCCCGCCCAGGGCCACGATGAACACATCGGGCCCCTGCGCAGGCTTGCTGCCATGGGCCTCTTCCAGGAGCGCGATCAGCCTCTCCATGCCCACGGCAAATCCGATGCCGGGGTGGTCGGGGCCTCCAAGCTGCCTGACCAGTCCGTCGTAGCGTCCTCCCCCGGCCACTGCATTCTGCGAACCCAACCTCTCGGTCTGGACCTCGAATGCGGTTCGGGTGTAATAGTCGAGCCCCCGGACCAGGGTCGGGTCCTGGACAAAGGAGAGCCCGGCATCGCGGAGGGACTCCTGCAGGGTTCTGAAGTGCTCTTCGCATCCCTTGCAGATGAAGGAGAGGATGGAGGGGGCGTTCCGCACCCGTCCGCGGCACTCCTCCACCTTGCAGTCGAAGACCCTGAGGGGATTGGTTTCCGCCCTCCTCCGGCAATCGGGGCAGAGACCGGCGGCGCTTTGGACAAGATAGCGCCTGAGCTCGTCCCTGAATACGGGCCTGCAGACCGGGCAGCCCAGGGAGTTGATCCGGAGGGAGAGGTCGGAGAGCCCGACCGCCGAGAAAAGGGTCATGGCGAGAAGGATGACCTCTGCATCGCTTCTGGGACCCGGGTCGCCCAGGACCTCCACGTCGATCTGGTGGAACTGCCGAAACCTCCCCTTTTGCGGCCGCTCATGCCTGAACATGGGACCGATGGTGAAGAGCTTCACCAGGGGGTTGTTCTGATAGAGGCGGTGCTGGATGTATGCCCTGACCATGGATGCGGTCGCCTCGGGCCTGAGGGTGAGCCCCTTCCCCCTGCCGTCTTCAAGGGTGTACATCTCCTTGGAGACGATATCGGTCTCTTCTCCGATGGATCGACTGAACAGCTCGGTCATCTCCATCAGGGGGGGTCTGATCTCCTGGTAGCCGAAGGAGAAGAAGATCCTCCTTGCCTCGGCCTCCACCCCCTGCCATGTCCCCACCTCGCCGGGGAGGATGTCCTTGAAACCTCTTAGGGTCGTGAATTCCACTGCATCTGCTTCCGTTTCGTGATTTTTTCGGGTTGGACACTAACAGAGGGTGTCCGCGATTTCAATCACCTGTCCACAGATCACGAAAATTCTTCGTGTCCTTGGTGGTGAGATCCCTCGTCAAGAGAGAGGTTTCAGGTTTCAGTGTTCAGGTGTCAGGAGATCGATGGATGAACGGGCTGACACCCGAAACCGGACACCTGGACACCCTGTAAGTTTCCTACCCGTTCAACCTTGCCGCCTCAGCGGCAAGCGGTGTCGCGGATCGCTGATCTCCGGTCTCATTCGATCTTGATCCGCGTGGCCTTTTTCTCTTGCGGCGGTCTGGCGCACCCCTCCATCCGGTCAATGCGTTCGTCCAGCAGCGATCGGATCGCCTTCAGGAATTCGATGCCGGAGAGATTCATGTGTTCAAAGAAGGCGGAGTTTCCCCTGCAGCCCTTCTCCAGGCCCATGAAGAACCTGCCCACGGGGCACGTGAAGACCTCCCTTTCAACATCCTTTTCCTTGGCCATGCGCTTCTCCTTCAAAGAAAATGTGCAGACAATCTCCGTCCATCTTTGCGTTTACCGACCTCGATGCGGCCACGTGCCTCGGCAGGAGGACATGCTTTTTGATGCCGCCCACCCGGATGATCAGCTCGTCGCTGATCTTGTGGAGCTCGATGTTGTCCGTGGAGACAAACGGGAGCCTCAGGACCAGCCTGTAACGGCCGTTCTCCTTGGAGAGGTCGTACGGTTTCCCTTCGAAGAATCGCGCGACCGGGTCCCTGCCCGTATAGATCCGGTCCGCAAGGCGGCGCAGCCGGTCATACCCGAGGACCTCGTCCTTGAACAGGGGCACCTGGAAGATGGGAACCGGACTGAAGACCTCCCCCGCCTTTTCGAGATTGGACCTCTGACTCTCCCGCCACCGCTTGAAGTAGTTGTCGGTCACATCGTCCGGGAGGACCCTGTTGATGACGATCCCGTCGATGTTCATCCGGTAGAGGGAGAAATACATGAAGGCCCGCTGGGTCTCTTTCAGGACCACCTTTTCAGGGTTGGTGATCAACCGCACGGAGGTGACCTGCGGATTGGACAGGAGCTGATCCACACCCTTCAGTCGCTCGAACAGACCGGCTATGGCGTCGAAGTAGTCGTCTCCGGGGATGGGCACGTTGTACACCCTTCGGGCGATGGGCCCGACGTACTTCGCCAGCGCCTTCTCCATCCTGAAGATCTTCTTCATGTACCACTCGAGCGCGGTGGGGATGCTGATGAAGCGGAGCGACTCCCCGGTGGGCGCACAGTCCAGGATCAGCACATCGTAGGCCTTCGTCTTGGCGTACCCGTTGATGTAGAGGAGGAGGCTGACCTCCTCCATGCCCGGAAGGATGGCGAGCTCTTCGGCCAGGATCTGGTCCAGGCCGGTGGTGTTCAGGAGGGTGGAGAGGTAGCGGTGGATGTCCCCCCAGTTCTGCTCGATCTCCTCCTGGATGTCCAGCTCCTGGATCCAGAGGTTCTCTCGGACCTGCAGGGGCTTCCCCTTGTTCTGGTCCAGGAGTCCTCTGTCCAGGTCAAATATGTCGGAAAGGCTGTGGGCCACGTCCAGGGACATGACCAGGGTGCGGCGCCCCGTCTCGGCGGCCCTGATGCCGGTAGCCGCCGCCACGCTCGTCTTGCCGACCCCGCCTTTTCCTGCAAAGAAGATGATTCTCAAATGGTCACCCTTTCCAGTGCGTATCGGAGCTGTTCCTGCCTTGGCCCCGCTTCATGTTCACGCCATGCAGTTGGCTTTTTGGGGGTTTGGATGGTCGTAATCAGATACTAAGACACCGGATCCGAAAATTCTACCATCAAGTCACGGGAGGTTTTCCATGGGAAAAAGGTCCGAGGAACGGTCATAGTACAGCATGCCCGGCATAGGAAGCTGGGGTTCCACGGGAGGATTACCCCTTCCCGCTCGTGTAAATACGTGATTCATCCCATACACACCTCCCGGCGCTCTCCAGAATGATAGAAGGAATACGATCCGTGAGGGGGCTCGAACATGTCCAGCAGGACCCTTTGTCTTTCGGAAGAGCTTTACGATTACATGAAGCGCGTCTCCCTTCGCGAGCCGGACCTCCTCCGCCGTCTGCGGGAGGAGACGTCCCGGGACCCCATGCACATCATGCAGATCTCCCCTGAGCAGGGGCAACTCATGGCGCTCCTCGTCAAGGTCATGGGGGCCAGGCGCACGCTGGAGATCGGCGTCTACACGGGGTACAGTTCCACCTGTGTGGGCATGGCCCTGCCCGATGACGGGAAGGTCGTGGCCTGCGACGTGAGCCTCGAATGGACCACCATTGCCCGCAGGTACTGGAACGAGGCGGGCCTCGCAGGGAAGGTCGATCTTTACCTGGCGCCGGCCCTGCAAACCCTTGACCTGCTTGTCCGGAACGGGGCATCGGGGACCTTCGATTTTGCCTTCATCGACGCGGACAAGGAGAACTATGACGGCTACTACGAGGGGTGCCTGAGGCTCCTGAGGCCGGGAGGCGTTCTCGCGATCGACAACGTGTTCTGGGACGGGAGGGTTGCGCAGAAGGGACCCGCGGATGAGGCCACCGCCGCCATCCAGGCCCTGAATGAGAAGATACGCGGGGACGAGCGGGTGGATCCAAGCATGATCCCGATCGGAGACGGTCTGACGCTCGCCAGGAAGAGGCATGGCGCATAGGGCAAAGCGCGCAGGGCACGGCGCTTCACGGATAGCCTGGACCCCCGGGTATCCACAGGCATCGGAAGCCGGCCCGTCTTATCGTTCCCACGCTCCTGCGCGGGAGTGCGATAAGAGAAAAGTCAGCACACGCCTATCCAACCCCTTTATCCTGTTCATCCTGCTATCTGTCCAAGAAGAATCAAGGAGGTTCACTCTGTCACCGCCCTGCTCCGCGCCTCCATCACGATTTCAAGGATGGCCTCCCGACAGGAGGCCGGGGCGGCGACATGCCCCCATCCCTTCTGGGTCTGGAACAGGCCGTCGTAGGCCGTGTCGCGATAGGTCTGCAATACATGGGGGATCCCGCGCTCATCGAGAACCGATGAGACAAACTGAGCCTCCACCTCGTTGTCCAGCACGATGACCTTGATGAAATCTTCCATTCGAATCACCCGAGGACCCGGTAGACCGTGACGGGCCTGCTGTATCCCTTGACCATGACCGGAGCCTCTCTCCTGAGTTGAAACGTCCCTTTCAACAGGGTGGCCGTTTCTTCGCTGATCAGGATATCCCACTGGAACTGCTTGGTCAAACCTTCTATCCGTGCCGCCACGTTCACGGTCTCCCCGATCAGGGCATAGGAAAGGTGCTGGGTGCTTCCCGTATTCCCTGCCAGGACGGGGCCGGTGTGGATGCCGATCCCGTGCCTGAAGACAGACTTGCCCCTTTCCGTCCGGAACCGGTTCAGGACCTCCAATGCCCTCCTCATCTCGAGGGCGGCCTTCACCGCCTCCTCGGCGTGTTCCTCGCAGGGAACCGGGGCGCCGAACGCCGCCTCGATGCCGTCCCCCACGTACTGAAGCACGAGGCCCTTGTGCCTGCTGATGGCCTGCTGCATGGCGGTGAAATAGGTTCGGATCGAGTCGACCACCTCCTCGGGCGGGTTCCCCTCCACGTAGGGGGTGAAGTCACGGAGATCCGAGAAGAGCACCGTGGCCGAAGTCCTCTCACCATCCGCCGGAATAAGACCGGCCAGGATCCGGTCCCGGATCTCGGGAGTCACATACCGGCCGAAGCTCTCCCTGATCCGCTCCCTCTCCGCGAGTCCGGCGATCATCTCGTTTCCGGCATCGCCGAGGATCCCGATCTCGTCGTTGGACACCACCCGGATGCGGTGTGAAAAGTCCCCCGATCCGACCCGTTTGACTGCCTTGAGCATCTCTTGAACGGGCCATCGGATCGACTTCTCTACGAGGAAGTTCAGCCCCAGGGCGATCGCCACGAAGAGGATGCAGAGTGCAATAGTGAACCGGAGGATATCGGTGCTGAGCTGCTCCACGGGGACCGGGTTGTCTCTCACCTCGAACCATGTGAAGAAGAGGGTCCCCACAAGGATGATCATGGGGTTCAAGGTCCCGGCGCCCCAGAGGGCCCGGATCCTTCTCATCACGGGGACCCTTACGGCCCCTGGAACGGAGCCGAGTCCGCCCGTGGGAAAGAAGAGGGGAATCCATCGGGTCCGCAGATGGTTTTCCAGGAGAAAGAAGGAGAGGCCGGCAGCGACCATGCCGATCATGAAGGAGCGGAAGAACAGGAACAGGCTGTGAAACAGGTTGATGTCTCGATAGGTGCGGAAATAGATCACGACCCCGGCGGCCACCAGCCCCCATACGGCGAGATTCACGAAGGCGGCGGCAATGGGGAGGTTCAGGATCCTTCTCAGGGCGTAATCCGACGGAACCCTCCTCGGCGTCCCGATCTTACGTATGGTCTCCCGGGGCGACCGGGTGAGCCTGTGCAGGAGCAACGTGGTGAGGAGCAGCACGAGGGGCCAGAGAGAGCCGAGGACCACCCAGCCCCCTTCCCCGAAGATGTACTCTTTCTGGGCCTTGATGAAGTCCAGGGGAGTGAGGAAGTTCAGGACCGCCATTGTGAAGATGCCCAGGAGGTTGGCCAGCATGTTCAGGGAGTAAAGCCTGCTGAATCGAACTCCCCGGGCTCCGGCTTCGCCTGCGGGGTTCTCCGCCTGTGGTCTGATCGCATGCATCCGTGGGTCGCCTCCCAACGCAATCGGCTTGGTCTGAAAACCATATCATAGCCCATTTCGAACCACATCGTAAGGAGCATGGGGGCTGGGTGTCCCAGGGCCTGAGGGGGTGGACTGCGGCTGTTGAAAAAGGCATCGATTGTGCTAAAATGGGGTATCCGTGCTTGTCCTGTCCGGCGAAACAACCCTCTCGGACGGGCGGGTGCGAGGGGGGTCAAGATCATCATCAGGAGAAGGGTCCCATGCCTTACGGAATAGACAGGGAAGGTGCGCTTTCGTTGATTCGGGAGCACATCCAGAACGAGAACCTGATCAAACACTGCATGGCCACGGAGGCGGTCATGGCGGCCCTTGCGGACCGGTTGGGGGAAGACCGGGAAAAGTGGGCACTTGCAGGTCTTCTCCACGACCTGGACGTGGAAGAGGTCGATCAGGACCTCACCAGGCATACGCTGGTCACCGAAAGGGTGCTGCGCGAGAAGGGAATCGACGAAGAGATCATCCGGGCCGTCAAGATGCACAACGAGACGGCCCATGGAACGAAGCGCTCGGAGAAGTTTCATCACGCCCTTGCCGCAGGAGAGACCATCACCGGCCTGATCACCGCAACGGCCCTGGTCTACCCCGACAAGAAGCTCAGCAGCGTCAAGGCAAAGTCCGTCAGGAAGAGGATGAAGGAGAAGGCCTTCGCCGCCGGGGTCAACCGGGAAATCATCATGGAGTGCGAAAAGCTCGGTCTGTCCCTGGACGATTTTGCCCAGATCTGCCTGGAGGCCATGCAGAAGGTAGCGCCGGATCTCGGGCTTTAGCCGTCCGGCCCTAAATCGAATCCTCCCATACCTTCTCGCCACAAAGACACGAAGGCACCAAGGAAAGATACCTCCTTTGCGTCTTCCTGTCTTGGTGGCGGATTTTGTTTTATGCAGCAGAGAGACGAAAACCTCACCAAGACCATGGACCTGATCCGGGCGGCCAGCCCGAATGTCCGAGTGATCCAGCCCTCTGGAGCGGCCAGGGCCTATTTCCTTGCGTCCGTGTTCAACGAGGTGCGTCGGCCCGGCCTGATCGTCCTTCCCACCGAGAAAGAGGCGGTCAGGTTCTACAAGGAAGTGGAGTTCTTTCTCCCGGAGAGCGCTTCCCTTTCCGAACCGGGAAAGAGAAGGCTCTTCCATCTATCGGCCTATGACATCTCCCCTCTGGCGGGGGTAAGCCCCCATCGCGAAGTGGTGAGCAACCGGATCCAGTCCCTCTATGCGCTGATCTCACAAGGGAACGCCATCGTCGTCGCCTCCGTCGAGGCCCTCCACCTGCGCATCCTTCCCAAGGACGCCCTGAATCGATCGGTGGAGTATCTGGAGCCGGGGGAGGAGGTATCCAGGGAAGATCTGATCCGGCGTCTGGTTGCGGGGGGCTACCTCAGGACGGCCCTGGTGGAGGAAAGGGGCGACTTTTCCATTCGCGGCGGTGTGATCGATGTCTTCCCGCCCCTCTATGAGGATCCGGTACGGATCGAATTCTGGGGGGATCGCATCGAGTCCATCAGGCACTTTGATTCCCCGAGCCAGAGATCGTCCAAGAACCTGAAGGAGGCGACCATCCTTCCGGCATCCGAGGTCATCTTCGAACCGGCCAACGTGCAAAGGGCGAGATCCATGGGGAGGCTTCCGGGAGCGGTCTCGGAGATTGCGTCCTTTCCCGGCCAGGAGGCCTGGCTGAACCACTTCTATGAAGGCCTCGACACGGTGTTCGACTACCTCCCGAAAGAGGGGCTGCTGATCCTCATGGACAGTCACCGGGTTTTCGAGGAGTTCGACCGCTTCAGGGCAAGGTTTCTGAGAGACGTGGAGAGGTACCGCCAGGAAGCTGAAGAAAAGAAGAGCCCTTTTCCGGAGGTCGAAAAACTCCTCGTCACCGCCGAGGAGGCCCGGGAAGGGTCAGACAGGTTCCAGAGGCTGCAGTTCGCCGAGGTCGATCTGGGATCCCGGGAAGACCCCTCTCCCGCCGTCCACATCATCGGGGAGATGTCCGTGGACGACGGCCTCGCGCTGAGTGTGGAGGGTCGGGGCAGGGTCTCCATGGCGCCGTTTGCGGACAGGCTCTCCAGGTGGCTGCAGCAGGGCGCAAGGGTGGTCCTCGTCACCAGGACGGAGCAGCAGGCCGGCCGGCTCAGGGAGATCCTGAAGAACTACGAGGTCGAGGTCGACCAGGTGGTGCAGCGGTGGATGGATGTGCCCCCGGGGAGGGGGATCACCATCTGCATGGGGCGGCTGACCAAGGGGTTTGCCTGGCCCGAAATCGGCCTTCACGTCATCAGTGAGGACGAGATCTTCGGTACGAAGAGCCCCCGGTCAAGGGCGAGGACGGGTGAGCGGAAGACCAACTGGACGAGCTTCAGCCAGCTCAACAAGGGCGATCTGGTGGTGCACGAGGAGCACGGCATCGGCCGCTACGGCGGCATGATCAAGATGGAAGTGGAGCAGAAGGCCAATGATTTTGTAATTGTGGAGTATGCCCAGAAGGACCGGCTCTATGTGCCTGCGGACCGGATCAGCATCCTTCAGAAGTATGTCGGCCCCGATGAGGGAAACCCGGTGCTCGATCAGCTGGGGGGCCGGTCCTGGGACGTGGCCAAGCAGAAGGCCCGGAAGTCCATCAGGGAGATCGCCAAGCAGCTGGTGGACACCTATGCCCTCCGCAAGTACAGAAAGGGATTCTCCTACTCGGGACCCGACCACATCTACCGAGAGTTCGAGGCGGCGTTTGAACACGAGGAAACACCGGACCAGGTGAAAGCCATCGATGACGTCCTCGAAGACATGGAGTCGGAGAGGCCCATGGACCGGCTCGTCTGCGGGGATGTGGGGTTCGGAAAGACCGAGGTGGCGATACGGGCCGCCTTCAAGGCGGTGATGGACGGCAAGCAGGTGGCGGTCCTGGTCCCGACGACGGTCCTGGCGGAGCAGCACTACGAGACGTTTTCCAGGCGGATGGCCCCTTATCCGATCCGGATCGGGGTACTGAGCCGGTTCAAAGGGAGGGCGGAGCAGAGGGAGCTCCTGGCCAAGGTGCGAGCAGGCCACATCGATGTCCTCATCGGCACCCACAGGCTCCTGCAGGAGGACGTCGCCTTCAAGGACCTGGGCCTCCTGGTCGTGGATGAGGAGCAGCGATTCGGGGTGAAGCAGAAGGAGGCCCTCAAGAAGTTTCGGGCCCTCGTGGATGTGCTGGCCCTGACCGCCACGCCCATCCCCAGGACCCTCCAGATCTCGCTTTTCGGCATTCGCGACCTGAGTGTCATCGAGACCCCGCCCGAAGAGAGGCTCGCCATCCAGACCCACCTCTCTCCCTACGACGAGGCGACGATCGCCCATGCGATCGAGGCGGAGTTGGAAAGGGGAGGCCAGGTGTTCTTTGTCCAGAACAGGGTGCAGACCATCGAGGCCATGGCCGCCAGGTTGAGAGAGATCGTCCCTGGCGCCCGATTTGCCGTGGCCCACGGCCAGATGAAGGCGCATGAGCTGGAAGAGACGATGGTCCGGTTCCTGAGGAAGGAGATCGATGTGCTGGTCTGCACGACCATCATCGAATCGGGCCTGGACATCCCCTCCGTAAACACCATCATCATCAACGAGGTGGACCGCTTCGGCCTTTCCCAGATCTACCAGTTGAGGGGCCGGGTGGGAAGATCGAGCGAGATGGCCTATGCCTACCTCCTGGTCTCTGCCGACGGCAACCTCACCAGGGATGCGGAAAAGAGGCTCCGTGCGCTCATGGAGTTCTCTCATCTGGGCGCGGGCATCCAGCTGGCCATGCACGATCTCAAGATCAGGGGAGGGGGAAACATCCTCGGTTTTTCCCAGACCGGACACATCAGCGCCATCGGCTATGAGCTCTATCTCCGGCTGGTGGAGCAGGCCGTGGCGGAACTCAAGGGCGAGGAGTGGCATGACGAGATCAACCCGGAGATCAATGTCCAGATCCCGGCCTTTCTGCCCGGCGACTACATTGCCGATGCGGACCTGCGCCTGAACCTCTACCGGCGCCTTTCCTCGCTGAGGGAAGAACCCGATCTCCATGCCGTCATGGAGGAGATGAAGGACCGATTCGGGCCTTTTCCCAAGGAGGCGGCCAACCTGATGAAGGTGATGTCCGTCAGGCTCCTCCTGAAGAAGAGGGGCATCCTGAGGCTGGATGTGAACCATGAGGGACTGATCCTTACGTTCTCTCCTGATACGGATATCCGGCCCGAGTTCCTGGTGCGTCGGGTTGCCGCACAGCCGCGAAGGTTTCATTTCCTCTCCGAACGGAAGCTGAAGATCCGGATGCGTATTGCGGATCCCCTCGAAGGGCTGGAGGAGGCGAAGAGGGCGATCGCGGCCCTGGCACGGGAAGGCTCGGCGCCGCCGGAGAGGCAGAGGTCATTCTCCAGCCGTCGTTAGATTTAGAATCTCCTTGCAAATCCGGGCATTCCTGATAATCTAACCAGGTTTCCCAGTGACCCGAACTCCCCTGCCAGAGCTCGAGATGAGAGGCAGTGCCGTGTCAGGCTGCAAGGCCGTTCATCGTCCGGTTTCACGGGAGGTGAGGAACCGCAGGCTCATACGACCTACGAGAACCATGCCATTTCGCTTCACAGCTCATAAAGTCCTGAAGCTCGCGCGGCCCCTTTGCCTTCTCCTTCTCGCGGCCGCCCTGGTCGTTCCCGCGGGCTGCGGCGCGGTCGACCCTCGCGACACGAGACCGGTGGTGACCGTAGGGAAGCGGAGTCTAACCGCAGACCAGCTCAAGATCGAGTTGAAGCGGCTGATGCCCGACGTCGAGACCGTACCCGAAGACAAGAAGCGTCTGACCGCGGTCCTGGTGGAAAGGCTCGTGGACCATTGCCGTATTCTTGAATACGGACGGGAGAGAGGGATCTCGGTCTCTGAAGAAGAGGTGGAGGCCGCCGTGTCCGAGATTCGGAGGGACTATGGACAGGATTTCGAGGAGATCCTCCTCAAGCGGGCCATCGATCTGGAAGAATGGAAGGAGGGGCTGAGAGAACAGATCCTGATGCGCAAGATCATCGAAAAGGCGCTGGAGACCGTGCCCGCCCCCACGGCCGAAGAAATCAGGGCCTATTATGAAGCCCATGCCCAGGAATTCAAGAGACCACCCTCGGTGAAGGCGAGGCAGGTGATCCTGCCCACGAAAAAGGAGGCGCAGGAGCTCGCCGCCAAACTGGCCAAGGGCGGGAAGACGGAGGAGCTTGCAGCAGGGGGGGGCGAAATGGGCTGGGTCGAGCAGGGTGAACTGGATGAGCGAATCGACAAGGTCCTTTTCTCTCTCCCGATCGGACGGTTCAGCCCCGTTGTGGAGACCCCCTACGGATTCCACATCTTTCAGGTGACCTCGAAGCGGGTCGAAGGCGCGCCGAGCCTGCCGGAGGTGGCGCCGGAGATCGAGAGAAAGCTCTTCTCGCAAAAGGAGGAGGCATTCTTCAGTGAATGGCTGAAAAGGCTGGAAGAACAATTCCCCATGACCATCAACCAGGAGCTGCTGGAAAAGCTGGAGTGGGCATAGATGAAGATCCGAAGACTGATGAACTTCCTTGTTGCCGTGAGTTCCCTGGTCGTGATTTCGGCGCCTGTCATTGCAGCAGAGCCGCTGAACAGGATCGTGGCCTACGTGAACGATGAGGTCATCACCCTTCACGAACTGAACACCAGGATCAAAGAAGTGACCGGAATGACCCCCGTTCAACTCAAGAGCACGAACGAAGAAGCCTTTCAGGACACGAGAAAGAAGATCCTGGAGTATATGATCGACGAGAAGATCACCGAGGCGAAGGTCCGGGAGCTCAACATCAGGATCACCCAGAAGCAGCTGGACGAAGCCGTGGAGCGGATCAAGAGCGACAACCGCTGGACCCAGGAGGACCTTCTGGAGGCCCTTCGGAAGGAAGGGCTCGCCTATGACAGGTTCCGGGAGAAGGTCAAGAGAGACCTGGAGCGCATTCATCTGATCAATTCGGAGGTGAAATCGAAGATCATCATTACCGAGGAGCGGATCAGAAAGTACTATGAAGAAAACAAGGCCAAGTACGCCGGCGATGGAAAGGTTCACCTCGCAGGCATCGTGCTGATTCGAAGAGGCCCCGGCGAGGAGGAGAGCGAGAGACTCCGCAGGAAAGGCGAAGAGATCCTGCAGCTCCTGAAGGGCGGCGAAGATTTCGGAGGGCTGGCGAAGAGGTATTCAGAGGGACCGGGCGCTGATGAGGGAGGAGAGATCGGTACGTTCAAGCTTTCCCAGCTGGACCCGGAACTGCAGAAGATCCTGAAGGACATCGCTGTTGGAGGCCACAGCGGCCTCATCGAACGAAGGAACGGCATCCAGATCATCAAGCTCCTCGGAAGAGAAGGAGGGGAAGAGAGGGATCTGAGCGAGGTGAAGGATGCGATCTTCTCTGCGATTTATCAGGACGAGGTCAACAGCAGGTACACGACCTGGATCCGAGAACTGAGAGAGAAGTCCTACACGAAGATCATCTTCTGACACCCCTTCATCGGCCGCTCTTGCGTGCACGATCCAGAGAGGAGCTCGTATTTCCCCCATGAAAGAAGAGGAGAAGACGGAAACCCGGACCGTCGACGGACCAGGTCGGCTCCTGCGGGAAGAGAGGGAGAAGAAGGGACTGACCCTCGAGGATGTCGCGGAGCGGACGAGGCTGCGTCCCAAGATCATCAAGGACATAGAGGATGAGGACTGGGACGGCCTGCCTTCAACGGCATTTGTAAGGGGTTTTCTGAAGACCTATGCCAAGGTGCTGTCGATCGACGAAAACCGGGTCCTGGAGATCTACGGCAGAAAGCCGGCCGCGGGCGGGGGATCCCTTCGCACCCCGGGAGAGACCCTCCGAAGACGGAGAAAAGGTCCGTTTTTCCTGCTTTGCCTGTTGGGGGCCGTAGCCGTTTTCGCGTTGTGGAAGAACTATGGACCGCCGGACACCCTTTCGACCCTGGAGGGGTCACAGGTTCCGATGGTCGCAGATCCCGAGAGGAGCGTTCCGGTCGGGGTCTCGGGTGCGGCGGCAGTCCAGGAAAAGATGGAGGAGAACGCCGGAGAAAGGGGGGAGGAGCACCACGAGGTCGTTGCCGTGGAGATCCCTGCAGCCGATGTGGAGATTCCGGAAAACGAAGGTCCGCACAGGTTGAAAGGAAAGGTCCATTCGCGGACCTGGGTAAAGATCTACGTGGATGACCTGACCCCCAGGGAATACATGTTCCAACCGGGACAACAGCCCGAGTGGACCGCCAACCGCGGGTTCTATCTCATCATCGGAAACGCAAACGGAATCGATCTGGAATGGAACGGCCGGGAGGTGCCTGCCCTGGGCAATGCCGGACAGGTGGTCAGGCTCAGTCTCCCGGAGGAATTCAGGCATCGACTGGAGGGCAATTGATTGGAGAATGTCTTTGACATATTCATGGAGCGGGGTTTCGTAGAGCAGGTCTCGGACGAAGGGATGCTCAGGGAGCTGCTTCGGGGCCCGACCACCTGTTACATCGGTTTCGACCCTACGGCCAGCAGTCTGCACGTCGGAAGCCTGGTGCCGATCATGTCCCTTGCCCACATGCAGCGGGCGGGTCACAGGCCGATTGCCGTGGTAGGAGGGGGTACGACGCTCGTTGGAGACCCGAGCGGAAGGACGGAGAGCCGCCCCATCATGACCCGGGAGCAGATCGGGCGCAATGCGGAGAGCATCCAGGCCCAGCTCTCCAGGTTCATCGATTTCGCCGAGGGCAAGGCCCTGATGGTCAACAACGCGGACTGGCTGACGGATCTGAACTACATCACCTTCCTCAGGGAGATAGGCGTTCACTTCAGCGTGAACAGGATGCTCGCCGCCGAGAGTTACCGGTCCAGGCTGGAGACGGGCCTCAGCTTCATCGAGTTCAATTATATGCTTCTCCAGGCATATGACTTCTGGCATCTTTTCAAGTACTTCGGTTGCCGGCTCCAGATGGGCGGAAACGATCAGTGGGGCAATATCCTTGCCGGGGTGGATCTCATCCGTCGCCTGGAGGGCGAAATGGCCTTTGCCCTCACGTTTCCTCTGATCACCACCTCCTCCGGGATCAAGATGGGAAAAACCCACAAGGGCGCCGTGTGGCTGGACAGGGAGCTCACTTCGCCCTATGATTATTATCAGTACTGGATCAACCAGGACGATCGGGACGTCCAGCGGTTCCTGGCGCTCTTCACCTTCCTCCCGATGGATGAGGTCAACCGTCTCGGCTCGCTCCCCGGAGAAGAGATCAATGCGGCCAAGGAAGTCCTCGCCTACGAAGCGACCAGCCTCTGCCATGGCCGGGAGGAGGCCGAGGCGGCGAGGGCCGCTTCTCGCCAGCTCTTCGGGGCGGAATCCTCCGAGTTCGGAGAAGGGGTGCCTACCTATCCTTTGAGCGCAGGAGAGCTGGAGCATGGAATCCCCGCCTTTCAGCTGTTCGAGAAGATCGGACTCTGCAAGACGAGGGCGGAGGCCCGGCGGCTGATCACGCAGGGAGGGGGCTATGTCAATGGGGAAAGGCTGGAGGCCTTCGATCGGATCATCACCACCCGGGACCTGAAGAACGATACGATCCTGATCAGGGCCGGGAAGAAGCGCTATCTGCGGATCACCCTGGCGTGAGACTGCAGGACAGGATGACAGGATGTACGGGGTTTTCAGCGAACCGGTTTGCAGAACGAGGACCTTTCGAGGGGTGGACGTACTGCCGGCCGGGGGTCCTGCTTCCATGAGAACTCGACGACAGGCCCTGCCGGCGCCAAGGCGACGGACAGGGGCGGGATCAATGCTTCGACCATGGTAAAAAGAGAAAAGAAAAAGAGCCCGGCCACGCCGGTGAAGCCCAGGAAGACCAAGGCCGAGAAGAAGACGAGGCCGGCCCCGGGCGGCTCTGCACCCGCTGCCGAAGCGGATCTGGTCTCGGCGGTTCCGATCAAGGAAAGGGCGCTTGTCCCCTACGACCCGCTCCAGATCTATCTGATGGAGATCAAGAACTATCGTCTTCTCACAAGGGAAGAAGAGCTGGAACTGGCGATCCGGGTAAGGGAGAAGAAAGACAAGCACGCGGCCTACCGGTTGGTCACATCCAACCTGAGACTGGTGGTGAAGATCGCGATGGATTTTCACCGTTACTGGACCCGAAGCCTTCTGGATCTGATCCAGGAGGGCAATGTCGGGCTGCTGCAGGCCGTCGGGAAATTCGATCCTTACCGGGGCATCAAGTTCTCCTACTACGCCTCTTTCTGGATCAAGGCCTACATGCTCAAGTTCATCATGGAGAACTGGAAGCTTGTCAAGATCGGGACCACACAGACCCAGCGCAAGCTCTTCTTCAATCTCGCGAAGGAGCGCGACCGGTTGATCGCCCAGGGCTATGATCCGGAGCCGAAGCTTCTTGCGGAAAGACTGGATGTGAGGGAGAAGGAAGTGGAGGAGATGAGCCAGCGGCTGGGCGGAGGGGAGGTCTCCCTCAACGCGCCGGTGGGCGACGAGGGCAAAGAGGTGTACGGCTCGTTCATCCCGGACACGAGCATCGCCGTCGATGAGCAGCTGTCGACACAGGAGAACCGGCGCATCCTCCTGGAGAAGCTGGAAGAGTACAGGAGCCGGCTCAAGGGGAAGGAGCTGGATATATTCGATAACCGGATCATGGCCGAGCAGCCCATGACCCTGCAGGAATTCGGGGACAAGTACAAGATCTCCAGGGAAAGGGCCAGACAGATCCAGGAGAGGATTATCCGCAATATCAAGAACTGGTTGAAAGAAGAAATACCCAATTTCGAGGAGAATTTTGGCACCTTTATCAAATAAGCACGCGGTTTCCAACGGGGTCGCCCCTTCGATGGACCACAGGGCCGTTCCGCCCCGCCTTTGCAGCCACAGGAACCGGCGAAGGTGGCCGGCGCCCCTTTTCGGCGCGATCGTCATCTTCGGCCTCGCTTCCTGCGCCTGGGGCCCTGCGAGGCAGCAGCCGGTCGCCCAGGAAAAGACGGCCGCCAGGTCGATGGAGGAAGATCGGCTCAAGAACGCCTACGCCGAATACATCAGGTCATCCCTCTATGCCGTCGAAGGGAAATACTCCGAGGCCGTGACGCATCTGGAGAAGGCGATCGCAAACAATCCTGACTCGGTATACCTTCACAAGGAGATCGCCGTCCTCCTCAGGGAGATGAAGGAGTATGACAGGGCGGCGGAGCACGCGAAGAAGGCGATCGGACTGGATCCCCAGAACGTGGAGTGCCGCACCCTGCTCGCTGAGATCTACACGCTTTCCCACGATGACGAGTCTGCAAGAAAGATGTATGAGGAGGTCCTCGACCTCGATCCCAACCAGCACCGCTCCAGGCTCTTTCTGGTCGCCATCCTGATCAGGGGGAAGCAGCACGAAACCGCCTTGGGACACCTGAATACGCTCATCCAGCATGACCCGAACCTGGTCATCGCGCACTATTACCTCGGGAGGATCAACCTGGAATTGAAGAATTTCAGGGAGGCGGAGGACAGCTACCAGGCGGCGCTGAAACTGAACAAGACCATGGAGCCTGCCCTCTTCGACCTGGGAAGCCTCTACCAGATGGAGAAGAGTTATGACCAGGCGGTGGAGGTGTACGAGAGACTCCTGAGCTACTATCCGACCAATGCCGTCATCCGCGAGAGACTCATCAACGTCTTCTTCGCTATGGGCCAGGAGGAAAAGGCGCGGAGGCACATGAAGGAGATCGAGAAGAGCTCGAAACCCGGCGAGCCCGCCCGCCAGACCCTGGGGCTGATCTACCTGCGCCAGGGGAAGCTGGACGAGTCCATCGCCGAGCTCGAATTGATCGTCACCGCCTTTCCGGAGGATCACAAGTCCCGCTACTATCTCGCAACCGCATATGAAGAGAAGGGAGACCTGGACAAGGCCCTGCAGCATTTCGAAAAACTGCAAAGGGAGTCCGATCTGTACATCAATGCGAGGATCCACGTCGCCTACATCCTCGAGACGCAGGAAAAACACGAAGAGGCCTTACGGGTGCTGGAGGATGCCATCTCTTTCCAGAAGGAGAAGCCGGAGCTCTATCTCATGTCCGCGTCCATTCTGGAGGGGCAGAAACAGTACACCAGGGCCATCGAGGTCCTGAACGCCGGTTTGAAGGAGGACCCCCGGAACGCCGAGTTGATCTTCAAGATCGGGGTGGTCCTGGACAAGGCCGGTGAAAAGGAAGATTGCCTTGCACAGATGAAAAGGGTGCTTGAAGTCAATCCGGATCATGCGGATGCCCTGAATTATATCGGGTACACCTATGCCGAACAGGGGATCCACCTCGACGAGGCGAAGAGGCTGATCGAGAAGGCACTGGAGCTCAAACCGGACAGCGGCTACATCATCGACAGCCTCGGTTGGGTCTATTACCAGAAAGGGTTGTTCGATGATGCCGTTCGCCACCTGGAGAGGGCGGCCGGACTCGTCCCGAACGATCCGACCATTGCAGAGCATCTGGGGGATGCCTATTTCATGAAGAAGGACTACGCGAAGAGCCGCGAGATGTATCAGAAGGCCGATTCCCTCAATCATCCTGAGCCTGAGAAGATCAAGGAGAAGATCGAGAGGGTACAGCGGCTCCTGAAGTGATCGGGAGACCAGGAATGGAGGAAGGAGCACGGTCCCCGGTTTGATCCGGGGACTTTGTTTTGTAGCCCCGCTTGAGCGCTATGAAGATGGAAAAGGGGTGGGCTGTGGGAGTCCCCTTTCGAGAACGAAGAACCGCCGCCCATCGGCCGAAAAGACCGATGAAGCGGTATCTGCGAGCTACGATGGCGATCGTACCCTTCCTCCTCCTGCTTCTGGTCGGCTGTGCCGGCTTCAGGGTGGGGCCTGCCGAGCCGCCGCTCAGCGGGACACAGGTGGATCAGGCTGTATCCATGATGGAGCGGCAGGAGAGGGAAGTCCGATCCTTCTACATCCGGGGAGTCGTCACGGCGAAGAGCTGGGCCGGCGAAGAGGGGTCCAACATCGTCATGGTCGGCTCAAGGGACCCGTTCAGGGTCAAGATCGAGGTCACCGACGACTGGGGACAGCCCATCCTGCACATCCTGATCGACCGCGGGAGGCTCGAGGTGCTCTCCTTTTCAGAGAACACGCTCTATGTTGGAGAATTCACCCCGGAGGCCCTTTCCAGGTTTCTTCCCGGCCCCTTGAGCCGGGATCTGATCTGGTCGGCCCTCAGGGGTTATCCCACCGTCTCCCCCCATGAAAAAGCCCTCTCGCCCCACGGGAACCGCATCGAGCTGATCGGACCGGCCGGGGAAAGGGTGGAGGTCATCGACCTCGGCCGGGCCGACATGCATCCCCAGCGCGTTTCCTTCCCGGCGGAAGAGGTTTCACTGACCTTCACGGACGTGGTGGAGCAGAACGGCATCTTCTATGCCACGGAAGTGGAGGTGGACCACCGGAATGCCAGGGGGAGGCTCGTGCTCAGAAATGAGAAGGCGGTCTTCAACCGTCCGGTCCCCGACGAGGTGTTCACCATGGAAAAACCCCCCGGGTTCAACGTCAGCCGGCTGGAAAAGCGCTGATCAACCCCCGATGGCCGACATGGGCCTCACGCATTTCCTGGGATTGGTTTCGATTGCGCCGTGGTCCTTGGGCTTGTTCTTGATGGCGAGGCGGAGCAGTTCCAGGAGTTCGGAATCGGGGCGGCCTTCGCGCAGCGGCGCCTTGACGTCGATCTCGGCGTCTGAAAAGAGACATCCCCTCAGGTGCCCCTCCGCGGTCAGGCGGAGTCGGTTGCACCGGTCGCAGAAGTGATTGCTCAATGCGCTGATGAATCCGATCTCTCCCACTGCCCCGTCGATCTTGTACCTGGAAGCCGGCCCGTCCAGCCGATGATTCGGCAAGGATCGAAGGGGACCGAGTGACCGGAGTCTTTCCTGGATCTCCTCCGTGGAGATGAACTTCTCCCGCTTCCATCCGTTGGATTTCCCGATCGGCATATATTCGATGAACCGGATGTGGTAGGGCTTGGCCAGGGTGAGCCTCGCGAAATCGATGAGCTCGTCATCGTTCGCCCCCCTGATCGCCACCACGTTGATCTTGATTGGATCGAAGCCGACCCGTTCGGCAGCCCTGATCCCGGCCATGGTCCTCTCGAAGCAGTCCCGTCTCGTGATCATGCGGAAACGATCGGGCTGAAGGGAATCTAGGCTGATATTCAACCTGCAGATGCCGCAGTTTCGGATGTCCTGCGCGAACTCTTCCAGTAGAACGCCGTTGGTGGTGAGCGTGATCTCGTCGAGTTCGTGGATGTCGGAGAGCCTTTCGAGAAAGGGGATGAACCCTTTCCGGACCAGAGGCTCCCCGCCGGTCAGCCGGACCTTCCGGATGCCCGCGCGAGTGGAGACCCTGACGATGTGAAGGATCTCTTCATAAGAAAGCACTTCCTGATGAGGGATGAAATGGAGTCCGTCCTCGCCCATGCAGTAGATGCAGCGCAGATTGCATCGGTCGGTGATGGAGATACGGAGATAATTGATTTCTCGTGTGTCTTCAGCCTGTCCTGCCATGGGTCCAACCTTCGACGGGTCATTAGGTCACATATGATATATCATCCGCGCTGAAAAATAAAAGCGCTAACATCTTCGCCCCGTGAAAAACAAACAAGTGAACTCAGGTCCCAAGGATTTCAAAGCGGCTTTTGGGACTCCCTCCTTCGGGCGAGGAAACGCCGCCTCCAGAGGAGGATGACGACCACCGCGGCTGCGGCGACCAGGACGGAGAGGTGGATCTTCATCATGACCCCGGAAAGCACGGCTTTTACCGCCGACCGGTTGGTGCCCAGCATGTACCCGGTCAGGACCCAGACCAGGTTCCAGAGCGCAGAACTGAGGAGGGCAAGGAGCGCGACCCGGATCCCCTTCAGTTTGCAGATCCCCCCCGCCACCGCTACGGCGGAGCGGGCCCCGGGCAGAAACCGGTTCACGGCGATCAACAGGTACCCGTATTTCTGGAACCAGCGCTCGGCCTTGAGAATGGCGGTTGCCCTGAAGAACCGGTAGTCCTTTTCGAGGAAAAACCGCCTTCCCAGCCATCCCCCGATCTTGAAGAGGGACAGGAATCCCAGCAGGCTTCCGAAGGTCGTGGTGGCATAGACACCGAAGAAGCTGAGCTTGCCGATCCCCACGAGGAATGCGCCGAATGCCGTGATGGTGTCCCCTGGAATGGGGGGGATGACGTTCTCCACAAAGGAGCTCAACCCGAGAAGCAGGTATGCCAGAGGATCGGGTACCGAGTGGAGGAATTCCAGAAACTGCTCAGTGTAGGTCATTTCTTCCGGGAGCCAGTAGGGTTGGTAGATGGTCGAAGGGTCACATTACGGGTTCTTGAGGAGAAATACAACCGTGTTTTTGCCTCCTCCCCCCCCTAACCTCCCACACTTGAACCTCTTTTTGCCTTGACTTGACTTGCCTTTTTTGTCACCAATGAAAAGCACCGAATTCACCACGGAGAATCGAATGACACCAGGCAAGAAGATCAGGCGCAAAGAGCTCCTCAAGCCGGATGATGAATTTCTGACCTTTTCCGCCCGCGCGATGCTGTACATACGGGAGCATGCAAAGGCTTTTCAGGCTGCGGGGCTCGTGATGGTGGCCCTCGTGCTGGTCTATGTGGGCGTCAATGCCTACCTTGGCCATGTGGAAAGGAAAGGCCAGGCCGCCTACAACGAGGGCTTTTACGCACTGGAGCGGAGCCTCTATTCAAACCCTCAGGATCCTGAGAAACTCAAGGCGGTCGAGGAAGCCTTCAGAAAGGTCATTGAGGAGTACGGCCGTTCCGACGCAGGCCGCCTGGCCTACCCGGAACTGGCGCATCTCAAGTTCATGGAGAAGAAGTACGCAGAGGCGATCCCTCTGTACACGCAGTTCCTGGAAAAAGCGTCCGGCGATGGCCCCTACCGGTCGTTTGCCATGCTCGCCCTTGCCGGCAGCTATGAGGCGACCGGGGACATGCAAAATGCCCTGGAGATGCTGCGGCGGATCACATCCGGGCCTGACGGCCCGTCCAGCCAGCTTGCCGCGGTGAACCTGGCCAGAGTCTACCGGCAGACGGGGCAGATGGAAAAATCCAAGGAGACGCTGAAGGAATTCGCCGCCAAGTACAAAGACTCCCCATTCCTCCCGATGGTTCAGGCCCAAATCGAAGACCTTTCGTGAATGCGACAGAAGGACACCGGCGAATCCGATGACGCTTCAACCCCCGGGGGCCTGAAGCCTCTATTTTGCTTGACAATACACAGTGCATCCTCTAGGTTCCCTTTATAGCTAAAATCTAGCTTTCGGGGGGCGGCTATGATCATCGGGGAGATTCTGGCGCGCAACGCGAGGATGTATGGGAACGAACCGGCCCTGGTGGAGCGAGATGGGGCGACCCGGACCCGCAGGTCCATCACCTGGAAAGAGTTCGATGAGGCCGCCAACAAGGTCGCCAACGGACTGATCGCGAGAGGGGTCCGGAAGGGGGACAAGGTCATCCATCTGATGATGAACTGCCTTGAATGGCTCCCCGCCTATTTCGGCATCCTCCGGACAGGCGCCTGGGCGGTGCCCCTGAACTTCCGCTTCACGGCGGAGGACATCCGGTATTGCACCGAGATCGCCGAGGCGAAGACCATCCTCTTCGGAGAAGAGTTCGTCGAGCGGATCGATGCGATCAAACCCGATCTGAATCAGCTCGAAAACTTCATCTACCTGGGCCCGGACAAGCTGCTTCCCCGTTACGCCGAGCCTTTCGGCGACTTCATCCGGGGTGCCGCCTCCACACCGCCCGATGTCCCCGTCGGGCTCCTGGACGATGCTGCGCTGTATTTCACCTCGGGAACGACCGGCAGGCCCAAGCCCATCCTGCTCACGCAAAGGAACCTTGAATCCGCCTGCATCACGGAGAACCGCCACCACAACCAGACCCACCGGGACAACTTCCTCTGCATCCCGCCGCTCTATCATACCGGCTCGAAGATGCACTGGTTCGGCAATTTCATTGTCGGCGCCAAGGGCGTTCTCTTGAAAGGGGTCAGGCCCGAATGGATCCTGGAGGCCATGTCGGAGGAGCAGGCGACGGTCGTGTTTCTGCTGGTCCCGTGGGCCCAGGACATCCTGATCGCCATCGAGAACGGCACAGTGAAGCTGAAGGACTACAGGCTGGATCAGTGGAGGCTTATCCATATCGGGGCCCAGCCTGTGCCGCCCAGCCTCATCCAGAACTGGAAGAAGGTGTTCCCCCACCACGAATACGACACCAACTACGGCCTGAGCGAGTCCACGGGCCCGGGGTGCGTGCATCTGGGGATCGAGAACCTTCACAAGGTGGGCTCCATCGGACGGCCCGGGTTCGACTGGGAGTTCAAGGTGATTGACGATCGCTACCATCCGGTGCCGGAGGGGCAGCCGGGGGAGTTGGCGGTCAAGGGCCCGGGGATCATGAAGGAGTATTACAAGAATCCGGAGGCTACCCGCTCCGCGCTCGTGGACGGGTGGCTGATGACCGGGGACATGGCCAAGGTGGACAAGGACGGGTTCATCTGGCTCGTGGACCGGAAGAAGGACATCATCATCACCGGCGGAGAAAACATCTTCCCCGTGGAGATCGAGGATTTTCTGATGGCCCATGGATCGATCCAGGATGCGGGCGTGATCGGGATCCCGGACGAGCGTCTGGGAGAGATCGTGGCGGCCATCATCAAGGTAAAGCCCGGGAAGGAGATGTCGGAGGGCGACGTGAACCGGTATTGTGAGGGACTGCCGAAGTACAAGAGGCCGAGGAAGATCTTCTTCGACGATGTGCCTCGGAACCCGACCGGCAAGATCGAGAAGCCGAAGCTGCGTAAGAAGTACGCCGGATTCTCCCAAAGCTTCAAACTGTAATCCAGATCATACTTAGAGGAGGGGAAGATGCACAAGTTACTCGAAGATGCTCCTGGCAAGGAGATGCTCCTTCTGGGCAATGAGGCCATAGCCCGGGGTGCCCTCGAGGCCGGTGTGGGCTTTGCGACCTGCTATCCTGGGACACCCTCGTCGGAAATCCCAGAGCAGTTCTTCGCGATCAGCAAGGAAACGGATCTCTATTTCGAGTATTCGACGAACGAAAAGGTGGCCCTGGAGGTCGGCGCCGGTGCGGCCGTCAGCGGAGTGCGGACCATGGTCACGATGAAGCACGTGGGATTGAACGTGGCTGCCGACCCCCTGATGACCCTCGCGTACACGGGCGTAAAAGGGGGGATGGTCGTGATCAATGCGGACGATCCTTCCCTCTTCTCCAGCCAGAACGAGCAGGACAACCGCTATTACGCCAGGCTCTCGGGCCTGCCCATGCTGGAACCGACCAACACCCAGGAGATGAAGGATATCATCGTCTACGCCTTCGATCTTTCCGAGCAGTTGGAGGTCCCGGTCATCGTGAGGACAACGACCCGGCTGGCGCACATCCGGGGGTCCGTCAAGCTGGGGGAGCTGAGACCGCGAAAGGTCAAAGGATTCTTCAAGAAGGACCCCTTCCGCTTCGTGACCGTGCCGGCGGTCTCCAGGAACCTCCACAAGGTGCTCCTGGATAAGTATGAACGGGCCCTGGCCATCACCGAAAAGTCGACCTACAACGCGATCAGGGGAAACGGCAAATGGGGCATCGTGGCCAACGGCGTGGCCGTGGATTATGCGTGGGACGCCATAACCGATCTCAAGATCAGGGACAAGGTCTCCTTCCTGAGCCTGGGGTTCTCGTGGCCCATGCCGAAGGAGCTGATCATCCGCTTCCTGAAGCAGGTCGACAAGGTCCTGGTAGTGGAGGAGCTCGAGCCCATCTTCGAGAACGAGATCCGGTCCATGGCCCAGGAGAACGGGATCACCATTTCGATCAAGGGGAAGGGGATCGGCAGGCTCTCGCGGCTGTACGAGTACGATCCGCGAATGGTCAGGGAGGCGGTGTCCAAGTTCTTCGGGGTGGATTACGCATGGAAAACGCCGGTGGACACCTCCGACCTTCCCGCGCTGCCCAATCGCCCGCCCACTCTCTGTCCGGGATGCCCCCACAGGGCGACGTATCATTCCATGAAGCAGGTCTACGGCGCCGACGCGATCTACCCGACCGACATCGGCTGTTACACCCTGGGGGTCCTGCCCCCCATCTCCATGGCGGATTTCGTCATCTGCATGGGTTCCTCGGTCAGCTCCTCCTGCGGGTTCTCCCGATCCACGGACCAGAAGGTCGCCGCCTTCATCGGCGACTCCACCTTCTTCCACTCGGGGATCACGGGGCTGGTCAACGCGGTGCACAACAAGCACAAGTTCACCCTGGTCGTCCTCGACAACGAGACCACGGCCATGACCGGGCATCAGCCCCATCCCGGCATGGATGCCACCCCCCTCGGCGTGGACCTGCCGCAGATCTCCATCGAGTCCGTGGTGAGGGGCTGCGGGGTCCAGGACGTGCATGTGGTGAAGCCCTTCAACCTGAAGAAGACCATCGAGGCCGTGAAGGCATCCCTGCAGTATGACGGCATCTCCGTGATCATCTCCAAGGAGATCTGCCCCCTGTATGCAAGGGCGGCCGGGAAGGGCAGAAAGGCGAAACCTTTCACCATCAATCCGGCCAAGTGCAAGAACCATCGGGACTGCATCAACCAGCTTGCCTGTCCTGCCATGTACCTGGACGGGGAGAAGGTGGCCATCAACAAGAACCTGTGCATCGGGTGCTCGGTCTGCGCGCAGGTCTGTCCTGAGAACGCCATCACGCCGGTGAAAGCATAGGAGGGAGGGAACATGGAGACAAAGAGATGCATTTTCGTGGGGGTCGGTGGCCAGGGCAATCTGCTGGCGTCCAACCTTCTGGGACAGGCCGCCCTTTCCATGGGGATCCCCGTGGTGGTGAGCGAGATCCACGGAATGGCGCAGAGGGGCGGCGTGGTCGAATCGGCCGTCCTGATGGGAGAGGTGACGAGCCCCATCGTCTCTCCCGGCGAGGCCGACATCCTGGTGAGCTTCGAGCCCCTGGAGACCATGAGGATCATCGGGAAGTGCCACGGCAAGAGCCTGGTGATCAGCAATGCGCAGCCCCTGCCCCCCTTCACGGTTGCGGTGGGCCAGGGCAAGTATCCTGCCGTGGATGATTTTCTGGCCAAACTGCCCGGCAAGGTGGGCAAGGTGATCGCGGTTCGGGGAAACGATCTTGCCGAAGAGGCGGGCAATCCCCTTTCCCTCAACATGGTCATGCTGGGGGCCTTGTTCGGCGCAAAGGGTGTTCCGGTCACCGAGGAGAAGATGAAGGAGACGATCTCCTCTTCCACCAAGAAGGCGTTTCTCGAGAGCAATCTGAAGGCCTTCGACCTGGGCAAGAAGGCGGCGGCCGCGCAGATGTAGGAAGACCGGTCCCAATCGGTCGGGCGGCCGTCGGCCTAATGAAACGGTGCCCGGTCCTGCAAGAGAATCCTGCCACAAGACACAAAGACACAAAGGTCCGAACGCTTCCATCAGGCCTTTGTGTCTTCGTGTCTTCGTGGGGTCACTTCTCTTGTCGGGGCCGGGCCCTTTCTGTTTTTCCGGATGCGCGCGGATGCCTTGATCTACGGGCGCAGAAAGGATATTCTTATGCTCGGGAATAGCGTCATGACGTTGGGGGAAAAGAAGTGACCAGGCATTAACCAAGGAGGGAATCTGCTGATGAAAGCGCTCAGGAACTACATCAACGGCGAGTGGACGGATGCTGAGGCCAAGGAGTTCGGGGACGTCTGGTGTCCGGCCACGGGCGAGAAGATCGGCCAAGTCCCGTACTCCAGTGCGGGCGAGGTCGACAGGGCGGTCGCTGCGGCCAAGGAGGCCTACTGGGACTGGCGATGTACGCCTCCGCTGACCCGGGCCAGGTACTTCTTTCGGTTGAAGGAGATCCTGGAAGGGGCCTTTGAGGAGATCGCCCGGATCCTGGTGACCGAAGAGGGGAAGACGCTGGACGAGTCGAGAGGTGAAGTCCGCCGGATGATCGAAAACGTGGAACATGCGACCGGGGTCACCACCATGATGACCGGCTACAACCTCGAAGATATCGCCCACGGGATCGATTGTACGGCCGAACGCCAGCCCATCGGGGTCTTCGGGGTGATCGCGCCTTTCAACTTCCCGGCCATGGTGCCGTGGTGGTTCCTGCCCTATGCCGTGGTCTGCGGGAACACCTACATCGTGAAGCCTTCGGAGCAGGTCCCGATGACCCAGACCCGGATCTTCGAGGCGATCGATGAGTGCGGGTTCCCGGAGGGGGTGATCAACATGGTCCACGGCTCCAGGGAGGCGGTGAACCGGATGCTCTACCATCCCGACATCCAGGGGATCTCCTTTGTCGGCCAGAGCAGCACCGCCCGCTATGTGTACAGGGCGTGCGGGGAGACCGGGAAGCGGGTGCAGTCCCTCGGCGGGGCCAAGAACTATGTCCTGGTGATGCCCGATGCGGAACTGGACCGAGTGATGCCGTCCCTGATCACCTCGTTCTACGGATGCGCGGGGGAGAGGTGCCTGTCGGGTTCGGTGCTGGTGGCGGTGGGGGAGGTGTACGAAGCGCTGAAAGAGAAGTTCGTCAGGGCCGCGGCGGCGCTGAAGGTCGGGAACGGGCTGGAAGAGGGGATCCAGATGGGCCCCGTCGTCTCGCGGGCGCATAAAGAGAAGGTGCTTGGGTATATCGAGAAGGGGATCCAGGAGGGGGCGAAGCTGGTCCTGGACGGCCGCAACATCAAGGTGGAGGGCTACCCCGGCGGATTCTACATCGGCCCGACGGTGTTCGATGAGGTCCAGCCGGAGATGACCATAGCCAGGGAAGAGATCTTCGGGCCGGTTGTTTCGCTCATCCGGGTCAAGGACTTCGATGAAGGACTCAGGCTGATCGAGAACAGCGAGTACGGCAATGCCGCGTGCCTGTACACGACCAACGGGAAAACGGCCAGGGAGTTCAAGTACCGCGCGGTGGCGAGCATGATGGGCATCAACCTGGGGATTGCGGCGCCCATGTCGTTCTTCCCTTTCGGAGGGGCGAAGGGCTCCTTCTTCGGGGACATCAAAGGGCACGGGAGAGAGGTGTTCCAGTTCTTCACGGACACCAAGGTCGTCATCCAGCGCTGGACCTGATGAATGGTCTTTGCATGAAGGATTGCTACTTTGACGGTCGTGATCAGGACAGCTCTGCAACCGGCAAGGAACCGGCGTCCACTCGAGTGGTTCAAGGTAGGACGCCAACCACGGCATGGCCAAGGAAAGGAATAGACAGGATGGCTCTCACCACGTTTGGGGCGATCATGACTTTTGCCGCAGAGATGGTTCGGCAAACGGAAGAGGTCTATCGGAGTGCGGTTCAGAAGGCCAGGGATCCCGCGCTCGGGGATGTATTGAAAGAGTTGCTCGCGGAAGAAGGAAAGAACCGCTCTCTGATGGAGAGGACCCGTCGGGAGCATGTGACCGAGATGATCCTGGAGCCGATCTCGGGACTTGATCAGGAGGCGTATGAGATCAAGCCGGGGTCGGAGGAGCAGGCCGGGGATGCGGATCTGCTCAGGGATTCCGTTGCACGGGAAGAAACGGAGGCGCGGTTCTTCAGGGACTGCTCTGCCAAGATCCCTCTCCCGGAGGTGGCCGGCATATTTCGGAAGATCGCCCGGAAAAAGGATGCCAACATCGCGAGGCTGAAGGGGTTCAAACTGGGGTGAGAAAAATACAGCTGTCTCTCGCAGAACCCGGGGAAGCTTTGTTTCGGTCTGTCCAATAGCCGATGACCACGATCGACTCTTTTTGCACACCCGCCCAAAGCGGCTACGGCGCGCACGCGAAGGCGGATGCCCACAGAGATCTCGAGAGAAAGAAGCCGCTCGCCGATCTCCCATTACGAGGAGCAGTCCGAGGAAGAGGCCGTCGAGGCCGCCTTGGAGCTAAGGATGCAGAAGAAGCAGGTGAATGACACCACCGGATATCGCCTGTGGCCTATCTGCCCGATCCTTCCGAGTCGGTGACCTGCCTCTGCATCTTGTCCAGGTACTGATCCATTTCCTCCAGATTGGCGAAGATACGCATGGTGGGCAAGGCGTTGACGATTTCGAAGACCTTGCGGATCTGCGGCTGCAGGTTCATGAAGACCAGCTTCCCCTGGACCGTCTTCTGTGCCTTCTGGGCCTTGAAGATCTCACGCAACCCGGCACTGCTGATGTAGTTCAGGCCGGCCAGGTCGAGGACCAGGGTGGAACGTTCCGTATTCAGCAGGGGCCGGATCCGATCACCGAAGCTCTGCGCCGTTTCGGAGTTCAGGGAACCTTCGAGAGAGACCACCCAGGCGTTGAGCGCCTTTGTACTGACCAGTACCTTTAGTGCCATCCACCCCTCCTTCATGGATCATATAACCGCAATGGATTCGAACGATTTCCCCCGACTGAAAGCCGCAGATTTAGCGCCGTCTACTGCCTGTGGCAAGTTTTTTTTGCATTTGCTTCCGAACTCCGTTTGCGGATAGGATGGATGGGCAGGTAGGCGCCAGAGGGGGTCTCAGGATGGAAATCAAGCTTCAACCGACCCGGTCGAGCTGTATCGAGACGGTTGCAAAGAGGGAATACGAGAGGACCCTGAGCGAGCTTCTCAAAGCGATGAAAGAAGACGAACAGCTGGAGCAGAAGCTGGAACTGCTGCGGCTGTTCCTGGAATCCGCGGATTTCCGCCGGCTGCGAAATCTCACGGAAAGGGACCTGCTCGAAGGCAAAAGGGTTGAATTCATATTGAGACCGACCCGCGCCGCTCCCGGGCACGAGTTTGAGATCCGGGCGACCTAGTCTCGACACGGCACCGGATCCGCTACCCCATATCCAACCCGATCATCTTTCCCATCTTCACGTAGGTGCCGAAAAGGGGATACTCGGGCCTCATCTGGGGGGCGAACCGGGTATACCCCGACCCCCTTTCTTCAAGCCGGTTCAAACCAAAAAGGAGATCGTCCAATTTCGTTAGGGGAACGGTGAAGATCATCTCGTCGTCCTGGGCCAATGCGTTCGCCCGATCGCCGCCGCAGGGCACGGTCACCTGGCAATCCCCCGTCTGCAATGCAGGCACGGTGCACTGGAAACAGGCCCCACTGGGGTCCAGGTTCGAGGCGACGATGTATCCTTCCTTGAACTTCATCCCCGAGAGCAGACACCTCAGCTGATTGGTGTTGCAGTAAATCACCACCAGGTCCGGTTCGAACGCGGCCGTTCGCAGGGGGGCCGACAGGGTCCCGATATACCGGCCGCACTCCAGGCGGGGGAAACCATCCGCCACCCTCTTGCCCGCCTCCGGGCTGTCCAGCCATTTGAGGAACGGTTGTCCCTCCCGGAAGAGATCGGGCGGTTCGGCAAGCCCCAGGGCGATCACCGGCAGGTAGCACCAGTGGTCTTCCTTCAGCATCGCGACGGTGGCCCTGTTCCTTCTCGACAGCGCGAAGGCCTGGCAAAGGGCCAGGTGATGGCCGAGCTGTTTCTTCGGCCGGACGGCCCCCGGCGGGATCTCTTCCTCTTTTTCGACCAGTTTCACCGCAATCGGCGATGTCCTCAGCAGGAGCAGTCTTTCAAGATCCTCTCCATATCGGTTCAAAACGGCAAGGTCAATCACCTAGGCACCTCCCTTTATCAGGATTTCATCACGAGATGGTCTTCTTTGCGGTACACGGCCAGGACTCCTTCCATGGCCCTTTCAGGGGTAAGCAGGGTCAGGCCCTTGAACCGGGGAAGGATGCGGTCAAGGCCGTATATCATGAACAGGGCACCGGGTCTCGCATTTCTTGCGATCATCTCCGCGAACTCCTCCTGCATGGTGAGGTAGGTGTAGAAAAGATCGAACTCCTCCAGTCCCGCACCGGTCCTCGATTTGATGGCCCGGTGCAGGTCTCCGTTCATGGAGTCGCCATGGAAAAGGAAGATGCGCCCAGGGGGGAGGGGAAGGTCTTTTCCGGTGAGGTCCTGCTCCAGCTCCTTCCGAAGAGATCCATACTCGTCCAGGATCCAATCATGGATCTCGATCCCCACCGACAGTCCCGTCAGATAGCCGAAGAGGACGTTGACCCTTCCATCGGCGCAGCCGAGGTCGAGGAACCTGGATTCTCCCGGAACGATCCAACTCCGGTCCGTCATCGCATCGAGACAGGCGCAGAGCTTGGTCAGGTCCGTCGATCTTCTGAAGCCCTGCGATCCGACATCCCCCACTTTCCTGCCGTCGTAAAAGCGGGCCACGGCCGCAAGGGCCTCCCGGAGGCGGGGTTCGATCCTGGCGCCGCAGCGAGAGGTCACGCGAAGGCATGCCTTTCGAGCGAATGACCGGAGCCCTGCTGTTCGGCGAGCAGCTCAAGGATTCGCTCGTTGAGCTCGAAAAGAAGCCTTACCTCCACCCCTTCTCGTTCCCGCAGACCTGCGATCCCGCGGGGGGGGAAGCGGGAGGTGATCTCCTCGCAGAGATAATTGATGCAGATCACGTCCCGGACCACGAGCAGGCACCCCTGCCTTCCGAGAAAAAAGCAGCTCCTCGGGTCCGTTCTCTCATTCGGGACATCGACTCCCAGGAGCAGGTTGATGAGCAGCAGGGTCCCGCTGTAGTAGTTCTCCAGGCCGATCCCGCAGCATGACCCGCCTCGAGTCTCTTCGCATTTCCGGCATTCATCCGCAATCCCCAGTCCGAGCATCGCCGAATGGGACTCCCGGATGGCCTCCTTCAATCCAAGGCAGAGGTGGTTGGCGGTCTCATCGCCGGAGAGAGTATCCCCCAGCGACGCCAGGCAATCCCTTGCCCAGGCGATCTTGGCCTTGATGGGGCTGTCGAGCGGTATGGGTTGAAACGGCATAGAACTGGACATGCTGATCTGAAGAAGTCCCCGATGTCTCCCATTTACCAGGGGGAGGACCTCTATCTCCATCTCTTCGAAAACGGGACAGGGCGCCGCTGCGGCCGATGTCCTTCCCCTATTGCCCGGAGCTTTCAGCTGTCAGCGTTCAGCGATCAGGTTCATCTCAGTGATTCAGGCCTTGGCTGACCGCTGACGGCTGATCGCTGATCGCTCGAATACGGGAACGGTTCATTTCCGGATGAGCACCAGCGGGAAGCTTCATTCCTTCACGGTGTTTTTCCGGGAACCCCTCTTCGGCTTCTTCTCCTGCTTGTTCTTGTCTTCCCCGAAGTCCTTGAGACCGACGGCGAGCTCCTGGAGCTTCTTGTTCACCATGGCGTTCACCGTCCCTTCGGGGTAATCCCCCTTGGCATCCATCCGTCCGGACTCCTTGCCGGTGAGGATCTCCATCCCTTCATCGACGGTCTTGACCGGGTAGATGTGAAACTGCCCCTGTTTCACCGCCTGGATGATGTCCTTCCGGAGCATCAGGTCCTTGATGTTGCTCTCCGGGATCATCACGCCCTGGGTCCCGGTGAACCCCAGCTTCCTGCAGCAGTCGTAAAAACCTTCGATCTTCTCGTTGACCCCGCCGATCGCCTGGACTTCGCCCTTCTGGTTGAGGGACCCGGTGACCGCAATGGACTGCCTGATGGGCAGACCGGAGAGGCTGCTGAGCAAGGCGTAGATCTCCGTGGAGGACGCGCTGTCCCCATCCACCCCGCTGTAAGACTGCTCGAAGGCGATGCTCGCGCTCATCGTCAGGGGTTTGTCCTGGGCATATTTCTTTCGCAGGTACCCGCCCAGGATCAGGACGCCTTTATTGTGGGTGCTTCCCGAGAGATCCGCCTCCCGTTCGATATTGATGATCCCGGCGCGGCCCATGGAGGTGGTTGCGGTGATGCGGGTCGGCTTGCCGAACATGTAGTCCCCCATGCTGTATACTGCCAGCCCGTTGACCTGCCCTACGACTTCGCCGCTGACATCGATCATGAGGGTCCCCCGATCGATCATCTCCTGGATCGCCTCCTCGACGCGGTTTGAACGGAAGATCTTCGCCTCGATGGCCTTGTCCACGTGGGAATCTTTGACGACCGTGGAGTTCTCCCTTTCGGCCCAGTAATTCGCCTCGACGAGCAGATCGCTGACCACCGGAAAACTCGTGGAGATCTTCTCCTTTCTTCCCGTCATCCTGACCGCCTCTTCGATCACGGCGGCGACGGCCGTTCTGTCCAGAGGGTTCAGTTCGTCCTTCTCGCACTGGCTCTTGATGAACTCGCCGAACTTGCGGACCGACTCTTCGTTCTTGTCCATGGAGGTGCCGAAGTCGGCCCTTACCTTGAAGATCTTCTTCACGTCCGGGTCGTAGGCGTGAAGCATGTGGTAGTACTCGGCCTCGGAGATGATGACCACCTTCACGTTCATCTCGATGGGCTCCGGCTTCAGCCCGGAGGTGGTGAAGAGGTAGAACGGATCGTAGGTCTGGATCTCCATCTGCTCGGTCCTGAGGGATCTCTTCAGCGCCTGCCAGACCCCGGGCTCGACCACCGCATCCAGCAGATTGAGGACGAGGTATCCGCCGTTGGCCTTCACCAGGGAACCGGCGCTGATCTTCGAATAGTCCGTCCTCCAGACCCCGCTCCTGTCCACCACCCTTTCGATGCTCCCGAACAGGTTGCGATAGGTGGGATGGGATTCGAGAATGACCGGGGGGCCTTTCAGCTCGGCGTTGTCCACGAGGAGATTGACCTGGTATGGGAGAAAAGGATCCCCTTCTGCGATCATGAAAGGCATGCCCGGTATCTGGGGCTGCTGCTGGGTCTGGAAGATCTGAAGGTTCTCCGTGAGGTCTTCGAGCATGTCCTTGATGTATCTTTCGATCGTCTTGGATGGATATCGCTCGCGCAACGGCGCGGCAAGCTCGGTTGCCATTTTCACGAACATGTAGCGGTCCATCTTTTCGATGTTTTCCTGCAGCTCCTTTTGCAGGTCCCTCAGCTCGAGGAAGATCTGGTCGATCTGCTGCCTGAGTTGAGCCTGGTTCTCCTTCAGGGCTTCGTATTCTTCCCTGGGAAACCGCCCCTTCTCCACCATGGCCTCGAGCTGGTCCAGATGGGTGGGAGTGCCGTCCACCAGGGGCATGACCTCGGGCCGCTTGATCTGCCCGACCTGGACATCGACCAGCGTGAACCCCTGCTCCCGGACCTTCTTGTCCAGGTCCTTGAAGAACTCCTTCCCCTTTCGCTCATACTCCAGCATGATCTCTTTCTTCCGGTTGAGGTAGTCCTGGCTTTCAAAGAGCTGGGGGACGTCCTTTTTCAGGGTGTCCACAAATTCGCGGACATCCTTCTTGAACCTGCGGCCCGTACCCGCCGAGAGTCTCAGGAGGATCGGACTGTCGGTCTTCTTGAAATTGTTGACGTAGCAGAAATCGTCGGGCACCCGGCCCGACTCCTCGGAGATCTCCTGGAGCAGCCGCCGCACCGTGGACAATCGGCCCGTGCCGGAGAGTCCCGTGACGAACACGTTGTAACCGGGTTTGTCCATGCCCATCCCGAAGCGGAGCGCGGTAACCCCCCTTTCCTGCCCGATGATCTCCGTGAGCGGCTTGATTTCATCGGTCGTTTCAAAGGGGAGTGCGGCGGGGTCCATCCGCCATCTCAATTCCTCGGCCGGAAGCTCTCTGGCCGTTCTCTTCTCGGGCATGTCCAACCTCCTCGCTGATCGCATTCGTTTCAGGATTCACGCTGACGGTTCAGTTTGATGAGGAAAGAGGGTTCGGAGGAAGCAGGCTACTCCTGCTGAACTCTAATCTTGACTTCCCGGGGGGGCTCTATCCTGCACTTGGGCAGTACAATGCTCAGAACGCCCGACTTGTTATATGTGGCCTCCACCTTGGCGTACTCTATCCTGCAGGGGAGTCGGAATGAACGGGTGAAGTACCGCTGTCTCCTTTCCTCGAACATCTCCTCCCAGGTGTTCCACTTGATCGTAAGGGTGTCTTCGGAGACGGTGACATCCAGGTCGGCCGGGTCTATTCCGGGCAACTCCACCTGGACCATGAGGGCGTCGTCGCTTTCGGACATGTCCAGGATGGCGCCAAGGTTGGAAGGAGAGATCCGGATCCCGAAATCGTCCCACATCCGGCTGAAGAGCCGATCCATATCCCTCTTTAATTTGTTGATCTCCTCATTCTTCCAAAGGATCAAACCCGGCATCGAACCACCTCCTGACTTCTCTGTTGCAGATGACTTATTTTAGGAGGTAGGGTATTCCTAGGCAAGGGAATTTTGGATGTTGATAAACCAAACGGAGTTCTGTAGGATATGCCCCTCGGTTTCAGAAAGACGAATCACTATGCAGTAGCCGGGTTCCTGCTCCCTTTCATGACGGCAGCCTTGGCATGCATCGTCGTGCTCTTTGGATATGGATCGCGTTCACCGGGGTTTTGGTTCCTCTTTATCGGCCTGTTTCCGCTTCTGCTCTGTACCGGTCTGGTGTTCTCCATCAAGTCGATCCCGCTCATCAGGGAGCTTGGAGACAAGGACTATGCATACTCGGGTCTCGTCCTGAATATCTTCTTCATCTTCATCTATCTCTATGCCGTCTTGTACCTGCGTTTCTTCATGAACTGATCCCTCTCATCCAACCTCCACATCCTCTGCAGCAGGCAGTCCGGACCGCTGTTTGGCATTTTTTTCTTGACAATCCAAAGGATTTCGCTTAGAGGTGTCACAAAGTGAAACAAAGTGGCAGAAAGTGTCATTCTCTGGGGTATTGTGGATGTTTAGGGGACGTTCAAAGCACGCTCTGGATGAGAAGGGAAGGTTGGCCATTCCCGCCCGGTTCAGGGATGCCCTGAATGGCAAGAACATCCATAGTCTGGTCTTGACGAATCATTTTAATTGCTTGTGGGCTTTTGCCAGTGATGACTGGAAGACCATTGAGGAAAAGGCCGCAGGGCTCTCCCTTTTTGATCAGGCGGTCAATACCTACCGTCGCTATTTCATTTCCGGCGCGCAGGAATGCCTCATAAAGCAGGGGAGGATCACCATCCCCCCGGATCTGCGGGAGATTGCGGGTCTGAAAAAGGAGATCGTGCTGGTCGGCGGTCTGAAGCTCTTCGAGATCTGGGACAAGGAGAAGTGGGAGGCGGAGTTCGAAAAGGCCAAGAACGGCTTCCCGGAGGCGGGTAAGGCGCTTTCGGAGTTGGGAATCTGAAGTTGGACGAAACGAGCTATCCCCATAAGCCGGTGCTTGTGGGTGAGGTCCTTCGGTTTCTGCTTACGGATCCTGAGGGTGTGTACGTGGACGGCACGGTCGGAAACGGAGGACATAGTGAGGCCATCGCGGGGAGGCTCTGTCCCGGGGGGCGCCTGATTGGCCTCGATCGAGATGAAGACGCTGTTCGCCGGTCCAGGGAGCGGTTGGCCGGATTCGGGGAAAGGGTGACCGTGCTGAAGGGGAATTTCTCGGACATGGGCGCTGTCCTGGAAGGTCTTGGCCGGAAGAGGGTCGACGGCATCCTCCTCGACCTCGGCCTCTCCACGCTCCAGCTCGAACACTCGGGCAGGGGATTCAGCTTCAACCGGGACGAGCCCCTGGACATGAGAATGGATCAGCGCGACCGGGTGACTGCCAAGGACCTGGTCAACGATCTTCCGGCCAGGGAGCTCGAGGACATCCTCAGGAAGTACGGTGAAGAGAGAAGGGCGCGGAGGATAGCGGCTCTCCTGGAAAAGGCCAGGGGCTCGGGCGGGATCCAGACCTCCGGCCAGCTTTCCAGGCTTGTCGAATCGGCCGTCCCCCGCTCGAAGCGGCCGGGGTCGAAGAACCCGGCTACGCGGACCTTTCAGGCCCTGAGGATTGCCGTCAACCGGGAGCTGCAGAACCTGGATACGTTCCTGGAGGCTGCCCCTTCGCTGATCAAGGAAGGTGGCCGGGTCGTGATCCTCTCCTACCACTCGCTGGAGGACAGGATGGTCAAGCAGACGATGGTGCGCTGGGAAAAGGGGTGCACCTGTCCGAGGGAGCTCCCGCGCTGCGCATGCGGCCGGGATCCCCTTTTCAGAAGGCTCCACCGGAAAGGCATCAGACCCACGCAGGAGGAGATTGCATACAACCCCAGATCGAGAAGCGCCACCCTGAGGGCGGCTGAAAGGGTTTGAAAGATGGTCAGACCGAAGAGGGCTGCAGAGGTGGAGGCGGAGCGGAATACGAGAACCGGAGTGAAGGTGAGGAATTCCAGACGGAAAAGGGAGCGCTCACGGTTGACCCCTCGACAGATCTTTCTCGTGACCCTGCTGCTTCTCCTCTTCATGGGGAGCGGGATCGGATATGTGTGGTCCAACTTCGAGGGTACCCAGATCGGCTACGACTTAAGCCGGTTGCAGCAGGAGGAGCTCAGGCTGAAGGAACTGAACCAGAAACTCAGGCTGGAGTTGGCCCTGTTGAAATCACCCCAGCACCTGGAAGAGGCCACACGTCACCTGGGGCTCAAGGCCGCATCGCCTGAACAGATCATTGTCCTGCCATGAAGGTCACGGAGAAGAAGTGGATCCGGTTCCGTGTTTGCCTGGTGGCGTTCGTGTTCATGGCCGGGATGTCGGTTATCCTGGCCAGGGCCTACCAGCTCCAGGTGTTAGAGAGGGATCGATTGGCCTCCATCGCACGCGCCGGTTACAGGGGTGTCGTCAAGCTCCCTCCCAAGAGGGGGACCATCTACGACCGGGAAGGTCATGAACTGGCGGTCAGCATCGAAGTTGCTTCCATCTATGCCCACCCGAATCAAGTCAACGACAAGCAGCTGGCGGCAAGAGAGCTCTCCGGGATCCTGAACCTCAAGCAGTCCGAGGTCCTGAGCCAGCTCAAGAGCAAGCGGTCCTTTGTCTGGATTGCCAGGAAGGTCGCCCCGGAAAAGGCGAAAAGGATCCTCTCCCTCAAGCTCGAAGGGGTCGGCACCACCCCCGAGAGCCGGAGGTACTATCCTGGAAAGGAGATCGCCGCCCAGCTCATCGGCTTTGCCGGAGAGGACAATCAGGGGCTCGAAGGGATCGAAAAAAGGTATGAATCGATTCTCAGGGGGCCTGACCATACCCTGGTCCAGATGCGCGATGCCCTGAGGAGGCCATTTTACATCAGCACCCCCGAACCCAGCGGTCATGAGATGCGGAGCCTGGTGCTGACCATCGACAAGGACATTCAATACAAGGCGGAGCAGGCGCTCAAGGAGGTCGTGGAGAGGACGAGGGCCAAGAGCGGCCACTGCATCATCGTCCATCCCAGGACAGGGGAGATCCTGGCCATGGCCGTTGCGCCCCTGTTCAACCCCAACGCATTCGAGACCTTCAGTGCGGCCCATTGGAGAAACCAGATCATCACGGACTGCTATGAGCCCGGATCGACCATGAAGGCCTTTCTGGTGGCAGCGGCCCTCGACAAGGGCATTGCAACCCCCCAGACCTCGTTCTTTTGCGAAAACGGGGCCTACACGATCGGCTCCAATACCGTCCATGAGGATCACAACAAGAAGTACGGAAACATGACGCTTACCGAGATCCTGACGGTGTCCAGCAACATCGGGTCCATCAAGGTCGGCCAGAAGCTCGGGTACAAGAAGTTTTACGAGTACCTGAAGAAATTCGGATTCGGTGAGAAGAGCGGACTGGATCTCATCGGCGAGAGGGAAGGATACGTCCGACCGGTCAGGGACATCCGAGAGATCGAAAAGGCCACCGTGTACTTCGGGCAGGGGGTCACGACGACCTCGCTGCAGCTCGTCATGGCCACGGCGGCCATCGCAAACCAGGGGGTGCTCATGAAGCCTCTGGTGATCAAGGCCATCAAAGACCAGCAGGGCAGGACCGTCAAGGAGTTCCACCCCCAGCCCGTGCGCAGGGTGATCTCGGCCGAGGCCGCCCGCAATGCGGCTCTGATCATGGAAAACGTGGTCTCGGAGAGGGGAACGGCCAAGCTGGCCGCCATTGGAGGCTACAAAGTCGCTGGAAAGACCGGAACGTCCCAGAAGGTGGACCCACGGACCAGGGCCTATTCCAAGAGGGCGTACATGGCCATCTTCGCGGGATTCGTTCCCTCCGACGACCCGAGGCTTGCGATGGTGGTGGTGGTGGATGAGCCCGAGGGGGTCCACTACGGCGGCGTGGTGGCGGCGCCCATCTTCAGGCAGGTGGGGGCGTGGACCCTGAACCATCTGCGGGTGAATCCCCAGACGGTCGTTGCCGAGGCCGCGGTGGTTGCCCCGGAGGTGGTTGAGCAGAAGAGATTAGAGCCGAAGGTCCAGGCCATTGCAGAGGAGCTGCAGGCCGGCCTGCTTCCGGATTTCAGGGGGCAGACCATGCGTCAGGTCATCAGGGAAGGGACCGCTCTCGGAGTCAAGGTGGTGGTCGAGGGGACCGGTCTTGCCGTAGGGCAGGTGCCGGAGCCGGGCGCTCCCATAGAGACGGTCGGCGCGGTGAAGGTCAGCTTCGCCCCGCCGATGTAGGGGCGGTTGCGGAAGAGAAGCTGGATTCCGGGTTGGGCATGAGAAAGGTTCTCAGGTGCTGAAATGAAACTCATCGAGCTCCTGGACGGCATAGAGGGCTACAGTCTGGACGGAGATCCTGAGACGGAGATCCGGTCCATTGCCTACGATTCGCGGAAGATCAAGGCGGGAGCCCTGTTCGTCGCGCTCAAAGGCCTGAGTCTGGACGGACATGCCTATATCCACGATGCCGTGCAAAGGGGCGCTGCGGCGGTGATGGGAGAGGACCTGGGTCACGCGGTCCTCACCGTTCCCTCTGTTCGGGTTGCAGACTCGAGACGCCTGTTGTCCCTGGTCGGGCACCGGTTTTACAACCACCCATTCAGCTCCCTCGACCTGGTCGGGATCACCGGGACCAACGGAAAGACCACAACGACCTTTCTCCTGGAGTCCATCCTCCAAAGCGGGGGGGCGCGGCCCGGGGTCATCGGCACCATCAACTACCGCTATGCCGGCCGGAGCTACCCGGCATCGGTCACCACGCCGGAATCCCTCGACCTTGTTGCCCTTGCAAGTGAAATGGTTCAGGCGGGGACCAGCCATATCATCATGGAAGTCTCTTCCCACGCGCTCCATCAGGGAAGGACGGCCGACTGCCCCTTCAGGACGGCGGTCTTCACGAATCTCTCCAGGGATCACCTGGATTACCACGGGGACATGGAGGAGTACTTCAGGGCCAAGAGCATCCTCTTCAGGGATCTGGTCCATGGGGGAAGGTCCGGGGCGGCGGTCGTGATCAACATGGACGACCCCAGGGGCGCGGCCCTGGCCGGACTGACAAGCGCTCCCGTGATCGCCTACGGGCTTCGAGGGACCTGGGATGTGCGGGCGGAATCGATCCACATGGACCGGGAGGGGGTGAGGGCCGAGTTGATCACCCCGATCGGCAGAAAGAAGATCCGCTCTTCTCTGATAGGAGAGTTCAACATCTACAATATCCTGGCCGCCTCTGCCGCGGCCATTTCCCTGGGGATCGATCTGGAGGCCGTGGCCGCGGGCATCGAGGTCCTCCCCTCGGTCCCGGGCAGGATGGAAATGGTGCGCAACCATCGCGGGCTGGCGCTGGTCGTGGATTACGCCCACACGCCGGATGCGCTCCAGAAGACGCTCATGAGCCTCAGACCCTATGTACAGGGAAGGATGATCACCGTATTCGGATGCGGGGGGGATCGCGACAGGGGCAAGAGGCCGGAGATGGGGTTGATCGCCGGCCGGGAGAGCGATCTCGTGTTCGTCACCTCGGACAACCCGCGGACAGAGGAACCGCTCTCCATCATCTCGGAGATCGAGGAAGGGGTCCGCAGATCCGGTCTGAGCAGGCTGGAGTGGCCTTCCGGCGAGGGCGGCGTCAAAGGAGGGTATTTCACCGAGAGCGACCGACGCGAGGCGATCCGGAAGGCCGTATCCATAGCCTCTCCGAAGGACGTGGTCCTGATCGCCGGCAAGGGGCACGAGGATTACCAGATCGTCGGCGGGGAGAGGAGGCCGTTCGACGACCGGAAGGAGGCTGCTCAGGCGGCCATGGAGGCGGCGGCGTAGGATGAGTGCGCGGTGGGGTGCCATCACGGCAGGCGAAATAGCCTCGATCATCGGGGGAAGGCTCCTGAACGGGTCCCCTGAGACGGTGTTCGGCTCCATGACCACGGATTCGAGGCAGGTCTCCCGGGGCCAGGTCTTCTGGGCACTTGTAGGGGAGCGGCACGACGGACACGATTTTGCCGCACAGGCGATCCGGTCTGGGGCATCCGGCGTGGTCCTCCAGGAGGATCGAAAAGGAGTCGTCTCTCCCCCGAAGGGGGCGGCCGTAATCGCCGTAGCGGATACCTTGAAGGGGCTGGGGGATCTGGCCTGCTGGTGGCGTCACCAGTACCCGGTGCGGGTAGCGGCCGTCACGGGCAGCATGGGGAAGACGACCACCAAGGAAATGGCCGCAGCCATCCTGGCCTTGAGCCGGAACACCCTCAGCAATCGCGGCAATTTCAACAACCTGATCGGACTTCCCCTGAGCCTCTTCCAACTCGGGGACGAACACCGTGCGGCCGTCCTGGAGATGGGCATGAATCGAAGGGGTGAGATCGCCAGGCTCACGGAGATCGCGGACCCGGACGTCGGGCTCATTACGAATGTCGCGCGAGTGCACCTGGAGGAGTTGGGGGACATCTTGGGAGTCGCCCGGGCCAAGGTGGAGCTGCTGGAGAAGATGTCCGGTTCGGCCGAGGCCATCCTGAACGGTGACGACCAACTCCTGATGAGCACCGCCTCCGGTTACGGGCGAAAGACCCTGACCTTCGGCCTGGGCCCGGAGAACGAGATCCAGGGCCGCAGCGTTCGGGATCTGGGGCGGGATGGCGTCGTGTTTGACCTCTGCCATCGGGGAGCCGTCATCCCTGTGCGGCTCGCGATACCCGGGAGGCACCATGTGATGAACGCATTGGCCGCCTCTTCCATCGGGCTCTCCCTCGGGGCCTCTTACGAAGAAATCGCCCACGGGTTGAGCGGGTACAGGGGGACGAAGGGTCGTTTCACGGTCATTGATCTGCCGATGGGCGCAGTGCTCGTGGACGATACTTACAATGCGAACCCTTCCAGCCTGAAGGCGGCGATGGAAAATCTGAAGAGCCTGGTGCCCAAGGGAGGCCGTATGCTGGTCGGCCTGGGCGACATGCTGGAGCTCGGGGCCGAGACTGAACCTGCCCACCTGGAGGCGGGGGCCCTCGTGGCGGGCCTTGGTGCAGCACTGTTCGTCGCCATGGGCGAGCATGCCGAGCAGATGATCCTGGGGGCCGTACGGAACGGTCTTCCCCCGGACAGGACGGCAAAGGCCGGAACCCATGAAGAGATGGTCCGGACCTTTCGAAACGAATTGCGAGAAGGGGATCTGCTCTTTCTCAAGGGCTCCCGCAGGATCGGGCTCGACCGGGTGGCCCAGGCCTTGAGGAATGGAGGGATCGAAGGAGGTGTTCAATGAATGCACTGAAGGAAATCCTGGTGGCGGACGACGACTTCGGCATGAGGGACCTGCTCTCGGAGGTGCTCTCGACCAGCGGGTTCCGCGTTACGGTGGCCAAGGACGGTGTAGACTCCCTGGACCAGATGAAGAATCATCAGTTCGACCTGCTCATCACGGACGTCAGCATGCCCGGACTGACCGGCCTTGAAGTCTTGAAGAAGATGAAGGAGGAGGGCAGAAACGAACAGGTGATCGTCATGACGGGAGACCCGATTCGTCATTCCGAGCTGGGAAACGATCTCCAGCCCGTCCACACCCTGCTCCAGAAGCCCTTTCGCATCCGAAGCTTCCTGGACGTGGTCAATTCCGTACTGTCCGGGTCCGCAAACCATGGGAATGGGGATCTCTCCGAGGTGCACCAGGGATGCTTTATAAACTGATCTACCTTTTCCATGCGGACCTCTCATGGCTGAATGTCTTTCGCTACATCACCTTCAGGACGATCGTTGCAACGCTCTCTTCCCTGGTGCTCCTATTTCTCTTCGGGAACTGGATGATCCAGAGACTCAGGGCCATGCAGATCGGACAGTATATACGCGAGGACGGTCCGCAGAATCACAAGGGAAAGAGCGGCACCCCGACCATGGGGGGCTGCCTGATCCTGCCCGTGGTCATGGCCTCCACGCTCCTGTGGGCGGATATCAGGAACATCTACGTCTGGCTGCTGGTTTTTGTCGTCTTCTCTTTCGGCGGGATCGGCTTCATCGATGATTACCTGAAGGTTGCCCGAAAGAACAACAAGGGGCTCACGGCAAGATCGAAATTCGGCCTTCAGCTTCTGGCGGCGCTGATCGTGGGGATGATCCTCTACTTCACCCCCGGTTTCGACAGCCGCCTGAACGTGCCCTTTTTAAAGAACATCGCGCCGGACCTGGGCTGGGCCTATGTGCTGCTGACGGTGTTCGTCATCGTCGGGACGTCCAACGCGGTGAATCTCACCGACGGGCTGGACGGCCTGGCCATGGGTCCGATCGTCATCGCATTTACCTGTTACCTGGTTTTCAGCTATCTCGCGGGCCACGTGAAGATCGCAGGCTACCTGCAGATCCCTTATGTGTCGGGCACCGGGGAGATTGCGGTCATCTGCGGCGCCGTGCTCGGGGCGGGCCTTGGATTCCTCTGGTACAACTCCTATCCCGCCGAGCTGTTCATGGGCGATGTAGGCTCTCTGCCCCTTGGGGCCCTGCTCGGGGCGATAGCGGTGATGACCAAGCAGGAGATCGTCCTCATCATCGTCGGGGGGATATTCGTGGTCGAGGCGCTTTCGGTCATCCTGCAGGTGTCCTACTTCCGCGCCACCGGGGGCCGCAGGATCTTCAAGATGGCCCCGATCCACCATCACTTCGAGCTGCTGGGGTGGCCGGAATCCAAGGTGACCGTTCGGTTCTGGATCATCGCCATCATCCTGGCGCTCTTGTCCATGACGACGCTGAAGTTGAGATAGGCCGGAAACCGGAGGCCAGAAGTCGGAGGTCGGAGGTCAGAGGTCAGGAAGAGGGAAAGGACGAGGGGCGAGCAAAGACGATTCGGAATCGATGGGTTTCGCTTCGCTTCACCCATCCTACAAGATCT
>JAGVAP010000083.1 GCA_020060215.1 Deltaproteobacteria bacterium | reverse complement strand
TCCGACCGGGATGTTTGTTACAGGCGCAATCTATCACAGATGCATTTTATGACAACGGGGAAATAAGGGAATTGGAACCTTTTTCGACAGCCTCAACGGGCACTGCTACATCTGCCTATGGCCAAACGATTAGCTGGGGATCGTTATTAGAAGAACAGACAAGAATGAAAGTTAGGGTAGTCCCTGGTGATAATTATGTGGAACGAGCTAGATCACATAAGGCCGGGCAGGCCGTTCTCAGTTCGAACACCATCACTGAGCTGTTTACGCAGGTCGAGGCAAGAGAGATGCATGCCACCAAAGAAGGAGGACCGTATGAAGTACGCGTTTTTTGGGCGAACGCTCGTATGCCGTTCGGCTTCATTGTCGCAAAAGATTCTGACATAAAGACGATTTATGACCTAAAAAAGAAGAAGCCGAGAATTGCTTTGTTCACGACATCGACGTCGTCCGTAATTCAAGTGAAGGCCTTGCTGGCTATGATTCAACTTGATGAGAAGGATGTTACGTTTATCCCTGTAAATACCTGGGGCAACAGCACGAAATCCGTACCGGAAGGAAAAGCTGATCTTGCTTTTGCCAGCCCCGCTTCAGCCGTAAGCTTTGAAGCGGAGGCAAGCGCCAAAGGTATACGATGGTTGGAACTCCCCAAGGATGACAAGGAGGGTCTTGCACGATACGCAAAGGTTAACCGGGGAATCGCCTTCGCCACAAATACGACGGGGGTAAAATCTGCTCATGGTGTTCATATGACTATGAATATTAACCAATATCATGTTCGGGCAAGTGAAAATTCAGAGTTCGTTTACCAGTTGGCCAAATGGCTTGACGAGAACTTCGAAAAGTATAAAGACAAACATCCTAACAATTCCGATTTCATGAGCTTGGCGATTCAAACAGAGAACTTCTCCCTCGCGAGAGAAATCAACTATATTCCGGTTCACGATGGAATGGTTCGCTATATGAAGGAGAAGGGGAAATGGAATGCCGCTGATCACGCTTGGAATGAGAGGAATAAGCAGATAGTAGCCGCTTATGTGAAGGCCTATCAGGCCGCCATTGCCGCGGCTGATGAAAAGAAAATACGGGTATTTCCTGACAATGAAGAATGGATAGCTCTATGGGGCTCTATCAAGAAAGATCTTCCGTTGTTTGGGTTACCTGCAAACTAACATCCAGCACTTCTGCTGAAAAAGTACATTCGCGGCGCTTTTACACTTATCATAGAATGGATATTGCCATGTGAGTGAGCGGCCGTACGAAACTGCTATGGTCAAGTAAGACCGGCAGACAACTGGTTAAGCATTCGCCGGAGCTAGGTGCGCTGTTTTATTTACAGCGGTTTACTATCAGCAAAACGTCACCATGTTTAGACAATAACCTAAAACCGTGACGGAGAGCGGGAGCTGGCATGAATAGCGGAGGCAACGGAGAAGACCGGGGAAAATCTCTGATAGATAAAGTCAAGCGAGCCGAAATGACAAGGTATCCGAGGCTCTCAAGACCACTAAAAGTCTGGTTCCTTGTTTTGTCTTCCGCCGGACTACTGCTTGCTATTTCCTTTATCTTTAATATTTCATACAAGGGGACTCTGCTTCTTCCCGCTCAATACTATTACCTCCTGATAGCCTTCTATTCTTCAAACGTATTCCTCCTAATACCTGCCCGGAAGAAACATGACAAGATCCCATGGTATGATTTGATGGCGACTTTTGTCACGTTTTTGGTTGCCATTTACTTTTTCCTGAATGCTTCAGAAATAACGAATATCGGTTGGCGGACTCCTCCTACATCCGTCCAATTCATTCTAGGGTTGTTTTTATCGCTTGCAATCCTCGAAAGCGGCAGAAGAGTGGCAGGTAACATTTATTTAGCTGTCTGTGTATTTTTTTCGATATATCCTATATTTGCCAGCCATATGCCTGGAATATTTTTTGGCACATCCCTCTCGTTCTCGGATACTGTGGGTACACATGTCTTTACCAGCGAGGGAGTTCTTGGTTTACCTGCACAAATCATGGGAGATATCATTATAGGTTTTTTGCTTTTTGCTGCTGTTCTCATTGCATCAGGAGCCGGTGAATTCTTCATCAAATTTGCCCTATCTACATTCGGAAGGTTCAGGGGTGGACCAGCCAAGGTATCTTGTATGTCCAGTGCATTGTTTGGAACGGTTAGTGGAAGTGCCGTATCAAACGTAGTGGCTGACGGATCGATCACCATTCCTACCATGATAGGAGTTGGCTTCCCCCCCGCTCGTGCAGCGGCCATTGAAGCTTGTGCTTCGACAGGCGGCGTCCTGATGCCGCCTGTCATGGGAGCTGTCGCATTTGTTATGGCCGGGTTCCTCGGGATCACGTACCGCGAAGTATGTATTGCGGCTGCAATACCGGCTGTTCTCTATTATTACGGATTATTAACTCAGATAGACGCCTATTCGGCTGCAAGTGGGCTGAAAGGCCTCGCACCAAATAATATCCCTTCCTTCAAAGGCACAATTAAAAGCGGTTGGCCTTATCTTGCGATAATGGCTTTTCTTGCATGGGGGCTCCTCTATATGGAATGGGAAATGTATACCCCCTGGTATGCTTCCGCATTGATGTTTTTCCTTTCGTTCCTGAGGAAAGAGACAATGATGACTCCCGAGAAGGTCATCGGTACCATCGCCACAGCGGGGCAAATCATAACGACAACAATGGCCGCAATGATGCCCATCGGTTTTATTATAGCCGGACTTACGGTCACTGGAAGTGCGGCCTCATTTACTTCGGGAATTGTTAGCCTCGGAGGAGGAAACCTATTTCTGATTCTGATTTTAGGAGCTGTGGCGTCCTATATCTTGGGAATGGCAGGCATGTTTGTTTCAGCCTACATCTTCCTAGCGGTAACACTTGCGCCGGCAATTATCCAGGTAGGCCACCTAAACACGATAGCCGTCCACCTTTTCATTTTATATTGGGCGATGCTCTCCTGCATTACACCTCCTGTTGCGATGGCCGTTTTCGTTGCTGCGGCGATAGGAAGAACCTCACCGATGAAGACGGGCTTTAACGCCTTGCGGCTGGCTATAGTGACTTATTTTATCCCCTTTTTTTTCATCTATAATCCTGCCCTAGTACTACAAGGGGATTGGCTCCAATCAGCCTACCTCTTTGCTCTCGCCCTGATTGGTATAACATTTATCTCTGCAGGAATGGAAAGCTATCTCTGGATGTTCGGAAAGATCCGGTTTTGGGCTCGCCCACCGTTGGTGATAGGGGGCTTTCTTATCGTTCTGCCCGAGATCTACTCGACTGTCGCAGGCTTTGTTTTCATTTTACTAACTGTAGTCGCGGTTAAGATGACGAGCAGAAAACAGCCTAGTTGCGAGATATTGGCTGATAATGGATAGCGAATGTCATTGACATTTTGGACCTTGTGTCGTCCCCTAAGAAACGGTTCTCATCTTCCTGAGCCAGCGCTCCAAACTGAAGAGCCGCTCCCGGTCGACCAGGACGAGGATACAGAGCACCAGCAGGCCCGCATCCATCACGATCGTTACGGCGGGATGGAGGTGCGGGAGCCCCCACCCGAAGCAGCCGCAGTCCTCGACGGGGACCCCTCGCACGAGGGTCGAGCCAAGGGCCATGATGAAGCCGATGAACAGGGCCGTGGCCACAACCCCGGCGAGTCCCGTGGCCACCCCCAGGAACAGGCAGGCCCCCGCGAAGAGCTCCACCCAGGGGAGGACCCTCGCCAGGACCATGAGCATGGGAAGGGGGAAGAGCTGGTAACCCTCAAGGACCATGGCGAACTCTTCCACCGGGATCATCACCTTTGAGAAGCCGGAGATCACCAGCACGGCCCCTACCGTAAGACGTGCGGCTACTGCCGCCTTGCTCATAAAACCCGCTGCAGAATCATCCAGAGGTATTACGCTCATCGACTCTTTTCCTGGTCCACAAAACTCTGGCCGTATTCCCGGAGCTGCCTGTCCCCCACCAGGCGGCGATCATTGATGAAGAACGTGGGCGTCACATTCACGTTTTTCGACCGCGCGTCCTCGATGTCCCGCAGAATCTTCGCGTCCCAACGGCCCTGCTCAAGGTCCATGATGAATCTTTGCGTGTCCAGGCCAAGATCGGCCGCATACTGCACAAAGACGCCGCGGGCGTTTTCGGATTTGTCCCATTCCGCCTGACGCTCGAAAAGGATCTTCTGGTATTCCCAAAACTTTCCCTGCGCGCCAGCGCTCTCCGCCGCCTGCGCGGCCAGGAAGGCCCACCGGTGCATCCTGAGCGGGTAATGCCTGAAGACCACCGCAACCTCCGAGTCGTTCCGTTTTACCATCTCCATCAGGTACGCTTGCGCCTTGGAGCAGTTCGGACACTGGAAGTCGGAGTACTCGGTGATCACCACCTTGGGTTGGGCCGCGCCCTTGATCCGATAATCGGGCACATCGGGCAGAGCGGCGGGGATCGCCGAGGCGGCCACGAAAAGCGCAATCAGCACCAGAACACCTGTAACCGCCTTCTTGCGGACCATCTTCTTCATAGATACCCCTGCGGCCTGCTCCCTCTCCTCTCCCCACCCGTGGAGGAGAGTCTTCAAGAAAGCCTCCCCCTCAGGCAAAGAACTCCCCCCGGAGCTGGGAATGGGGGGAGGCAAGGTAGCGGGTCGCGACCTTTGGATTTGGCCCTACTTCACGTCCCAGTATACACCGGCATTCCTCGTCTTGTCTCCAACTTTGAAGCTGGCCAGGACCTGGTACCTGCCCTTTTGGCCGAGATCGAAGTATGCATCGTAGCTTTTCATCTCCTTTTCGGCCTTGAGCGTCTTGATCTGATCCTTGCCGCCGGGATCGATCACCTTCATCTTGACCAGCGCGTCCGTGATCTCCTTCTGGGTCTGACCGTCCTTCAGGACGACCATGATGTTGTGGGTGGTCCCCGGTTCGATCTTCTCGTCCATCTTCATGTCGGCGAGCATCTTTTCATGCTCCTTGTTGGCCATGACCATGAAAACGACCTTCACGCCTTCGACCAGGACCTCCTTGCTGTCCATCATCATGGAATCGCTCTTGGACCCGCCATGGCTGTGCTGCGCCATCACAGCCGCCGGGGAGATCACGAAGAAGGCCAGTGCCGCCGCCAATGCTGCTAGTTTTCTCATTCGAATACCTCCTCTTTCCTTTTGTATTGTAGGATGGGTGGAGCGCAGCAAAACCCATCAACTTGGGCCTGGCGTGACCTCAAACCCGATGGGTTCCGCTCCGCTCCACCCATCCTACATCTGCCCCTTTGCTTACAGGTTCATCCCGGAACTCTTCAGTTTCCCCCTCCTCAAGGCGCTCCTCTTCATGATCGCGAAGATGACCGGCGTGATGATCAGGACATGGATGGTGGAGGTGATCATCCCGCCGATGATGGGCGCCGCAATCGGTTTCATCACATCCGCCCCCACCCCTGCAGACCACATGATCGGGAGGAGGCCGATCAGGGTGGTGCTCACGGTCATCAGCTTCGGCCTCAGCCTGAGGACCGACCCTTCGATGGTCGCCTCGTGGATCTCCTTCTCCCCCACCGCGCCCTGCTGAAGCCGCTTGTCCAGGGCCTCGTGGAGGTAGATGACCATCACCACACCGGTCTCGACCGCCACGCCGTAGAGCGCGATGTACCCGATCCAGACGGCCACGCTGAAGTTGTACCCCAGGATCTTCTGCAGGAGCACCCCGCCGGTCATCGCATAGAGGACCGAGAGCATGACGATCGCGGCCTCTGCCGTGGAATGGAACGTCATGTAGAGGAGGATGAAGATCACGAAAAAAACAATGGGGAGGAGGATCTTCAGACGCTCCTCTGCACGGAGCTTGAACTCGTACTGGCCGCTCCAGGAGAGGGAATAACCGGCAGGCAGCTTCAACTCGTCCCGCACGACCCGCTTCGCCTCGGTGACATAGCTGCCGATGTCCCTTCCCGCCACATCCAGGTAGACATAACCCGTGAGCATGCCGTTCTCGTCCCGGATCATGCCCGGGCCGGTGGTGGTCCTAACCTCTGCAAGCTGCCCGAGCGGGACGTGGTAGGAGCGTCCACCGGATCGCCCGGATGCGTTTTCCATGCCGCTCCCGCCAGAGATCGGGACCAGGATCCGACGGATCTTCTCCACGTCGTCGCGAAGCTCCCTGGGGTAGCGGAGGTTCACCGGGTACCGCTCCCTGCCCTCCACCGTCCTGGTGATCGTCATCCCGCCGAGGGCCGTCTGGATGACGTCCTGGACATCCCCCACCGTGAGGCCGTAGCGGGCGATCTCCTCCCGCTTGATGACAATGTCCGTGAAGTACCCCCCGGCCACCTTCTCGGCATAGACCGAGCGGGTCCCGGGAACCTGCTTCAGGATCATCTCGATGCGGGTCCCCAGCTCCTCGATCTTCTTGAGGTCCGCCCCGGCGATCTTGATTCCTACAGGCGTCCGGATCCCCGTGCTCAGCATGTCGATCCGCGCCCGGATCGGCATGGTCCAGGAATTCTGCAGCCCCGGGAACTGCATCTTCCGGTCCATCTCCGCGATCAGCTCGTCGAAGGTGATCGGCCTGGTGGAACCCAAGACCTTCCGCGCCGCGGGCCGGAGGAACCCCGGCAGGAAGGAGTACTCCTTTTCGACCCTCCTCCACTGCTCCTTCGGCTTGAGATTGACCGTCGTCTCCATCATCGAGAACGGCGCCGGGTCCGTGGAGGTATCGGCCCGGCCGGCCTTCCCGAAGACACTCTGGACCTCGGGGAAGCTCTTGAGGATCCGGTCCTGCACGGCAAGGAGCCTCCCGGCCTCGGTCACGGAGAGGCCGGGGCTCGTGATCGGCATGTAAAAGATCGTCCCTTCGTAGAGGGGCGGCATGAACTCGCTGCCGATCGGGTGGAAGTAGAGGAGAAGGGCCGTCGCAGGCACCACCGCGAAGTTGATGATGAGGGCGGTCCACTTGAACCTCAGCGCCAGCAGGATGATGGGATTGTAGATCCGGTTGAAGAACCGGGAGACCGGATTGACCGACTCGGGCTTCAGATTCCTCCCTCGGATAAAGAGCGTCATCAGGACCGGCACCAGGGTGATGGCGAGGATCGAGGAAGCGGCCATGGCGAAGGTCTTTGTGAAGGCGAGGGGCCGGAACATCCTGCCTTCCTGCGCCTCCAGGAGAAAGACCGGGACGAAGGAGATGATGATGATGATCAGGGAGAAGAAGATCGCCCTCCCCACCTGCTGCGAGGCGCGGATGACGGTCTTGGTGCTGTCGGCCTTCTCCTGTTCGCTCCCCTCCGAGAGCTTCCGGTAGGCATTCTCCACCATCACCACCGAGGAATCCACCAGCACCCCGATCGCGAGGGCGATCCCGCCGAGCGACATGATGTTGGAGGTGATGTCCAGGAAATACATCGGGATGAAGGAGGCGATCACCGCGATCGGCAAGGCAAAGATCGGCACCAGGGCGGAGCGGAAGTGGAGGAGGAAGATAACGATGACCGCGCTCACGACGATGATCTCCTCGATGAGCGTCTTCTGGAGGCTCTTGATGGAGAGCTGGATCAGCTCGGAGCGGTCATAGGTGGGGACGATCCTGACCCCGGCCGGGAGCCCGGGCTCGATCTCCTGGATCTTCTCCTTCACCCGCTTGATCACGTCCAGGGCGTTCTCCCCGAAACGCATCACCACGATCCCGCCGACGACCTCCCCCCTGCCGTCGAGCTCCACGATGCCCCTTCGGATCTCCGGGCCGAGGCCCACGGACGCGATGTCCCTGAGAAGGATGGGGGTGCCCCTGTCATTGGTCCCCACGGCGATCTTTTCAATGTCGTCGACGCTCTTCACATACCCCCGCCCCCGCACCATGTATTCCCGCCCGCCGAACTCCAGAAGCCGACCCTCCACGTCGTTGTTGGACCTCTTGACCCGGTCCATCACGTTCCGGATGGAGAGGCCGTAGGAGGAGAGCCGGTTGGGGTCGATGTTGACCTGGTACTGCTTGACAAAGCCGCCGATGCTGGCCACCTCCGCAACCCCCCCGACGCTTGCCAGGGCATAGCGGATGTACCAGTCCTGGAGCGTCCTCAGGTAGGCGAGATCATGCCTTCCCGTTTCATCCACCAGGGCGTACGTGTATACCCAGCCCACGCCTGTCGCATCCGGCCCGATGGAGGGGTTCGCCCCCTCCGGCAGTTTCCCCTGGAACTGCTGCATGTACTCCAGGACCCTGGATCGGGCCCAGTAGATGTCGGTCCCGTCCTCGAAGATGACATAGACGAAAGAAAAGCCGAAGTCGGTGAAACCCCTCACCGCCTTGACCCTGGGCGCCGAGATCAGGGCGGTCACGATCGGGTAGGTCACCTGGTCCTCCACCAGGTCGGGGCTCCTCCCTTCCCACGGCGTGTAGATGATGACCTGGACGTCGGAGATGTCCGGCACCGCATCCAGGGGGATGTTCTTGAGCGCGTAGACCCCGCCGAGCATCAGAAGGAGAACGGCAAGGAAGACCAGAAACCGGTTGCGCCCGCACCATTCGATAATCTTTTCAATCATTCAAATCCGCCTCTACAGAACCGGCTCTCACCCGCTTCGCCAGAGCACAGGGTCTCAGAAGAGCCATCCTTGTCCCGTTTATTGATCTCAAAGACAGGACAAGATCATTTTCCGGAGAGCACGCGCTGGAGAAGGCGAGACTTGGTGCCGAGTCGCCTCTGGTCGGCTCAGTGCCTCTGTAGTGCTCTGTGAGAGATAACCCGTTGTTGTTTTCCTCTTGGCACTATCAGTGCGCATGGCCTGCATGACCGCCGCCTGCGCCCATCGCCTCTTTGAACTTGGATTCCGAATCGATCAGGAAGTTGGCGCTGGTCACCACCCGCTCCCCGGGTTTAAGACCTTCGATCACCTCGTAGTGATCGTCCACCTTGACCCCCAGCCTCACGTCTCTCGGCTCGAAATAGCCCGACCCCTTGTCGATGATCGCCACCTGTCGGACCCCGGTGTCGATGATGGCGCTCTCCGGGACCGCAAGTCTCCGCCCGAGGTCGATCCGGATCTCCACATCCGCATACATCTCTGGCTTGAGCATGCCTTTGCGGTTCGGGAACTCCAGCCTGATCTTGGCGGTGCGGCTCTTGGGATCGAGGGAGGGGTAGATGTAGATCACCTTCCCCTTGAAGCCCTCCGAGGGGAGATAGGGGAGTTTGAAGGACGCGCTCTGCCCCAACCGGATCCAGGGGAGCTCGGATTCATAGATATCGGCGTAGATCCAGACCACCGAGAGATCGGCCAACCTGAAGAGGGCCATCCCGGCCATCACGTTCATGCCTTTGTAGACCATCTTCTCCAGGAGAAACCCCTCGTAAGGGGAATACAGGGTAAGGGTCTTGCTCGGCTGGCCGGTCTCCTCCAGTTTCCTGATCTGCTCATCGCTGATGTCCCAGAGCTTCAAACGGCGCCGGGCCGATTCGACCAGGGAGTCCCCGCTCGAGGCAACCTCCTGGAAGGGGCTTTTTCTGAACTCCTCCCTCGCCCGAAGGGCGACCAGATACTCCTCCTGGGTGGCGACCAGCTCAGGACTGTAGATGGAAAGGAGGGGGGCCCCCTTCTTCACATACGCGCCGGTGAAATCCACGTAGAGCTCCTCGACCCACCCCCCGATCTTCGGGGAGACGGTCACGAGCCGTTTTTCGTCGTAGTCCACCCTGCCCGTCGTCCGGATCACCTTGTCGAGCTGCATCGGCTCCACGGTGCCGACCTTGATCCCGATCATCTGCTGTCTCTCGGGCGACAGCTGCACGGCGCCGGGCGCGAGCTCCTGCATCTTCCCCTCCTTGTGCAGGGACTCCATAGTCATTCCCTCGAACGGATCCGCCTCTTCCTCCGCCTCGACCCTGGGAGGCTCCGTATTCGCCGCCGGCGCGGTGCTGCCCGCCCTTGGCTCTCCGTGGCCCTCGTGCCCGGACTGGGCGAGGATGTTGCTCTGCACGGTCACGAAGGCTCCGACCGCCGTCAAGAGCAGCAGGAATACCCATGCCGCAATCTTCATTTTCTTCTCCTTCTTCATATCCGGTCTCCTCGGGGCCGTCCCAATGCTCATGGGCACCCCCGGTCACCGCACTCAGTCCCTCACGAACTGCTTCCCGACGGCCGCCTCGAGGCCGGCCAGATTTTTTTCATACTGCGTGAGCGCCCCGTGATACTCCACCTCGTACCGGTAGAGGGTCATCTGGCTGTCCAGAACACTGATGAAGTCGACCTTGTTCACGGTGTAGGCACTCAGTGCGGACTTCACCTCTGCGCCCGCCTGGGGGATGATCCCGGTCCGGTAGAGCTCCAGCTGCCTCTCGGCCCGCTCCAGCATGGAGGCCAGGTTCGCGATCCTGTAGAAGATCTCGTTCTTGGCCGCGCTGTACTGCGCCTCCGCTGCACGGATCTCGGCCCGGGCCTCCGCCACCCGCCGATCCTGCTTGGACTTGTAGAAGATAGGGAGGTTCACCTCCACGACCCCCGTCAGAAAGTCCCTCCTGTAGATCTCATCACCCAAGGCATTCTGACCGTCATCCCGCTGCCCGTAGGCAAAGCGGAGCCGGAAATCCGGGTAATAGGCGAGCTTGGCCAGCCGAAGCTCCTTCTCCCTGGCCTCGATGATGTTCTTGATCCTGGCCAGGGTGGGGTTTGTCTCCAACGCCTCTCTCCGGAGCCCCTCGACCGTTACCGGCAATCCCCGGAACACCGCCTCCTCGGGCTGCCCGATGAGGCAGTCCCCGGGACGGTTGAGCAGACTGCATAGCCTCGCCTCGGTCGCCACCCTCTGCTGGCCGAGCATGATCAGCTCGTCCACCATGCGGGAGATCCCCACCTGGGCCTGGAGCACGTCCTGCTGTATGCCCTGCCCGACCGCGTAGCGAGACTCCGCGATCTTGGCAAGGCTCTCGAGGATCTCCTTGTTTCGCTCCGTCACCGCCGTGGTCCGGTAGATGTGCGAGAGGTCCCAATAGGCGCTCTTTACCTCCCTGACCACATCCAGCGCCCTCTCCTCCACCTCGTTCGCGACGGCCTCCGCCTCCTCCCCGGCCGCCTCCCTCAGGGCGGCCCGCTTCCCCGGGAAGGGGAGCGTCTGGGAAATGGAGATCTGCTTCTGGGTCATATCCGCGTCCGTGAAACTGAGATTGGTCGGTACGTTGACCGCTCCAAACCCGAGCATGGGATCTTCCAGCGCGCCTGCACGGGGGACCCTCTCGGCATATGCCTCCCGCCTTTCCTCGGCCGCGGCGATCCCGGGGTTGTTCTCGAGGGCCTCCCGGACCAGCGCATCCAACTGGATCCTGTTTTCAGCTTCCGCATGGGGGACAAAGGAGATGGACCGGATCAGCACGAGCGACCAGAAGACAAGGATTCTTTTCCACATGGCTCACCCTCTCTCTGAATCCCAGGTTTCAAGATCCGAAATCCAGATCACGCGATGCTTCTCGTAAACGGATTCCGGCGCCGACGATGAAATGAGAACAAGTGAAGCAATGGTGCAGGTTTCGATGACGTTGGAAATGAGAGGGACTCTTATGAGCAACTGTATCCGCTGTCCCTCCGGGGACAGATAATCATCGACACCTGAGATTTAAAGTTCCGCTGTTCATCGACCTCGTCAGCTCGCCCCCTTCCCCGCAGATAACCTTAAGGGGAAATATTGAAGGATCTTTGCTGGGAATTTGAAGAAATTGTGAATGTTTCGGGACTTGGGGCAATAGGGGTCAAGGATGAACTCTGCGGCAGCGTGACGATGAAAGCGGAGCCCTTGCCCGGCGTGCTCCTGGCGCTGATGCTCCCTCCGTGCCGCTCCACGACCTTCCTGCAGATGGCAAGCCCCATTCCGACCCCGGCATACCTGTTTCCATGGTGCAGCTTCTGGAAAGGCACGAAGATCTTTTCGAGGTACTTCTCTTCGAACCCTATTCCGTTGTCCTCTACACAAAGCTCCCAGGCTCCTGGAACGGCCCGGGCATAGATCCGGATATGCGGGGGTTCCCCCTCGCGATGGAATTTCAAGCCGTTTGAAAGGAGGTTCTGGAAGAGCTGCACCATCTGGACCGGGTCGACCCGGACCCTGGGCAATGGCTCGACCTCGACACGGGCGTTCTTCTCCTGGATGGATACCTCCAGGAGCGACAGCGCCTGTTTCACCGTACCGGTCAGATCCGTCTCTTCCATCGCCCTTTCCTCCCTGCCGATCCTGGAGTACGCGAGGAGGGACTGGATCAGGCAACGCATCCGTTGAGAGGCCTTCACGATCCTCTCCAGGCGATCCCGGGCGTAGACGTCCAGGGTTTCTCCGGATCTCTGCGAAAGCAGGTCGCCGAGCACCTGGATCTTCCTGAGGGGCTCCTGAAGGTCGTGGGAGGCGATGAAAACGAAGTCCTGCAGCTCACGATTTCTCCGCTCGAGCTCCGCGGTCCGCTCCCGGACCCGTATCTCCAGCTCATCGCGGGATCTTCGAAGCGCTTCTTCCGCCCGCTTTCGCTCGGAGATGTCCTGTATGGTCGCTCGTATCCGAGTAATCTTGCCCCCGATGTCCCTGGCAACGCGATCCTTGATGAGTACGGGAACAGGCGGGCCGTTCTTCCTCTTATAGTTCCGCTCCAGCGCCTCGTTCGGCGGCTCCAAGCCGGCCACTTTTGCCCTGATCGTCTTCTCTGCATCTTCTCTTTCAACCACGAACTTCCACAAAGGCTGGCCCAGCATCTCTTCGGCCCCATACCCGAGCAACTCGAGCATCCTCCTGTTGACCCGGTCGATCCGTCCTTCTGAGTCCATCTCGATGTACCCCACCGGTGCTTCGTCATAGAGGTCTCTGTATCTCTCCTCGCTCTCGCGCAGCTGCGCCTTCGCATAATGCTGCCAGGCCATGCCCATCGTGGCGGCCATGGCGATCACGAGTCCCAGGAGCAGGGCCACGATGATCGTGGAAAGAGACTGCCATTCGGCCAGGACCTCCGTCTTGTCGACCTTCGTCACCATGAACCATTGCGAACCCGGGACCGGCTGCAAGGTGGCCAGCACTTTCACCCCGCGATAGTCCGTTGCATCTGCCGTCCCCGTCCTGCCCAGGACGGCCATCACCGTAGGCGCCTCTCGGTCGGTCAAGGGAACGCGCAGGTTGAGAGCGGTGTTCTTCCGGTGTCGCGAATCATTCAGAAAGAGAACGGAGTCCCCGTCCCGGCGGACGAGCAGGGTTTCGGCGCTCCTGCTCTCGGTGGGCCAGGAGGCCACCAGAGGGTAGAGAAACTCCCTTGCGTCCATCCGCTCTATGATCGCTCCGAGGGGATCGCCACCCTCTGAGAAAAGCGGGGCGATGACCTCAACCCGGGGTGAATGATTATCTTGCGCAATGTGAAGATCGCAGATCACCGAGCGCCGCTCGCGAAAACCGCTTTCGACCGCATGCATGGTTTCCGCGTGGAGCGGGCCCGTTCGACCTGAAAGGCTCAGCAGGGTATGCCCGCCGGCGTCCACGAGCAGCACATCGCTGAAACGGTAATGTTTCTGCAAGGACCGGAACCAGGAGAGAATCTGCTCGGCGCCGCCGGGATCGAGAGCCGAGATCCAACGGGCAATCACCTCCCGGGTGAAGGACCTCTCCAGCATCTCTTCGGCATCGGTCAGGCGTTCGTCCCGCCACTGGGTAATCTGGTCTATCTTCAAACGGGAGATGGCCTGGAGGTTCTCCTCGGCCTCTGCGCGCAAGCGCGTCTCCTGGGCACGGTAGAACCACCCGCCGCCGACCAGCAACACGAGCAGAGTAAGCGCAAAGAGCGCCATCAACAAACGGGGAATCCTTTTCACGGAGCACCTCTCCCGGCCGGAATACACTCAAACCCTATTTCATGGGTAGGAATTACAGTATAGCGCGTAAGGTTCCGCGGCAGAAGGTTGTCTTCGGTTCAAACCTGTTATTTTGTTTGGAGGAAGCGGCAAGACAATGAATCTCTGGCTCGTTTGCTGATAGCTTCTCTTGGGAGGGCTTGAAGGCAAGTACGTCAATAGCTGGAGAGGAGGAGGAAGGGAAGAGCATGGAGATCATCGAAGGCTATGTGGTCGATCTGGCGTGCATTCGCAAGTACCCGCAGGCCGAGATCATTGTAAGGGCCCGGTCTCACACCAAGAACTGCGCACTCATGGGACACTGCGTGGAGAGCGGTTACGGCTTGGTCGGTGAAGATGGAAGGATTTCAGTGTTGGATTCCGAAGCAACCCCCCGGGTCGTGGAAGCTCTCGTACGCAGCAGCGCTGAAACAGGCATAAAGCTGCGAGTGGTAAGGGAAAGGACGGGTGAAGAAATGATGACCTCAAGAATAGAGGTCGTTGTGCGCCGCTGACCTCCGCCTCTTGTACCGGGGTGCATACGTGTCGGTAATGGCGCAGTACGAGAGCCTTCTTATCGGGGACCTCGACAAGGCCTCTGCCTGACGTCTTATCTCATCCGGCTCTTGAACTCTTCCCGCTTTTCTTCCGTCAAGTACAACCGGTTGTCCGGCGTTATGTCGACCACCCGATGCTGAATCAAAAAGCGTAGCGCCTGCGGTTTATAGTCCCGCTTGATCCCTGCTATACGCTCTAGAAAATTCGACTGCCGAAGCCCAAGCTGCTCAACGCTTTTTGCATTGGAGCGGCTTGAAGCGGAATGCTGCCCGAATATGTCCATGACCTGCAGGACCGCCCGCTTGAACATCAGGCCGGCAAGCAGCAGGGCAGACAAATACGCCAATGCAAGGACAAAGAAGACCAGGAAATGGGCTGCAGTAGACATCGCATGAACGCTCCTCATTGATCTTCCCCTAAAGACTAAATCCATAATCGCGACGGATACATGGAGGAGATAACGTATTTCCCGGAGGATGCGGGCTTAACGGTTCCCGAAAACTCGCCCCAAGCCCGGATCCGGTCCGGGAAGGCTCCAGGATCTCCCTGGCCCAAGACCTCCGGGTGCTTCGGCCGGCCGGTCCGATCGTTCATGCCGCCCATGCCGTGGTCATGTCTGTTTGGTGGTTTGTACTTGCGATGAAGCACCTGGCGGGTGGACCTCGGTTGTCTCCGGCTCTTTTTTTCTCGGTTTGACAGCCGGGCGAAACCCCCATCCGCCCGCTGCAACCCTGTTTTGCCTTCGTGTGCCACCTGGAAATACAGGTGAGACCCGATGTCTAATGAGGAGTGGGGAGGTAATCTGAACCAGGTAAAGGATGTTCGTTACGGGAGCAGAAGGATGTAGATGTTGACGAGAGGAGGAGGCACAGGGGGAGAGTCCCGGAGGGAGAGCTGACCGATGGAAGAAAGACACGAAGGGCATGGAGATCAAAACGATGATGGGACCCATCAAGGCATGCACGGGATGGAGAACCGAGACGAGGGTCGTGAAGCGCATCCCGAACGCGGCACCCATGAGGGCATGCGGGAGACCGTACACAAGCGCGACGGGCATCCAATGGCGGCGGGCCATGACGGCCGCAAAGACACGCGCGCCATGAAACACCGCGGGCATGAAATGGCCGAACACAAAGGTCATGGGGCGGCCAAGGGGCATGGAGAGCATCATGCCCACATGGTGGCCGATTTCAGGAAGCGCTTCTGGGTCTCACTGATCATCACCGTCCCTATCCTGCTCCTCTCCCCCATGATCCAGGAGTTTCTCGGGTTCAGGGAAGCGGCGAGGTTTGCGGGCGACTTGTACCTTCTGTGGGCCCTTTCCTCGGTCGTCTTCTTCTACGGCGGCTGGCCGTTCCTCAGGGGGATCGCAGAGGAGCTGGGGAAGAGGCAGCCCGCCATGATGACCCTGATTGCGGTGGCGATCGCAACGGCCTATTTCTACAGCAGCATCGTGGTGTTCGGCCTCCCCGGCAAGGTGCTCTTCTGGGAGCTGGCCACCCTGATCGACATCATGCTCCTCGGGCATTGGATCGAGATGAAGTCCATCATGGGGGCCTCCCGGGCCCTGGAGGAGCTGGCGCAGCTGATGCCTTCGAGCGCCCACAAGCTCATGCCCGACGGGAGCGTCCGGGAGGTTTCGCTCGATGAGCTGGGGATGGGGGACAGGGTCCTCATCAAACCGGGAGAGAAGATACCCATAGACGGCGAGGTGGTGGAGGGGCAGACATCCGTGAACGAGGCCATGCTCACGGGGGAGTCCAAACCCGTGAGCAAGGAGCCCGGGGCCAACGTCATCGGGGGCGCCATCAACGGGGAAGGCTCGATCACCGTGGAGGTGAAAAAGACCGGCGAGGACTCCTTTCTCTCCCAGGTCATAGACCTTGTCCGGCAGGCGCAGGAGAGCAAGTCCAGGACCCAGGACCTGGCCAACCGGGCCGCCCTGTGGCTGACCGTGGTCGCACTCGGCGGAGGGGCCGTCACCATCTTCGTCTGGCTGGCCCTGGTTCAGGAGGATTTCGCCTTTTCCCTCGAGCGGATGGTGACGGTCATGGTGATCGCTTGCCCCCATGCACTCGGCCTCGCAGTCCCCCTGGTCGTCGCCGTTTCCACGGCCCTGGCCGCCGGAAGCGGTCTTCTCATCCGAAACCGGGCGGCCTTCGAGAGGGCCAGGAATATCCAGGCCATCCTCTTCGACAAGACCGGGACCCTGACCCAGGGGAAATTCGGCGTGACCGACATGATCCCCTTTTCTGAAGATATGGGAGAAAAGGAGATCCTGAAATATGCTGCATCCGTGGAATCGCGCTCCGAGCACCCCATCGCGCAGGGGATCGTCGCTTCCTCCAGGGAGACCTTCCCGGTGGAGGGGTTCAAGGCCATTCCCGGAAAGGGGGCCGAAGGAAAAGTGAACGGGAAAGAGGTGAAGGTGGTCAGCCCCGGCTATCTCCGGGAAAAGGGAATCACCCCGAAGGATGAGCGGATCCGGAGGCTCGGCTCCCAGGGAAAGACGGTGATCTACGTGATGATCGACGGGCAGCTGAAAGGCGCGGTCGCCCTGGCAGACATCATCCGGGAGGAGTCGAGGGAGGCCATCACGAAGCTCAAGGAGATGGGGATCCGCCCCATGATGCTCACCGGAGACAACAAACTGGTGGCCAAGTGGGTCTCGGACGAGATAGGCCTCGATGAGTACTTTGCCGAGGTCCTGCCGCAGGAGAAGGCGGCCAAGGTCAAGGAGGTGCAGTCAAGGGGGCTGATCGTGGCCATGACGGGCGACGGGGTGAACGACGCCCCGGCCCTGGCCCAGGCGGACGTGGGGATCGCGATCGGCGCAGGAACGGACGTCGCGGTGGAGACCGCGGACATCGTCCTGGTCAAGAGCAACCCCCTGGATGCGGTGGCCATACTCGGGCTCTCGCGCGCCACCTACAGGAAGATGATCCAGAACCTGGCCTGGGCCACGGGGTACAACGCCTTTGCCATCCCCCTTGCCGCGGGCGTGCTCTACACCTTCGGGATCCTGCTCACCCCCGCCATGGGCGCGGTGCTCATGGCCCTGAGCACGGTGATCGTGGCGATCAACGCGCAGTTCCTGAAGATCGCCAGGTGAGCAGCACGCACGATCGCTGCTGTCCATCTTTTACCTACCCCGGCGATCAGTCCGCTGCTCTTGTCCTTTGCTGCAAGGGGAACCGAAGATGTAGAGAACTGTTCACACTCAAATGCCTGTGGTGAGTGACCGTGTTTTACGGCCCCGCCTCGATCCAGCGGACGATGTCGGAGAAGAGGTGCTCCTCCTTGATGACGTGCCATCCCGCCAGGCGGATATTATCCACGGTCCTTCGGTTGATGTTCGCACCCATGATCCGGACGACGATGGGATTGAGGATGTCGAAGAGAAGACCCAGCGCCGGATTCCCCGGCCTCATATGCTCCAGAAGGATCATCTTCCCGTCCGGTTTGACGACCCTGTGCAGCTCCTTCAGGCCCTGGACCGGGTCCGGAACCGAGCAGAAGACGAAGGTGGCAAAAACAGTGTCGAAGGAGCGGTCCGGGAGCCCGAGAAACTGTACGTCCATGTCCATCAGCTCCACCCTGCGGCCCCATAAAGCAGCCCTTCTCCCAGCCCTCTTCAGCATGCCCGGGCTGATGTCGATCGCGGTCACGTCCGCACCTGGGGGGTAGTACGGAATATTCTTCCCGGTACCTACCCCGACCTCGAGCGCTCTGCCGCTAACCTTCTCCCGGAGACGCGATCTCCACCGATTGAACCGGAGCGCCTCCATGGGGGATTCCATCCAGTCATAGAATGGAGCAATCCGTTCGTAGCGGCTTCGGGTACGGGTAATGTCTTTCTTCTTGGGGTCCATGATCTGCGCTCGTCAAGAAACGCTTTCCTGATAGTGAATACCACCGGTAACCCTGGTGGTATCGGGGGACCCCCCTGGAAGGGGGGTCCCGTACCGACTACCCTGTCACCTTCAGGGAGGTCGGCCCCGGTCGCTTGCCGCCCGAGGTGGCAAGATCGATCGAAGAGTGGCTCCTGGTGTCTTCTGTGGGAGCAAGCTCCTGCTTGCGATTCTTTTGAGTTCCGAGAAGATCGCAAGCAGGAGCTTGCTCCTA
>JAGVAP010000013.1 GCA_020060215.1 Deltaproteobacteria bacterium | reverse complement strand
GTCCTTGAACCACTGGGGTTTGGGCCCGGACGGTTCAGTGACGGTTAGAGTTCTCAAAGCCTGTTCCATTCGTCTGTACCTCTATGCCTTTTACCTCTTTTCAATCATTATTGCGAGCTTTGCGGGCCGGTTCAATACGGGAGGGGTGTGCCATTCCCCCGTGCGATCCGGGGTTTTCAAAAAAACCCGCCCCCCCGATCGACTCTCCTCCGTCGCCGAGCCGGAGGGGTTTCCCTACATGAAATAGTCGAAATCCATCTCGGTCCTCGTGCGCATCCGGATGCGGAACACGAAAGCGGGCGATGTTCGCGGGTCGATCTCCACGAAGTTCCTGGGGCCGTACCAGAGGAAGCGGCCGTCCCCGAGCAGATCATGCACCTGGTATCCCCTGTTCGGCTCCAGCCTCATCCCCTCGAGGGGAAGGTGGATCCATGCGCCGTGGGAGTGGTGCGGGTCGAGATTGACCACGGCCAGGATGATGTTGGAGTAGTCCTCCGTGTGCTTGGAGTAGCAGAGGATCTGGTCATGATCCGACTCGTGGAACCGAAGACCCCCGTCGCTCTGCAGCGCCGGGTTTTCCCTTCGAATACGATTGAGTCTGGCGATGAACGACTTCAGGCTGAAGGGATGGTTTGTCTCCCAGTGACGGATCTCGTACTTTTCGGAATCGAGATACTCCTCGCTCCCCACCTCTCTGGGCCTGGACTCGCAAAGCTCAAAGGCCGGGCCGTAGATCCCCCAGTTCGCCGAAAGGGTGGATGCGAGGACGGCCCTCATCATGAATGCGGGCCTTCCCCCGGTCTGAAGGATCTCGGGCAGGATATCGGGGGTATTGGGCCACAGATTCGGCCTGAAGAATTCCCGCACGGGGGTGTGGTTCAGCTCGCTGAAGTACTCGATCAATTCCCGTTTCGTATTCCGCCACGTGAAATAGGTATAGGAATGGCTGAACCCGAGCTTTGCCAACCGGTACATGACCTTGGGACGGGTAAACGCCTCGGAGAGAAAGAGCACATCCGGAAACTCCTCCCGGATCTCACGGATCATCCACTCCCAGAAATCGAACGGCTTGGTGTGAGGGTTGTCGACCCGGAAGATCCGCACCCCTTGTTCGATCCAGAAGAGAACGACACTCTTGAGCTCCGAGAAAAGCTCCTGCCGGTGGTCGGTGTCGAAGTCGATCGGGAAGATATCCTCATACTTCTTGGGGGGGTTTTCGGCGTATTGAACGGTGCCGTCGGGACGACGGCGGAACCACTCGGGGTGCTCCTTCACATAGGGGTGGTCCGGGCTGCACTGATAGGCCAGATCCACGGCGATCTCCAGCCCGTATTCCCCGGCCTTTTCGACGAGAGAATGGAAATCGGAAAGCGTGCCAAGCCGGGGATGAACATCCTTGTGTCCCCCTGCTTCCGCTCCGATCGCCCATGGGCTTCCCGGATCGCCGGGGGCCGCCTGGGGGGAATTGTTCTTCCCTTTGCGGTGGGACGTGCCGATGGGGTGTACGGGGGGAAGATAGAGGACATCGAAACCCATTTCGGAGATATACGGCAGCCGGTCCTCGCAATCCCTGAAGGTCCCCTGTTCCGCCTGCTGGCCCGGCCAGAGGGAGCGGGGGAACATCTCGTACCAGGCGCTGAAGCGGGCCTTTTCCCTGTCCACCCACACAAGCAGTTCCTTCTCATAGGTGGTTGCCGGGACCCTGTCCGGGGCGCGCTCCATCGCGGCCGCGAGTTCGTCGTCCATGGCCAGGGCGACCCCCCGGCGGGTTCCGCCGGCCTCGGCGGTTTCATCCGCCCTGCTCTTGAGCCATACCGAGAGGGGCCCCTGGCTCCTGGACGATGCCTCCAGGATCAAACGGGCTCCGACCAGGATATCGATCGAGACGTCCTGTCCTGCCCTCACCCTCTTCTCGAGATCCCTTCTCCACGTCTTGAAGGGATCCACCCAGGCCTGGACGGTGTAGCGCCAGTATCCCCCTTCGGTGACCGAAAAGGATCCGCGCCAGCGGTCGTTCACCAGCGGTTCCATCGGCAGCTCGTGCCATTCCGCTTCGTTCCGGTTCCGACAGAGCAGGACAGCGGTGAGGACGTCATGGCCGTCTACAAAGATGTCCGCCTCCACCCGCACCCTCTCCCCGACCGTCCTTTTGATGGGAAACCGTCCGCAATCGATTTGAGGGGTGACGTTCTCAATCACCACACGAGATCTCTTTTCATCCATCGCGCTCTTCTCCATATGTGCTCTCACCAGGGAACCCCCCCCTTTCTGTTCGCCTTCGGTACCTCAGGGCGAACGAAGTGCCGTTCATGGTGAGGGATCGAATCATGATCGCTCGGGGGCGCAGTTTCATGTTCCATCAAACTGGCCGCCTGGAGCGGCAAGCGGCCCCGCTGGCCTCCGGTCTTCCCATTCGACGTTCGATGTCGGACGTTCGATGTTCGTCTTCTTGTCTTTGCATTCGATGTCCATTCGTCCTTGACTTTGGCCTCCGGGCTTTGGCATTCATTAAACATCAAAGGATCACATCATCGCAAGGTCATCCTTCAAGGAGCAATGCATTGAATATTGCCATACTCACCAAAGAGTACCCGCCTTACACCTACGGGGGGGCGGGGGTCCACGTCGAATACCTCACCCGAGCGCTGAAGCGATTGGACCCGGGCGAGCACTCGATCCAGCTGCGGTGCTTCGGGGATCAGAGGGAGTCGGCCCCTCACTGGGAAGTCAGAGGCGTTGGGCCCGCCGACTTCGAGTGCTATGATCCAAGGCACAGTCCGCTCCTGGACGCCCTGTTCCGAGACGTCGCCATCGTGAGCTGCCTGAAGGAGGCGGATGTGGTCCACTGCCACACGTGGTACACGCACCTGGCAGGCTGCCTGCTCAAGCGGCTCCTCAACGCGCCTCTGGTTCTGACCACCCATTCGCTGGAGCCCCACAGACCCTGGAAGCGGGAACAACTGGACACCGCCTACATGGCTTCTTCCTGGATCGAGGAGACCGCCTATCGGAATGCCGACGGGGTCATCGCAGTGTCCGAGGCCATGAAAAGAGACGTCCATCGCCTCTACGGGGTGGACCTGGAGAAGATCCGGGTCATCCACAACGGTATCGATGAGGAGCGATATCGTCCTTCAGACGATCCCTCGGTCCTTGACCATTACGGCATCGATCCCCGAAGACCGTTCGTGCTGGTGGTCGCGCGGCTCACGCGTCAGAAGGGAATCGGCCACTTCCTGGATGCGGTGCCGCGCCTTGACCCCGGGCTTCAGGTGGTGATCTGTGCAAGCGCGCCCGATACGGACGAGATCCTGCAGGAGACGGTTGAAAAGGTGGCCGCCGCAAAAAGGCGGACCTCCAACCCGGTCGTCTGGGTAAAGGAGACCGTGCCTGTAGAACACCTGATCGCGCTCTACAGCCGGACCGCCATGTTTGTCTGCCCTTCCATCTATGAGCCTTTCGGCATCGTCAACCTCGAAGCCATGGCCTGCGGCGCGCCGGTCGTGGCATCCGCTGTGGGAGGCATCCCCGAGGTCGTGGCGGACGGCGTAACCGGGAAGCTCGTTCCTGTCGACACCGCAAACATCGACCGGGCCGAAGGCGCCGAGAGCTTTGCGAATGCCCTGGCCGAGGCCATCAATCTCCTGGCAGCGTCTCCCCACTTGAGAAGGGAGATGGGTATGCGTGCCCGAGAGAGGGTAACGGAGCGCTTCACCTGGAAGGCCGTGGCCCGGAAGACCCTCGACTTCTATGAATACCTGCATCGGTCCGGCCGCTGAAACATTATATGTTCTCACCTTCAAACTTCTACCGAATGAAGATCTGCCACGAAGGCACCGACCCGAAGAGAACCGGTCTCTTCCGTGTCTTCGTGGCGGGATTGGGCTGCCGTGGACTGTTCCCAGGCCGTCCACTGGTCCAACTATAGAACATCCCCTCCGAGTCCTTAATAGGGTTTTGGCTGTATTCCCCCGGCGGGGCGGGTGAAACATGGTCGCCCGTGAGCACGGGACAATGGCCGTCGGCCGGTAGGGACGGACCTGAGATCTGCCCCGGTGTCGCTCTCATGAAGGAGCCGCAGCGCTGCTCAAAATACTACCGCCGTCAAATCCGATTGCTGTCCGCCCCCCATTTTCCCGCAGGACCCGCGACCCCATGATTCCCTTGAGTTTTGCTGCACTTCGGCTTTTCTGGTGTTGCCCACCACCGATTTCAAGGCAACCATGGAAGTGAACCTGTCCGAGCGGCCGTTCTGTCTCAAGCGGCCAGAGGGGAGAACTCCGATGATCGTAAAATGTCTGGCCTGTCGACAGGAGATGACCCTGAACCATGCAAAGTTTCAGAACTACCAAGGTCCGGTGAAGTGCTTCGCCTGCGGGGCCATGATGAATGTCAGGAGCGTCCGAGGGGTGGTCGGCTCCGTGAACCTGGTGGGAAGAGGAGGCGGGTTTATCCTCGGCAAGAGCAGCTGGCGGGGGTTTCAGAGACCCAGGCCCCCGTTTGGAAGGAGCGGCAGGTTCTCGTCCGAAAAGGAACGGTAGAGCCGACGGCGACCCAAGGGTATTCATGTGCTAGGGTGAAGCATATGACTGCGTCCGGTTTGATTGCGTCTGTCGCAATCCTCATCCTGATCGTCGCCGTGTTCCTTGCCGTTCTTCTCTGGAGACGAAGGGCTGTTCACGGCAATACCATCCTGGAGGCGGATTTCAGTCGGAAGTGGGAGGAGCATGTGCCTGAAGACCGCCTTGCAAGGATCCTCATGAGAGGTGCGCCCGTGCTGCGAGATGCGGTCGAGGCGCTTCGCATCGCCTCTGAGGACAGGAAGGTGGTCATGCTCTTTGCAAAGGTCGGGGGAGCCCGGATGAATATGGCCAGGGCACAGGAGATCCGGGATGCCGTCACCCGATTCCGCAAAACGGGCAAAAAGGCGGTCGCCTTTGCAGAGTCTTTCGGTGAGTCCGGTCCGGGGAACACGGCCTACTACCTGGCCGCCGCCTTCGACCGGATCCTTGTCCAGCCCTCCGGAGAGGTCGGGCTGACGGGTCTGGGCATGAAGACGCCCTTCCTGCGCGAATTGCTCGACCGGATAGGGATCGTGCCTCAGCTGGGTTTTCGCAAGGAATACAAGAGCGCCGCATACATGCTGACCGAAAAGGAATACACGGAGCCGCACCGTGAAGCCGATCAGGCTGTCCTGTCGTCACTGCTCTCACAGATACTGGACGGCATCGGCCAGTCCCGGGGACTCAGCCGGGAGAGGCTGGAGGCCCTCCTGGAAAGGGGCCCTTTCTCCTCAAAGAGGGCACTGGAGGAAGGGCTTGTAGACGGATTGCAGTACCGGGACGAGGTGCGGACGGCATTGAAGAGAGAGGCCGGCAAGGGGGCGCGGTTCCTCGGACTCCAAGGATATCTGAAGAAGAAAGAAACGCGAGTCCGAGGACGGAAAAGGATCGCCCTGATCTATGGGACGGGCCGCATTGCCCTCGGCAAGAGCCGCTACACGCCCTTGGGCCGTTTCATCATGGGTTCCGATTCGGTCTGCGCCGATTTCCGCGCTGCAGCCAAGGACAAGAGGGTGCGGGCCATCGTGTTCCGCATCGACAGTCCGGGCGGGTCCTATGTGGCATCCGACGCCATATGGAGGGAGACGATCTGCGCAAGGGATATCGGAAAACCCGTGATCGCCACGTTGAGCGATGTGGCCGGTTCGGGGGGCTACTTTGTCGCAATGGCCTGCGACAGGATCATTGCCCATCCGGGGACCATAACCGGTTCGATCGGCGTCGTGAGCGGCAAGATGGTGACCTCGGGGTTGTGGAACAGCGTCGGTATCCGCTGGGGAAGGCTTTTCACCAACAAGAATGCGGATTTCTGGAGCGATACGGAAAGCTACTCGGAAGAGCAGTGGAAGCGCATGGAATTGCGGCTTGACGAAATATACGACGATTTCGTGGCAAAAGCCGCGGATGGCAGAAAGCTGCCTGTCGAGAGCGTGAACAGCTCGGCAAAGGGGAGGATCTGGACCGGGCGGGATGCGGTGCAGAGAGGGCTCGTGGATGAACTCGGTGGGTTTCACGAGGCGTTCCGCGCCGCCAGGGCAGCGGCGAAGATCCCCGAAGAGGAGCAGGTCGGGCTCAAGATCTTTCCGGTGAAACGCTCTTTCGTGAAGAGGGTGTTCGGACGGGGGCGTGGGAGAGGGGATGATATCCAGGATCTTCTGTCGAACCTGCGGGAATCCCCGGCATCGGAATGGACGGCTCATGGGGAGCTTCTCATGCAGCCGCCGAGGTGGATCTAGTGTGACCTCCAGAACCGAGCCCTCCGGAACGCTCCCCCTCACCCGAGGTAATGGATCCCAATCGCGGCCACCAGGGCGGCCACGATAATCCAGAAGAAGATGCTCAGGGTCATGTAGACCCTCTTCTTCTCCCGTTTCTGCGCTTCGGCATCCACGAGCTCCACGGTGGTTTCCTCTCTCCTCGAAGGAGCGGCAGCCGCGAGCAGGAGCGCGATGATCAGGCCCGAAATCAGAAAGGGAATCCAGTAAGTGCCCCTGAAGCCCGGTCCGATGGGTGAGAGCCACAATCCGCCCGCCCAGGATGCAAGGAAGATGACCAGGAAAAGGAGGAGGAGACTGGACCAGGGCCCCCTCGTCCTGAACACGGCATAGAAGAAGATGCTCAGGAGGGCGGCGAAGAGGACGGCGTAAAAGAAGTGAACCCAGAACATAAGTCCCTCGGGCAGAGTGGGGTGTTCCCCAATACTCCACCACTGCGGTCTTTCGGTAAATGAGGGCGAGGGAGTATTTTGTCCGACACGCGCAGTAAAGAGGAAAAGGTTGTTCACCGCTCCCGGTGAACGAACCCGAGAGATGCGGATGTTTTCGAATTTTTATACGGGATCGCCCTTATTGTCCTATCCCCCTTCTTCCTCTCATAAGGAGGGGAGGTCCTTGTGTTCATGGCGGCTTTACCCCATATCCATATCGGCACATCCGGGTGGCAGTACCAGCACTGGAAAGGAAGCTTTTATCCGAAGGAGATCTCGAGGGACGACTATCTGGACTATTACGCGAAACACCTTCACACGGTTGAAATCAACAACTCCTTCTATCGCCTGCCCAACAGGGAGATCTTCATTTCCTGGCGCAACACCGTTCCCGCGGATTTCATCTTCACCGTCAAGGCAAGCCGCTTCATCACCCATCGCAAGAAACTGAAGGAACCCGAAAGGGCCCTGCTGCTTTTTCTCCAGGCGGTCAGCTCCCTGAACAACAAACTCGGGCCGATCCTCTTTCAGCTTCCTCCGAGGTGGAACTTCAACCCGGAGAGGTTTTACGACTTTCTGGAATCGCTTCCCTCGGGGTACCGTTTTGCCTTCGAGTTCATGGACCCCAGCTGGCACAATCCGATGGCCTATGACGCATTGATCGAAATGGGAGCCGCCTTCTGCATGCACGACCTTGCAGGGAAGGTGTCCCCGAAGGTCATCACCGCCGACTTCGTCTACATCCGTCTGCACGGTCCCGACGAGCATTACAAAGGGAGGTATACGCCCACCGTTCTGTCCGGATGGGCCGGCGCCATCTCCTCCTGGATTGATCAGGGAAGGGAAGTCTTCTGTTACTTCGACAACGATGAGGCGGGATATGCTATAAAGGATGCGCTCAAGCTCCAGGAGATGCTGGACTCGGGCTGAACGAGTTCGGCGTGGGTCGGGGCGAGGGGGAGGTTGGCTCGAGGCCGCCGATGTGATAAATATTCGATCATTGAAGGAATCCATGCGTCTCTTGAGAAAGTGAGCGGTATTTCGCAAATCGGATCAGGACGGGAAAGGATGAATACGACGGCGCTTCTTATGGATCTCTATGAATTGACCATGGCTCAGGCGTTCTACAGCAAGCGTATGTCGGCGGAGTCGACATTCAGCCTGTTCATCCGGGAGTATCCGCCCAACCGCGGCTATTTTGTCCATGCCGGGCTGGAGGATGTGATCTCCTACTTGGAGTCGTTTCACTTTGAGCAGGAGGATCTGGACTACCTGCATGGCCTGGGGCTCTTTTCTGAGGACTTCCTCGCCTATCTCTCGACTCTCCGGTTCACGGGAAACGTGCATGCCATGCCCGAGGGGCGCATCTTCTTCAGGGACGAGCCCGTCCTCGAGATCACGGCCCCCATTATCGAGGCCCAGCTCGTGGAGACGTTCGTGATCAATACCGTCAATCTCCAGGTATCGATCGCCTCCAAGGCTGCCCGGTGTGTCCATGCGGCGGGCGGGAGAAAACTCGTGGACTTTTCCCTTCGGAGGACCCAGGGCATGGAGGCAGGGGTGAAGGTGGCCCGGTCGTCCTACATCGCCGGTTTCTCGGGTACCAGCACGGTGAGGGCGGGGATGCTCTACGGGATCCCGGTCTCCGGCACCATGGCCCACTCCTTTGTCGTGAGCTTTGAGAGGGAGGAAGAAGCCTTCAGGGCCTTTGCGGACACGTTCCCCGAGAACACGGTCCTGCTCATCGACACCTACGACACCCTTTCGGGGGCGCGAAAGGCGATCCAGGTGGCCAGGGAGGTTTCCCGGTCGGGTGGACGGGTCAAAGGGGTCCGGTTGGACAGCGGGGACATGGCCGCCCTCAGCAAAGAGGTGAGGAAGCTCCTGACCGAGGAAGGGTTTGGAGAGATGTCGATCTTCGCAAGCGGCGGATTTGACGAGTTCAAGATCGCCCGCGTACTGAGCCAGGGTGCGGAGATAGACGCCTTCGGTGTGGGGACCAAGATGGGCGTATCCGCCGACGCGCCTTACACCGACATGGCCTACAAGCTGGTCTGGTATGACGGCCGCCCTGTGCTCAAGTTGAGTTCCGGTAAGAAAACCCTCGTGGGGAAGAAACAGGTATGCCGCGTTCTCAGGGACGGTAAGATGACGAAGGACATGCTCGTCCTCAGGGATGAACCGGTCGAGGGTGAAGGCCTCCTGGAGGAGGTGATGAGGGGGGGCAGGAGGGTGAAGGAACCGGAGTCTCTTCAGAGCATTCGCGCCCGGTTTCAAGCGGATTTCTCCGCCCTGGACGAGGGGTGCAGGAAGCTGGAATCCCCCTCCCTATACGAGGTCGAGATCGGACCTGAGTTGAAGAAACTCCAGGAGCGGGCGGTCCACGAGGTGACTCAAAAGGAGCTCGGCGAAAGCTGAAGAAACACTTCCCTTTGAAACCTCCGTCCCCGGTGGAGGACCCGGAGATTGGTTCTGCCCATCCGGGATGAAAAAGGACCGCTTGAAATCCAGATGTCAAAGCTCAGACGACCAATCAAGCTCAAATGACAAAGCCCCAAACAAGGGCTTGATAGGGAATAGTGGGATGATGGGCTGCAAAGCTGAATAGCCGTCTTTTTGCGTCCTCATCACCAGGCTTCCCCAGTATTCCCATATTCCATCGTTCCAGCATTCGAACTCGCCCTTGCTCTTCCCCTCTGCATTGGACATTCTGCGGTTCTCTCGCTCTTCTCTTCCCCTCTGCATTGGACATTGGACATTGGACATTCTGCATTCTGCAGTTCTCTCGCTCTTCTCTTCCTCTTCTCTTCCTCGTACCTCCTGGACCGAATGGCCATGCCGAGGAGCATTAGGTCGAAGTACAAATATCGTGTTTGAACGTTCCCAAGATACGGGTCGGGGGTATCTCCAATTACAGTGACCAACCCATTCTCAGGGTCCCTATGGTGAATAAAATAGCGCTCTACAAGGGATTTTACGAAACGGGGGTTGTGGATATGAGAGCAGAAGAAGCGCATTGGGGAGACATGGGTCTGGAAGTGGGCATGGTTGAAGCCGCGGAGCAGGAGGAAAAACCGGCCACGGTCGGCCAGGTTTCCGCCAAAAAGGATTATATGCCCTACGATCCTCTCCGAAAGTACCTGGCGGAAATCCAGCGTTTTGAGCTCTTGAGTCGTGAAGAGGAAAAGGGTCTCGCCATCCGTGTCCGGGAGAAAGGGGACGAGGGGGCCACCTTCCGGCTGATCACCTCCAATCTCCGCCTCGTGGTGAAGATCGCCCTTGGGTTTCAGAGGCACAACTCCTCCAAGGTGCTGGATCTCATTCAGGAGGGAAATCTCGGGCTGATTCATGCCCTGAAGAAGTTCGACCCCGAGAGGGGGACGCGGTTTTCCTATTACGCTGCATACTGGATAAGGGCATACATCCTCCGTTACATCATGGAGAACAGAAAACTGGTCAAGATCGGCACCACGCAGCATCAGCGGAAGCTGTTCTACAATCTCAACAAGGAGAAGCAGAAAATCCTTTCCCTGGGACTTGCCCCTGAGCCGGAGATCCTTGCTGAAAGGCTCGACGTGAGCAAGGAGGAGGTCATCGAGATGGCCGAAAGGCTCGACGGGGCGGATGTCCCGTTCGATATTTCGGCGGTGGAAGGGGTGGAGGCGCACCCTGTCTCCGAAGGGGACATCTGCATGAAGCTTTCGGAGAAACAGAGAAAGGAGATGATGAAGGAGAAACTGGAGAAGTTTCGACGGACGCTCTCGCGGAAAGAGGGATTCATCTTTGATCATCGAATCATGGCGGAAGATCCGCTCACCCTCAGAGAGATCGGCGAAAAGTACCGGATCTCCCGCGAGAGGGTCCGGCAGAGACAGAAGTCCATCGTCCTCAAACTGAAGAAATGGCTGGAGGAGGAGATCCCCGGGTTTCAGGAGAGGTACATCGACTACCTTTCCTGATGGCGCAGCTTCTTCTCCTTAGGGATCGAGAGGATGAGAACGCCGTTCATGAATCGTGGGGCGATACGACCGCCCGCCACCCGGGCAGGGAGGCGAAAGGAGCGGCGAAAGGACCCGGCATAGATCTCACGCTGGATGCATGGGTGGTTGACGAGTTGATCCCTGCCCCTCTTCTCCCCTTCGAGGGTGAGCACATCCCCTGCCACACGGACCTCGATGTCGTCTGCCTCGACGCCCGGCAGTTCCACTGCAACCAGCACCTCTTCCTCAGCCTCGAATATGTCGACCGGGGGCATCCAACCGGCGGCCCGATGGGCCGAAGGGAAGGGCAGGCCTCCCTCTTCTCGAAACGGCCTCCATGGCACCATTTCCATAGATCCTCCCCTCAACCGTTTTCCTGCACACACTGCTTCCGCTAGTCCCTCCATCGGGCTGCGTAAATAGGTACGATCACCTATTTTGGAGTAGGGGCCTCCTGTAGGATCGAGTACGAGTTCAAGGAGGGTCTCTCCCCTGGTTTCCGATGAAGCAAACCTTGCGAATAAGGAGGATGAGTTTGAAAGTACAGGAGTTCTCGTATTGCGCGCGAGGGATGCGAAAAGTACCATCTGATGACGAGAGGCGGGTGAACCGCAGCATGAGATGGAGGAGGGCAAGCATGAAAGTTCCACTGGAAATAACGTTTAGAAATGTTGAAAAGACCGATGCCGTCGAGGCGCTCATTCGTGAAAAGGCGGCCGCCCTGGAGCGGGTCTCGGATTCCGTGACCAGTTGCCGGGTCGCCGTTGAGTCGCCTCAGCAGCATCAGCGTGCGGGTAGGCCTTACCGTGTTCGGATCACCTTGAATGTTCCCCCGGGACATGAATTCGCCGTTCGCAGAGAATCGAGCGAAGGGAGCATTCACGACGAACTGCCTTCCGTGATCAGGGATGCCTTTGACGCAGCCCGGAGGAAGTTGAAACGGATTACCGAGAAGAGGCGTGGAGACGTGAAGTCCCATCCCGCGGAGGAAGAGGCGGTGGCCATTGTGATCAAGCTGTTTCGAGAGGAAGGGTATGGTTTCCTGAAGACCCTGGACGGGCGGGACGTGTATTTCCACAGAAATGCAGTGCTTCAAAACGATTTCGATCGCCTGGAGATCGGCACCGCCATTCGATTCGAGGAGGAGGAGGGAGAGGAAGGGCCCCAGGCCAGCACGGTCCAGATCGTCGACAAGCCGGGATCCCGGGTGTCAAGGGGACAGACCCCCGTCGAGCCGCCGCTTGGATGGGGAGCCTGATGAACCGCAGAATGCAGAATGTCCAATGTCCAGGGCAGAAGGGAAGAAGTGGCGAGGTTATCCATGATCACTTCTGACGAACCGCAGAATGCAGAATGTCCAATGTCCAGGGCAGAAGGGAAGAAGTGGCGAGATCATCCATGATCACTTCTGACGAACCGCAGAATGCAGAATGTCCAATGTCCAAGGGCAGAAGGGAAGAAGTGGCGAGGTCAATTGATCACTTCGGAATGGGCAGGGTCAGGTAGAGAGTGGTCCCCTTCCTGTTGATCAGGAGCAAGGCGGCTTGCCCCCTTGGGTAAGCCGCCATCTTGCTGGTGAACTCCTGCGAACTCCGGACCTCTTCCTGTTCGACCTCCAGCACAACATCTCCCGGCCTCAGGCCCGCCTGATCGGCGGCTGAGCCCTGCTCCACCTTTGTGATCAGCACACCCGTCTGCTCCGGAATCTTGAATCTGGAGGCCAGTTCCGGGGAGAGGTTTTCGAGGCTGAGCCCGAGATCCGGTGCGATACCGGTCTCCTCCATGGGGACCTCCGCTTCCTCCTCCTCCTTCATCTGCCCGATGGTGACCTGGAACGTCCTTTTTTCTCCTTTCCGTATCACGGTGACCGGCACCTTCTTTCCCACCTCGGATTTCGCCACCAGGAACGGGAGGTCGTTCATGTCTTTAATGGGCTGGTCGCCAAAGGACACGATCACGTCGCCCCTGCGAATCCCCGCCTTCTCCGCAGGGCCTCCGGGAGTTACCTGGGAAACCAATGCGCCGCTGTCGGTCGTCAGCCCCAGTTTGTCCCTGATCTGGGGCGTGATCTGCTGGATCATGACCCCGAGCCACCCCCGGACCACCTTGCCTTTTCTCAGTTGCGGGATCAGATCCCGGGCGATGTTGGAAGGGATGGCGAACCCGATTCCGATATTGCCGCCGCTCCTGGAGAATATGGCGGTCGTAATTCCCACCACCTCTCCCCTCATGTTGAGAAGAGGGCCGCCGCTGTTTCCGGGGTTGATGGATGCGTCGGTCTGTATGAAGTCATCATACGCCCCGATTCCGATCCGTCGGTATTTCGCGCTGACGATTCCTGCGGTCACCGTGCTCACCAGCCCGAAGGGGCTGCCGATGGCCAGGACCCAGTCCCCTACCTTCAGCTGTTCGGAGTCACCCAGCCTCAAGGCAGGCAAAGGGGTTTCGGGTTCGATCTTGATCAGGGCGAGATCGGTTTGGGGGTCCCTGCCGACCATCTTGGCCTTGAACTCTTTTCCGCCCTGGACTTTCACCAGGATCTGATCGGTGGCCTCGACCACGTGGTTGTTGGTCAGGATGTATCCTTCGGGATCGATGATGACCCCCGATCCCAGCCCTTTCTGCTTGTGCTCCTTGGGGAGCTTCTGCCCGAAGAACTTCTCGAAAAAGTCACGAAGAGGGTCGTCTTCTCCAAAGGGGGAGTCGAAACGGAACGGACCTCCCCGGACCACCTTCATCGAGCTGATGTTCACCACGCTGGGACTCGCCGCCTCAGCCAGTTCCGTAAAAGAGCATGGGCAGTTCTGTGCCGGCTGCGCCAGGGCCGTTCCCATCGGGAGCTGGGCCACCAGAGCGGACAGGAAGATCCCCAGCAGGAGACCGGTTTTCAGCACTCCTCTCTTCCCCGAATTCATCGTTCTTCCTCCTTTTCGAGACAAGGATCCGGGCCCCCAGACGTCATTCGCAATGCCAATAGCCACCGCTTTCGAGCGAAGGTATAAGGCTCAATGTGTATTTGCGGTTTCCCATGATCTTACCACCGCTTCTCCCCATCGGCCCTCCTCAGCCGAAGCATGGTGCTGAATACAGCTTCCGAGGATTTTCGATACCATGGACAACCCATTTCCTTCCCTCTGGATCCGGAAAAGACTGGTTCGGAAGAGCGCCGACGTTCACTTTCAATCAGGAAGGCAAAGTCGATGAACCCGATGAAGCCCGGCAGTACCAATGAGTGGTCTCAACCCAGGAGGCTTCTGCTCCTGGTGTTGCTCTCCTTTTTTCTGTTATCTCTCCTCACTCCTCGATCGTCCGCGAACCGTCTCAAGATCTCCTACACGAACTTCAAAGAGCTTGCAGCGGATGGATTGATTTCGGGGGTCACGTTCAAGGGGGACGAGATCACCGGCGAGTTCAGGGGACGTTTGACCGAGGACCTCAAGTCGCCGGGATCGCAACAGGAGGAAAAGCTCTACGAGGGCTTCCAGACCATGAAGCCGAACCTGGCCGACCCGGAACTGCTCAACACGCTTGAGAAGAACAGCGTGACGGTGAACGCGGAGTCCCAGGAAGGATCATGGTGGCGTATTCTCCTGATCGGATGGCTCCCCTGGTTGCTTATCCTCGGACTGATCTTCTATTCATCGAGAAGGCTGCAGGGGGGAGTGGGAGGAGGAGGGGTCTTCGGATTCGCAAAATCCCGGGCGAAGCTCTACACCCGGGAAACGAGCAATGTGGGTTTCAAGGACGTGGCCGGGCTCGCCAATACCAAGAAGGAACTCGAGGAGATTGTCGGTTTCCTGAAGAACCCGTCCAAGTACAAGGCCCTGGGAGGGGAGTTGCCGAAGGGGATACTCCTGGTGGGCCCGCCGGGGACGGGTAAGACCCTCATGGCCAGGGCGACTGCAGGCGAGGCCCACGTCCCTTTTTACAGCATCAGCGGGTCCGAGTTCATCGAAATGTTTGTGGGGGTCGGCGCTTCCCGCGTCAGGGACATGTTCACAAAGGCGAAGAACGAATCCCCCTCCATCATATTCATCGACGAGTTGGACTCGATCGGCCGCGTCCGGGGAACGGGGCTGGGGGGAGGACATGATGAGAGGGAGCAGACGCTGAACCAGATCCTGGCTGAGATGGACGGATTCTCCCCGCACGTGTCGGTGGTGGTCCTTGCCGCGACCAATCGGCCCGATGTCCTGGACCCTGCCCTGGTCAGGCCCGGGCGTTTCGACCGGCAGATCACCCTGGACCTCCCGCAGAGGAAGGCGCGCAGGGAGATCCTTGAGGTCCACACACGCAATGTGCCCTTGGGGCCGGATGTGGACCTCGATCTCCTCGCCCGGAGGACCGTCGGTTTCTCGGGGGCTGAGTTGAAGAACCTCGTGAACGAGGCTGCGCTCCTTGCTGCGCGAAAGGAAAAGAAAGCGGTCGAGTCCCAGGATTTCGAGGAAGGCAGGGACAAGATCCTGATGGGCATCGAGAGGGAGGACGTCATCAAGGACGAGGAAAAGGAGGTGATCGCCTATCACGAGGCGGGACATGCCATCCTGGCCAGGATCCTGCCGGGAGCGGATCCTCTTGAGAAGGTCAGCATCATTCCCCGGGGGCGATCCCTCGGGGCCACGGAACAGATTCCGGTCGAGGATCAGCACAACCTGGGCCGCCGCTATCTCCTCAACCGAATTGCCATCATGCTTGGCGGCAGGGTCGCCGAAAAGATCACCCAGGAGGATATCTCCACGGGGGCAGGGGACGACCTCCGAAAGGCGACCGAACTGGCCCGCAGGATGGTCTGTCAGTGGGGGATGAGCGACAAACTCGGTCCCGTGACCTATCGGCAGGGAGAGCACCATCCTTTTCTGGGGAGGGAGATGTCCCAGCCTCGGGACTTCAGTGAAAGAACCGCGCAGGTGATCGATGAGGAGGTCCGCTCGCTTATCCAGGGCATGGAGAGGGTCGCGGAGGAGCTGCTGGTCTCCCATCGGGCCGAGATGGACAAGCTGGCCAGGGAGCTCTTTGAGCGCGAGACCCTTTCGAGGGAGGAGATCGACGAGATCCTGGGGCCCCCCGCCGGAGATTCCTCTCGGGAGTGGAAATGGAAGCAGACGGGGGAATCGGGCCGGTTCGCTTTCGGCATCCAGCGGCCCGTCCGGGAAAAGGGCGACGGCGGAAAAGAAATTACCGGAATGAAGGAATAGGGAATGGTGGGTTTCAGGTTTCAGTGTTCAGGTGTCAGGAAATGGATGGGCTACCGGGCTGACACCCGAAACCTGACACCTGATACCCTGTAACCTTTCCTGTTCGATCAAACTGGCCTGGGGCCAGCGGCTGGGCCGACCTCTGAGCTCTGACCCCTGGTATCCTGATTCGATGTTCGATGTTGGCGTTCGATGTTCAATGTTCGTCTTTTTTTCTTACTCTTTCCATCCATATTCCCCCATCAGGCTGACGAACCGCACCGCTCCGAGGTCCTCGCGGAGTTTCCTGTCGCCGGACCTCGTGATCCTGACCAGGTTCTGACTGTATCGTTCCCCGACCGGGATCACCAGCCGGCCTCCGTCCTTCAACTGCTCCAAGAAGGTCTCGGGGATGTCGGGTGCGGCGGCCGTGACCAGGATGGCATCGTAAGGCGCGTTTTCAGGCCACCCCAGGGTCCCGTTGTGGACCTTGAAGAAGACATTCCTGTACCCGAGTTCCAGGAGGACCTCTTTCGCCTTCTCGGAGAGCTCCGCGATCCGCTCCACGGTGTAGACTTCCCGGGCGATCTCCGCAAGCACCGCCGCCTGATAACCGCTGCCGGTGCCGATCTCGAGGACCTTTTCCTCACCCGTGAGTTCGAGGGCCTCGGTCATGTGGGCCACGATGTAGGGCTGCGAGATCGTCTGGCCATGACCGATGGGAAGGGGGTGGTCCCCATAGGCGGAGTCCCTCAGATCAGCGGGCATGAATCGCTCCCGGGGGACTTTCCCCATGGCCCTCAGCACCAGGGGATCATGGACGGACCTGGCGATCAACTGGTGTTCGACCATTCGTTTTCGGGCGATCTCCAAATCATCGTGCATGCCATCGCTCCATGTGTTCGGCACGGGTGCTCAGAGAGGCCCGGGCCTGTTAAACGGTCTTCTCTAGAACCCCGGTATACATCCCGGCGCACGCACCATGAGGACCGGGACGCATGCGGCTCGAAGGATCCGGTCGGCGACGCTCCCCCATACCCATCGGCTGATGCCCGAGAGGCCATGGGTGGCGATGACGATCAGATCGATACCGTTCTTCTCCGCGTACTTCGCCAGGGTCTCGGCGGTCTTTCCCATGAGCACCCTGATCTCCACATCGGCGCCGGGGTACCTGTTGCGGCCTGCGATTCGGCTGAGGTATCCCTCGGCGGCCGCCATATTCTCGGAATCCACGCCGTTCCGTATTCGAGCCGCCTCCTCGGCGTCGAATAGGGCGGCTCCGTTGGTTTCGACCCCTACGGGAATCTGGGCCGGCTCAACCACGCGGATGAAGAAGACGCGTCCCGCGCCGCACCCCCTTACGATGGATTCCACATGGGGAAGCACGCATTCCGCCAGTTGCGAGCCGTCCAGGGGGACCATGATCCTCTCGTACATGTCCGAACCTCACCCGTCTTTCGATCGAGGCGGGAATTGCCTAAAGACCATGGTTGGCTACGGCCGGTGAAGGGTAAATGGGTGGATTCCTGTATTCTTTTGTTGACTTATCTGCATAGGGCTTTTTAATATGTCCACTGCTTCCAACGGTGCCGCCCGCCTGACGCGATACTCCGTACCCGAGCCTCGTATTCCCCTGAACTCGAATTCAGCCAGTGTCTTTTCCGGATATGTCCTTCGGACTGATCGTGGCTACTCACTATGTCCTTTTTCATGACTGGAATCCCGAGATGGGCGAAAGGGAAGCAAGCGGGGGCGGAACTTGAAAAATGCTGAGCTTCTGTTATGATACGAGGGTTGAGCCGCCGTGTCGACCTCGTCCGAGAGACCCGCCCTGTGTCGAGGCGCCTCCAAGGCAGCAACGCACGACTTGAGAAGAAAGAAAGCAGGATATCTCCTTTGCCGTTCAGACCGAATCGCTTGCCTCGAAGACCGAAGAACGGCACCGCAGGGAATCGGCCGCCACAGAGCCACCCAATCCATTGGATCCGATGAGAGGGGGGAGATCATGAAGGAGAGAGCGGAACCTGAATCTGCCAGGAGGAAGCCGGCTGCCAGGAAGACAGCCCCGAAAAAGCCTGCCCGGAAAAACGCCCCTGAGTTCTGGGAGCTGAGGCTTTATGTCGCAGGGCAGACGCCGAAATCGATCACGGCCTTTTCGAACCTGAAGAGGATCTGCGAAGAGCACCTGAAGGGCAAGTATCGGATCGAGGTGATCGACCTCCTGGAGAACCCGAAGCTTGCCTCCGGCGACCAGATCCTGGCCATCCCGACGCTCGTGAGAAAGCTGCCCGAGCCCGTGAGAAAGATCATCGGCGACCTTTCCAACCAGGAGCGGGTTCTCGTCGGCCTGGATCTTCTCCCGCGATAGAGCAGACCTGAAAGAGGGGGAGACCACTCGGGAACGGAGGAGGGGAACCTCATGGCGAAGCGAAAGACCGGGGCATCGGCCGATGAATACGAAAGGGCCATTCCGGAAAGGAAGAAGGAGAAGCATCTGCTCAGGCTCTATGTGACGGGAACCACCCCCAGGAGCATCAGGGCCATTGAGAACATCCGGAAGATCTGCGAGGAGCATCTTCCCGACAGTTATGAGTTGGAGATCATAGACGTTTACCAGCAGCCCTCCCTCTTGAAAGGGGATCAGATCGTGGCGGTTCCCACCCTCATCAAGAGATTGCCTTTGCCCTTGAGGAAGTTCATCGGAGATCTGTCGGATTCTGAGAAGATTCTCCTGGGATTGGATCTGAAGAAGAGAAGTTGAGGAAAGAATCCCATGAAGCGGCGTACTCGGGAAGATCTGAGGTTGGAGAACGAGCGTCTTCGCAGCCGCCTCGAAGATGCGGAGGAGACCATCCGCGCCATACGTGAGGGGGAGGTGGACGCCCTGGTGGTCTCGGGGGAAGGGGGAGAGAAGATCTACACGCTCAGGAGCGCGGATCAGCCCTATCGCGTGTTTGTGGAGGCCATGAGCGAAGGCGCCCTGACCCTCACGGCTGGAGGTACGATCTACTTCTGCAACAAGCGGTTTTCCGAGATCGTCGGGAGCCCTCTTCAGAAGGTGATAGGCAGCCCCCTCCTCAGCTGGTGCTCCGAGGAGGACCGGCACCTCCTCCAGGAAATCCTGGAACGGGGAAAGAGGGAGCTTGGAACCGGGGAGGTCCGCCTGGCGACGGCGGCAGGGACGGGGGTGCCCGTGCGCATTTCCGTCAGCCCCGTGAATCTGGACGAGATCATCGTGGCCTGCGCCGTGGTGATGGATGTCTCGGAGAGGAAGTCGGCGGAGGCCGAGATCGATTCTTACGTGAAGAGACTGGAGTTCAGCAACAGGGAACTGGAGAGTTTTGCCTTTGTCGCCTCCCATGACCTTCAGGAACCCCTCAGGAAGCTCCAGGTCTTCGGGGATCTGCTCATGCAGAAGACGGGCCTGGACGAAGAAGACCGAGACTATCTGAACCGTATGCGGGTCTCTGCGGAACGCATGTCGGTTCTCCTGAATTCCCTCCTGGAGTACTCCCGGGTCTCGACCAAGATTCAACCTCCCGGACCGGTCGATCTCGGCCATGCAGTGGAACTGGCCCTCTCCAACCTCGAGATCAGGATCGCCGAGGCGGGCGGTTCCGTCCATGTCTCCAGTCTGCCCACGATCCGGGGGGACAAGCTTCAGATGGTACAGCTCTTCCAGAACCTGATCGGGAATGCAATGAAATTCCATCCGGAGGACAGGGAGCCCCGGGTCCGGATCTACTCCCGGTTCAAGGAGAACGGACGATCGGGCGGCCGGGAACACGTCATCTTCGTCCAAGACAACGGCACCGGGTTCGACCCGGCCTATCAGGACCGCATCTTTCTGCCCTTTGAAAGGCTGGTCACCCATGGCCAGTACGAGGGCGTAGGGATGGGTCTGGCTATCTGCAAGAAGATCGTTGAACGCCACGGCGGCACCATCACCGCCAGGAGCACCCCCGGAAAGGGCTCCACTTTCATCATCACGCTGCCGGAGAGAAATCGAGAATAATGGTTCCCCCCTTCAACAGGAAGAGACTGGCGGTTCTCATCGCGGAAGACGATCTGGACGATCGTCTGCTGCTGGAAGAGGCCTTTGCCGCCTACCAGGACATCTGTGAACTGCATTTTGTCAAAGACGGTGAGGAGCTGATGGAATACCTTCGCCAGAGCGGCAGGTACGCGGATCCCGAATCTTCCCCAAAGCCGGGACTCATCCTCCTCGACCTCAACATGCCGAGAAAGGACGGTCGCCAGTCCCTCGTCGAGATCAAGGAGGATCCCGGTCTCAGGGATATCCCCATTGTCGTTTGGACAACCTCCGCCCTCGAAGAGGACAAGCTCCGATGCCTTGGGGCCGGGGCGGACGGTTATGTGACGAAGCCGAGCAGTTTCGGCGAGCTGAATGAGGCCATCAGGGCACTCTACCTGGACTGGCTGAGACCCTGCTCATAGAGATTCGGTCTCCCGTTCGCCCGGCTCCAGCTTCCTTCTCTTCACGATCCAGCCGTTGGTCCGCTTTCGTCTATTCAGGTCGATGATGCCGCAGGGGTTGACTGGATGGGAAAGGTGCATACAAGAGAGGATACTGAAATTGGATCCTCCAAGGAGGTGCGCCATGGCAAGGAGGGTAGTCCTGGACAAGGACGAGTGCGTAGGATGTCGGACCTGCGTGGAGCTCTGCCCCGAGGTCTTTGCCTTTGACGAAGATGAAGAAAAGGCGGAGGTCATGCTCCCGGAAGGAGGCCCTGAAGACTGCATCGAAGAGGCGATCGGGTCATGCCCGGTGGAGTGCATCGACTGGGAAGAAGACTGATCAAGAAGATGGCCTACTTTAAGTACAATCAAGTGAAGCTGCTCCGGTACGGCGGGTCGACTTCATCACGGTTTGGGTAGCTTCTAGGATGGGTGGAGCGCAGCGAAACCCATCAGCTTCAGCTGAACATGCCGCAACCCTCAAGACCGATGGGTTCCCCCGGCTAACGGATGGCCGGGGTCTCACCCATCCTGCAGGAATTCACCGGCAGTGAGGTCGAGAGGGGGAATGCTCGCTGTTCATTGCCGCCGAGATTCCTCCACAATCCGTGCAGCCACCGCACTTGCGAATGAGATTGAAGCGAGTCGGCCTGATCTAGAGCACGCTCGATCGGATCGCCCATGTGCTCTCGGGATGAAAACGCTGCAGGGTCCTCCATCCGTCGATGAGCTCATCCCCCTGGTGGGAGTCTTTGTAGCGACTCACCCCCAGGTAATAGAGGGCCTCCGGCGCAAAGTCGCTCTTGGGGTACTTGTCCCACACCGTCTGGAAAAGCTCCCGCGCCTTTGGGTAGTTCTTGTGGTGGAGAAAATAGTGGGCGTGCGCCACCATCAGGAGTGCGGCGTAATCTGAAGGCGGAAGCCATCCTTCGACGTGATAGAAAACGTTCCCTTCCGGATCCAGGAAGTTGATGTTCGGGGTCCAGACGACCCTGAACCTCTCCGCCGTCTCCTCCTGTTGGTCGACGTTGATCTGGAGAGGGATGTAATATTCGTTGATCGCAGCAGATATGCAGTAGTCGGGGTACGTCACGGCACCCAACTTGGCGCATCCCGCTCACCCGTCCTTGAAGAAATCCAGGAGAAGCGGTTTCTGTTGATTTCGCGCCCGCTCCATGGCTTCGTCAAACGAATGGTGCCACTCGACGGCGGCCTTCTTGAATTCCATGATCCTCCTCCCAAAAAGGGGGTACCACTGTGATGAACCTTGTGACTTCTTCCTTTGTACATCGAGCAGGTTAGGTCATGAACAGGATCCCGAGAATTGGCGCCATCCTGTATTTGGTGCGTCTGCGACAGGCATTTCTGCCGCCGTATTCCCGCACCAGCCAGGCTGCTGAAAAACCGCCCCGTCCGCTGTCCGGCGGAAGCCGGAATCCGGGGATTTCAGGCGCTCGTGGATCCCGGTTTTCACCGGGATGACGTAAAAGAGATTTCATTCGGCGGGCTGCCCGGTCCAGCCAGCTAGTGCACCGAGCACGAGAAGCAGGGATCGTAGGCGCGAACGAGCTGAGCGCATTTGAGGCGAAGGTCTCCGAGCTCATCCTCATCGGGGAATCTCGTAACGAGGGCGAGGAGGTCCTTCTCCATGTTTGCAAAATTGTGAGAGGTCGGCGTCACGAGATTGGCCTTCCGCACGGTCCCTTTCTTGTCCACCCCGTAGAAGTGCATCAGCAGGCCGCGCGGGGCCTCGGTGACGGCGAGTCCCTCTCCGTCCCTGACGCGGACCATGGGGGCTTCCTGCCTGGGATGGATCTCATCCAGGAGCCGCAGACACTCGAGCATCCCGTCGTAGATCTCGAAGGCCTGGGCGAGGTTGTTGTGAAAGGGGTTGGTGTCCGGAACGGCAACGGCCTTCTCCTCCATGATCTTGCGCGTCTCTTCCTGGTACTGATCCGACTTCATGTTCATCCTGGCCAGTGCCCCCACCATGAAGGTATCCCCTTCTCTGGTGAAGGATTTTTTGGCCATCGCATAGGATTCCTGCTTCTCCCTGAAAAAGGAGAGGTACTCCCGGCTTTCCAGATCCAGACCCTTGGAGGATACGATGCGCCCGTGATTGACCGCAAACTCGCCTCCTGTTCGGAGGGCCAGGTACTCCGAATCCGAATGGAGCTCCGGGTGTGAAAGCCCATGGATGCGGTCGATCGTCCTGCGTGCGAGGGGCAGCACCTCCCGGATGCGCCCGGCAAGGTCGTCGAGATCGGCCCGGGTAGGGATCCTTGTGAACCCTCCGACCACCATCGATATGGGATGAAGCGCCCTTCCGCCGATCACGGCGGCCACCCGGTTCATCGCGGATTTCATGGCCAGGAACTCCTCCGCCTCCTGCGGGAAGTCCGGGATCATGGGAAGGAACCCCTGGTATCCAAAGTAGTCGGGCAGGGCAAGCATATAGAGATGGATGACGTGGCTGGCCACATTCTGTGAAACGCACATCAGCCGCCGGATCTTCCGGGTCTGGGGGCTGGGGTCGATGCCCATGGCCGCTTCCACCGCCTGAATGGCGGTGGTCATGTGGGAGATGGGGCAGATGCCGCAGATGCGGGAGGTGATGTCCCCGACCTCGTCGTATTTGCGTCCGACCATGAAACCCTCGAAGAACCGGGGCGGCTCGAAGATATCCAGTCGCACTTCGACCAGCGATTCGGGGCCCCGGCTGACGATCAGGTTCGTCTCCCCCTCCACTCTGGACATGTAGTCGATGCGTATTTCCGTGTCAGCGTGTCTCGTCATAGAGCTCCGCCCCCCTCCTGAACTCTGCCTTGGTCGAGCCGTACTGGGTGAACCGGCAGTAGATGTCTTCAGGGCCGAAGCCCATCCTCTCGAACTGGCGCGCGAGGGCGGGACCGTTGGCCTCCTTGACCGGCCCCCAGCAGGCGAAACAGGCGCGGCCATGGGAGGGGCACAATGCGCCGCACCCCGCACTCGTCACCGGTCCCATGCAGGGCTTGTTGAACGCGACCAGAACGCAGAGGTTCTGCCTCAGTTTGCATTCCACGCAGACGGGATAGTCGAAATGGCCGGGCTTCTTGCCCATGAGCAGCGAGATGACCGTCTCCACCAGCTCCGGTTCTCCGACCGGGCAGCCTTTGATATACCCGTCCACCGGGACGAAGGCGTCGATGGGCTCGGCCATCATGGAACGGACGGGATCTAGGTCTCCATAGACCCTCTGCTCCACCTCCAGTTCCGGCGTGCGGTTCTTGATGGCGGGGATTCCCCCGTTTACGGCACAGGATCCGATGGGAATGAGCCATCTGCTGCTCTTCCTGACCCTCTTTACAAGATGGGCCTGTTCCGCCTCGGTGATCGCACCCTCGATCAGGACGAGATCGAAAGGCCCCTCCTCAATGCCTCCGCTCTGGGCCATCTTGAAATAGACCACCTCCATGTCCCTGAAGAACTCCAGGATGTGCCTCTGGAAATAGATGATCTGAAACTGGCATCCCGCGCAGCAGCTGAACTTGAAGACCCCGAGCCTGAATTTCTTATTCATTTCCGCCCCCGTGAAAGATGGTCTCGCGCAGAGACGCAGAGGGTTTTGGGGTGGAGCTGATCGTCGATCTCTCTTCTGATCACGAGACGGATACACCGCTGCACTGGTGATATCCGCCTTTCTTGATCCTGATCCCGGCAAAGCCATTGGTTCATACCACCGGCATGCCGGTGGATCATTCCTTCCTGTAGAAACGCCTTTTTTTCTTCCTGCATTCTTCAACAGCGCCTCATCGTCTCTGCGCGAGATCCTGCCCTTCTCGTCAGCCTACAACAGGACGTCGGCGAATCGCGCGATGTCCCCGTACGCGAACACGGGCCCGTCTCTGCACACGAACTTCGGCCCGACCTGGCAGTGACCGCAGTGGGCCGTGCCGCATCGCATCCTGCGCTCCAGCGTGACATAAATCCGGTTCCTGGCATGCCCTTCCCGGAGGAGCGCACGGGCCACAAAGCGCATCATGATCTCCGGACCGCAAACAAAGGCCCGCGCGTGGAGGGGATCGATCTCCAGCCCCCCGAGAAAGGAGGTGACCAGTCCCTCCCGGGTTTGCAGGCCTCCCTTGCTGCCGCCGTCCAGCCGGTCCACGCAGTAGAGGGTCTTCATCCGGCCCGACTCCTGCCATGCGAGAAGGTCGTGTCGAAAGATCATGTCCTCGGGTGTCCGTGCGCCGAAGATGAATACGAATCGCCCGATCCGGTCACGGTTCTGGAGGCAGTAGAGGAGGAGTGGCCTCAAGGGGGCGAGACCGATCCCTCCGGCGACCACGAGCACATCCTCTCCGTCGAGGCCGTTGACGGGCCATCCTCGGCCGAACGGCCCGCGAACCAGGATCCGATCTCCCGGCTGCAGACGGGAGATATGGTTGGTCACGTTTCCCACGTGCCGGATGGTGTGGGCAAAGAGATGGTTTCCCGGTGGCGCAAGAGAGCTCATGGAGATGGGTGCCTCCTCGAGCCCCGGCAACCCCATCATGTTGAACTGGCCGGGTTCGAAGAGAAATTCCGCTTCCGGGTCCAGGACAAAGAGATAGGTGTTCGTGTCGACCGTCTCCGGCTGCACATCCACGAGCCGGGCCACTCTGAATTCGCTTTCCCCGTGCATCAGCGGATCTCCAGCTTTTCGGTGGCCATGATCTCCTTGGCCATGTGCGTGAGGTCAATGTGGGTAGGGCACCAGGTCATGCAGCGCCCGCATCCGATGCACCCGAAACATCCGAACTGTTCCCACCAGGTGGCAAGCTTGTGGGTGACGAACTGCCTCAGCCTCGCGGCCCGGATGCCCCGGAAATTGGACCCATGGACCTCTGCGAAGTGCAGCTCCTGGCAGGAGTCCTTGTAGCGGATCCTGTCCCATTTCTTCAGCATGAAGTCCCCCAGGTCTTTCGGGTTGTAGCAGAAGCAGGTAGGGCAGACCTTGGTGCAGTTGGTGCAGCTGAGGCACCGCTCGTCGGCGGTCCTCCTCCATACCGGGTGACCCTGGTTCCGGAGGATGATCTCGACGATGTTCTTCGTATCCAGGTCCTTCGTAAACTGTCCGAGAAGACGGTTCTTGAGCTCCTCCCTCCCCCGGAAGTCCTTCTCTCCCGCCCTCTCGAGGTGAAGGGAGTCGATGAGGCGGTGGGCCCTCTCGCCGAGGGCCTCCACCATGTACTCCTGCCCGAGATCCGTAAGGAGGAAATCGTAGCCTTCCCTGGGCTCGAAGAAAGGGCCTGTGCCCATGGATGCGCAGAAACATTGGGGGCAGACCGAATTGCAGTGGTAGCCGACGACGATGGTCTTCTCCCTTCGGACGCTATAGTTACGATCGACATAGGCTCCTCTGAGAAAGGCCTTGTCCAGCACCAGGAGGGCATGAAGGTCGCAGGAATGGACTCCCACGAGCAACTGCTCCTCCGCCGCGACCGTATCGTCGACCTCGAATCCGCCGTCGGTGCATCGAATGGTGCAGATCTTTTCGGTCAGGCGGTAGATGCAGGTCTGCGGCCCCATCATGGTCAAACCGTAGTCCAGGTGCAGATCCCGCGCCGATGAGGCCTCCCGAAACGCGGGAAAACCCTGGTCTTCCATGGGACCCACCATGACCCGGCCGCGGCCCAGGTCATCCAGCCACGGCACAAGTCGTTCCTTTTTGAGCAGGAACACTCCGTACATTCGAACCCCTCAGGTCATGACCCCAAGCGCGGAAACCGACCTCTGGACCGGTCTCACGAGCAAGGTGCCGCCTCATATCTTCGGGGGCCTTTCGCCCCAGTCGTACCATTGCCATACGTCTCGGGTGAGGTCTTCGTAATCCCTCACGATGTGGTTATAGAGACGGGCGTTTTCAATGGAGATGGCGCTGAAATCCGCCAGGATCTGGATGAGGACCCGATCGGCGTGGGTCAGTTCACGGAGGCGGCCCATGTAGAGCCGCAGTACGCCTATGGCCCGACCCTTGACCTTCAGAGGGGTGCAGATCACACTTCGAAGCCCCTCCTTCTCGAGGTGCTCGGGGAAGGCGAAATCGGATTCCCGGGTTGCATCCGAGACCACGACCAACCGCTCAAGGCACTCCTGAACGGCGCTGTCGATCTTCAGCGATTCGGTGGCGAAGAAATCCTTGCCGAGTCCGTAGGAGGCCTTGACCTCCAAGGTGCCTGCCTCCGGATTGGTCAGGTAAATGGAGGCGCCCTTTGCATTGAAGACCGTGCTGCCGCCCTCCACAATGAGCCTCAGGATCTCCTGGAGATCCTGCCGGGAGGTTACGGCGCGGCCGACCTCCGCGACGAGATGGAGGTCCCGATGCTGTCTCGCATTGCCGAGTGTGACCCCTCCCTGCGAGGCGAGGGTCATGAGGTAGCTCCCCTCGTCGGCGGTAAAGTCCCTCGACTCCCTGGAGAGCGCCAGGAGGGCGCCGATCACCTTCCCCCCGGATTTGAGCGGCGCGGCCAGGGCGGAGGCGAGAACTTCCTCTCCGGCGAGTCTTGCCAAGCCCGGATCCTGCCCGATCTCCTTCACCTCCGCGAGACGACCCTCGAGCAGTCCGGCCGCCGCCCTCATCTCGCGAAGGGGGAACGGGGGCTGCTTCATTGAATCTTCGGAGAGGCCCCGAATGGCGGCCACGGAAAAGGAGTCGCTGGAGGGGTCGAGCAGGAGCAGGGCGGATGCGTCGGGACCGAGACAGCTGTGCACGGCATCGAGGATGGCCTTCAACGCCTCTTCGTAGTTCAGGGTGCAGGAGATCTCGCCGCAGGTGAGGCAGAGATCGCTTCGATACTGAGCTCCGACTTCGTCCATCTCTTCGTTCCCCCTTTCGGAGTTCCACGATCGAGATTATGGGATCGACCTAGAACAGGACCATGGGGTGAAGGGTGTATTTGTGAGGCCGATGCGGCCCATTGCACAGGTCCCCGGTTCCTGAATCCTGCGTCCCGCTCACTTGATCAGTCTCTTCCGCATGCCGCGAAGGGAGAGGATCAGGAAGAGGAGAAAGAAGAAGAGCAGGTAAACGATGCTGAAGAAGGGGGAGATCTCGCTGCGGCCCAGGGAGACTGCGCGGGTCAACTCCACGAGATGATAGAGCGGGAATACCTGGGAGAGGTGTTGGGCCCACCCCGGCAGGCCGGAGACCGGGAAGAAGGTGCCGCTGAAGAGGAACATGGGCGTGATGAAGAGGAAGATGGGCAGGTTGAAGAGATCGATCGACGGTACGAGCGAGGTGAAATACATGCCGACGGCGCCGAAGGCAAGTCCGCCCAGGAAGGCCCAGAGGACACCCACCAGCCCCAGGGGAAAGCGGATGTATCCGAGAAGGGTGAGGACGAGGATCATGAGCAGTGCGGCCGCGGACGCCTTGGTTGCGCTCCATGCGATCTCCGCCGCGATGACCTCTTCGATGGAGAGCGGAGTGGCCAGCATGGCGTCGAAGGTCTTCTGGTAGTACATGCGGACAAAGGAGGAGTAGGTGGTCTCGAAAAAGGCGTTCCACATGACGGAGGTGGCCACCAGGGCGGGTGCGATGAACCCGGTGTAGGACAGGTCCGCTCCCGCATAGGAGACGTCTCCGATCATCCGGCGGAATCCCAGGCCGAAGGCCAGGATGTAGAAGGCGGGCTCGAAGAGCGGGATCAGGAAATTGACCTTCCAGATGCGGCGGTAGACGACGACGTTTCGATGCCAGACCCGGAAGAACCGCAGGGAGAAATTGGATTCGCCGGTCATTCGCGGAGGTCCCTTCCTGTGAGGTGCAGGAATACGTCCTCCAGACCGGCCGCCCGGAAGGTGCACCTGGATGTGCAAAAATGCGTCCGGATCTGTTCGCTGACGGAGTTGTCTGCGTAGACCACGATCCTTCGTTCCGTGATGTCGTGGCGCACCTTCCGCCGGATCAGGAACTGCCTCAAGGCGTCGTCTGCCCCTTCCACTTCGACGACCGATTCCCCTGCATACCTCCTGACGAGCTCCTCGGGGCTGCCCTCCACCAGGATCTTGCCGTGATCGATGATCATCAGACGGTTGCACAGGCGGGAGGCTTCCTCCATGTAGTGGGTGGTCAGCAGCAGGGTAATGCCGCTCGCGCGAAGCTCCTGGAGCCTGTCCCACAACTGGTGTCTCGACTGGGGGTCCAGACCGGTGGTCGGCTCATCGAGGATGACGAGGTCGGGACGGTTGATCAGGGCGCGGGCCACGGTGAGCCTTCTCGCCAGACCTCCGGAGAGCTCCATCACCTTGGCATCGCGCTTTCCGGAAAGGGCGAAGAACTCGAGGAGTTCCTCCGTCCTGGCCCGCGCCTCCCTCGAGTTGATGAGAAAATATCCGGCAAAGACGTGGAGATTCTCCGCGACGCTCAGGTCGGGATCCAGGGCGTTGTGCTGCTGGCAGACGCCGATTCGCGCGCGGATCTCACGCCACTGCCTCCGGAGGTCGAGGCCGAAGACGTGCAGGTCTCCCGAGGTCAGAGGGGAGAAGCCGTAAAGCATTCGGATGACCGTGGTCTTCCCTGCGCCGTTCGGGCCGAGAAGTCCGTAGCACTCGCCCTTTTGGACGTGGAAGCTCACGCGGTCCACCGCCGTGATGTGGCCGTATCGCTTCAGCAGATCGACCGCATCGATGATTCGGGTCATGTCATTCCATCACTTGGAGGACGGAGTCGATCTTGTGCAGTTCTTCCCGGAGCCTGTGGGATGCACTCGGAGGGAATCTCCCCCGTGCCTTGAGGCTCATCCAGCCCGAGAGCCGCTCGTAAAGCCCGTCGAAGGCCTTCTTCACATCCAGATCGTCGTTCATGCCCGCGGTGAAGATCCGCCCCAGCTCCGCCACATCGGATTCTGCAACGGACCCTCCCCCTGCACCGTCCTGTTCGGGAAGGGAGAGCGCCCCGGCCATCCTGTTAAAGGACCCCAGCCTTTCAGCGGCCTTGCTCATGTTCCCGGAGGTGAGGTTCAGCCTTTTCCGATAGTGCCGGTAAATCAGGGCGAAGCGGATCTCATTGGACTTGTATCCCTGCTTCAGCAGATCCTCGACGTAGACCTCGTTTCCCCTGCTCTTGGACATCTTCGTTCCGTCCACCAGGACCAGCTCACCATGAACCCAGCACGGGCAGAAGGTCTCTCCCGATATGGACTCGACGAGTGCGAGGGTGTAGTCATGGTGCCTGTATAGGTTATCGACCCCTCCGCAGGCAAGATCGATCCGGTACCCCATATGCTTGGTGATGATGGCGGCATCCTGGATATTCCAGGACGGTCTTCCGATGCCGATATCCGTATTCCAGTAAATGTGATCCCCCCGGCCGCCGTGCCACAGGATGAAGTCTCCGAGGTTCCATCTCTGCCCCGGGTAGGTATCCCTCCCGAACCGGCACTTGCGCCTGGGCCAGCGGCTCATGTCCAGGCCGAAGAGCCGGCCGAACCCCTCGTACTTCAGAGGATCATAGAAGACGTCCTTGCGGTGAAAATAGGCGTACCCCTTCTCGATGAGGATCCGGATCAGGTGCACGGTCTGGTCCACGCTGGTCGAAGAGCGGGGGATGTAGTCGGGAAGCCTGATCCGCAGCAGGCCGGCCTCATCCATGAACGTCTCTTCCACCGGTCCGGTGAGCTCTCTCAGGGTGATGCCTTTGGCCTGCGCCTCTTCGATACCCTTGTCCTCCACATCCGTGAGATTGATGACCCGGTCCACGTGGAACCCGATGTGCTCGAGGTATCGCTGGAGGATGTCTTCGAAGAGAAAGGTCCGGTAATTGCCGATATGAGCCCTGCTGTAGACCGAAGGGCCGCACGTGAACATCTTCACCCTGCCCGGTTCCCGGCTCGTGAAAGGCTCTTTCTTTCGGCTCAGGGTGTTTGTCAAGAAGAGCTGTTCCATGGAAGATCTTGGACCAATTTTGATGGGGCCGCAAGTCGCGCTCGTATCCCCTCCCTTCACTTCTATCTCTTGTGAAGGTGCCGGGCGGCATGACGGACTTTCCCCAGGGTATAAGAAACGGGGTTCAAAGCTGAATACGGTGGATCCTGCATTTTCTCGCGCCCAAAGGTCGTTCAATCATCCTATAGCCCTCTTTACAAGAGGTCAAGGAATGACAAGGTTGAGGGATATGAGCGCACCGAAGGAAATCAAAAAGATCAGCGAGACGGTCTGGGAGCTCCCGAGGAGCACCAGGGAAGGGATGCTGGTCCCCGCCCGCATCTACGGGACTCAAAGACTGATCCAAAGCATGGATGACGGGGTTTTTGAACAGGTGGCCAATGTGGCCACCCTCCCGGGTATCGTAAAATACGCCATGTGCATGCCCGACGGTCACTGGGGATATGGGTTTCCCATCGGGGGGGTGGCGGCCATGGATACGGAGGAAGGGGTGATTTCGCCCGGAGGGATCGGCTTCGACATCAATTGCGGCATGAGGCTCGTCCTCACCAACCTGAGCCTGGAAGAGGTGAAACCTCGCCTCAGGCGCCTTGTCGATCGTCTCTTCAAGCGTGTCCCGGCCGGTGTGGGCGGCACCGGGTTTGTGCAGGTCACCGGATCGGAGTTCAGGGAGGTGGTGGAGCAGGGGGCTCACTGGTGCGTGAAAAGGGGGCTCGGATGGCCCGAGGACCTGGACAGGACCGAGGAGTCCGGCCGCATTGCGGGGGCCGACTCTTCGAAGATCAGCGAGAAGGCCGTTGCACGGGGGTACAAGCAGATCGGGACGCTCGGCTCCGGGAACCATTACCTCGAGATCCAGGTAGCCCGGCCGGAAGGGATCCACGACCCGGAGGCGGCAAGGGCTTACGGGATCACGATCCCCAACCAGGTGGTGGTCATGTTTCACTGCGGCAGCCGCGGCTTCGGTCATCAGGTGGCAACCGACTACCTGCAGTCCTTTCTGAAGGTCATGGAAAGCCGGTACGGGATCAGGATGCGGGACCGGGAGCTGGCGAGCGCCCCCTTCAGGTCCCCTGAAGGGCAGGATTACTTCGCAGCCATGAAATGCGCCATCAACATGTCCTTCGCGAACCGGCAGGTCATCCTGCACCGGATACGAGAGGTGTTCTCGGAGGTCTTTGAGAAGGATCCGGTGGATCTGGGCCTCCACCAGGTCTACGACGTCTCGCACAATACGGCCAAGCTCGAAGAGCACAGGGTGGATGGGGAAATCCGGACGCTCCTGGTCCACAGAAAGGGCGCCACCCGGGCCTTCGGCCCCCGCATGAAGGGGGTGCCGGACATCTACCGGGAAATCGGTCAGCCGGTGATCATCGGGGGCAGCATGGAGACGGGATCGTATCTGCTCTCCGGAGTGGAGACCGGAGACCAGACCTTCTACTCGACGGCCCATGGGAGCGGACGCGTCATGAGCCGGAAACAGGCCAAGAAGCTTGTCCGGGGAAAGGACCTGCAGAAACGGATGGACACGCACGGGATCTATGTCCGGACCACCTCCTACTCCGGACTGGCCGAAGAGGCGGGCTCCGCGTACAAGGACGTCGACGAGGTGATCGAGGCCGCACACCTGGCCGGGATCAGCCGGCCGGTGGTGCGTCTGCTCCCCATCGGGAACGTCAAGGGCTGAAACCGTGTCTTTGTGGCAAGGATTTCTTCAGCTATGGCCTACGAATACCTGGAAGACATCGCCATATCAGACGTGGCCTTCCGCGTGAGATCGGAACATCTGGAGTCTCTGTTCGAGGAGGCGACCGAGGCGGTTCTGAACACCATGTGTGAGGACCCCGGGTCTGTGGAGGACAAGGTCCACCGCCCCATCACGCTGGGACCGGAAACCGCCGAGATGCTGCTGTTCCAGCTGCTGCAGGAGATGATCTTCTTCAAGGATGCGGAGCAGGAGCTCCTCCGTGCCCAGGACGTAAAGATCCGGGAAACGGAGGAGGGCTTCATCCTCTCCTGCGTGGCTCGCGGTGAAAAGATGGAACCGGAAAGGCACCGCCTGCTGGTGGATGTAAAGGCGGTGACCTTCCACCGTTTCGAGGTGCAACCCGTCGACGGCGGCTGGGAGGCCACCGTGGTGTTGGACATCTGAGCGTAGCGCATACGGCGAACAGCGTAGGAAAGCCGGACAGGGAAAACGGGAAGAGGCATCGAATATACATAGTTCCCTACCTAGGGAATACAGTTTATCCCCCATTGTGGGAATGATCTCAACCAAATAAAACTGCCCCTACACTCTGCATGAACCCGGACCCTCGCATAGGAGAGCTTCATGGGTAAAGAGGCCAGACCGGAGCGTTTCAAGGATGTCTCCATTCTCGTTGCGGACGATGACGAGGGGTTGCGAGACATGCTCTTCCTCCTGCTCTCCAGGCTCGGGTACAGGGTGATCCTGGCAGAGAACGGCCGGCAGGCGTTTGATCTGTTCACGAGGGGCCCCGTCTCCCTGGTCCTCACGGATCTGTGCATGCCGGAAATGGACGGTCTAACCCTAGCCGCAATGGTGAAAAACGCTTCACCGCAAACGCCGGTCATCTTGATCACGGGGTCCCTGGTCCAGGAAGGGGCCGACATGGGGTGTGTCGATTTCATGGTGGCCAAGCCCTTTCAGTTGGATGATATCCACCGGACCGTGGAGAGGGCACTCGAGAGGGCCATCTACCGGCCCCGGGCACGGCATGGACCCGAAATTCATCTACAAGGATGAGAGGAAAGTCATGGAAATGAAGAACAACCCCAGCCCCAAGAGGGGAAAAAGAAACATCTTCTGCCCCTATTATTCCGGCTGCCTCGACACGGTGATCCGGAAGCGCTGGACGCACTGGAATTGCACCAAGTGCGAGCAGCGGGCCAACCGCGAAGCAGAGCCTGAGATTCCACTGAATGTGAACTACAGCATTGCGTACTACGAGCTCTCTACCAAGGCGTGAAAGCCGACGCGCCCCCTCTGAGACGCAGTGGTGATTGTCAGACCCCGTGAAGGGGAGTATACTGAATCGGCAGACGGCCCGTCCTCCGCAATGGCCATGCGAGAGTGGGCCCGCCCTCCGAAGCTTCAGCGAAGGAGGGAGTGCCAACCACTGCCAATTCTGGAAGAACACCGGGATGGAAGAGAAGACGAGGGACAGAAGAGAAGAGGTAGAGCGGCTCTATCAGATGCTCAAGCGCGTGCAGGAGGCGAAGGGGTACTACTTCAACCGCGATCTTACCCTCACCCTGGAGCTCATCGAGGGGCTGATCGTCAACAGGGAACGGTACGGGTACATGTGTTGCCCGTGCAGGATCGCAGCAGACAACCGGGAGCAGGACAGGGACATCATCTGCCCCTGCGTCTACAGGGCGCCCGACGTGGAAGAGTACGGAAGCTGCTACTGCAACCTCTACGTTTCGAGAGAGTGGAACGAAGGCAAGGTCCCGCACGAGTATGTCCCGGAGCGGAGGCCGCCGGAGAAGTTCGGCTTTTGAGGGGGAATATGGCCGGGGAAAGCGAATATGTCTCGGCCCCTTTGCTGACGATTGCAGAAGCTGCAAAGGAGCTCGGGGTCGGGAAGAAGATCATCTATCAGCTCATCGAAAACGGCGAGATCAGGGCGGTCAGGCCCAAGACGGGAAGAAGCGTGCTCATCGAGAAGAAGAGCCTGGACGAATACCGCGCAGCCGGAAGGATGCCTTGACTGCCTGACGTGTTGCCGTTTCTTGGATACCTCTTCCGACTTCCTTACCACTTTTCCGCGCTCTTGACCCGGTACTCCTTCAGCGACCTGACATAGTTGGCCCGCATGAAAGCCTGCGGGTCGTCCAGCCGCTGGTGGCTCATCACTCCCTTCATCTTCTCCACCGACTCGTAACCGTGTCCATCCATCCACTTCTCCAGGTCGTTCCGGATCTGCTCCGCGCGCCGGATCCCGTTCCTGAGCAGGGTCGAGCAGAGCATGGTGACGTCTGCGCCGGCCATGATCATCTTGATCACATCGAGGACCGTGTGAATGCCTGTGGTTGCACCGAGACTCGCATGGACCTGCCCGTGGAGAATGGCGATCCAGCGAAGAGGGAGCCTTGCCTCGACCGGTTCGCTCAGGACGATGGACGGCTCTGCCTCCAGCTTTTCCGGCAGGATATCGGGCTGATAGAACCTATTGAAGAGGACCAGCCCATCGGCCCCGGCCTTGTCGAGTTCGAGCGCCATATGGGCCATGGCGCTGAAGTAGGGACCGAGCTTCATGGCCACGGGGATGGAGACGGTGTTCTTGACCGTCTCCAGATTCCGAAGGTAGGTATGCTCGATGTCGGATCCCGAACGGAGCGGGTCCGACGCGATATAGTACACATTCAACTCGATTGCGTCCGCGCCGGCCTGCTGTATCCTGGCTGCAAAATCGCTCCACCCTTCGTCCGAGATGCCGTTCAGGCTCCCGATGACAGGGACCTCCACGCTTTCCTTGACCCTCCGGATATGCTCCAGATACCGGTCGGCCTCCCTCTTGAACTCTCCCAGATCGGGGTAGAAGGTGAGGTGCTCGGGGTAGTGTTCGGTCTCCCGTGTCAGGTAGTGGTGCAGGGATTCCTGCTCGTGGAGGATTTCCTCCTCGAACAATGAAAACAGGACCACCGCCGAGATACCGGCGTCTTCGAGTCGCCGGACGGAGTCGAGCTCTTTGGACAGCGGCGACGGGGAAGCGACCAGCGGATTCTTCAGCTCCATCCCCATATAGGTGGTCTTGAGGTCCATCTCGACACCTGTTCTGCCACAAAGACCGGCTTCGTGGCGTCCCTTTCTCCTAAAGCGATGCGAGCTGCTCGTACAGTCGCCACCTCGCATTCGCGTCGGCCTGGGCCGCATCAAACAGCCGCTTCGCCTCCTCGGGCCTGCTGAGGCTCAGCATCCTGTATCTCGTCTCCTGCTCCACGAATTCGCGCACCGGGATCCTGGGTTTGCCCGAGTCGAGCTGAAGGGGGTTCTTCCCCTGCCCGGCCAGATCGGGGTGAAACCGGTAGAGGATCCAGTACCCGCTGTCCACGGCCGCCTTCTGATGGTTGAATGCCTCCGGTACGAAGGCGCCATGGGCGAGACAGTGACTGTAGGCGATGATCAGCGAAGGCCCTTCGTAGGCCTCAGCCTCGATGAAGGCGCGCAGGGTCTGGAGATCGTTCGCGCCGATGGCCACCTGTGCGACATAGACGTTTCGATACGCCATCATCATCAGCCCCAGGTCCTTCTTGGGGCTCATCTTGCCCCCCGCGGCAAACTTGGCGACCGCGGCTCGGGGGGTGGCCTTGGATACCTGGCCGCCGGTGTTGGAATAGACCTCGGTGTCCAATACGAGCACATTGAGGTTCAACCCCATCGACAGGACATGGTCGAGTCCCCCATAGCCGATGTCGTAGGCCCAACCGTCGCCCCCGATGCACCATACGCTCTTTTTCACGAAGAAGTCGGCCAGGGGACCGAGGCGCCGCGCCTCAGGGGAGTCCATGGAGCCCAGCTTCTCCTTGAGGGCGGCCACGCGCCGTCGCTGATCCGAGATCTCCCTCTCATCCCCTTGTCCTGCGCCGAGGATGGAGGCGGCGAGGTCCGGGCCGATCTCCGGGGACAGCCTCTCCAGCAATTCACGGGCGAAAGCGGTGCTCTTTTCCACCGCCAGGCGGAGCCCAAGGCCGAATTCACCACAGTTCTCGAAAAGAGGGTTGGACCAGGCAGGACCTCGACCCTCGTCATTGGTGGTATAAGGATGGGTCGGGAGATTCCCGGAGTAGATGGAACTGCAGCCGGTCGCATTGGAGATCAATGCGCGGTCCCCAAACAGCTGGGTGAGAAGCCTGATGTACGGCGTCTCACCGCACCCGGCACACGCCCCGTTGTACTCGAACAGGGGCTTTAGGAGCTGGGAGCCCTTGACCGTGTTCATCCTCACCCTGGACCGGTCGTAATCGGGAAGGGAGAGAAAGAACCGGTAGTTTTCGGCCTCCCGCTCGCGAAGGGGCGGTTGGGGGTACATATGGATGGCCTTTCGGTCGGGCTTCACCTTGTTCTTGGCCGGGCAGACGCTGACGCATGCGCAGCAGCCCGTGCACTCCTCGGGGGCGACCTGCACGGTGAAGGCGGAACCCTCCGGCACGTCCTTTCCCCTTGCCCTGGTCCACTTGAACCCTTCGGGACCGTCGGCGAGAAGGGCTTGATCGTAGATCTTCATGCGGATGGTCGCATGGGGACAGATCATGCTGCATTTGCCGCACTGGATGCACACCTCCTCATCCCAGATCGGGATTTCCAGGGCGATGTTGCGCTTCTCCCATCGGGTGGTGCCGACCGGGAAGGTGCCGTCCACCGGCATGGCGCTGACCGGGAGCTCATCGCCCCTGCCCTCGATCATCACGGCCGTGACCTTCTTCACGAAATCCGGCGCCTCTTCAGGCACCGCGGGGGCCATGCCTATGGTGGATTCGGCGTCGGGCGGGGGGGAGACCTCCCTGAGTCCGGCCAGGGCGGCGTCCACCGCGGCAAAGTTCATCCGGACGATGCGCTCACCCCGCCTGCCATAGGTCTTCTGGATCGACTCCTTGATCTTCAGGACGGCCTCCTCGCGGGGGAGCACACCGGAGATGTCGAAAAAACAGGTCTGCATGACCGTGTTGATCCTCCCTCCGAGGCCGGCGCTCCGGGCCACGGAGTAGGCGTCGATGACGTGGAACTTCATCTTTTTCCGGACGATGTTTTCCTGGTAGGACCTCGGAAGCGTGTCCCACACCTCCTCGGGGGGGACATCCGTGTTCAGCAGGAAGATCCCTCCCTCGGCGCTCTCCGCCGTCATGTCGAACTTGTGGAGAAAGGCTGGCTGGCTGCAGGCGATGAAATTGGGTCTGTTCACGAGGTAGGAGGAGCGGATGGGGTTCGGGCCGAAGCGAAGGTGGGAGACGGTCCGGGATCCGGATTTTTTGGAGTCGTACACGAAATAGCCCTGGGCATAGTTCCGGGTCTCCTCGCCGATGATCTTGATGGTGTTCTTGTTCGCACCCACCGTGCCGTCCGCGCCCAGACCGTAGAACTTGGCACGGATCACGCCCTCGCCTTCCACGGAGAAGGCGGGGTCATAGTCCAGGCTGGAATGGGTGACGTCATCCGAAATTCCGATGGTGAAGTGGTCCTTGGGGATGTCCTTCTTCAACTCCTCAAGGACCCCACCGGCCATGGCGGGGGTGAATTCCTTGGAGGAGAGCCCGTATCGCCCACCGATCACGGAGGGGGCTCTCGCGAAGGGCGCGGTCCCGTTCGACAACGCCTGCATGACCGCGGTGGCCACGTCTTCGTAGAGGGGCTCGCCCGGCGAGCCCGGCTCTTTGGTGCGATCGAGGCAGGCGATCGCACGCGTCGTCTCCGGCAGGATCTTCATCAGGTGGGGGTTGGAAAAGGGCCTGTAGAGCCGCACCTTCACCATCCCGACCTTTTCCCCCTGCTCCCGAAGGCTGTGGACCGCCTCGGCCGCCGCTTCGCAGCCCGAGCCCATGAGTACCAGGACCCGCTCCGCATCGGGCGCGCCTTCATACTGGAACAGTTCGTAACGCCTTCCCGTCAGGTCCTCGAACCGGTCCATGGCGCTTTGGACGGTCTGAGGGCACTTGAGGTAAAAGGGATTGCAGGCCTCCCGGGACTGGAAAAAGACGTCGGGGTTCTGGGCTGTGCCGCGGATGACGGGGCTCTCGGGGGTGAGCGCCCTGGCTCGATGTTGCGCAACCAGACCCTCATCGATCATGGCTCGGATGTCGTCGAGGCCGAGTCTCTCGATCTTCATGATCTCGTGAGATGTCCTGAAGCCGTCGAAGAAGTGGAGAAAGGGGACGCGGGTCTCGAGGGCGGCGGCGTGCGCGATCAGCGCGAGATCCATGACCTCCTGCACCGAATTCGACGCCAGCATGGCGAACCCGGTCGAGCGCGCGGCCATCACGTCGCTGTGATCGCAGAAGATGGAGAGCGCATGGGTGGCAACCGTCCTGGCCGCGATGTGAAACACGGTCGGATTCAGTTCTCCGGCAATCTTGAACATGGCGGGGATCATCAGGAGAAGGCCCTGGGAGGCGGTAAACGTGGTGGCCAGCGCGCCTGCCTGCAGGGCGCCGTGCAGGGCGCCCGATGCGCCGGCTTCGCTCTGCATCTGTACCACCAGGGGCACGGTTCCCCAGACGTTGGGCTTGCCCTTGAACCCCCATTCGTCGGCGAGCTCTCCCATGGGGGAGGAGGGGGTGATCGGGTAGATCGCTATGACTTCATTGGTGTGGTAGGCGATGAAGGCGGCTGCTTCATTGCCGTCTATGGTGACCATCTCGCGGGGCATGGCGGGTCACTCCTCCACGTCGCTGTGAGGGGCGTGGCAGAAGCGGACGATGTGGTCCACTCTCACCAGGATCTTCCTCTGGACCTGGGGAAGCGAAGGCTCCTTTTCCGGATGGAGTCCGTTCATCACCGCGGTCTCCTGGATCCCCTCGGACACCCCGACCAATTGGAAACCGATATCGCTTTCAGGGTCCCAGAGGACGATCGAGATCCTGGGGTTCCCCTGGAGGTTGGAGAGGGTGCCGGGACAGAACCATTCCGAGACGGCCACGCGGGGGTATCCCTCGCTCTCGATCCTGCTCGCGGACGCCACGTGGGGGATCCCCTTCCCATCTGCGGTGGCCACGAGGGCCACGCCGACTCGTTTTCCCAGACGGACAGCCCGTTCGAGGACCTCGGGCTTCATGTCGACTCCTCGGAGAGAACTTGGCTCCCGGCCCGCCCCGTGCCTCAGGTGCTCCGCAGGTTCCGCGAGACGAACTCCCAGTTGACCAGGTGATCGAGAAAAGCCTGGATGTGATCCTTTCGACGGTTCTGGTAATCCAGGTAATAGGCGTGCTCCCACACGTCGATCGTGAGCAATGGTTTCATTCCGTGAACAAGAGGGGTGTCGGCATTGATCGTGTTCAGGACGTCCAGGGTATCCCCCCTTGCGACGAGCCATGCATATCCGCTGCCGAACCGGCCCTCCGCCGCAGCGGAGAATCTCCGTTTGAAGTCTTCGACGCTCCCGAACGATCTCATGATCGCCTTTTCCAGGTCCCCCGAAGGCGAACCTCCCCCCTGGGGTTTCATCCCCCTCCAGTAGAAGTCGTGGTTCCAGACCTGGGCCGCGTTGTTGAAAAGGGGTTCGTTCCCCGCGGCGGCCGCCCTCTTGACCAGCTCTACCAGGGACAGCCCCTCGAGTCCTGCGGACCTCGCCAGTTCGTTCGTCTTGTCGACATAGCCCTTGTGGTGCTTGCCGTAGTGGAAACCGACGGTCCTGGAGGAGATGTGCGGTTCCAACCCGTTCTCAGGATAGGGGAGGGGAGAAAGGGAGTAAGGGGCGGCTCCATGAACGGAGAGCGGCCACCCCGCAAGGGCGCCGGCCGCAACAGCCGAGCCGAGGAGCGCTGTTTTCAGGAAGAGGCGGCGATCGATACGAGACTCGGGGATTCGTTCCATGATCCGTTCCTTTCTTTGGATGGCACAGTGCGCGTTATCGGAGTTGAAGTACATCGGGTCCATTTCGTATTATCCCTGCATCAAGGCAGTATTCATCAGACCGGCAAGAGATCGGCCACGGAGAGACGAAGAGATGAAGATGTCACTGGTCACTCGTCTTGTTGAGGGTCCCCCCTGGGGTTTTCCATTCGATGTTGGATGTTCAGTGTTCGTCACCTTGTTTTTCTCGTCCCTTCGGTTCTTCGCTCGCCGTGATCTCCAGCACTTTCTGGACAATGGCTCGTCGTGAGATCCCCTCGAAGTCCAGCAGCTCCTCCGGTTTGCCGCTCGAGGGAATCCTCCGCACTGCGAGGGAGTGGACCGGGACGGCATCCCCGGCGAGGACACTCAAAACCCCCTCCCCGAGCCCCCCTTGTGCGAAGTGATCCTCCACCGTGATCACGGCCCCGGTCTCCTCCGCCGCCCTGCGGATCGTCTCCTCATCCATGGGCTTGATGGAGTAGAGGTCGATCACTCGGACGGCGATCCCTCTCTTTTTCAGCTCCTCGTGGGCGGCGAGCGCTTCGTGGACGGTGATTCCCGCGGCCAGGACGGATACCCGATCGGCCGGGCCCTCTCTGAGCACCTTGCTGCCCCCGATGGGGAACTCCTCTTCACTGCCGTAGAGGAGCGGGGTTTCGCCTCGGGTCGTCCTGATATAGACGATCCCCCGGTGGCCGGCGGCCTGCTCCACCAGCCGCTCGGTAGAGATCGCGTCCGAGGGATAGAGCACCACGCTGCCAATGAGGGTGCGGAACATGGCAAGATCTTCGAGACCCATCTGGGACGGCCCGTCCTGGCCTATGGAGACCCCTGCATGGGAACCGCAGATCTTGATGTTTCCCTCGGAGTAGCGGCTCATCCTGATCTGGTCGAAGGCCCTGGTCAGAAAGGCCGCGAAAGTCGAGATGAAGGGGATCTTTCCCCTGAGAGAGAGTCCGAGGGCGGTCCCCGCCATGTTCTGCTCAGCCACGAACATCTCAAAGAACCGCTCGGGGGCCGCCTCCTTGAATATCTCGGAGTACGTGCTGTTGCTGACCTCTGCGTCGAGCACGACCATCTCGGGAAATCCCGGATGGATCCGCTTCAGCGCATTGCCGTAGGCCCTGCGGGTCGAGACCGGGCCTCCGCTGTAGCAAGGGGGGGGGACGGCCTCGGCCGCCCGACCTTCGGGTTCCAGCTCCTCGGGTCGGGGGATGGTGCCGCGAACCGATCGGTCCACCTCTCCGAGAACCTTGAGCGCCCGTTGCAGCTCTTCTCTCCCCACGGGCTTGCCATGCCACCCGCTCCGATCTTCGAGAAAGGATACCCCTTTCCCCTTGATCGTCCTTGCGATGATCATGAAGGGGGTTCCCCGGTTCGTGCCGGCCTCTGAGAAGGAGTGCAGGATCTCGCGCAGGTTGTGACCATCGATACAGCACGTCCTCCAGCCGAAGGCCGAGAGCCTTTCTCTGTAAGCGTCCAGGTCGTGCCCGTACATGGTCGGACCGCATTGTCCCAGCCTGTTTACGTCGATGATGCCGATGAGGTTATCGAGTTTGTAGTGCGCGGCAATCTGGACCGCCTCCCACTGGGAACCCTCGGACATCTCACTGTCTCCGAGGAGCACATAGGTCCTGTAAGAAAGGTTTTCGATCTTCGCATTCAAGGCCATCCCCAGGCCGATCGAGAGTCCCTGTCCCAGAGAGCCTGTGGCCGCCTCTGAAAAGGGAAAGGCGGGTGTGGGATGTCCTTCCAGCCGGCTGCCCCGTTTCCGGAGGGTGAGCATCTCCTCTTCGGTGACCGCACCCGCTGCAAGCCAGATGGTGTAGAGGAGGGGGGACGCATGTCCCTTTGAGAAGATCAGACGATCGTTATTAGGGTAGCCGGGCCGCTCGACGTCGAAGCGAAACGTCCCGCCGAACACCAGGGCCGTGACCAGATCGGCCGCCGAAAGGGAAGAGCTCGGGTGACCCGATCCGGCTTCCGTCGTCGCCAGGAGGGAGTAGTATCGGACGAGAGAGGCCAGTGATTCCAGCTTGTTATGAAGATCCATCTCCTTTTTCCTGTACCTGTTCAAGGGACCGCCGGGGAACGGTTTCCATTCACCCGGCGTACGCAAAGATAAGCAGCAAACTTGCGGTTGGCAACGGTTCCTCCCTTCTTGCCGTCGATTCCACTGGGGTCTGGGAACAGGTCCGGGGCCGGCATGGGTGGAAGAAAGTATCTCCGGCAAGAGAGGCAGGTACGGCTCGATTCCGGGGGAAGGAAAAATACAGGATTGAACTTATTCAATCAAAACGGGTATGTCGGATAGAATGTCCCCAGCTGACAGCCCTCGACAAGAAGGAGATCAAACGGAATAGCGTCTCTGAGCGGAGGTGACGGCCCGCGGAGCGGGCGGTTGCGGATGAATCGGTGAAAGTCTTTGGACCTGAAAAAGGAAGAGGAGGGACAGGGTGAGAGACAAGGAGAGCTTGCACAGCCGTATCCAGAAACTGATCGATTGTTTTGCGACCACAGACCCCCTGAGAGAGATGGCGGGGCTCCCGACAGAGGACGACCAGGAGGAAGCAGCGCTGAAGTGGCTCGCCCTTGCCGTGATCCACGGCATCAACGCAGGCGCCAAGGAGATTTCCGTCACCAGGTCCGAGGAAGGCGAGGTGAAGGTCATTGCGGAGTACAGGAAGGCGGAACTCCCGTCCCCAGGCGTCGCTGTAGGGAACCGCATCATGGAGTCCTTGAGGCAAATCACCCATCTTGAAGGAGAAAAGGGCAAGTCCCTTCTTGCCATGGGTGTCCGGGATGCGAGCGTTGATCTCGGGATCAAGGTCAAGAGAGGCGGGGACGAGGAAAAGCTCGTGCTGAAATTTCCCGCATAGCGCGCCCCCCCCCACCATAGTCCCATCCAAGAGGCGTCACTTCGGTTCCATGTGGTGGTCGGCCGGGCCTCTTTCGCAAGACGTGCTGGTGAAGTTGTGACGAACAACCCATTTCCGGGACAAGGAGGGAATCATGCCGGAGTTTGCGACGCCGTTTTCTGGTTTGAGACTGGATCGCACGATGACCAAAGCAGAGCTGATCCGGGCGGTACGCTTCTCCATCGCGGCCGAGTACGAGGCCGTTCAATTCTACATGCAGATCGCCGAGGCGACCGACGATCCGCTGACCGCGGCGGTTATGAAAGACGTGGCCGATGAGGAGCGGGTCCACGCGGGAGAGTTCCTGAGGCTCCTGAAGAGCCTCGCACCCGAGGAGGAGCGGTTCTACTCCGAGGGGAGCGAGGAGGTGGAAGAGATCATGGCGAAAGGAGCGGAGCACGTCTTGAAGACCTAGCAGGCTGCTGAAATCCTCTCTTTTTCGTCATCCCGGTGGAACCGGGATCCAGAAGCGCATGAAACCTTGGGATTCCGGCTTCCTCCGGAACGACAGCGACAGCCCCTGGGGCGTTTAGCGACCTGCCGGTTTGTCGCGTCCAACGTTTTCTTTCCGTTTCATGACGGGCTGGCCATGGGAGGCCTTTTTCAACGACGAGGAGCAGTGGGGAAAGGGCTCCAAGCCCTCCCCCCCCTGATCATGCTGAGCGTGATCTTCTGCCTCCATTTCGAGGTGGTAAGTCCGTGGTTTGTCTATGATCCGCCCCTGCTGGTCCCGGTCCTGAACGTGCTCTTCCTCTCCCTCGTTTCCTTTTACATCTCCGGGATCTCGGGCAGGGCCTACCTGACCGGCGGCCAGCCTTCACTGCTCTGCATGGGTTGCGGAGCCCTCGCCGCAGGTGTGGCGAGTGTGGCGGCGGGATGGTTTATGGGGTCCCATGAAGCCCAGGACCTCTCCGCCTCCATCTACAACGCGGGGTTTTTCCTGGGGGGTCTTTTCCACCTGGCCGGCGCCGGCTTTACGCTCCTGGAGACGGGGGAAGAGCGTAGACCGGAATGGAGGAGGAGGAAGATCGTCCTGGCCTATGCGGGGGTGGCGGCGATGATCCTCCTCCTGCTCTCCCTGAACATGGATCGCTCTCTTCCCTTGTTCTTCAATCCGCTCGCAGGCCCCACACCCTTCCGCCAACTGGTGCTCGGATGGGCCATCGTGCTGTTTGCCCTCTCGTCCGTCTTCTTCCTGGCCGCCTCCCATCGCCTTCATGTGGCCTTCCTCTACTGGTACGGTTTGGGGCTGCTGTTGATTTCATCGGGGCTTCTCGCCCTCTTTCTCGTCTTCGTGGTGGGGAGTCCCATGGCGTGGGCGGGACGGATATCCCTGTACGCCGGCGGGATCTACCTGGTCATTGCAGTCTCCAAGGCCATGATCTCTGCCCGCTCCCGCAGGGTCTCCCTGGATCGGATCGTGACCGGTCTCCTGCCGCAGCCCCGCGCCCTTTACGAGTCCAGGTTCATCGAGATGCGACGGAGCATGGAGGCTTTGGCCAGGGAGAGGGGTTTTTTGAACGCCGTCCTGGAGCAGATGCCTGCCGGCGTGATCATTGCCGAAGCCGGGAGCGGGAAACCCATTCTGGGGAACAGAAAGGCGGAGATGTTCTGGATGGAGGGATTCCGGGAGGAGAGCGTCGACGAATGGCCCCTGAGGCAGTCCATCCAGAATGGGGAAGTCGTTCTCCAGAAAGAGATCGGCTTCTCACGCAGGAACGGTACCCGGGCCATCATGAGCGCCAACTCGGCGCCCATCTACGACGAGGAGAACAGGATCGTTGCGGGGGTCATCACCTTTCACGATATCACCCCGAGAAAAGAGATGGAGGACGAGCTCAGGCAGTCCAGGCGTGAGCTGGAACGGAGAGTGAGGGAGCGCACCGCCGAGCTGGAGCGGAAGAACCAGGATCTCCAGGATTTTGCCTTTATCGCATCCCACGACCTCCATGAGCCCCTTCGCAAGATTCAGACCTTCGGCGACCTGCTCGTCGGCAAGTTCAAGAGCTATCCGGACGAGCTTGCCCGGGACTATGTGAGCCGAATGCAGAAGGCGGCCGCCCGGATGGAGGTGCTTCTGGACTCCCTGCTCAAGTACTCGCGTCTGAACTCCAGGGAGCAGACCCTGTCACAGATCGACCTGGGCGATGCGGTTCGGGATGCCATGAGCAACCTCGAGATAAGGATCAAGGAAACCGGCGGCACGGTCGAGGTCGGGCCCCTTCCGACCCTTGAGGCGGACGTTTCGCAGATCAGCCAGGTCTTCCAGAGCCTGATCGCCAATGCCCTGAAATTCCACCAGCCCTCCGAGAAGCCGCGCGTCAGGATCTATTCCCGGCCCCATGGGGACGGTTTGCCGGTCAGGCATGAGATCTGCGTCGAGGACAACGGGATCGGATTCGATGAGAAGTATCTGGACCGCATCTTCATGCCTTTTCAGAGGCTCCATGGGAGGAACGAGTACAACGGAGTGGGAATGGGTCTGGCGATCTGCAGGAAGATCGTGGAGCGCCACGGGGGCGAGATCACTGCGCGAAGCAGCGAAGGAAAAGGCTCCCTCTTCATCTTCACGCTGCCTGAGGTTCAGACAGTCCATGCGTGGGCCTGTCAGTAGACAATGCTGATGTTCACGGTTCCGAGACCCCCGATGTAGTCGGGGTCTCCGGTATAGGTCGCCTGATGGGGAGCGTTCTGGTCCCGCCCGACCACGAACAGGCCCGTACTGAGCGTCCAGGATCCGTATCGGGCAGGCAGGGATTTCAGCCGGACCGAGGCGTAAAGGCCCGCGCTGAAAAAATGGCCTCCTTCTTCGGGCCGGCCGTAGAGGTCGGGGCCCCAGGTCAGCGGCAAGGAGAACTTCAGCGAGTAGGAAGACTGGTCCAACAGATCCAGCCCGGGTTTCACGCCCGGGACCAGGGAGGTTACGGTAAAAGGGTCATAGGACCCGGAAAACCGCAGGATGAGGAGATCCGGGGTCGCCCCCTCCATGGATTCGGCTGAAACTCCCGGCTCCGTGTAGGATCTCTCGCGGGGATCCGCGGAAGCGTCTTCAGGGGCGGGCGCGGATAGAATCCAGGGGATACATATGAAGAGGATCAGAGCGGTACGGCAGTTTCTTTTCATGACCAGTTCTCTTCACGGGCCATTGACGGCGGCAGCTTGATACCCGGCGGGGATCCCGTCGCTTCCTTTCCGGACAACCCCTTTCCACTTCTTCCCGAATGCTCCAAAGTGGCGAGTAAGTAAATAGGTGTTTTCCTGTATTTTGCACTGCCCTGAGCAACCCGGAATTCACTTGCCTTTTTTCTCCTTCCCATATAATGAAAAGCCAACTCCATCAGGCCAATAATAGGCTGGAATCTTTGCCTTATGATGTATGACGTCGCGGTCATCGGAGGCGGGCCGGCAGGCTCCTCGTCCGCGCTCAAACTTGCCGAGGGCGGGGCGAGCGTGATCGTTCTCGAGAAGAGGGAGATCCCCCGATACAAGACTTGCGGCGGAGGCATCGTCCAGAAGACGAAGAAGCTCCTGTCCTTCGACATCAGCCCGGTGGTGGAGAGGGAGTTTCGTTCCGCTTCGGTCACTCTCCTGGGCCGCAGTATCCGCTTCGACGTCCAGGGTGACGCTCCCCTCTTGTCCATGACCATGCGTTCCTCCTTCGACCGTCTGCTGCTTTCAGAAGCCGAGAAGGCCGGTGCCCGCGTATGCCCCGGAATCGCCGTTCGCTCCCTGGAGGTGCGCAGGGACCATGTGGAAGTATGCAGCGGCTCGGGCACGATCCGATGCCGTCTCGTCATTGTTGCAGACGGGGCGAACAGCGTCACCGCCAGGAGCGCAGGCTGGAAGGATACACGACACCTCGCACCGGCCGTGGAATGCGAACTCTATCTCCCCGACGATGAGATGTGCCGTTTTGAGAACACGGTGCGTTTCGATTTTGACCTCGCCGGCGCGGGTTACGGCTGGTTGTTCCCCAAGAGGGACCATCTCTCCGCCGGTTTCGTCTATATCAGGCGCAAGGAGAAGTCCCTGAGGGGGAACATGGCCGCTTACCTCAGGTTCCTGGGCATCACCCGGGTCCGCAGAGAGGAACGGCACGGCTTCGTCATCCCCATTTCCCCTCGTCGGGACGGGTTTGCACGGGGCCGGCTGCTCCTCGCAGGGGATGCCGCCGGCTTTGCCGATCCGGTCACGGCAGAAGGGATCTCGTCGGCTGTCCTGAGCGGGTTTCTCGCAGCCAGGGGAGTGCTGGAAAGCCGGCTTCACGAGAAAAGGTCCGGGGCCATGTATGAGATGCTGGTCAAGCGGCATATCCTTCCCGAACTCTCGGCCGCGCGTCTTTTCGCCGGCATGCTGTACGGGGTCCCGGGGCTTGGGACGTGGGCGGTCAAGCACCATGGCGACCGCCTCATCCGGGCCGTTTCCGGAGTGTTCACGGGCGAGAGGAGCTACCGATCCCTCTGGAGCGCACCGGCCCGGATGCGGTTGCTCAAACGCTATCTCCTAGAAGGCCGCGAATAGGTGGCCGACCATGAGGCCGAGGACAACGAGCAGGATGTACTTCACCATCTGTTTCAATTCGTAGTCCACAGGAACCTGTCTCATCCTGCCTTGCTCAATCGTGTAGATCTCCATTTCCATTCCCCCGTGAGTGCCTGGATCCAAAGACCGATCATCGACCTTTGCGATCTCCGTCGAGAATACGTGCCGGCGTCCGCTTCGTACATACCGGCAACCCCCCATTCCAAAGGGACGAAAACTGTATTTGGTACGTACGCGAAATGGGGTGCTTCGCTTGAGAGCATGGAGGCGCAGAGAGAAACGCAAACGGTCGCTCTCCCCGACAACGGGAGATTAAAAAGCTGGCGGTGGGGGTAGATAGACCGGGTTGTCGAAGATGATGGTAATCCTCACCTTCGGTGGAGTGAGCTCCTTGACCTTCCCCGTCAGGATCATTTCCTCCATCAGACACCCCCTGCAGGTGAAGGAGGTCCAAAGACGCTCCGCTGCGAAATCGAGGCATTCCTCGTATCTCGGACACAGGGTCCTCCTCGGAGGCGGAACCTGAAAGGCCTCCTCTTCGGTCAAGGTGAAGGGCAGCCTGCGAGGTCCTATCTCTTTCATCCTGACGCTCCTTTTCCGTAGTCCATGGCCCATGGCGGCGGCATGATCGATCGTGCTACGTAGACTTAGCGCACGGTGCTTCAATTGCAAGGTCAAGGAATACTGTAAATGGCGGGGTGGGGAACTGTATTCGCAGGATGCGTGCGGGGATGCCGGACAGGCCCGCAGCCTGGAGGTGTCCTGGAACAGCCTGGAAATACTGGATCCCGGTTTTTCACCGGGATGACGGAGAGAGGAGCTGTCGATGTCCTGTATTCGGACCTCAGACCATGATCTTTCGCCCGGATCGGTCGAACCCTGGCCGCGCACAGCGGGGACTCCGGTTGGAGCCTCACTTCTGCTTCACGGGGATGAGGATGATGAAGGTCGACCCCTTCCCGGGTGAACTCTTTACACGGATGGAGCCGTTGTGCCGCTCCACGATCTTCCTGCAGATCGTGAGCCCCATACCGACGCCCTCGTACGGCTCCCTTCCGTGGAGGCGCTCGAACGGCAGGAAGATGCGGTCCCGGTACCTCTCTTCGAAGCCGATGCCGTTATCCTGCACAGAGATCGCATAACCGCCCGGACCAAACATCCCTTCGACATAACCGGATTGGATCTTCACCTCCGGCGGCACGCCCTCTCTGTGGAACTTCAGCGCATTGTGAACAATGTCCTGAAAGAGCCGGACCATCTGTAAACGGTCCCCCTCCATCACAGGAAGCTCTCCCACCTCTATGGTCCCTCCCTTTTGCGCCGCGTATTCCTCGAGGGAGGAAATCGCATCGCGTGCCGCCTCGGTCAGGTCCACTTGAATGAACTGCTCGGGCTTGGTTGCGATGTGGGAGTAGGCCAGCAGAGAGGAGAGGAGGTCCTGCATCCGCTTCGCGGCCATACGGATCCGGTCCACATAATCGAGGCATTCATCGGAAAGGGAATCCCGGCACTTCAGAGAGAAGACATCGGCCAGGGTCTGCAGCTTGCGAGCGGGTTCCTGAAGGTCGTGGGAGGCGACAAAGACGAAATCCTGCATCTCCCTGTTGCTGAGTTCGAGCTTTGCCGCATGGACCTCCAGGTCGGATTCAGCCCTTTCCCTCATCCGGATTTCGGATCGCAGGGCCTCATTGGCCCGCTCGAGCTCCGCCGTCCGCTGCCTGACGCGCTGCTCCAGCTCATCGCGGGAAGAGCGAAGGTCGTCCTCCATCCTTTTTCGCTCGGTGATGTCCCGCCAGGCAACGACTCCTCCGGTCACCTGTCCCTCCGAGTTTCGAATGGGACCCGCATTGCAGAGGAGTACGGATTCCGAGCCGTCCCGCCTTCGCAGGATCAGTTCCAGGTCGTTCGTCACTTCACCCTTTTTGACGGCCCTTGCAAGGGGCAGCTCATCGGAGTCCAATGCGGTCTTCCCGTCCAGGTGCAGGATCGAGCCCTTCCGAAAGTAGTGCGACAGAGGAGCCTTTTCCGTGATCTCAGGGATCTCTCCGGCCTCGTAACGGCCGTACCGGCTCATTCGGCGAATCCTCACGTCCGGAGCGTCGGCTATGGCGATTCCCTCGGGCACGTGCTCCATCAACGCGTCCAGAACCCTTTTTTCTTCCTCGGCCTCTACGGCCCGTTGCTCCGCCTTTTCGGTCCACGTACGGATCTGGCCGGCCATCTGGTTGAAGACGGCGGCAAGGTCCTGTAACTCCGAGGGGCCCCTCAGGGGTACCCGGGTCTCCAGGTCTCCGCGAGAGAGGGAGGCGGCATGTCTCTGGAGCCCCTTGATCGGGCCGGAGATGCTGCGGGACAGGACAAGGGCGGCCAGAAAGGAGGTGAGCGCGACCACCAGGAACAGGATGCCTTCACGGGTCAGGCTCCCGATGACCGGACGCATGGCCTCGTCCTCCCTGCTGCACGCGACCGCGAACCACCCGATGGACTGGATGGGCTTGGTCACCATGATCCGGTGATGGGAATCATAGGGGGGGATCAGCACGCCGGCATATTCCTGGTGGTACATCTCCCGGATGGACGGCAACGAAGCTTTCCAGTCTCGCTGGTCCCACGTGATCACGGCCGGCGGGTGGCGGTAGACAAGCCTTCCGGAGCTGTCGACGAGACTGATGCTGCCGTGTCCGGGGCGGCGAACCGCAAGCACCCCATCCAGGCGGTCGGCCAGGACCTCTGCGAGGACCGCGCCGAGGAAATTCCCCTGTTCCCCTCGAATCGCGCGACCAATGACGAAGACGGGCTCACCCGTGACCGTGCTGCGGAACACATCGCTCACCACCCATTCCCGCCCCGAGACCATCTCTCGAAAATAAGGGTCCGGGGAAATATCCTTACCCACAGCCCAGGAAGTGCTGGAGACCTCGATCCGGCCATCCACGCCGGCCCAACTGAAGCTCTGAATGGAAGGATAGTCCTGGTCACTCTCCAGCAGGAGACGGTTCACGTCTCGCGTTGAAAGGGGAGGGGAAGCGCTCAGCGAAATGCCGATCGCAAGCTCCTGCAGGTGGACCTCCTGTATGAACGACTCGAAACCTCCCGCCACCATGTGTGCGACTTCCCGGTTGGCCTGGAATTCTTGCGCTTTCGCGAACTGGTACCGGTCGTAGAAGAAGTAGGCCTGGATCGTGAAGGCAGGCAGGAGGATGAGCAGCATCAGGAAAAGGATCCTGCCCCTGATCCCGGTCCTCACCCTTCGCCAGAATGGAACCGGCATTCGTTCGTGTCCGACGTTCGTCGATTGAGGGACGGGGTGTCCCCTGCTGCCCATGTCCTCTCCGGTCGTTGAGATGGGAGGCCCAGAGCGATGCTCGCCTCCCGTTACGAGAACGGCTCAGCCCCCTAAATGAAGGAGTCATCCACTGGCATGCCAGCGATATGAACAATGGCTGTGCCGGTGATCAGTACTGAGAACAAAAAAATGTTTCTGGAATGGAGCGCCAAATGGATCAAAGGGGAACCCTCACGACGAACCAAGAACGGCGGATGAGCTTCAATAGGAATGAATATCGTTGGAGCTCTATTCTTGTAGGAGCAAGCTCCTGCTTGCGATTCTTTGGATCGGGGGAAAACCGCAAGCAGGATCCTGCTCCTACAGGAAACCAAGAAAACCACCATAATTTACCCCGCGATTGGATCTGACCTCCTTTGAACGACAGGGGGGCTGGTGTGAGACCCCCTTCCAGGGAGGCCTCCCATACCACCACCAGTTTACCGGTGGTATCCATCGAAACGCAGCCTTGTCGGTCGGTTGGGAATTGGTCTTACGGTTTCCTGGCGTTCCGGCGAGCCTTCTCGTAGGAGCCGCCCAATTATTATGGCCGTCCGCAGAGGATAATCAATAGGGGATTCCCTGATTCTACCGTTCCAGCCTCTTCCCGATCCATATCAGGCCTGCGAGGCCGGCCCCCAGTAGGAGCAGGGTCCCGGGCTCGGGAATCGAGACAGGGTTCTCCGCCGTAAGAACAACGGGGGGGGACGGCGGGTCGACCGAGTCGGAGTCCGGGATAAGGAGCGGCAGGACCTCCGGTGTGTCACCGGACGGCGCGAAGAGTCCTCCCCCCCAGCCCGGAGATGAATATCCTCCGCCGAGGGGAGATGAATATCCTCCCGCCGGAGGGAACGAACTTCCATCCATCCCCGCCATGTCGAAGCCGGCGACCATGAACGGTCCATCCTGCGCCTCCGATGCGACGGGCCGGGCATACACATACGGATGCTGAAGAAGCGGGTCCGGTTCGAGCGGCCAGGACATGGGCGGGGATGCGGTCCCCGGAGGGGGCGGAGAGGCCTCTCCCACCCGGCCCCCGTTCGCCGCCCATTGTCCTTCGGGGAGGGCACCTCCCTCCTCCACATTCTGCCCCATGGGGGGCAATCCGATCTCGGGTTGAAACTCGCCGGCGCCCGCCAGCAAATGGATGACCACTGCCAGGGCGGGGCCTGCCAGGGCCAGAAGCAGCAATATCCTTTTCATTTTCTTCCTCTCTCTTACCGATCCTTGCGTTGCCTGAATCCGTAGACGGTTGCATCCACCAGGTCCGTACACAGTCTCAGCGGTCCGCGGCTGCAAAGAGCCAGGACTTCGGAGTTCCCATCGCGCTTTCAATCAGAAGAAAGTGAAAAGCGGTCGGTCTCTTGCTCACCTCCTGTCGGGTGTCCCGGTCCAACTTGACGAAGTTTCAAGACGAACATCGAACATCGAATGAAGGACAAGAGATCTGCAGGAGCAAGCTCCTGCAGGGAGTGGAGTTTCATACAAGTGTAGGTTGGAAGTAGTAAAAGAGAATAGGAGGAGGGATGTATTCAGAAGCGCGGGAGAAGGTATTTATGTATACAGGAGCAACGGGGCGGTCAGGCGCAGAAATCCGGACGCGGGAGCGTCCTGGACCTCTGCGTTCCCACGCTGGAGCGTGGGAACGATAAGAGGCCGGAGCGTGCGAAGGAAAAGAGGCAATACCGGACTGATGGAAACGGGGGGGTGATGAGGGCGCCAAGGGAAGGCTTTGTAGCGTGAGCCCATGATCTCTGGTCCTGGTCCAGAGGGCCAGGACTTCCAGCACACATGAAAGCTACCGGGGCTTGGCCCTGCCGCGCACCAGCACCTTTGGGCCCTCTTCGAAAAGGACCTCCATCTTGTCGCCGGAGATCAGCCGTTTCACCACACCGGTCCCGAACGTCCGATGAACGACCTTCTGTCCTTCCTCGAACTGGCCGTCCAGGGCGTAAGGTTTGGCTGAAGAACCCCTGAGCCTGCCCATCTCCATCCTCCACTCCTCGGCATCGGACAGGGTTTTCGCCGGCGCGCTCCTTCCGGCGGGAGGTTTTCTTCCGGGCGGGGAGCTCCTGTCAGGGGAGTGCCTGAACGCATGTTCTTTCTTGCAGCTCCTGCAGAGGACCCGGACGATCCGGTCCTCGTTCATGGCCACGATGGTATGCATGACATCTCTCTTGCAGCTTGAGCAATAGGAGATGATTTCTTTCGCTACTTGAGGGCGCATAAGACTCCCTTGGGTGAGGTTCACAGCCGCGTACGGCTTGGTATCGCTAAACCCTCCGCCTCTGTGGAGGGACCCGGGTGAAAATCATGGCCTGAAAATCCGAATCTCGAATCTCGAAATTCGAAACAAACGAATTCAGATTCGAATTTTCAAATGGGGTGAAACCAAAAAAGGAGCGGAAACGCATGTTTTTCATTGTCTTGGTCATTTGTGTTTTGGTGATTTTAAAATGGTTTTCGGAATTCGTGCTTCGGATTTCGAGCTTATTCATAGCACTGGGCATAAGCCCCCTCGGGGGCCATCCCCCTCTGCCGGTGTAGTTCACTGACACCATCGAGATTTGATTACGCGGCTTCCTTGCGGGTGAGACGTGTGGCGTTGTGGCGCTTCTGGGCCGGGAGAAGGGCCTTTCGCATACGCACGGAAAGCGGGGTCACTTCCAGCAGTTCGTCCTCACGGATAAAGCTGACCGCCTGCTCCAGGGTCATGGGTCTGATCGGGGTGAGAAGGACGTTGTCATCCTTGCCGGCCGCGCGGATGTTGGTCAGCTTCTTCTCCTTGCAGGCGTTCACGTCGATGTCGTTGGAGCGGTTGTGCTCCCCTATGATCATCCCTTCGTAGACCGGGTCTCCGGGCACCACGAACAGGCGGCCTCTGGGCTCCAGGTTGTAGAGGGCATAGGCCACGGCCTTCCCCGAGCGGTCGGCCACGATCGATCCTGTGAAGCGGCTGGGACATTCGCCCCTGAACTCGTCGTAGCCGTCGAACATGGAATGCATGATCCCGGTGCCGCGGGTGTCCGTGAGGAACTCGTCCCGGTAACCGATGAGGGTGCGGCCCGGCACGGAGAACTCGATCCTCACCCTGCCGTTGCCGTTATTCACCAGGTTGACCATCTTCCCCTTACGGAGCGAGAGCTTTTCGGTCACGATACCGAGGAAACGCTCTTCGCAGTCGATGAGGAGGCACTCGATCGGCTCGAGCTTCCTGCCGTTTTCATGCCGGTAGATCACCTCGGGGCGGCCGACGCAGAATTCGTATCCCTCCCTTCGCATGGTCTCGATGAGGATGGCCAGCTGAAACTCTCCCCTCCCTTTCACCTTGATGCTGTCCTTTTCCCCGCTCTCCTCCACCTGGACGGCCACATTGAGGAGCGCCTCCTTCCTGAGGCGGTCGCGGATCCGGCTCGACTGCACGTACTTCCCCTCTTTTCCTCCCAGGGGGGAGTCGTTGATCGTAAAGGCCATGGAGACCGTGGGTTCATCTACGCGTATGCGCGGGAGGGCATTGCGGTTCTGCGCGTTCGAGATCGTGTCGCCGATCCTGACCTCATCGATGCCGGAGAGCACCGCGATATCTCCGGCGCGGACCTCTTCGACATCCTTCAGGGCCATGCCCTCGTAGATCTGGAGCTTGGTCACCTTCAGGGGAGCGGCCTCGCCGCTCTCCCCTATGCGGACGAGACTCTCCCTGGCACGGGCCGTCCCGTTGAAGACCTTGCCGATGACCAGCCGCCCCACATAGTCCGAATAGCCCAGGTCGGACACGAGCATCTGGAAGGGGGCTTCGGGGTCATGGGACGGGCCCGGGATCTCTCCGATGATCGTCTCCATCAGGGGTTGGAGATTCTCGGCATGCTCTTCCGGGCCCTTCATCGCTACCCCGTCCCGGCCCACCGCGTAGAGGAGGGGAAACTCGAGCTGGTCATCGGTGGCACCGAGGTCGATGAGCATGTCGTAGATCTCGTCGAGCACCTCGCCGGGGCGGGCGTCCTGTCGGTCGATCTTGTTGATCACCACGATGATCTTCAGCCTCGCTTCCAGGGCCTTCCGGAGCACGAACCGGGTCTGGGGCAGGGGGCCTTCGGAGGCATCCACCAGGAGCACCGCCCCGTCCACCATGGAGAGGGCCCGCTCGACTTCCCCTCCGAAGTCCGCATGTCCGGGGGTGTCCACGATGTTGACGCGGATCCCCTTCCACATGATCGAGCAGTTCTTGGCTGCAATGGTGATCCCGCGCTCCCTCTCCAGGTCCAGGGTGTCCATGAGACGATCATCGACCTCCTGGTTGGCCCTGAAAAGGCCGCTCTGGCGGAACATGGCGTCGACGAGGGTCGTCTTGCCGTGGTCCACATGGGCGATGATGGCAATGTTTCGAATCTTCTCGTTACGGATCATATCGGTCATGGTTCGTCTCTGTCTCACGGTCGCGGGGTTTCACCCCGGACCGGGTAATGTAACCACTTCAATCGGGGTTGCAAGGCTTGGCAGTTGTTCTTCCCCAATACTCCACTGTTCCATACATTCCGGTCTGTGTCCCCCGGCTCTGCGAGTCGTCCGGAACCGGAAATCCATCGGCGGTACACGGCTCCCATGCAACCTCTTTTCTGCCGCTACATGAAGAGCAGCGGCAGGCTGTCGGCCACCGCATACCCCTCGGTCGTGGGCACGACCCGTCCTTCGCACACCTCCACCAGCCCCTCGCATTCCAATCGGGAGAGGGTCTTGTCGGATCCGGGCCGGGTTCGCAGGAGGGAGAGATCGACCCCCTCGCGCGTCCTCAGCCCCAGGCTCAGAGACTCCAGCCTCTGCTGCTCCTCCGTGAGCCTCTCGCTTCCCTCGATCGGGAGGGTCCCGGTCTTCAGCATCTCGCAGTATCGGGAGACGGAGCTTGCGTTCCACCACCGGGTTTCCCCCCGGAAGGAGTGCGCGCCGGGGCCCAGCCCAAGATAGGGGACGCGGCGCCAGTACTTGCCGTTGTGTCGCGCGACGCTCTCCTCATCCTTGGCGAAGTTGGAGATCTCGTAGTGGATATACCCGCTCGCCTGCAGGGTCTCGGCGGTCTTCATGAAAAAAGTCCTCTGATCCTCCTCCCCCTTTTCGGTGATCTTCCCCTGGGCGAGCATCCGGCCGAAGTCCGTGTTGGCGTGGAAGGTCAGCTGATAGCAGGAGAGGTGCTCAGGCCGGTGCCCGATCGCCCGCTCCAGGGTTGCCATCCACTCGGCAGGGGCCTGGCCGGGAAGGCCGTACATCAGGTCCACGCTCAGGTTCGTGAAGCCGCACTCCCTGATCATGCCGAGGGCGGATTCGGCCTGCTCGGCCGTGTGCCGGCGCCCCAGCAGCCGGAGCTCGTCCTCTCGAAGGGACTGCACCCCGAGACTGATCCGGTTCACCCCCAGCCCCCGGTACAGCCGGAGTTTCTCCCGCGTGATATCGTCCGGGTTCGCCTCGATGGTGATCTCCGCGTCCGGGGTGAAACGGAGGTCCCGGAACAGTCTCCCGACAAGGTCGGCCAGCTGGGGCCCGTCGAGCGCGCTCGGGGTGCCGCCTCCCAGGTAGAGGGAATCGAACTCCGGACACCCCCCGTTGTGGAGGGCGAGCTCTTTGAACAACGCCTCCTTCCAATCAGGGACAAGATCCAGGGAAGGGACCGAATAGAAGTCGCAGTACGGGCACTTCGAGAGGCAGAAGGGGACATGGACATAGAGTCCTGCTTTATCGGGGCTATTCATTTTCCGATTTCAGCACCGCGACGAAAGCGCTCTGGGGGATCATGACGGAGCCCACCATCTTCATCCGCTTCTTGCCTTTCTTCTGCTTTTCGAGGAGCTTTCGTTTTCGCGTGATGTCCCCGCCGTAGCATTTCGAGGTCACGTCCTTCCGGAAAGGGGAGACGGTGGATCGGGAGATGATCTTCCCGCCGATGGCGCCCTGGATGGCGATCTTGAACTGGTGGCGCGGGATCTCCTGCTGGAGCCGGTCGCAGACCTGCACCGCAAGAGTGCGGGCACGCTCTCGGTGAACGATGACGGAGAGCGCATCGACCTTTTCCCCGTTCACGAGGATGTCCAGCTTCACCAGGTCGCTCTCCCGGTAATCCAGGAACTCGTAGTCCAGGGACCCGTATCCCTGCGTGATGGTCTTGAGCTTGTCGTAGAAATCGACGATCACCTCGGCCAGGGGCATCTCGATGGTGATCTCCAGCCGGCCGGGCGTAGGATAATGAACCCGGGAGTTGACCCCCCTCCGTTCGATGCAGAGCTTCATGATCGCGCCCATGTAACGGTCGGGCGTGAAGATGGCGGCCCTGATGAAAGGTTCGGCCGACCCCACGATCGATATCGGGTCCGGGTAGTACTGGGGGTTGTCCACCGTGACGGTCCTTCCGTCATCCAGGGTGAACCGGTACTCGACGCTCGGAACGGTCATGACAAAGCTCTGATCGTACTCGCGCTCGAGCCTGCCCTGGACGATCTCCAGGTGCAGGAGGCCCAGGAACCCGCACCGGTACCCCTGTCCGAGGGCTATGGACGAGTCCTTCTGGTAAACGAGAGAGGCATCGTTCAGCTTGAATTTTTCCAGGGCCTCCGTAAGGCTCGGGTAGTCCTCCGAGGAGATGGGGTAGAGGGACGAGAAGACCATGGGCTTGGCCTCCTTGAACCCGGGGAGCGGCGCCTCTGCCGGCTTCGCGTCCAGGGTGATGGTATCCCCGACCCTGGTGTCGCTCACCGTCTTGATCCCGGAGATGATATAGCCCACGGAGCCCGCGGCGAGTTCCGGCCGCTGCATCCTGCCCAATTGAAAGATCCCCACCTCCTCCACCTTGTACACCGCGTTGTTCGACATGAAACGGATGACCTCTCCGGGTCTCAGCGCGCCCGAGAAGACGCGGCAGCTGATGATGACCCCGCGGAAGGGGTCATAGTGGGCATCGAAGGTGAGGGCGGTGAGCGGTTCGTCCCGGCTGCCGGGGGGAGGGGGGATCCGCTTTACGATGGCCTCGAACACCTCCTCGATCCCCACCCCTTCCTTGGCTGAGCAGAGCAGGATCTGGTCCCCATCGAGCCCCAGCTCGTTCTCGATCTGCTCCCTGGCCTTTTCGACGTCCGCGGAGGGGAGATCGATCTTGTTGATCACCGGAATGATGGTCAGGTCGTTCTCCATGGCCATGTACACGTTCGAGATGGTCTGGGCCTGGACGCCC